>JAFTWC010000038.1 GCA_017465475.1 Lachnospiraceae bacterium
AGCCGTCGAACGCTCCGCCCTCCGGCATCTGCCAATCCCCTAAGTTTCCGAAGCCGCCGAACTCCCCTCCCTCCGGCATCTGCCAATCCCCGAAATTGCCGAAGCCTCTGAACTCCTCTCCCTCCGGCATTTGCCAATCCCCAAAGTTTCCGAAACCGCCAAACCCACCGGCCATGCTTGTCAGATTTTCTCTCCAGCAAGCATATTCCCGCTCGAATTCGGCGCTATAGTTCTCCGTCAATTGCTTTATGGTAGTTTTCATCCGGGCTACTAATCCCGCCTCTCCCATAAATAGTTCTTCATACCGATCCTTTGCCATCTCCCGAAACCAGTCATATTCTCCCAATTTTTTCAGCAGATGATACACATATACCGTATCTTCCGCTTCCGTAAATCCCGTAAAATTTCCGTAAGCCAGGTCGAAGTCCCATGGCGCGCCAAACTGAAGTTTTCCGCCTGCATCTTTATACAGATACATACTGCTGTAGTTATTGTCATAGTCGTTTGCAAGAAGCTGTACCAAATACATATCCACCGCCGACGGTAAATCCACCAGTTCTTCCACCGCCTCTTTTGTCGCTACTTTATACACCGCATCATATACCTGTATCATGTAATTTTTTATATATTCCATCTGTTCCCCGGAGCGGGCATCGCTTTTCACCACATAATAGGCCGCCTTTTCATCAAAGGAACGCTCCATCAGCATTTGCATACTGTTATCTTTCTCACTTGCATATCCCGTTACCGCAAACCATGCTTCTCCTTCCGCGCCTTCCTCGGTTCGTCGGCTTAAATCCGCCTCAAGTTCCAACAAATACCCGGTATCCACACAAGCCGGATCCGTAACTCCCGTTTCATCTATTGCAATACGGTGATTATCCACCTGGGTTTGCTCCGCCAGCAAATACACACCGTTATATTCTCCGTTTATATACACCTCAACCAGTGTGCAATCCGTGGCATAAGAAATCCCGGACATACCGCTCGCCAGTTCATATGTAACCAGATTCCGGAGAAGGGCAGGATCGTTAAACTCTGCCAAAAGTACCCAGCTTTTATGTGCCCCCTCCGACAACCCTAACACTTGCTGTTTTTCCTCAAACTTAATCCGATACGGTTTTTTCGCATACATTTGCGTACTGTTCCCCCGAATTCGGATTCCTGCCGTTGCCTTTATAACTTCGTACTCTTTCTCGCAATTCGTCACCGTCACATTACATCCTGTGTAGACTGTGTCATCTGTTATCTCACTTTCCTGCTCCGTTTCGATAAGTACAAGCGGCATTTTCCCGCAGATAATATTCCGAAACATGTCATCCTTCTTTTCTGCCTCTTCCGGCGGATTTTGGTTTTCTTCCTCTTGCTTTTTTTCCGGTTCCTTTGTTTCCTGTGTGATTTCAGAATTTTCTATCTGTTGCGTTATTTCCTGTGGTTCTGCTTCCCTGGTAATTTCCGGTTCATTCCCCTTCCTTTGCTCTTTTCCACTTCCACACCCGGTCAACCCCAGTATCATGCCAACAACTCCCACAAAAAACACATTCTTCCACATTCCTCTTCTTTTCATTCTTTCATTCCCCTTCCTGTGCAAATGGACATTTTTTCTGCACTATCTATTATGATATACCGAAAATGTGAAAATAATATGAAAAAGGAGAATATCATTAATGATATTCTCCTAATACTCTTCTATTCAACAACTCACTTCAACATGAGGTTACACCGTAGCTACTGCATCAAAGCTGTCCTTTAATGCCGGATACAACTTCTTGAATACCTGATACTTCGCTTCGTACTTTGCTACAAGCTCCGGATCCGGCTCCGTGGTATCCACGACAGTAATGAACTTATCTGCTGCCTCTTCTACGGAAGCATACTCACCGCAACCTACTGCTGCAAGAATTGCACCGCCGTAGCCCGGGCCCTCTTCGCTGTTGATGATGTCTACCTTTACATTCATAATGTTGGCAAGCATCTTTCTCCAAAGCGGGCTCTTTGCGCCACCGCCGGTTGCACGGATACGATCAATCTTCACGCCGAGACTTCTTGCAATTTCAAGGGAATCACGAAGTGCGTAAGTAACACCCTCAAGCACTGCCTGCGTCATGTCTGCTCTGGTGGAATCCATGGTCAAACCAATGAAGCAACCTCTTGCGTTCGGGTTGTTGTGCGGAGTTCTTTCACCCATTAAGTACGGCAGATAGTACACATGGTTCTCACCTAAGGTGGTGATAGCCTTCTGCTCCTCTGCATAATTCTTGGTTCCGATGATTTCGTCCATCCACCACTTATTGGAGGATGCAGCGGAAAGCATGCAGCCCATCAAGTGGAACTTACCGTTTGCATGTGCAAACATATGTAATGCATTCTGATCATCTACTGCAAACTTATCGCATGCGATAAATACCGTACCGGAGGTACCGAGAGAAACGATACACATACCATCCTTGGTGGTACCGGTACCGATTGCACCTGCAGCGTTATCACCTGCACCTGCGATAATCTTTACATCGGTAGAGAATCCGAGACGCTCTGCCATAGCCGGGGTCAAGGTTCCTACTACTTCAAAGCTGTCATAAATCTTTGCAAGCTGCTCTTCCTTAATACCGCAAATTTCAAGCATTTCCTTGGACCAGCACTTATGCTCAACGTCCATAAGAAGCATACCGGCAGCATCGGAAGCATCGGTACAATGTACACCGGAAAGAAGGTATGCCAGGTAATCCTTCGGAAGCATAATCTTCTTAATCTTTGCAAAGTTATCCGGCTCATTCTTCTTTACCCACAAAATCTTCGGAGCGGTAAAACCGGTCAAAGCCATGTTTGCGGTGTAAGAAGAAATCTTTTCACGACCGATGGTCTTATTTAAATAATCACACTCTTCCTGGGTTCTTCCGTCATTCCAAAGGATCGCCGGACGAATTACCTTATCATTCTCATCTAAGATAACAAGACCGTGCATCTGGCCGCCGAAACTGATACCTGCAAGCTTACTCTTATCAAGTCCGTCAAAAATCTCTGCAATACCGCTTTCAAAACCTGCAAACCAATCCTCCGGATTCTGCTCGGACCAGCCCGGCTTCGGGAAGGACAAACCATACTCACGGCTTGCGGTCTTTACAATCTTACCGTCGCTTTCCATAAGAACAAGCTTCACGGAAGAAGTACCTAAATCTACGCCTAAATAATACATCTCAATCTCCTTTCTCTGCTCTTGCATCATTCCGTTTCACGCTCTGAAAATTGCGAAAACAAACGCAAAGCACCTTAATTTTAATCATATCAATGATGCAAAAAACTGTCAAGCATTTTTATTTAACACTTCTTCAAACAGGTCCAAACCGTAACTGGTCAGTTCCGGCTCCTGCTCCACCATACGGAAGGTTCGGGTACCGTCTTCTTCTCTCTCTGCGGAAAGGAACAGGGCATGCTCCGGATGTTGTGCATAACAACTCTGGGCAAAGGCCATCAAGTGAGTTACCATCATCACCCGGATTCCTCTTTCATACAACGCTTTCGTAATATCCGCCGCAATAATGGAACCTTCTTTTTCCGTAGTGGTAGCAAAAGACTCATTCAAGAACAAAACAGAGTCTTTGGACAAATTGTCCACAATTCGCTCCATTCTGCCCAACTCCTCGTCCAGACGACCGCTGTTCATGGCACTGTCCTCACGACGGGTAAAGTGGGTAAATACTTTGCCGTACAATCCGCTGGAAAAACTTTTAGCCGGAACATACAACCCGCACTGCAACATGATTTGCGCAATTCCGATACTTCGGAGATAGGTAGACTTACCGCCCTGATTTGCACCGGTAATCACAATCAGATGCTTATCATCCGCACATAGAGAATTATCCACCGGACACCGCAGGCTGTTAATGGCAAGACTCAGTTCCACAAGCCCTTCAAACCGGATATCCTTTCTGTCCGTCACTTCCGGAAAACAAACATCCACATTCATTCGTTTCATTCTGCGATGCAGATTCGCTGCTCCCATTAAAAATGCCGCCTGGGAATACAGTTTCTGGAAAAAGACTTCCTGCTCTTCCAAAAAGCTTTGGAAATGACGCATCACTCCACCCAATGTCGCATTTTTA
This sequence comes from Lachnospiraceae bacterium, assembly GCA_017465475.1. GTDB lineage: Bacteria > Bacillota > Clostridia > Lachnospirales > Lachnospiraceae > SIG307. The sequence goes on from JAFTWC010000038.1 coordinate 4,101, forward strand.
ATATCACTGATATCCTGCCACAAATTCTGATTTTCCCCTTCAAACACCAGCTCTTCCACTGTAAACAAGCTTTGGCAAAACTTTCCGAACCGTTTTGCGGCCTTTTTTAAGAATGTCAGCCGGATTTTATTGGACACCCAAATATTGGTCAATGTCAGGTTGCTCATAAAAAGGCCCGGTCCCAGGGATGCGGACACATCAATAATACCGTCTAAGGTAGAGGAACGCAGATCCCGTACCACCTTTTCCAAAAGTCCCATAAAATCCGGTGAGTACTCTTCAAAGAATTGATCTTTAAACGCCTGCATTTCTTCCGTTACAAAATGCTCTCCCCAGCGGTCTAACGTGGCACTGACCCTGTTCAGATGATATATAAGCCGCTCCAGATATTCGATATTAGCCACATTCCGTCTGCCAAGGTCACTACCGCTTCCGTATCCCTGCTTCTTTCTTGCCATGGCATACTTATTAATGTCCTCTACCGCAGACTTAATATTCCGGTAGAACTCTTCCATACGGTCATAATTGGAGATTGCTTCCTTTACCATTTGCTGTCTGTAATGCACTTCTTCCGGTGTTGCTAACGGTGTCAGCATGACACGTTTCATCATATCCATAATTTCATTGCTGCGCTCTTGTGCAACCTGCACGGTTTTCCCTGCTTCTGCCTCCTCGTCGTAAAGCGACGCTGCCGCACGAAACAAAATATGTAAATTCAAATCTTTGACAATCTCTTCCCTGTCAAAATAGGTTCTGTCTTTTCCCCATTCCCTATCCGGATATAACAACGTTACCTTCATCTTACAATCCCCCCTCGTCCAAACGCTTGCACAATTCGTCGTAACCCAGGCGATGCTTATCCACAATATCTCCCGCATAGCCAATGCCTTCCGCTTCTTTTCTTACCACGCGGAAGGTACGTTTTTTATGGTCTTGCTCATCTGCCAGCGCCACGAGACTAACCACATCGTTCCCCGCTTTTGTCAGTTCCGCAATGTGGGTCACATATACTCCCAGGCATCCCTGATCCGCAAAATGACGAATCACTTTTTGTCCCATAACAAAGGCATCGTAAGTAGCCGCCGTAGTAAACAATTCATTTAAAACAACAAAGCTGTTTCCCTCAATTTCCTGCATCATCGGTTTTAAACGCACAAGCTCTTCTTTTAGTTTTCCCCTACCGCTTTCCAAGCTTTCTTCCACGGAAAAGTGGGTCAACAGGTTGTCAAAAAACGGAAGCACCGCCGATTCTGCCGGCACGGTAAATCCCATCATAGCAAAGTACACTAACTGTCCCAGGCTTCGTGCAAAGGTGGTTTTTCCGCCCTGATTCGGTCCGGTCACAATAAAGAAACGCTCTCCTTCCCGATACTGTACGGAATTACTGACTACTTCCAAATCCGCCCAACGGTTCTTCCGTGCCAATGCCAAATCGTACAGTTCATGAGCCACAAAAGCACTACCGTCTTTTTGCACCTTCGGTTCACTGAACACACAACCATGAGCTTCCATATCCTTTTGAAACATGGAAAAGGTCAGATAGTATTGCAGTTCTTCCTCAATCCGGTACACCTCCACCTCAATCATCTTGTCAAACTTTTTATAAAACTGTTCCAGTGCCTTAAAAAACTCCGGTCTGGATTTCCGATACATTCGGAGAATCTCTGTTTCCAAGTATCCCAACTGTTCATTGTTCACAAAAGGACTGGCAATCAAATAATCATAGGGAATCCCATCCGCATTGGTACGTTCGGAAAACTTCTGAGGAAACAGTTTTTTCAAATGGTCAAAGTAATACTCTTCCCTCTGTCTGGCACGGACTTTTAAATTCGTACCGTCCATGCTGAGCTCAAACTGAAGTCCCGATAACATTCCTTTTATTTTTTCTTTCTCCTTGCGGCACTCTTCCCATACAGAAGTCCCGCAAAGCTCTTCCACAAAGGTCAACAATCCTGCAAGACCTTTGGATTCCGGCTTTGCTTCCACAAGAGTCTCACGTAACAAATCCACACCGTCCGTAAATTCACTGACCGCATTGAACCAGTACATCTGATACTGTTGCTTTTGTTCCGCGCCTTTATGACGTTCCAAGTACTGTCTTGTTTCCCGCATTTTTCTTGAAAACAGGTCAAACTGCTTTTCCAAATGCTTTCCTCTGATTTCCCGATAAATTTCCTGGCGGTAACATACCGTCTCGAAATCTTTCGGAAGACGAAAGAACATTTTCCGGATATCATACTCATCTGCGTTATTCTGTAATTCCTTGACAATCTGATTCAGATTAAGATCAAGAAAAAAATCCGGCATTCCTATGATTTCCTGCTGTTCCGTAAACTCACGTTCCAATAAACCCGAATACATAAATACCTCCCAAACACACGATTTTCTTACTCTTTTAGTATAATTTTTCTTCGTTTCCGTGTCAATAAACATGGCAACATATTAACAATCTATTTAATTTTTAGACATATTTAAATTTTTACACACGATTCCCTGTTTTCCGGCAATCACTTATCCGATCCTTCCCAGAACTCTTCTAAGGATTGTTTCAACCCGGATAATGTCACCGGCTCATACGGGAACCACTCCTTTGGAAACAAAGACGTATACTGCGCACCGGCAAACCGGTCATCCAACAAAAGAATGGCGCCTTTATCTTCCGTGGTACGAATCACTCGTCCGGCTGCCTGCTGTACTTTATTCATTCCCGGATACAGATATGCGCAGGAAAAACCGTCTGTTCCTTCCTTTTCATCATAATATCTGCGGAACAGTTCCCGTTCCTCGCACACTAACGGCAATCCGGTTCCTACAATTACGGCTCCGATTAAACGCTCTCCTTTTAAATCAATCCCTTCACCGAAAATTCCTCCCAACACACAAAGACCGATGTGAGTTTCTGTGGTATCTTCGGTAAACTGTTGTAAGAACTCTTCCCGCTCCGTTTCCGTCATATTGGTTTTCTGCTTATGCACCCTGTCAAACGGTCCGATTTTTTCCTCCAGAATGTTCGCCACATCCTGCATCATCCGGTAAGAAGAGAAGAATACAAAATAGTTTCCTTTTTTTGCTGCCGCAAAGGTCAAAATGTACTCTGCTGCCTTCTCATACATTTTTCTGCCACGATTTACATAACGGAAGTTCACATCATATCCCACATACACCTGCCGTTGTTCCTTGGAAAAAGGGGACGGAATATAAATGGCATAGTCTTCCTCCGTGCCGCCAAGTTCCTCCATATAGTATCGCACCGGAAGCAATGTAGCAGAAAAGAATACCGCGCTTTTTCCTTTTTTCAATTGTTCTCCCAAGGCTCTTGCCGGTTGCATACACTGCACTCTGACATAAAAAGAACCGTCCTCTCCGTAGGAGGCATAGTAACGATAATCCGTATCGGAAAAATCATACATCGCCAGGAAATGCCGTGCTTCAAAATATAGGTTTAGTACCGTCTCTCGTTCCTCTTTCGAACGTTTTTCATCTTTTAGATACTCTTCACATTCTGTCATTAACCGGGTTAACACCAGGGACAAACCACCGAATTCCGTATATTCTTTAAACGAATCGCACTCTCTTTTTAAGCGAAGCAGTTCTTTGTTGCATGCTTCCAGACGTTTCACAAGCTTCGGCATTTGTTTCCCCAACACTCTCTTTACACTCAAAAACTCTTCCTTCCACAGGGTAGCACTATACATTTCTCTGGCCCGTTCCGGAAGATTATGTGCTTCATCAATTAAAAATACATAGGGATTTTTCCCATCTCCCGAGAAAAATCGTTTTAGTGCCACCGTCGGATCAAACACATAATTGTAATCACAAATCACCGCATCCGCCCACAACGTCAAATCAAGGCAAAATTCAAAAGGACACACCATATGCTTTTCCGCATATCGTTCAATCAACTCCCGGGTAATGTTAGTTTCACTTGTAAGCATATCATACAGTGCGTCGTTCACTCGGTCAAAATGTCCTTTTGCCCGCGGGCAGGAAAAGGGATTGCACTCCGTTTTTTCCAATACACAGATTTTCTCTTTTGCCGTAATGGTTACTGTTTTAAAAAGTAATCCGTGACCGGAAAGAATCGAAAAGGTTTCCTCCGCTACGGTGCGTACAATGGTCTTTGCCGTAAGATAAAATAGCTTTTCCGTAATTCCCTCTCCTACCGCTTTTACCGCCGGAAATACGGTTGATATGGTCTTTCCCACACCGGTAGGTGCCATGGCAAACAGCTTTTTCTCTCTTAATATCGAGCGATAAACTCCTGCCGTAAAATCTTTCTGACCTTCCCTGTAGGCGAAAGGAAATCGGAGTTCTTTTGCAGATGCATTACGTTGTTTCTTCCACCTGCGCTCCCATACCGCCCATTTTGCATACTCTTTTATCAATGCCTCAAACCACCCGGTCAGTTCCTCGACCGAAAGTTCTTCCTTAAAATGCTTAATACTCTCGTTTTCTATATTACAGTAGGTCAGTTGAATGCCGAAGGTGTCGTTACCTGCTGTTTGTACTTTCGTTTCATCTGCCGGCTCCGGTTCTGTGCCGTCTTGTTGCAGCATTTCCGTTCCTTCCATGGCACCCAACTTTTCTTCTTTTACGCCAAGCATATAAGCATAGCATCTCGCCTGAGCCAGATGCACCTGCTCTGCCGTTTCCAGATGCATCACATCACGGTAGGTACATTTAATCTCATCTATCACAAAGCTGTCGTCGGAATTTCGAATTACACCGTCTGCACGTCCTTCCACCACAAGAAGAAATTTTTCCTCTCCGTCCGCCAACGGAATCTCAATAGAAAGCGGTACCTCCGCCGTATAATTGCTTCCCATACTTTTCTGTATTTTCCGGTGCAACCGGCTGCCCGCCTGCATGGCATCTGCATCCATTCGTCCGCTACCGCTTTCCAAATCTCCGGAACGCATAATAAATTCCACCAGAGTACGTACGGATACCTTTACCTTATCCGACGCCTGCACTTTTTCTTTCTTTTCATCCTCGTCCTGTTGCTTCTCCTTCTGCTTCTTTGCCAACCGGTTCACCTCCTTTTTGCTTTGTAGCTATTATACCATAGGATAGTGAAGAACGAAAGCAAGAAAAAGGAGCAGTGCACATGCACCGCTCCTCTTCCCTCCCTTATTCTTTGTCTCATTCCCAACTATCATACGTTACTCTAACGCCCAAACCCGTTTCAATTATTTAATGCATTACTCTTCAGACTGTACGCCTTCCGCCACAACGCCTTCTTCCTTTTCTTTGCCGAGGAAGGTCGGAAGTTCCATACCCACCTGCTTAAACACTTCGTTAAGCGGCGGAACTGCCTGCATCATGCCGGACAGGAAACCAGAAGTAGCGGTCTTGCCGTCACTGTTCTTTCCGCCGTCCCAAACGGTAACCTTATCAATCTTAATGTTCTTAATTGCCTCCACCTGAATCTGAAGAAGCTGTTCCATCTTATCCGCAAGAATTAACTTTACTGCGTTATCGGAATCACCGCCGGCAGCTTCCACGAGCTTACGCATACCTTCTGCCTGCTTCTCTAAAAGTTCCTGAGTACCGCGAGCTTCTGCTGCCATCTTAGCAAAGATTGCATCTGCCTCACCTTGTGCCTTACGTCTTGCCACTTCTGCCTCTGCATCTGCAGCAATCTGTGCCTGCTCTTTTGCAATCTGTGCCTTAACGATGACGTCTGCCTGCTGGGTTGCCATCTCAAGCTGTGCACGGGTCTGCTCTGCTTCCTGCTGTGCAATATAAGCTTCCTGCTTCGCCTTTGCTGCCTGTACCGCCTCTGCTGCGGTTGCAATACGGAGCGCTTCTGCCTCTTTCTCACGACGGTTTGCCTCAGACTGTGCTACTTCAATCTTTGCATCATTTTCACCCTGGATTGCAGATGCGTCTGCTGCAGCCACCTGGATACGCTGATCCTTTCTTGCAAGAGCCTGACCGATTTCACCATCTCTGTCCTTCTCTGCCACGTTCTTCTTTGCATCATTGATTGCCTTTGCGGCAGCTTCCTTACCGAGAGCCTCGATGTAACCGGACTCATCGGTAATATCAGTTACATTTACGTTAATCAGACGAAGACCGATTTTCTTAAGTTCGATTTCCACGTTCTTGGAAACCGCAAGTAAGAACTTATCACGGTCGGTATTGATTTCCTCAATCTCCATGGTTGCAATAACGAGACGCAACTGACCGAAGATAATATCCTTTGCCAACTCCTGAATCTCATTTAACTTAAGTCCAAGCAAACGTTCTGCCGCATTCTGCATAATACCGTCTTCGGTAGAAATACCTACGGTAAATCTGGACGGAACGTCTACACGGATATTCTGTTTGGAAAGAGCATTTCTTAAATCTACATTTAACGAAATAGGTGTCAAATCCAAATACTGATACGACTGAATTACCGGTACCACGAATGCCGCACCACCGTGGATACACTTTGCGCTTCGCGGCTGACCGTCCTTGTCGGTACCAACCTTACCGTAAATAACCATTACTTTGTCGGACGGACACTTACGATATCTGGATAAAATACCGGCAAATGCCGCAAACAAAATAAGTACAATAACACTGACTAATACTACTGAATCCATTCCCATTGTTAAATCCTCCTTTAACTTTTAAAAACTCCCTAAAATTTATTTCCTGTTATAGCTGCATCGTCACATTACAGCTTACAGATCCTTTTCAACCACAACCACATCGCCTCTTACATCTACGATGCGTACTCTGCTTCCGCTGGGAATCGGCTGGGCCCCTTCCGTAATGGCATCTACCTCTGCAAACCGGGAAGTACTGCTTAAGGTAACCTTTCCTCCGCTTTCTCCCGACGGCAACACCGTCAAATACACCTGTGCAGTTTCACCTACCATGGATTTAATCTTGAATGTACCGTTTTCCGAAAGCTTCGCCATCAACTGCAAAAGCTTCGCCACTACATACATCATCACACCACCGCACACAAAACCGATAGCCAGTGCTACAATTTCAAGCATCCCTGCATTTACACATACAATGGACACCCAGGAAAATGTGGCCAAAAATGCAACCGCACCTTGTATGGTAAACAACTTCAAGCTGCCGAAATCTCCGGATATAGCATCCGTAATATCGCCGTCTGCCAAATCTCCCGCCGACATATCTCCTTCCAAATCCAAACCGGATGTATCGCTTGGATTAAAGTCAGCCCCACTGGCACCGTCACCGAATCCCATAATCACAAGTACTGTCTGTAAGATCAATACAAGCGTAGCCGGGATTGCGATGCAATACAAAATCCGCTGTAAAATACCGAGTGATTCCCACCAAGCATTCATAAACTCTCCTCCTTCTCCCCTCTGAAACCGTGAGGTAAATTTTATTTACATCCATAATAACATGCATTGCTTCCATTGTCAATGGGTTTTATCACATTTTTTATATTTACGATGTTTTTCTTGTCAAACAAACATTTTGCTTGCTTTTTTCCTGGTTTATGATATAATAGATGTAAATTTAGTTTACGCAAAGGATTGTAACAACAGAATTACATTTACTTTTATATGATTTATCAGTAACTATCAGTAACCCAAAACGCCTTTGTCAAAGGAGGGATATCTATGGATCCAAAACTTTTAGGGCAACGCATCAAAGAAGCACGTCTCGCAAAAAAAATGACCCAATCCGAAGTGGTTGGTTCCTTTATCACAAGAAACATGCTCAGTCAGATTGAAAGCGGCAATGCGGTTCCTTCCATGAAAACCTTAAGTTATTTAGCACAAGTCTTGGAACTTCCGCCGACTGTTTTACTTCCGGACGCTGCAGAAAATGCCTCGGACTCTTCCGATTCAGTCACAACCGGCACTCTTACTTCCGTTCCGCAGGATGCTTCTGCATTCTTTCATGCAAAGGAGGCTTATCTTGCAGAAGACGATACTGCTGCTTACGAAGCTCTCTCTTCCGTTCCGGAAGATTCCGTATTAAACGACGAAGTCCAGGCATTGTTAGCCAAAGTAGCCTTCCGAATGGCATCCGCATTCCTTCAGGCAGAAAACTATGCCGATGCTTTAGAATATGCAAAAACGGCCGCTACAGCAGCCACGAAAGGCATCTACGCCTCTCTTGAAGTCAAATCTCAGGCGTTGCTCCTTCTTTCGGATGCAGCTGCAAAATTGGCACAAATCTAAAGAAACATCCGGTCGTTTCAACCGCAAGTTTTTACACACAAAAAAGGCTGCGCCCTGCGCAGCCTTTTCTTTATTCTCCTTTTACTCACTTCTCAGAGCAATTACCGGATCCTTCTTTGCTGCCACCTTAGACGGGAACAAACCTGCAATAAAGGTAAGAAGCATGCTGATACCTACCAAAATCACACCTGCCATCGGCGGAAGCACTGCATTTAAGTTTGCAATACCGGTTACTTCGTGAAGAATGATATTGATAATCACAATAAATCCTAATGTCACCAAAATACCGATAGCACCGGATACAAAGCCAACAATAATGGTCTCCGCATTAAACACACGGGAAATATCCTTCTTGGATGCACCGATTGCACGAAGAATACCGATTTCCTTGGTACGCTCCAATACAGAGATGTAAGTAATAATACCAATCATAATGGAAGATACCACAAGGGAAATTGCAACAAATGCAATCAATACATAAGAAATCGCATTGATTACCGTAGTGATAGAGGACATTAAGAGTGCCACATAGTCCGTGTACTCAATTACATCCTCTTCTGCCGCATTTTCGTTATACTTTGCAATCAAGTCTGCAATCATATCCTTATTTTCAAAGGTCTCCGCATAAATGTTAATCGCAGACGGGCTGTCCGGATCAGCATATCCGAGAAGTTTTAAGTTCTCGTCATATGTGGATTCGGAGTATGCCTTCGGCAAATACTCACCGTAAAATGCCACATATTCATCCGTAGTAAACTGAGCCATATCAAACATTCCGGCAAGCTGGTCCACCGTCATGGTTCCTAAGTTCGCCTGTACGCCCTTTGCGTATTCTTCGGTTACTTTTGCCGCAAGTACCTGGTATGCATAGTTCTGTACTTCTTCCGCACTCATCTCGGTCACATAGCTCTGCACCTGTTCCGCATCTACCGCCATCTGCATTGCAAACGCTTGCACCAACATACTGCGAAGGGTAGCATCATCCATCATTGCCATCTGTGCCCCTACCGCCTCAGTAAGTTCTTTCTCGGACGGAGTCGCCTTAATGATTCCGTATAACTCTGCCTTCTTTGTACTGTCAAGACCGGCAAAATATTCTTTTACAGCGGCTTCCTTTTCTTCAGGGGAAAGTTCTTCTTCCTCTCCGGTCTCAAACGGTAATCCGGAAATAGCATCTACCGTCCGGTCTGCAAGCTGTTCTTTTAAAATCTCGGAATTTGCATTCTGCTCCATAACGTACTTGGTCAATTCGCTGGTATATGCAATTGCACCTGTCATGGAAGTAGAGGTTGCATCCTCATTCGGACGTAAAATACCCACAACCTTCAAATCAACGCCCATCTTATCATATAAATAAGAAAGTCCGGCATCGGAAGCGGATAAATCTGCATAACTTCCGTTATTCTGCTTCTGGTACTTTAATGCGCTCGGAATCACCCGGAAGGTCATGTTGCAAATATCCTCATAGGTCCACGGGCCAAGATCCTGGGATACCTGGTTTCCTGCCATAATATCCTGCATGGACTCCATCATCACATCCATAGTGGTAAGACCGAGGGCATACAACACCATGTCACTGACTTCGTTGTTTCTGTCTACCAAAATCACAACTTCGTTATAGGCATCCGGCCATTCACCGTGAATCAAATCGTACTGATCCTTTACCGTCTGACTGATAAGTTCCCCGTCTTCACCGGTCATCATCTCATTCCAGACATCCATACCCACCATCATGGAACTCATATTTTCCATCATGGTACTCGCCATACCGAAGGACTCCATCATCATGGCCATCAGCTCGTTGACATCTGCCTTTACCACCTTGCCGTCCACGTCCTTGGTATAAATACTCAAATCCATGTCATAGGCATACTGCACGGAAGAAATATACTTCTGCATTTCTTCGTCTTCTTCCAAGAACTTTTTAAATGCCTTTAAGTTATTTTTCTTCGTATCCATGTCCGTAAAAGCATTCATCATATCATACATGGTAGAATTTGCATACACCTTATCCAGTTCATGCTGATCTACCGGTTTTCCGTCCTTATCCACACCCATCATAGTTGCAAGCAGTGCAGAAGAATCCACAATCTCCGCTTCCATGGTAATCGGATAACTGGAAAGCGTATCCCTCTGTACGGAATCAATATAATCCTGCACACCGGTGGACACGGATAAAATCAATGCAATACCGATAATACCGATGGAACCCGCAAACGCCGTCATAAAGGTACGACCTTTTTTGGTAAGAAGGTTATTAAAGGAAAGAGCCAGCGCAGTAAAGAAAGACATGGACGTCTTCTTTGCTCTTTTTTCCTTTTTCGTTTGCTCCGTCGCCTGCACTTCTTCCTCGTACGGATCGGAATCGCTGATTATTTTACCGTCCAGCAAACGCACAATACGACTGGAGTACTGTTCCGCAAGCTCCGGGTTATGAGTAACCATAATAACAAGCTTATCCTTGGCTACTTCCTTCAAAATTTCCATAATCTGTACGCTGGTTTCACTGTCAAGTGCACCCGTCGGCTCATCCGCAAGCAAAATATCCGGATTATTTACAAGGGCACGGGCAATGGCCACACGCTGCATCTGACCGCCGGACATTTGATTCGGTTTCTTATTTAACTGGTCTCCCAGGCCTACCTTTTCCAATGCTTCCTTGGCACGTTTGCGACGCTCTGTCTTAGATACACCGGACAGAGTAAGTGCAAGTTCTACATTAGAAAGTACACTCTGATGTGGAATCAGGTTATAACTTTGGAACACGAAGCCGATGGAATGATTCCGGTAGCTGTCCCAATCCGAATCCTTAAACTTTTTCGTAGAAACACCGTTGATAATCAAATCACCCTCGGTATATTGGTCCAAACCGCCTACAATGTTTAACAATGTGGTTTTACCGCAACCGGACTGACCCAACACCGAAACAAACTCACTCTTCCGAAACTGGATGCTGACACCTTTCAATGCCGGAATGGTCATATCGCCCACGCGATATTCTTTTTTAATGTCACGTAATGTAAGCATATTCGCCTCCTGCCTTTGTTGCTTTACATCCCCAAATCATCCCCTTAAAGGTTCCTTTTCCCTTTAAGAGCAAAACCCTTCTGCCTATCTTCTATATATATGTACTTTATAAAAGAAAAAACAATATTAACTATTATAAAATAACAGATAGATTTTCCTTCGTCAATATATTGTCAAGAATTTAATAAAATCTTTAGGAATACAAAAAAGGAAGGGAATCCCCCTTCCTGCCTGTACCGTACTACTTCGTACATTCCGCTTTCTGTTGTTCCTGTGCTGCCTTTCTTGCCCGTATCCGTCTCAGGATTTCCACACCTCGCCGGATTTCATCCTCTTCCGTCAATCCCTTTGCCTCCTTAATACGCTCAATGGCCTGCTCCGGGTCCAGAGAGTGGTATGGATAATACAGTTTCTCCAACTCTTCCGGCTTCACGATACGATACAACTGCTTGCTGCTTTTTCCCGAAATATAGGACCAGTACCGGTACAGATATCCCGTCCAGTACAATGCTTCTCCGCCGAACTTTATCTGACCATACTCAGAAGGTCCGTACTGTGTCTCTATTTCAATAAAAGCATCCTCCACATCGATAGCTTCAAATAAAAAGCCGTCTTTATCCATTCGTTCCGCCAAATCCGAAAGCATGAAACGTCTTAAAAACACTTTAGAGCCGCACTTTGTTTTCCGAAGAGACTCTTCGAACAGTTCTCCTTGAAATTTGCACATCTGCAATCCATAGTGATCCATCTCTCTCATTGTAAAATCTCCTCTATATACTTTCCCGCATCTCTGTACTGTCTGCGTGCCACCTTTACCTTGTCCCTGTTCATCTCATAACTTGCCTGTCTTGAAAAAAGATAAAACTCTTTCTCTGCCTTCGTCAGATAACACCGTTCTAAAAGTTCTGCCTGTCGCAATGCCTTATCTGTCACAAATACATACTGCTTTCCCAGATTGGTAGCAGACAGACAGTGCCTGCATTGCTCATCCGTAATCTCCCCGTCTATAAATTGGTCAATTATTTCAAACATCCGGTTATCCGCGATGGGGGCTACAATGTAGTCTACTCCTTCCACAGACCGCACAAGCGTCCGAATCACTTCGGAATCCGCATAGGTTCCCAATCGTTCTCTGAAATATGCAATCATCAGCATCCAGTCCCGGCTCACACCAAACTCTTTCCCGCAAAGCCCCTCAGGGCAAAATCGAACCATATATAAAGAAGAAGCAGGATAGGTTGCAACAAACATAGCAGACTGCTCCAAACTTTCGCCGCAATAAAATCCTGCTCCGAAATCATTCCGCCGCTTGCTGCAATCAGTACGCAGCTCTCCCTCTATCTTCGTCTTTGCTCCATGAAATAAAAGTACCTCCGAAGGACTCTTAAGCTCCTCTCGGTAAAGCTGCTCCTTTATCAGATTCAGACGTATCCCTCTACTGAAAGTATACTCATAAAAGGTAGCAATATTCTTTTCGCTGATGTCCTTCCTTCCGGAAAGCCAATTGTTCACCGTCATTCTGGAAACTCCCAATTCCTCCGCAAACGTCTCTACGGAAAGTCCCGTAAGCTCCAATACAATCTCTAAATCCTGCACAAAATTAAACTCCATACCCGCCTCCACAAACTTGTTTGTAAACTATTTTATACTATATTTTTTCGTTTGTCAACAAACTTGTTTGTAAACTTTTATACAAATTAGTTTCGCTCTATAGAAACTCTATAGAAAATTACAAAATTTTCAACTAAACAACAAAACGACTGCCGCACTCCGTATGCAGCAGTCGTTTCCGTATCTTTTCAACTATCTTAACATCTCATTTACTTTACTTTGTACTTTTCCGTAATCGTAGCCGGCCTCTGTTAAACGTTCTTTCCGCTCCTTACCGTTTCCCCATTTTCCTTCGATTACTTCTCTCGCCAACGCACTCAACGTCTTCTTTTCAGACTCTTCCGGTAATGCCGGTGTTTCCGTACCCGGTACTTCCGGCATAGTGATTGGGATATCCGGCGTGTCTTTCTCTCCCGGAATCACCCAGCGTTCTGTTTTCAAAACATAATTGGCAAGTCCTGCGGCTTTAAGTTTTTCCGAAACAGCCAGTGCTTCCTTCCTTGTTTCAAAGACATCCGTTTGTACCTTAAACAACTTTCCGTTTTCGATAAGATACATCCGAATCTCTAAGCCATCTCCCTTTTTAGCCCATACTTCAGCATTGGATTTCTTTGAAAACGCTCCGATTTGTACGGTATACCCCTTCTTTAACACCGGTTCTTTCTCTTGTTCCTCCGGTGCAGGTGTCGGTTCCGGCGTTACCATCGGCTCCGGGGTTACCATCGGTTCCGGCGTTACTGTCGGCTCCGGGGTTACCGTCGGTTCAGGCGTTACGACTGGCTCCGGGGTTACAATCGGCTCCGGCGTTACTGTCGGCTCCGGGGTTACCGTCGGTTCCGGTGTTACCATCGGTTCCGGCGTTACGATTGGCTCCGGGGTTACAATCGGCTCCGGGGTTACAATCGGCTCCGGGGTTACAATCGGCTCCGGGGTTACAATTGGCTCCGGGGTTACAATCGGCTCCGGCGTCGGAGTCGGTGCCGGCAACCTGTCAACGACCTCTGTATAGGTATCTCCGCATGAATTACATGTATAGACGCGTAACCCTTCCTCCGTCACAGTCGGCTCCTTTGTCACTGCACTTGAATAACTGTGTTGACATTCCAATCTTGTAATCGTAATGGCTACACTTTCATTTTCATAGTTTCCTTTATCTGCACCGACATAAAGCGCCATCGCCTCTTTAGGAACCCCCGCTTCCAGTGCCGCAGTCCGGTCTGTTTCCTGCCATTCCCAATCAGCCGGCAACGCTACCCTTCCAATAGTACCCGTATTATACGGAACCTCCATGGTACGTTCCGGCATGTTCGGTGCCGACTCAGCTTTCGCTATCTCAAAGGTTCTTGTTACTGCCACACCATCCGAATAGGTAAATGTACAGGTTGCGGTTCCGGCATTGACATTATTGGAATAATCCGTATCTTGCGGTTGCTTTTTCTCTCCCTGCCACTCTTCCGGATAAATCATAACAAACGGAGTCATGGGTTCACCCTTATAGGACAGTTCTACTCCTTGTTGCATCTGTAATTCGGCAGTCACACAATGAGCACATGTCTCGTTTCTGCAATCTTCCGTAAGCACATTTCCATTTACGCTGTAATCCGGTGTATGCAGAAGATATTCTCCGTATTCCGCATTACAATACGCACAAATCGGTTTTTGCGTACAAGTTGCTTCTCCCCCGCCACAGTGTCCTGTTTCAATGTGGGTATTATCACGTGCACATACTCTTTGATGTTCTCCATCTCCCGTCTGTTGCCACTCTCCCCATGCATGCGCCTCTGCATTCAGAGATCCGACAAAAGAATACTCCTCTGTGATAAATTCCGGCCGCTGTCCATAAACCTTTCCGCAAATACAACTCTTACTGTAAATAGCTCCATCTGTACAATTTCCTTCTACAACCAGTGCTTCTTCCTTTTCCACACATTCCGTCCAACTATGTAGTTCAAGATATTCCACATCACACCGGCTACATACAATAACATGCTCATCACCAGAATCCGTAGCCTCCGTAGCTTCATTGAATATGTGCTCCAGTTCTGCGCAACCGTATCCACACTCATTGCAAACACCGTCCGTATGACTTTCATGCTCACACGATCGAATACAATCCCGACAGTAGACCCTCCCCCCATTCTTATCATACACTTCATGAGGACAAACATAGCCACACGTACAAACACTGTATATAAAAACATGGTTTGTACAAACCTCAAACAGAATGCTTAACGTAACATCGGAAGCAGGCATGGTAAACTCGTAAACAAGACCACCTTCGCTTACCCCATCAACACTAAGCGAATTTCCTTCCCCATCCATCACGTCCAGGCCCCCCTGTACCATACGATATCCGGGGTCATTTTGAACCTGTATCGTAACCGTTTCTCCTTCCGCTGCTGTGGCCTTATCCACCGCCATCGTGCCGTGTTCAGAAGGTGTTACCGTCACGGTATAATACATTTCTTCCTCTGCACAGGCCCTATAGGCCGGTCCATCCATCAAATCCCCCAACAGCAACAGTATCATCGCCAGTGCTGCTATTGTTTTCAAACCCTTCCTCTTTTTCATAGCAATCCTCCTTATGCTTTTACTCTGTAACCCTTTTTCCCTCCGGGTTCTTTCTGCTTCCGATTCTTATTTCATCTGTTTTATTATACCTTTTTCATTGACGCTTGTAAAGAACCAAGCGTTTCCTATCACATCAAAAACCGCCGGGAAGTCATCCTTTCCGACGGTTTTACTCTCTTCCTATTTCATATCATCTTACTTTGCTTCGATATATCCCTGTGCCTTTAACAGCTCTGCGCAAAGTACTGCGCCGCCTGCTGCACCACGAACGGTGTTGTGGGAAAGTCCTACAAACTTCCAATCGTATACGGAATCCTCACGGATTCTGCCGACAGATACGCCCATGCCGTTCTCGTAATCCACATCCAGCTTAACCTGCGGACGATTGTCTTCCTCAAGGTACTGGATGAACTGCTTCGGTGCACTCGGAAGCTCAAGCTCCTGCGGAACACCCTTGAAGTTTACTAACTTCTCGATAAGCTGCTCCTTGGTAGCCTTCTTTCTGAACTTTACAAATACCGCAGCGGTGTGACCGTTTAATACCGGAACACGGATACACTGACAGGTAATTACCGGAGAGGTTGCCGGAACGATAACGCCGTCCTTGATTTCACCCCAGATACGAAGCGGTTCCTTCTCACTCTTTTCTTCCTCACCACCGATGTACGGTATGATGTTCTCTACCATTTCCGGCCAATCCTTGAAGGTCTTACCTGCACCGGAAATTGCCTGATAGGTGGTAGCCACTACTTCGTACGGCTCAAACTCTGCCCAAGCGGTAAGCACCGGAGCGTAGCTCTGAATGGAGCAGTTCGGCTTTACTGCTACGAAGCCTCTCTTGGTACCGAGACGCTTCTTCTGGAAATCGATGACCTTCATGTGATCCGGATTAATTTCCGGCACTACCATCGGAACGTCCGGAGTCCAGCGGTGTGCGCTGTTGTTGGAAACTACCGGAGTCTCGGTCTTAGCATACGCTTCCTCAATTGCCTTAATCTCGTCCTTGGTCATATCTACTGCACTGAATACAAAGTCAACGGTTGCAGCAACTGCTTCCACTTCGTTTACGTTCTTTACGATTAACTTCTTTACTGCTTCCGGCATCGGAGTGGTCATCTTCCAACGATCACCTACTGCCTCTTCATAGGTCTTACCTGCGCTACGCGGGCTTGCTGCCACAGTAACCACTTCAAACCACGGATGATTCTCAAGAAGTGCGATAAATCTCTGTCCTACCATACCGGTTGCACCTAAAATTCCGACTCTTAACTTTGCCATAATCTTCTACCTCCATCTTCTAACCGAGTGTTTTTCTCTCGCGAACATTTGTCTTTCGCTATCATACACTCTTTTCTAAGAATTGTCAACACCTATTTTTATCTTTTTTTCATCTTTTTTCATTTTTGTCAGTATTGCCTGTTTTTCTCCCATTTTCTTGTCGCAAATTTCCTATTTTGACAAGAAAATATTTCTTAACACACAAAAAACATATCAATTATTTTTTGAATCATCTCCGAATCTAAAGCTACAAACTCACTTTCATAGGTTGTAATCAAATTATGGAACGGAAAAATCTCGTACTCACCATACAATCGAATTTTTTGTAGCGTTTTCTCCTTATAAACTTCCTGATGCATCATTCCGAAATGTTCCCAATAATATACTTCCAATGTGCCCGGATGAAGAATCGTAAAATCCGGATACAATGTAACATCTCCCAATACCAGTTCACATTCATACCGGTACGGAATATGATTCACATAAAGAGCATTTGCAATAATCACTTCTGATTTTGAACGAAGTCGTTCTCCTTTTAATGACTTATGCTGCAAATGTTCCGAATGTGCGCAATTGGATGGATATTCTTCTTCCTGCCAGGCTTTAATGTAAGTATCATTACCCATACTGCCTACGATTCTTTTTTTCAACAACTCATAATAGGGGGATTCTTGAGAAATCAGATTTTCTATCTCATTTGAATAAACATTATCTTCTTGAAATAATTCGTACTGCCTTAGAAGTTCCGATTCGTGTCGTAATCGGCCCAATTGTATCGTGTAAAGCTTTCGTAACGCCAACCCTTCCGCCAACTCTCGTTCCTTTTTCGGCAAGTATACTCTGCCCTTTCCTGTACTCACATACCATTTTACATAGTTCTCATCACTCCCATTTGCACGTTTTTCTTTACTTGCTTTCGTGCCGTTCCCTTTACACCCATTCCTTGCACACGTCAGCTTTCCCTTTGGAAGCTCTTCCAGTGCTCTTTCCAGATGACTCATTCTGGATTCCAATAACTCTCTTTTTTTACTCGTAGTTCCTTCTCCTCCCATAATTTCTTTTTACTCTTCATTTTTGCTTTCTTCATTCGCATTTATACATTTATCCCATGTAGACCACCTCCCATATTACTAAAGTAACACAATTCTTCTCAAATTGCAACCTTTCTTTTGCACCAATCCTCCGACATTTTGCATATTTGGGTCAATAGCATGTTTTCTATTTAGTTTGACCCAAACTCATATTCTTTTTCTGCAGTTCAAGCAGAATTTAGCTTGTTTTCTACCGGGTATACTCTAGGATTTTCTCAAATTTCCTCTATCACAGTATTTGAGAAAACTTTTTCTCATTCCTTGGGTCAAGCCTTCCAAAATGAACTTTTCTGGGAAAATCCTCTGTAAAATATAGTAATGTACCGCTTTATTATGCCTTCTTATTCTCCCTTTTGGGTCAAAACATCCGTTAGCAGTTCAATTGAGAAAATCTCGCTGCCAACAGCAATAAAATCCATGAAAATCCCATGCTTGAATCAAAAAACATCCAAGTCATTAACAATCCCATGCTCAAAGTCAAAAGAATCCGAATCAGCTCCGCCCGGGCCACCAAACCGTTCCGAACTCGGACAAAAAAACTGCCGGCAAGTCACAAAACTGCAACTCCACCGGCCGGTCATTGAAAACATATTTTACAAAGCATCAACTAGTCCTAAAACAATTCCCTCGAATTCCCCCGGTTTACCTCTCTTCTTCGCACTCTCTCACATACTCTCTCAACAACTCATCCAGCTCTGCCATGGTTTCCACCGCATTCACCTTCACCCGCAATTTTGCGGAATGAGGATACCCCGTGGTGTACCAAGCCACATGCTTACGCATCTCCCGCATACCGAGATATTCTCCTTTAAACTCCAGTTGTAACTGCGCATGACGCAAAATCGTGTCGATAAGTTCCGACATAGGAGGTTTCGAAAGCAATTCTCCCGTTTCCAAATAATGATTTACCCGGTGAAACAGCCACGGGTCCCCCTGCACTCCTCTGGCCAACATTAACCCGTCACAGCCGGTCTCCGTAAGCATCCGTTTCGCATCCTCCGGAGTAAAGATATCCCCGTTGCCGATTACCGGTATGCTCACCGTTTCTTTTACCTTGCGAATAATATCCCAGTCTGCCTTACCGCTGTAATACTGTTCTCTGGTTCGGCCGTGCACCGCCACCGCTGCCGCACCGCTTTCTTCGGCAATCCGTGCCAGTTCCGGTGCATTGGCATCTTCTTTTCCGAACCCTTTCCGAATCTTTACCGTCACCGGCTTTTGTATTGCTTTCGAAATAGCCTCAATAATCCGTCCGGCTTTTACCGGGTCCTTCATAAGTGCGGAACCTTCTCCGTTGTTTACTACCTTCGGCACCGGACATCCCATATTGATATCCAAAATATCAAAGGGCAACTCTTCAATTCGTTTTGCCACTTCGCTCATAATTTCCGCATTCTCACCAAACAGCTGCAGTGCCACCGGTCGTTCGCTGTCTGCAGTTTCCAACATAATTTTCGTATTTTTGTTATTATAAAGGATTCCCTTGGCACTGACCATTTCGGTGTATATGAGGCTTGCTCCCTGCTCCTTACAAAGACAGCGAAAAGGCAGGTCTGTTACACCTGCCATAGGCCCCAAAGCCAAAATGCCCTTCACTTTTACTGTTCCGATTTGTAAACTACGTTCCATTTTTTATTTCCCCTGTCCTTTGTTTCGACGGTAAATCAAATATAAACCTTTCATGGTAAGCATCGGATCATACTCATCGATACAGTCGGTCTCCTCTGCTATAATACGCCCAAGACCTCCTGTTGCCACCACTTTTACATCCGTATAACCGGATTCCTCTATCATCTTCTTTACAATATACTCGGTCTGTCCGATGGTGCCGTACACCAGGCCTGCCTGCATACTGGTCACCGTTTCTTTTGCCAGGATAAATTCCGGTTTTTTAATTTCTATTTTCGGAAGCTTCGCCGCTTCATTCCACAGAGCATTAGCGGAAATGGCAATACCGGGACTGGTCACTCCGGCCACGAACTCGCCGTCGGCGTTGACCAAATCATAGGTAGTTGCGGTTCCGAAGTCAATGACAAGAACCGGGCCACCGTACAACTCATACCCCGCCACTGCATCTACCACACGATCCGCACCGATTTCCTTCGGATTTGCAGTCACGATACGAAGTCCCGTCTTTGTACCGGCTCCCACAATCACCGGCTTACAATCAAAATATTTCAGAACGGAATTGGTCAGGGAATGCATGACATCCGGCACAACAGACGCGATAATCACATCCGTTATCTGTTCTTTTTTTACTCCCTTACTTTCCACAATTCCGCTGAACAAAAAACCGTATTCATCCGAAGTACGTTTTTCCTTCGTCGTCATCCGAAACGTCGTAACCAGTTCTTCCCCATCAAAAATCCCACAGGTAAAATTGGTATTTCCCACATCTATGGCAAGTAACATCAAAACTCTCCTTTCTGTGCGTTCCGTAAAACGCTCTTACAATCACAACTGACAGCCATACAATTCCCATCTGTAACAACTCATTAAAATCACGAAACGGGACCACCGCACTTCTGCGACAGTCCCTTTACTTTCTTAATATCCCGGAACAAATAACTTCCCGGCATCTTCTCCCAGAAAAAACACCTTAAAATACAGTTCCAAAGACTCCAGCAACTCTTTTTTGTCTTCCTGCAACTTCTTTACCAGGAGTACACTGCCGATTTCATCAAACAGTAAATCCCCTTCATCTGCATTTACATCGAATACAAGCGTACCGTCTTCCTCATATACAAGAGAAAGAATACCGCCCACATCCTCCGTAAACAAGACACACATAATCTTCAGTTCGTCTTGAATCGCTTTCGGAAGCGCTCCAAAATCTTCGTTTAAATAGTACTTTTTCTCATAGGCATTGCTGACACACAACACTACACGGTCTTCGTACATAAAAGCCTCCGCTTCTTATTTTACATCTACACCGCCAAAGACACAGGTACCCTTAATGAATACCGTCGGCGTATTTTCATCTGCACCTAACGGTGTTCTCGTACCATTATCCACACCACCGAAAATTGTGGAAACATCTACTACCACACGAACATTGGACGGCATAATAATATCTACTCCGCCAAAGATCGCCTTCACTTCAATGGTGACATTTCTCTGAATCACGGCATTTTTTAAATTGAGATCGATACCACCGAACATTGCGGTTAAATCTGCTCCGTTAAACACCGAATTATCCACGCGGATATCTCTTCCCGCAAATACTGCGGAACAAATGAGTTTGTCCATATCTCCTACATTCTGATAAGACTGACTTTCACTCTGAAAAGCACGGTTGGATTCCGTTGATACTTCTTGTACACGCTCGGCAGTACCGTCATTTACCACTTCCGCGTCCACAAACCGCTCCGCTGCGGTTGTTCCTGCTGCCGCACCTGCACCGGCATTTCTATCTTCGCTTCTGTCAAAGCGGTCCGTATGGGACTCCACAGATCCGCTGTTTTCCCTTTTCTTTTTCGGAAGAATTAAGTTCATACCGATTAATACACAAATCACAGCCAGGAACACTGCCCAAAGCTTATCCCCATCCAACACGCCTTGTGCCGATAGCAGGAAAAACAAACCGATTGCAATACCGATTAAGTAACCGACTTTGCCGCCATCTTTTCCAATCAATCCGCAAAAGCACGGAACAATAATGAACAAGCTCCACCATCCGTCAAAGAAAATTGTAAACTCCGGAATGAAATCCAAGGCCTCTGCCAGATATCCGACACCGATAACCAAAAACAGCAATCCTAACACAATGCCGACAAAATTATTTTTCTTCATACTCTTTACCTCTCTTATGAACGTTTTATTTGTTAATTCCATCATACAAGAGGTTTCATAAAAAAGCAAATTAGAAAATGATTAGATTTCTTAAAAAATCACTTACAGTGTTGCAGCCATCACTGCCTTGATGGTATGCATACGATTCTCTGCCTCGTCAAACACTACGGACTGAGAAGATTCAAACACTTCATCCGTTACTTCCATTTCGGAAATACCGAACTTTTCACTGATTTCCTGACCAATCTTAGTCTTTAAGTCGTGAAATGCCGGCAAACAATGCATAAAGATAGCCTGCGGACCCGCATTGTCCATAACCGCTTTATTCACCTGATACGGAGAAAGCTCTTTGATTCTTTCCGTCCAAACACTGTCCGGCTCGCCCATGGATACCCATACGTCGGTGTAAACCACGTCTGCACCTGCGGTACCCGCCTTCACATCCTCGGTAAGTGTAATGGTTGCACCGGTCTGTGCCGCAATTTCCTGACAGGTTGCGACCAACGCCTTATCCGGGAAATACTTTGCAGAGGTACAAGCCGTAAAATGCATACCAAGCTTTGCACAAACTACCATCAGGGAATTTGCCATATTGTAACGGGCATCTCCCATGTAGGTCAGCTTCACACCTTTGATTTTTCCGAGTTTCTCCTTAATGGTAAGTACATCGGCTAACATCTGGGTCGGATGGAACTCGTTAGTTAAACCGTTCCAAACCGGCACTCCTGCGTACTTTGCCAGTTCTTCCACAATTTCCTGTTCAAATCCGCGGTACTCAATACCTTCGTACATACTTCCCAACACTCTTGCGGTATCCGCAATGCTTTCTTTCTTTCCGATTTGGGAACTGGTCGGATCCAAATATGTGCAGCCCATCCCCAGGTCATAGGCTGCCACTTCAAAAGAACAGCGGGTTCTGGTACTGGTTTTTTCAAAAATCAATGCCACATTCTTACCGGCGTGCATATCTTTGGTAAGAATTCCCTTTTTCTTCTTGTCCTTAAGCTCTGCCGCCAAATCCACCAGATATAAAATCTCCTCCGGTGTATAATCCAATAATTTTAAAAACGAACGTCCCTTTAAATTCATTATTCTTCCCCTTTCTCTACTTCAACCGAACTTTCTAATAAAAATTCCAACGCAGACTCCATTAACATAGACTGACGTAAGGATTTCTCATCCTGAACGTCCAAAACCTCCTCTACCGTCACGCCCATGCTGTTTGCGTATTCTGCCAATTTCAAATTATATGCTTCCTCGGACAGTTCCATATTCTCTGCCTTTGCCACACAGTATAACACCACTCTGTCCTGCTCATAACGACGAATCTGGTGTTCCACCAATTCCCATAACATCTCGCTGGTTTCCGCGCCGTACACTTCCTCAAACTGAGCAACACTCTCACAACCGTACATCAATGCATAGTACTCTTTTTCCAACTCAAATGCCGCGGTAATATACTCTTCGTTTAACTTTCCAAAGGTTGCATTCTTTACAAGGAAATCCATAACGGTGGTATATCTTCTTTCCTCAGACAGAAATCCTCTGGAATAATCACGAAAATCCTTCGTGGTGGTATACTCTCCGGATGTAATCTTAGTTACAAACTCATCATTAAACTCCGGAAGCACCTGTGCCGCCACGGAATTAATCTTTACTACAAACATAACATCCTTACCGGCTTTATCGGTAGCATGATAATTTTCCGGAAACTTCAGATTTAATGTTACGGTATCACCTTTCTTTGCACCAACCAAGCCGGATTCAAACCCTTCGATAAAGTTAGCGTAACCTACCTCCATCTCAAATCCGATGTCCGAGCCACCCTCAAAGGTAACACCATCCATATATCCGGTGTAGTCGATAATAGCAATATCGCCAAGCTCGATAGCGCCGTCTTTCAACTCTCTGTCCTTGTTATTTTCCAACACTTCCTGTACGTAAGCGTCGACATCTTCCTCTGTCACCTTTTCCACTTCAATCGCATTATAACCTTCCGGTAAAACAGTGGATTCTACATAATCATCATAATCCGTAACCGGAAGTTCTTCTTCCATTTTCTGAATCGCCGACGGTGTTGCGGTTGCTTCCGGAGTTGTTGTCGGAACTTCCGGGCCTGCTACCGGAGTCGGAGTTGCATTGCTTACCGTTTGATTCGCATTGTTACACGCACACAGTGCCATACTCATTGCCACGCAAACCGCAGCAGTGTACCATCTTTTTTTCATACTTTATTCCTCTTTCCTTTTTTTACTCATATAAAGCGAAAAGCGTGCTCCCGCTTAGAGGAAACACGCTTTATAGTATACCATGCCACAGCAAAAAAGGCAAGCAAAACACCGCGAAAAAGCCCAGTTCACCAATTTTTCACGAATCCTTCATTTTTGACTTAAAGAGTAGAGATGCAAAATACCCAAATACAAGTGCACCGCTGATTCCTACGGCCGATGCGGTAAAACCGCCTTTAAATATTCCTAAAAATCCGCTTTCATCCACTGCTTTTTTCACACCTTCAAACAGTGTATGACCGAATCCCAATAACGGAACGGATGCTCCCGCGCCTGCCCATTCTTTAAAAGGTGTGTACACCCCGATGGCACTAAGCACCGCCCCACTGCACACCAGCAGAACCATAATTCGTCCCGGTTGCAGTTTCGTCTGATCCATCAACACCTGTACCCCTGCGCAAATTGCACCGCCCACTACAAATGCAAGTACATATTCCATCTTACGCTACCCCCTCTCTCCGTTCCAAAATAATGGCATGGGCCACTCCCGGAATGCTGCTGCCTTCATTGGCACTGACCGGTGAAAGCAATGCTCCCGTGGGCACAAACAAAATCCGCTTCCATTCTCCCTCATAAAGCTTATCAAGAAGATATCCCGCCAACGTCACAGCACTGCATCCGCAACCGGACCCTCCGGAATGGGTATCCTGCAATTCATTATCGTAAATCAACAACCCGCAATCATCCTGCACCGGTTCTACCCGGTACCCTTCCTGGCCCATTAAATCCGCAAATATCTTCGCACCGACAGCCCCCAAATCGCCGGTAATGATTTTATCATAATCCTCCGGTGTTCTGTGAAAGTCCCGCAAATGGGTGGCAACCACTTTAGAAGCTGCCGGAGCCATGCAAGCCCCCATATTGGCTTTATCTTTCACTCCAAAGTCTGTCACTCGCCCCACCGTACCGCCGGCAATCACAACTTCCACACCGGATTTTGCGGAACCGGCATGTGGCCCTGTTTTCTCCTCTCTCTGAGCTCTGCACCGTTCCAGTGCCGTCCTGTTTCCCACCACCAACGCACCGCTTCCCGTCACAGTCCAGGTTGCCGCAAGAGGTCTCTGGTTTCCGTACCCCAAAGGAAACCGGAATTCTTTTTCCGCACTGGCAAAATGGCTGGATGTAACCGCTTCCGTACAATCTGCAAATCCCCCCGCCACCATCATAGAAGCCAACAAAAGACTTTCACCCATAGTCGAACAAGCTCCGTATACACCTAAAAAAGGAATCGGTAATTCCCCTGCGCCAAAGGAACTGGCAAGGAGCTGTCCCAACAAATCTCCTGCAAACAACATCCGAATTTGTTTCGGCGTCAAGCCTGCTTTTTTGATTGCCCGGGCCGCAGCCAGTTGCATCATTCTGCTTTCCGCATCATTCCAGTTTTCCCCGCCGAACATATCCGTATCGTCAATCACATCAAAGAAGGAACGAAGCGGTCCCTCGCCTTCTTTTTTTCCAACAACTGCCGCCCGGCCAAGCACATATACATCTTCCGTAAAACAAACACTTTGGGCCCCAACTATTTTTTCACTCATCTTGTTGCCGCCTTTCTTTTTTCCTTTGCCACAGTATTTGCCCTTTTACGGTTTTTTATTCTTCAAAAAAAGGCTTCTCTTGATTCGAGAAGCCTTTCCTTACTTATTACAAATATCGTTTTATTTTTATTTTATCCGTTATGATGGCTAAAATAACAAATATGACAGCACTGCATACCGACTGCATAATGTTTCCCGGAATTTCAGTAACAGGAGAAGCAAAGCTTCCTGCAAGGAACGCACCGTATAAGTAATAGCCGCCCACGCACAGTGCCGCTGCCGGCAGTAAGGCAAGCAGATTACGACCGCTACAGATATGTTTCCCTTTTCTACTGAAACAAAGTACCATCAGTGCCTTTATCACAGCAGATCCCGGTGCCCAGATCGCATATCCTGTCAGACAATCTGCCAAAAGTGCACCTCCCGCGCCCACAAACAACGCATACGGAAGCGGCAGAATACAAGAGGCAAAGCAAATAAACCCATCCCCTAAATGTACATATCCCGTAGCACTGGGTACTTGAAGATACGCCGTGAACACAAATACCAATGCTGTCAACACCCCGGCAAGACACATATATTTTATTTTTCTGTTTTTTTCATTATTCACCATTTTCCTGTACATCCTTTCCGATTTCAGATAAAAACTCTTCAAAGCATATTCCGTCCGTAGCAGGAATCTCCAGTTCCACTGCCCGGCCCAACACCTTTGCAATAAATACCGCCGCATGGCGCACAGAAGCAAGAAAATCCACACCGTTTACCGCATCCGCTGCTATAATAGACGAAAACACATCTCCTGTGCCTGCGCGGCACGGTCCGATTTTCGGTCCCGACACCTCCACCGGTAACTTTCCCTCTTCATACACGAAATTAATCAATCGTCCTTTCCGTTCCAACCCGGAAATTACAATCTTTTTGGGTCCCAAAAGACTCAATTTCGCACATAAGTCCGTTAATTCCGGTGTATTCATATCCCGCCGATAGGTCGTATTCGTCAAAATACATGCTTCCGTCAGATTCGGTGTCAATATATCCGCATAAGGAAGCAATTCTTTCATCTGGTCTGCCAGTTCCGACGAATACGTGGCATAAAGCTTTCCCTCATCCCCCATCACCGGATCCACCACCGTAACCGTATTTTCCCGTTTGAATTTCGCCAAAAAATTGCGAACAATCCGTGTTTGTTCCGGCGACCCTAAAAAACCCGTCAGAATTCCGTCAAACATCAATCCCAGTTTCTCCCACTCGTTCATATAGGCTTCCATATGCTTGGTATAGTCCGTAAAAAAGAAACTGTCATATGCGGTATGATTGGAAAAAATCGAAGTCGGTACAGGACAACACTGCACCCGGAGTGCTGAAATAATCGGCAAAGATACGGTTAGGGAACAACGTCCGAACCCGCAAAAATCATTGATTACTGCTATTTTTTTCTGCTGATTATGTGTCATCTTGTTTTCCTCCTTGCATTTTTACCAAACTCAGTATATACTTATTTTGATAATACAATAATAGTCAGAATAGGAGAATTTTATAATACCAGATGAAATACGCAATCAAAAAAACAGACGATGCTCCTGCCTATCTTCAACTTTACAAACAGGTACGGGATGATATTATCCAAGGTGTATATCCCTTTGGCAAAAAGCTGCCTTCCAAACGACTGATTGCTGCCGAAACCGGTATCAGCACGGTTACGGTAGAGCATTCCTATGCCCTTTTGTGCGAGGAAGGATATATCGAATCAAGAGAACGTAGCGGGTACTTTGTTTGTTTCCGTACAGAAGACGGTTTCTCTCCGGCAGAGGATTTCCTTCTTTTGTCTCCTTCTGCTTCCCTCCGATCCCTTTCGCCTTTCCCGGACACTTCTCATGCTTCTTCCGAACCTGCTCCCTCCGATTTTCTGCACACCGCCTCTCCTTCCGCGGAGTTTCCCTTTTCCGTCCTTGCAAAAACCATGCGAAGTGTATTAAATGACTATGAAGAGGGAATCCTTGAACGCAGTCCGAATTGCGGTTGTACGGAACTGCGGAATGCACTTCGTCGCTACCTCCTGCGCAGTCGAGGCATCCTTGCGGATACATCCCAAATCATTATCGGGTCCGGTTCCGAATACCTGTACAGCTTGATTGTGGAGCTTCTCGGCAGAGACAAGCTATATGCGCTGGAATCCCCTTCCTACAAAAAAATCGAACAGGTCTATCATGGGGCAGCGGCGCAATATACCATGCTTCCTTTAGGCACCGACGGTATCGAAAGTTCTGCCCTGCGTGAGTGCGCAGCCGATGTTCTGCACATTTCTCCTTACCGCAGCTTTCCCAGCGGTGTAACCGCTTCCGCCTCCAAACGTCATGAATACATGCGTTGGGCAGCAAAAAAGCAACGCTATTTGGTAGAGGATGATTTCGAATCCGAGTTTACCGTATCCAAAAAGCCGGAAGAAACCCTGTTCTCCCATAGTCCGGATGACAATGTGATTTATATGAATACATTTTCCAAAACCATTTCTCCCTCTCTCCGCGTAGGATATATGGTTTTACCCAAGCACCTGGTTCCCGTATTTGAAGAAAAGCTTGGCTTTTACTCCTGTACGGTTCCCACCTATATGCAGTACGTATTAGCCAAGCTATTAAACAACGGGGATTTTGAACGACATATCAACCGGGTGCGCCGTAAAAAAAGAAAAGAACAGCAGGAATAGGGGTTCACCCTTCCTGCTGTTCCCAATATCAGCTTTTCTTCTGTTAGCTGCGCCGTACAATGGCCTTGCCCTTCCACTTTCCGCGACGCCAACGTACAAACATAATAATTCCCCGAAGGCACTCATCCGCAGCAGTTCCCATGAATACGCCGCCGATACCAAAGGCCAGTGTCACACCAAACGTATGTCCCACAATAACACCGCAGCCCCACATACTGAGAAGCCCCATCAGTACCGGGAACAAAACATCTCCCGCTGCTTTCATACTTCCGATCACAACCAGGTTTGTAGTACGCCCGATTTCAAGTATAATACCTACTGCCAATACCTGTCTTACAAGCGGCACCACATCCGGATTTGATGTGAAAATTTTCAATGTCCACGGACAAATCAAAAGATTTAATGTTGCGATTCCTACAGCCACCGGAAGAGATGTCCAAAGAGTTTTCATAACACGCTTATCTGCCGCATCCTCTCTTCCTGCACCTACCAAATGTCCCGTAACAATCTGTGTTGCCTGGGCAAGGGCATTGGAAAACACAACAGAAAATGACATTAATGTATTACTGTACACCTTTGCATTGGCTGCCAGTTCCCCCATGGGATTAATAAAGGAAAGTAACACCAACTGATACATAGAGTAGGCCAGGTTCTCTCCGGCAGACGGTATTCCGATTTTTAACATACGGAGTAAAATCTGCTTCGGGAACGGATTCAAAGTACGCAAGGATATCTTACCGATTTTATATCGGAAGAAAATAAACAATGCCACACTTAATGCAATGGCACGAGCCGTCACGGTAGAAATCGCAACACCGGCCACTCCCAGATTCAGGAACTTCAACGGTCCGTATAAGAACAACCAGTTTCCGACTATATTCACCAGATTAACCGTCAAAGAAATAAACATACCTACTCTGGTATACCCGTGACAGCGAAGAATCTGTACCATAACATTGTAGCCTGCCTGCAAAAACAGAAAACCGCCTACAATGGCCATATAGGTTCCCGCGTCCTCTACCTGCACCGCACTTACTTTTAATGCCTTTAAAAAGACATCCCGGAACAAAAACACAACAGCAGAAAGAACCAATCCCAAAACCAGATTAAATACCACTGCCAATGTATATATCTGATTCATATTCTCTGTTTTCTTCGCACCAAGATACTGTGCCACAACAACTCCCGTTGCTCCGGCAATGACGTTAAACATAATAATAAACAGAAACATCATCTGGTTGGCATTTCCTACCGCACCTACCGAATTTTCAGAGTAACGGCTTAACATCACGGTATCCACATTGCTTAACAGAATATTCAACAACAATTCCACAAAAATCGGTCCCGCCAACAATAGCATGGACGTCTTTTCGTTAATTTCCATTGTTCTTTGTTTTCCCGGTTTCATCTACAACTCTCCTTATATTATCACATTTGTGACTGTCCCATTAACATTATGTACCATGTTGTTTCTGTTACAAAACCCAATCCTCAACCTTCATTCACATTACTATACCGCACTTTTTATTAACTTGCAAGCAAAAATATGCAAATATTTATATTATGTTCCTTTGTTCATTTTGTTATATCCAGTCTTTTTAAGACTATTTGTACTTTCATTAATAACAAAAACCCGTGTTAAAAATTCATTTTCTTACACATTATCAATATCTCAAAACAATACATTTCCTCCGTTTTATTATAATATTTCTATATTATCCATACCATATCACGCTCATTTTCCCTATTATCTTCTATTGCATATAGTCTTGTATGGATTGTTCATAGAACGCCTTCTTTCTCCACTCCGTCGGAGAAACACGAAACTGCTTACGAAACTGTTTTGAGAATTCCAGCGGGTCCTCATACCCTACACATAATGCTGTTTCTTTGACCGTAGTCTCCTCCTTTTTCAGATATTGCGCCACCGCTTCCATTTTTAACTTCAATATATACTGCTGCGGACTAAGCCCTTTATGCTCTTTGAATAACCGGCTTAAATAACTCCTGTCTATTCCGGCATACTCAGCCAGTTCCGCTACACGAAGCTTTTTATGCAGATTCATTCGTATATAGGTCTCACACTTGCGTACATAGTCTTCACCCCGAACTTCCGCCGAAAATCCTCCTCCGTTTTCTGTCATGGCATGTAGTATTTCCCAGGTTTTTCCCAATAGTGCGGAAAAAGGAGCCTCTTCCGATCTTATGAGCGCAAGCACTGCATTTCCCACCCGCTTTTCTTTATCACAAATCACAGGACAGTTTCCCGAAAATCCCGATTGCTTCATCAGCCTTTTACACAGTGCGCCTGAGATTTCAAACCAGCGATACTCCCACGGGTCTTCTTTATCCGCTTCGTAATATGCCATCTGTCCCGGACAAATTAAAAAATATTGTCCGGCCTCAATATCAAAGCGTTTTCCTTCTATAATAAGGTGCCCTTTCCCTCGATATACATAGTGAATAAAATAGAAATTTCTGATACAAGGCCCGTACCCATATCCGCTGTCACATTCCTGCTCTCCGTACTGCAAAAGACAAATATCCTGTAACATCACATCTGTATGGGCATACCACACATGAAAAAGTCCCATTCTGCACATCCTCCTTTCTTTTCATATATCACATTTTCCCATGTCATGTCAACATTATGCCATGGCAAATCAAGAGAAAAAGTCTTAGACTTATGATAACAAAACAAACCAGGAGGTTTCTTATGATAGCACAAACACCGCCTATGGGCTGGAACAGTTGGGATTGTTACGGAGCTGCCGTAACCGAAGACATTGTAAGAGCAAATGCCGATTTTATGGCAAAAAATTTAAAGCAATACGGATGGGAATACGTAGTGGTGGACATCCAGTGGTATGAACCTACCGCAAAGAATCACTATTATCACAATTTCACCGAACTTTGCATGGATGAATACTCCCGTCTTATGCCGGCGGTTAACCGTTTTCCTTCCGCTGCCAACGGTGCAGGGTTTGCACCGCTTGCAGAGTATGTTCATTCTTTGGGTCTGAAATTCGGCATTCACATTATGCGTGGTATTCCGCGTCAGGCAGTACATCAGAACACACCGATTAAAGGCAGCACCATGACTGCAAGACAAATTTCCGCACAGAGCAGTATCTGTGACTGGAACACGGATATGTACGGTGTCAACTGCACTACCGAAGGCGGCCAGGCCTATTACAACAGTTTACTTGAGTTGTACGCCTCCTGGGGTGTTGACTTTATTAAGGTAGACGATATCTGTCGCGGCTATCCGGTAGCAGAAGTGGAAGCCATCGCAAACGCTATCAAACACTGTGGCAGAGACATTGTCCTTTCCCTTTCCCCGGGACCGGCTCGTCTTGACATGGCAGAGCATATGAAGCAGCATGCCAACATGTGGCGTATTACCGATGACTTTTGGGACAGATGGGACCTTCTTTACAATATGTTCGAACGTGCGGAAAAGTGGTGCATCCACTCCGGTGTCACCAAAACCCACGGTTACTGGCCGGATGCGGATATGCTTCCGATCGGACCGATCAATCAGGTATACGGCAAAGAAAACCGAACAAAGTTCACAAAGGACGAGCAGATTACCATGTTGACGCTGTGGTGTATCATGCGTTCTCCGCTGATGATCGGAGGAGACATGACCGGCTTTGACGACTTCACCATGAGTCTGTTAAATAATCCGGAGTTAATCGAAGTGTTACAACACTCCCACTCTGCCCATCCGCTCTTCCGCAAAAAAACAGAAGCTGCAGAGACCTGTGCCTGGATGTGCACCTATGAAAACGGTGATTTCTGTATTGCTCTCTTTAATCTGGGCGAAACAGAAGCAGAAGTCAGTGCGGTACTACCGTTTGGCACGAATTATTCTTGCTATGATATTTGGAACAAAACCGAATTTACCGTCACCGACGGCTGTATCAGCCAAAAACTTCCTGCTCACGGAGCTGCAATGTATCGCGTAACCAAACTGTAATATAGTTCCCGCAACAAAAGGAGGGTATCGAATGCAAGCCAATGTCTTGCAGGATACCCTCCCTTATTTTTCTGTTATATCTGCTGCACCGCCTGAATCAGCGACGGCACCAACTGTTTCTTACGGGAAACCACTCCTTGAAGCTCAATACAGCTTTCCCCATCGCTGTGACCGTATAATACCTCTAACAAAGCTGCCGCATCCTCTCCTTCATACAGCAAGATGGTAGACTCTTTTGCAATATCTGTCAGCATAAAGAATACCATATCTACCTTTTGATTTTGGCGGAACTGCTCCAAACACGGTTTAATTCGTTCTCCAATCATCTTTAATTCCTCTGCATTTAAAGATGTAATCTGACTGATGCCGAATGTCACATCCTCTGTAGAAAATTTCTTAAAATCCTGGAAGAAAATCTCTTCTTCGGATTTATTACACATATTACTTGCTGCCAAAAACATTTCATTGGCATAGGATTCCACCGTAATCCCGGCAATCTCTGCCAAAGTCTCTGCTGCTGCCTTGTCCGCCGGTGTACAGGTCGGAGAACGGAACATTAACGTATCGGAAAGAATTGCCGAGCATAACAGTCCTGCAATCTTTTGAGAGATTTCCACCCGGTTTTCCTGATACATCTGATAAATGATCGTGGCGGTACATCCCAGGGGTTGATTGCGGAAAAATACCGGAGCCATGGTTTCCATGGTTCCCAGACGATGATGGTCAATAATTTCCAAAATCTCCGTATTTTCCACACCGTCTGCCGCCTGGCTCTTTTCATTATGATCCACAAGAATGACCTGTTTTTTCTTCATATCCAACAAATTTCTGCGTGAAATCATACCGCGGTATTTCCCCTTGGTATCTAAAATCGGGAAGTCACGGGTTCGCTTCTTTGTCATAACCTCTCTGATTTCATCCACAAAATCCGTGGTCCGGAAAATATCGATTCTTTCTTTAATCATGAAATACTCAATCGGCATACTTTGGTTAATCAGACGAGCTACCGTATAGGTATCGTGAGGTGTGGACAGTACGGTACATCCCTTTGCTTCCGCCAGCTTACGAATTGTCAGGGACACAGTCGCACCTTCACATATCACAATACATGCCGCATTCATCTCAATGGCACACAACTGGGTTTCATACCGATTTCCGGTAATAACCAAATCGTGTTCCGCAATATACCCTTCCATCAAATCCGGGTTCGCCGCTGCCACCAGTACCTTCCCGGCGTCAAAAATCGCTGTCTCATCTCCTACCAAAAGCTCTGCATCCAACGTTTCCACAATGTTACGGTAAGAGGTTTTTGCCTTGGATAAAATGCTGCTGTCATACACATCCATGTAGGATGTGGCAATATCACCAATGGTAATCAGCCCTTCCAAATATCCTTCCTTGGTAATCGGTAAGGTGACTACATTTTTCTCTTTCATCAGAGTATACGCATTTTTAAGAGAAATACTGCCTGCCACCCCGGCAATTTCACGAATTTCGATATCCTTCACCTGAGTACCTACATCCTCCACCAACTCCGGCACATCCACATTAAAATGTTTTAATACAAAACGGGTTTCGGCATTAATGTCACCGGCACGACGGGGTACATACAAATCGGAATTTGTTAAACGATTTTTCAGTTCCGCATAGGCTATCGCAGAACAAACCGAATCGGTATCCGGATTTTTATGACCGATAACAGTGATTTTTCTTTTATGTGTTGTCATAATAACGCCTCCCTCTTTTCCTCTTTCTTTTTATTATAGCTTCGGAACAAGGCCTCGTCAAGTCAGACAAGGACACCAAAGCAAGTCATTCCGCTCGTATCCGGATTCTGTAATACACCCGACAAAATAACCTTTTATATAAAAATCCTTGCATTGATTAGCTTGCTAATTGACTTTCTAATTAAGTTGTTTTATCATGGAATCAATGGGGATTTTTTATTTTCTTAATTCCCCCACTATTTCAATTTATGAATTTTGAGCGGAGGTATTTTTATGGCAACAAAAGCATTAGGTTTGAATCCGTATCTTCCGTCCTGGGAGTACATTCCGGACGGTGAGCCGTACGTATTCGGTGACCGTGTTTACGTATACGGTTCCCACGATTTGTACAACGGACATGTATTCTGTCTCGGCGACTATGTATGTTGGTCTGCCCCGGTGGATGATTTGGGCAATTGGCGTTATGAGGGTGTGATTTACCCGAAAACATCTGACCCGCTGAACCGCGAAGGGAAGATGTGTCTCTATGCACCGGACGTTACCGTAGGACCGGACGGCAGATATTATCTTTACTATTGTCTTGACCACGCTCCGGTAGTGTCCGTTGCAGTATGTGATACTCCGGCAGGTCAGTATGAGTTCTATGGCTATGTTCACTACGCAGACGGCACCCGTCTTGGGGAAAAGCAGGGCGACGAACCGCAGTTTGATCCGGGTGTGTTAACCGAAGATAACAAGACTTACCTCTACACCGGTTTCTGCGGCAGAGGCGACAAGAGCCGTACCGGTTCTTTAGTCACCGTTCTCGACTCCGACATGATTACGATTTTAGAGGCACCGAAGTTAGTGGTTCCGGGTTGTATGTACTGTGAAGGCAGCGGTTTTGAAGGTCACTCCTTCTTTGAAGCCTCTTCCATCCGCAAAATCGGCGACACCTACTACTTCATCTATTCTTCCGAAGTAATGCACGAGCTTTGCTATGCTACCGCTAAGAGTCCGACGGATAAGTTCACCTACGGCGGTGTCATTGTCAGCAACTGTGATTTACATATCGACACCTACAAACCGGCAGATATGCCTGCGGCTTACGGCGCAAACAACCACGGCAGCATCGTGGAGATTAACGGCGAATGGTACATCTTCTATCACCGTCAGACCAACGGTACCTGGTACTCTCGTCAGGGTTGTGCGGAAAAGATTACTATAGAAGCAGACGGTTCCATTAAGCAGGTAGAGCTTACCTCCTGCGGTTTAAACGGCGGCCCTCTTCCGGGAGAAGGCGAATATGCAGGTTACCTTGCATGTAACTTATTTACCGACAAGCCGCATCCGTTTGTCGGCGGCGAAGGCTTCCCGAAGGTAATGCAGGATGGCAGAGACGGGGATGAAAATCCGGGTTACATCGGCAACATGACCAACAGTGCTACTGCCGGCTTCAAATACTTCGACTGTAAGGGCGTCAAACGATTTGCAGTCAACACCCGGGGCTATGGCAACGGTACCTTTGAAGTCAAGACCGCCTGGGACGGTGAAGTTCTCGGTTCCGTTACCTTAGAGTATACCAATGTTTGGGAACGCTACGAAGGCGAGGCTAACATTCCGGACGGTGTTAACGCAATCTATCTTACTTACCGCGGTGGCGGAAATGTAAGCCTCAAATCTTTTGAACTGTTGAAGTAGCTATTGTTTTTTCTCGGCACGCGGCTACGGGCGTGGCGATTCTTACGATTTGATTGGATGTATAGCAGACGGTTCGCTTGCTGCTGAAACATTCCATTTCTTGCATTCCCGAAGGGTCGCGTCCTTAGCGCAGTCGAAATCACCTCTTAGATAAGACTGGGCGCGAGGCCACACCCGAGCGTCCTAGTCGTTCTTAGAGGAAGTTTGACGGAGCGTTGCGACAAGCAAGAAAGGAATGGATTCCGCAGGACCGAACCGTTACAAGACTTCCCTCAAATCGTAAGAAGGGGCGTGCCGACAACCAAAAAGGAGGATGTTTATTTATGATTCGTAAGGCAAAAACAGAAAACGGTATTGTTAAAGGGTTACCGGCAGCAGATCCTCGAGTTACCGCATTTAAGGGAATTCCGTTTGCAGCTCCGCCGGTAGGAGAAAACAGATGGCGCGCACCGCAGCCGTGTCCGGATTGGGAAGGCGAACTGGAGGCATATGAATTTGCTCCGATTTCCGTCCAGAACACACCGGGACTGGGGACCGACATCTACTGTAAGGAGTGGCATGTGGACCCGGAAATTCCGATGGGCGAAGACTGTCTCTACTTGAACGTATGGACCAATGCAAAAAGCACGGAAGATAAACTTCCGGTTCTTGTTTGGATTTTCGGCGGCGGTTTTAACTGGGGTTACACCGCAGAGATGGAATTTGACGGAGAACGTTTTGCAAGACGCGGTGTCGTTGTTGTAACCGTAAACTATCGTTTGAACTTGTTCGGTTTCTTAGCACATCCGGAGCTGGCAAAGGAACAGCCGGACGCTCCGGCAAACTTTGGTCTTCTTGACCAGCAGGCCGGCATTAAGTGGGTCAAGAGAAATATTGCTGCTTTCGGCGGCGACCCGGATAATATCACCATTGCAGGACAATCCGCAGGTGGCGGCAGTGTTATGCAGCAGCTTACTTCCCCACAGAATGAAGGATTATTCCAAAAGGCAGTTATCATGAGCGGTGCTATTCGCAGTCCGTATATGGTACAGAGTCCGGTCACTTCTCCTATGACCTTTGAGAAGGCCCAAGAACAAGGAAAAGGCTTCTTTGATTTCATCGGTGCCAAGTCTTTAGCAGAAGCAAGAGCAATGGATGCCACATGGCTTCTTTCCAAATACGACGAATATGTTGTTACTCATGGTCGCATGTTCCAGATTCAGGACGGTGTATTCTCTGTGGGGGATCCGATGAAACTGATTGCAGCGGGCAAAGGTTTAAATGTACCACTGATGGCAGGCAACACCGCTGACGAGTTCTTAAACTCCATCCCGGCAAAGGATGAAGCGGAATTACGAGAAAAAGCAAAAGAGTTCTTTGGTGACAAGGCTGAAGAGTTTCTTGCCTTCGCTGAAAGCAAGAAGCAGATTTCCTTTATGGGCAACACCGCCTTTGCTCCGGTCAGCGGTATCGAATGTTCCGTTAAGAGTCTGTTCCTCGACAGTCAGGAAAGCGGCAACACAAAGGATTGCTACTACTATCGTTTCGATGCGGATATTCCGGGACCGGACGCTCCGGGTACCTTCCATTCCGTTGATTTATGGTTCTTCTTTGAAACCTTGGCAAAGTGTTGGAGGCCGTTTACCGGAAAGCATTACGATGTGTCCCGTCAGATGTGTAACTACATGACCAACTTTATCAAAACCGGTAATCCGAACGGTGTTGATATTGACGGCACTCCGCTTCCGGAGTGGAAAACTTACACCAAGGAACACAACTCCGGTATTGTATTCGGCAAGGAAAACTGCTACGGGGAAGAAAATTCCGACAGTAAGTTTGTAGATTTCCTGATTGAAGAAATCCGCGGACAGTTAAAGTAAATCCTCTTATTTTATAGCAACGCAATACGCAAATCGAAAGGAACCTTTATCATCGAAAACTTACGATAATAAAGGTTCCTCTTCTTTTCCTCTACACTAATCCCAACAATTTTACAATCCAATAGATTACTCCCAGTCCCCAGCTGGTCAATATCCCGTACAAAATTACCGGCCCGGCGATGGTAAAGATCTTACATCCGATACCAAATACCTGACCCTCTTTCTTATACTCAATGGCAGATGCGGCTACGGAATTAGCAAACCCGGTAATCGGCACCACACTTCCGGCTCCCGCAATCTTTGTCAGCTTCTGATACAAATTCAACCCGGTGGTTAACGCAGATAAGAAAATCAGTGTGAGTGTTACATACAATGCCGCATCCTCTTTTGATGCTCCCAAGTTTTGATACAATGTTATCAGAACCTGTCCCAATGTGCAGATGGCACCGCCCACCAAAAAGGCCCAAAGAATATTGATCCACGGATTATGCTTGGGCGTTACCTGTTCTACATAGGCATTATATTTTTTATCCCGTTTTTCCGGATCATTTTCCTTTATCACTTCATATATCATACGTTTTCTTTGTTTTTCATCCATTACTTTCAGACTCCTTTCCAACCACAGCTGCAACTGCCGACATTCAAACGTAGCACTTTCTTTTTTTACTTGCCCGCGCCGAGAATCAGGTGATACCATGCGCCAAACCCTTTTCCCAGAGCAAATGCCAGCACCAGATAAGGCATTCCTGCCTTTAGCTTTATTCTTCGCGTCATTACAGGAAATACATTTACCACTTCCGCCAATGCTGCTGCAAGGCATCCGATAAACACACCAAAGAAAAGTCCGCACAGGCATCTTACAATCACGCCGCCGAAAATTTCCCACTGAAACAAATCAATGCCGTTTGCCAATGTCACCCCAAATATAGCCACCGTCTCATACAGCTTAATATACTTTGCCGTTTTTGTTCCGGCTGCCAACCGCGTTACCACTCCTACAGTGGTGATAAATGCAAATAAACCCGCCGCCACTGCAGCCCCAAAGGAGAGTCCCGCAAGAGCATACACCACTGATAATACCGTATCAGACATCTTCCTTCTTCCCCTCTCTGGATGCATTTTCAATAATGGTTGCGTTCACATCCTTCTCGTACTGGCGCATCTGCACCTGCAACGGCGTCGGGTCACTGTCAATCTTTTTCCGCAGAAAATGATTAAAAAACAAGATAATTCCAAGCGGAAGTCCTAAACTATACGCGATTTCCAGTTCTCCCGGGCCTCCTCGTTCCGCACCTTCTGTCAGCCGGTAAATCATTGGAAATATTTCTTCGATGGATGAGTCTTTATTAAAGGTGATAATGGTAAATGCGGAGCCGAAAAACACTGCCAAAGCCACAAATCCGGTTTTCCCCCACTCCAAAAGCTTCGTAAGCGGTCCGTTCTTCTCCGGTTTATATTCCACAATAAAATCCGCTTCTCCTACCGTAGTCAGTTCCACTTCCGGATAAGTACGTTCCACC
Source organism: Lachnospiraceae bacterium (assembly GCA_017465475.1). Lineage (GTDB taxonomy): Bacteria > Bacillota > Clostridia > Lachnospirales > Lachnospiraceae > SIG307. The sequence goes on from JAFTWC010000038.1 coordinate 42,931, forward strand.
AGTTCAATAACCTTCATCACAGAAAATACTTTTTTCTCTTTTTTTCCTTCCGGGAAACAATACAACTCTAACTTTCCTATATTCTGTTTTACCTTTGGGTCTGTAGAAAAAACAGAAGCAACCTCTTCCAATCGCACGCTTCTTTTCTTAACCAACACGCACTGGTCAAAATGAAGATATACCGTTACTTGTTGTGACATAAACGTTCTCCCTGCCAAGGACGGTCTGCAATCCGCATATACGCTTCTCTATATACCAAAATACCCTTTGGAGATTCTTCCGGTTTGCGAAAAATCCACAAAAATAAAATAACCGTCATTAAAAGAGCCACTGCCACAATGGCCAGGATGATTCTTTGTTTCACCGTCATTGTTATTCACCGCCTTTTTTGTTATTGACGGAAGTATGTGCCGATTTTGCATATACTATACAAGAAAACTTCTCATTCGTTGTAATATTTTCTTTTCCATTCTGCTGACTTGTACTTGGCTGACTCCAAAAATTCCTGCAATCTCTGCCTGGGTTTTATTTTGAAAATATCTTAATTCAATCAACTGACGTTCCTCTGTTTTTAATAAATCCAGCACCTGCTTCATTACCAGATGATTCACAATCTGCTCTGTTGCATCTTCTTCTCCCGGAATTCGTTCCGCCAACGTGCTTTCCGTTCCATCCGGTCGATTCACCGGTTTTGACAGGGATTCCACCTCCGTACATGCTTCCATGGCCAGGACGATTTCTTCCATACTAAGTCCCGTATCCAGCGCAATTTCCTCCAACGTAGCATCTCGTCCCAACGTTGTCGACAGCCGCTCCCCTGCTGCCCGCAATTTCATATTATTTTCCTTCAGCGTTCTGCTTACCTTTATCATTCCGTCATCTCTGAGGAAGCGTTTTATTTCCCCACTAATCATCGGTACCGCATAGGTTGAGAATTTCACATCAAAACTCACATCAAATTTATCAATTGCTTTGATTAAGCCGATGGTTCCGATTTGGAACAAATCCTCTGCTTCACAGCCTCTTCCGAGAAAACGGCGCACCATACTCCACACAAGTCCTACGTTTTCGTTAATCAGCTGCTCCCTAGCCTGTCTGTCTCCTGCCTGCGAAAGACGTATCAGTCCGATTGTATCCAAACATGCTCCTCCTGTTTACCCCATTACTTTTTTCATTTTCACAAGGGTTCCTTCTCCCACTGCCGACTCCACAATCAGTTCGTCTGTAAATGCCTCCATAAACGAAAAACCCATTCCGGAACGCTCCTGCTCCGGTTTCGTTGTGTACATCGGTTCCATAGCCGCTTTAATATCCGCAATTCCGTTTCCGGTATCCTTCACATGAAACCACACTTCCCTTCCGCGTCTTGCACACCACAGCTCTACTGTCCCCTCCGTCTCACCATATCCGTGAATGATTGCATTGGTCACCGCTTCCGATACTGCAGTTTTAGTATCCGCCAACTCCTCCAGAGTGGGATTTAACGGTGTCAAAAAAGCAGCCACCGTCATTCGCGCCAATGCTTCATTACAGGATTTTGCCTGAAACGTTAACCTCATCTCATTATCAAAATTTTCCACTATCCTGCCTCCGTTTTCTTATCAATTTTCTGTTGCTAATCGTTCATATGCAGGGCATGTAAATGCCTCTTCCGCCTTTTGGTAATTCTCTACAATTTTATAAAGGCCTGAAATCCGAAAAATCCTGTCTACATTTGCTCCCACACCGGTCACTCCCACGCGTCCCCCATGGAATATCACCTGCCGATAGCGTCCCATAATAACTCCGATTCCGGAGCTATCCATAAAATCCACCCCGGTAAAATCAAACAGAATGTGTTTCGCATGACTTCTTGCCAATAAAGAATCGGCTGCCTCCCGCACAGACAGTGCGGTATGATGATCCAAATCCGCTTTCAGCCGAATCACCAGAACCTCTCCCTTTACTTCATATTCCGCTGCTTGCATATTGTCTCCTTTCCCGAACCTTCACGTAAAAAAGAGGACCGGCACATTCGCCTGGTCCTCTTTTGTAATCGGTTCGTATTCCTTTTATCAATTTAATCCATCCATAACCTGATGTGCCATATCGGCCCGGTCTCCGTCCGGATATTGACTTACCAACTCTGTAAAATAAAGTCTTGCATTTACCTCGTCCCCGCTACGCTGATAGGAACGGCCAAGGAAATACAGTGTATCCTCATCGTTGCCTCCCATCTGGTATGCTGCCAGCAAGTACGGGATTGCTTCATCATACTTCTTTTTATTGTATAATTCGTGACCGTAATCATAACCATACTTCTTCATTTTCACAGCCACTGTATTATACACCTTTTCATAAATCTCAGCGGTTTTCTTCCGTAGCATGGCTCCGTTTTCATTGACGCGAAGCTTTTCCGCATACGTAACCAAATCGTCAATCACTTCGTAAGGGTCTTCTTCCTCTTCCGCCTTCTCTATCTTCTCTTCCAATTCCGCATACTCAAGCAATACCAATACAGCCTGCTCATAGCCGGCAGAATCAAACTTATCTTCGGAAACAGAATCCAATTCCCATTTCAAATCATCAATCTCATTTTCTGCCTGTGCCAGCTTGTCCGCCAAATTCGCTTTTTCACTTTCCAAAACGGAAATGGTGGTAGTATAGCCGGAAATTTCTACACCGTAGGTTCGTTCCTTGTCCACATACTCCGCCTTAATATCAGACCGTACCGTCGGCACCACCAACCAGTACAGCACTGCGATTCCGATAATAATACCGGCAAAGAACGTAATAAATGCAATATAATTCGGCTTGTCCTCCTGAAGGGAAACAGAAGGTGCTACCGGCTGATAGGAAATCCCTTCGTCGTTTTTCTCGGTATGTACCGCACGTCCCTCCGGACTTAACACAGCCTCGATTTCCGCCAAATAAGAAAGTGTGGTTGTATTGGCCACATCCGTCTTCTGAGCCCTCAAAAGACAACGTTTTGCCTTCTCATACTCGCCGTTTTTCATATACAACAATGCCAGCAACTGCAACGCCCGCACGTACCGCGGACAGATACCGATGACCTTACGAAGCTGAAGCATGGCCAAATCATCGCTTCCCTGCTTTGCATAAGCCAAAGCCTGGTTATATTTTTTCACGGTTTGGTTCACTGCATCTAACTTTGCCGGATTGGACTGAACTTTCTCCATAAAATAATCCGCAAGATTATTCTCCGGAACAAAGTGTTTACTGATAATCCACTCGCTCAGCGCCGCCACCGGTTCTCCCAACTCAAAATAAACCAATCCAAGCAAATTACGTGCCTGGATGTTTCTCTTATTATTCTCCAAGCTTTTCTTAAGCATAATAACGGCACCGGACAAATCCCGTACCTTTGCTCTGGCTAAGCCTTCATTATAATAACGGTTCGAAAGTCGGTACAAGCGCATGGCTACTGCCATATCTGCACCACACTGGTCACAATACCGACGATTTCGTCCCGTTTCATAACCGCATTTCGGACAATTCATCGTATCTCCCTACCTTTTCTCTTTTCTTCCCGTAACTACCTGCTCCAATAAATCAGATAAATCTGTTAAGTCATTGTTCATAATCGCTTCTTCTGCTTCATCGATTTCCAGACTCGGCTGGAACTTTGCCAATTCTTCCTCGTAATTTAACATTCCGTTTCCTCCCGTCTTGTATCGTTTTATTAAGAAATTCAACATTCTGTTTCTTTCTGAAATCCCTTTCTTTCCCATCCGTTCAAAACCTGACTCTACTATCTATCATATAGACAAACACTTAAAAAATCAATAGTTTCCCTTTATTTTTTAATATTTCTTAAACAAAAAAGGACGATATTATCACCTTTTTAGTGTAATATCGACCTTTTTTCGTCTTTTTTCCGGAATCCGACAGTAATTCCGCCGGGTTCTCATATCTTTTACTTACTAAAATGTGCCAAACGTTCTTCTACCTGTGCCATCATAGCAGTATACTTTTCAAGCTTTGCCCGCTCTTCCGCAAGTTTTGCTTCCGGTGCCTTATTTACAAAGTTCGGATTGGAAAGCATACCGTTTACACGCTTAAGCTCCCCTTCAAGTCTTGCCTTTTCCTTCTGCAGACGCTCGATTTCCTTGTCAATATCTACCAAATCCGCAAACGGAATGTAAATGGTAGCATTCGGAATCACAGCGGATACCGCATCGGCATCGATTCCGTCCTTATCCTGCTGAATCTTAACTTCGCTTGCACCACCGAGAGAAGCAAAGAATACTTTACTGTTCTCGAAAATCGTGCGAACCTTTTCCTGCTCGGATACAACAAATACCTGAGCCTTTCTGCTCGGCGGAACGTTCATTTCGCTACGCAGGTTACGGATTCCCTTTACCGCTTCCTTAATAAGTTCCACTGCTTCTTCCTCAGCCGCAAAAGAGAAGGCTTCGGAATACTCCGGCCATGCAGAAATCATAATGGACTCATCTGCAGTATTGTCTTCCATTTCCTTTAAGGTGCAGAAAATCTCTTCCGTTACAAACGGCATATACGGATGAAGAAGCTTTAATGCATCGGTCAGTACATGACGTAAGGTCCAGATAGCCGCTGCTTTACTCTTCTCGTCATCGCCGTAAAGACGCGGTTTTACCATCTCAATGTACCAGTCACAGAACTCTTCCCAAATGAAATCATAAATCTTCTGTGCCGCAATACCCATCTCGAACTTATCAAGGTTTTCTGTTACTTCCTTGCAAAGAGTGTTTGCCTTGGAAAGAATCCACTTATCCGCATCAGCGAGGCTACTCATATCCGGCGTAGCTGCCTTTGCCGCAGCACCGTTTCCGGCCGCCTCCATCTGCTGCATATTCATCATAATGAAACGGCTTGCGTTCCATACCTTATTTGCAAAGTTTCTGCTTGCCTCCACACGTTCCATGTAGAAACGCATATCATTCCCCGGTGCATTACCGGTAATGAGGGTGAAACGAAGTGCATCCGCACCGTACTGATCAATAATTTCCAGCGGATCAATACCGTTTCCTAAGGACTTACTCATCTTACGTCCCTGGGAGTCACGTACCAGACCATGGAACAGTACCGTCTTAAACGGCTTTTCCTTCATCTGCTCGTAACCGGAGAAAATCATACGGATTACCCAGAAGAAGATAATATCATAACCGGTTACAAGTACATCCGTCGGATAGAAGTACTTCAAATCCTCCGTCATTTCCGGCCAGCCAAGTGTAGAGAACGGCCACAATGCAGAGGAGAACCAGGTATCCAAAGTATCCGGGTCCTGCTCCAAATGGTCATGTCCGCACTTTGGACAAACCTTCGGCGCATCCGCAGTCTTTGCTACAGTAATCTCGCCGCACTTGTCACAATAATAAGCCGGGATACGATGTCCCCACCAAAGCTGTCTGGAAATACACCAGTCGCGGATATTGTCGGTCCAGTTAAAGTAGGTCTTTTCCATACGCTCCGGAACAAGGGTAATTTCCTTATTCTTCACAGCCTCAACCGCCGGCTTAATGAGCTCATCCATCTTTACAAACCACTGCTGCTTAATAAGCGGCTCAACCGTAGTCTTACAACGGTCATGAGTACCTACATTATGAGAATAATCCTCAATGCGAACGAGGAGTCCCATCTCATCTAACTCTTTTACAATCTGCTTTCTTGCTTCGTAACGATCCATACCTGCAAACTTTCCGCCTGCCGCATTAATCGTTGCATCATCGTTCATAATGTTGATTTCCGGTAAGTTGTGACGCTTTCCTACCTCGAAGTCATTCGGGTCATGAGCCGGGGTAATCTTAACTACACCGGTACCGAAATCCATCTCTACATAGTCATCCGCAATAATCGGAATCTCACGCTCTACAAACGGAACCTTTACCGTCTTACCGATAAGGTGCGTGTAACGCTCATCATTCGGGTTTACTGCCACAGCGGTATCGCCAAGCATGGTCTCCGGACGGGTGGTAGCAAACTCCAAGAACTCGTCGGTACCCATTACCGGATACTTAATGTGCCAGAAATGACCTGCCTGCTCCTCATACTCAACTTCCGCATCAGAAATAGAAGTCTTACAAATCGGACACCAGTTAACAATACGGGAGCCCTTGTAAATCATCTTCTTCTCATAGAGTTTTACAAATACTTCCTCTACTGCCTTATTACAGCCCTCGTCCATGGTGAAACGCTCTCTGTCCCAGTCACAGGAAGAACCCAACTTCTTAAGCTGGCTGATAATGCGTCCGCCGTACTCTTTCTTCCACTCCCATGCACGTTCAAGGAAGCCTTCACGACCCAGGTCTCTCTTATCGATACCTTCCTTTTTCATCTGCTCGATAATCTTAACCTCGGTAGCGATACTCGCATGGTCCGTACCCGGCTGCCATAATGCATTATAGCCCTGCATTCTCTTATAGCGAATTAAAATATCCTGCATGGTATTATCCAATGCATGTCCCATGTGAAGCTGACCGGTAATATTTGGCGGCGGAATCACAATGGTAAACGGTTTTTTGGTTTCATCCGGCTCGGCATGAAAATACTTCTTATCCAGCCACTTTGCATACAATCTGTCTTCTATGTCCTTCGGATCATAGGTCTTTGCTAATTCTTTCTGCATAGTTTTCCTCCTTAAAAAATGAAAGGTCAATCCATCCTATAAGGACGAATTGACCGTGGTACCACCTTACTTCACAGCAAACACTGCTGCCTCTTGGTCTGTAACGGGACTTCCCGGTAATCTCTACTGCAAATCCTCTCCTGCCATCACAAGAGCCCGATTCCTTCAAAACCACTGCTCCAAAGCTACCTTCCATAAGCAAGCCTTTACAGGACCTTTCAGCCGGTGAGTCCCGCTCTCTTTCAAGATGACTTATGTACTCCTCTTTTTCTGCGCATTTTTCGATATGTGTTTATCTTAATCGAACCGTGATAAAAAGTCAAGCAGATTTTTTTCTTGTAAACAAGTCAGTTTTCCGTCAATTCTAAAAAGTGGTTGAATGTCAGGTAAATTTATGCTATACTTAAAATGGTATGATGCCGTTGTTGTAACAATAGTGTTTATCTTTAGATTTTTTCAACAGAAGGGATTACTTTATGGAGCATGTAAATGAAATGCCGCCGACAGGCAAAATTCATCTTGATGAATTAACAGGAATTTACAACCAACAAAGTTTTTTTGATTTCACAGAACAACTGCTTACAGAACATCCGCAGGAATCTTTTTGCCTGATTTATTGGAACATCCGTAAGTTCCGTACCACCAATGATTTATTCGGTTGGGATGCCGGCAACAAAATATTGGTACACTGGGCCAACACGCTGCGGGAAATGTTACGTGATGAGTTAGCTGTTTACGGCCGTTTGGACCATGATAACTTTGTCTGCTGTGTTACGGAAGAATTCCTTTCCCGGGATGACTGGACTAAGCTTGGAGAAATCAGCTACTTCACTGAGAAAACCGAGTATCACTTCTATTCCTGTTGCGGCTTGTATAAAATCACCGACCGTACCCTTCCGCTGTCCAATATGATTGATAAAGCAAAGGCCGCTATGGAGACCATAAAAAATAACTATATGACTTTGTACGCCTGGTACGATGAAAGCATGTGGAGCAAGCTTTTAGAAGAACAGCGCATGAATACCGAATTTAAAACTGCAATTACGGAAAAACAGTTTAAAGTATATTATCAACCGATTTGTCGTTCCAGTGACGGACTTATCACCAGCGCAGAGGCCTTAATCCGCTGGCAGCATCCTACCAAAGGAATGATTTCTCCGGGTACCTTTATTCCTTTATTTGAAAAGAACGGTTTTATCAGCGTTTTAGACCGCTATGTTTGGAACGAAGTCTGTGCCATGCAGCAATCCCGATTAGACCAAGGGCTTGCGACGGTTCCGGTGTCCGTCAACGTTTCCAGAGTGGAGTTTTACAACCCGTCTCTTTGTGACGACATCCGAAACATTGCAAAGAATCACAATATTTCTCCGGATTTACTTAAAATTGAAATTACGGAAAGTGCCTATGCCGACAACCCTGTTCAGGTTCTTGAGGCAGTGAAAAAGCTTCATGCCTACGGTTTCTCCGTTTTAATGGATGACTTCGGAAGCGGCTACTCTTCCCTAAATATGCTGAAAGATTTGCCGATTGACGTATTAAAAATCGACATGCGTTTTTTGGATGACTTGGAAAAAAGCCAGAAGGCTTCTATTGTATTAGAATCCATTATCCGTCTGGCAAAATGGATGAAGTTAAGTGTTGTTTCCGAAGGAGTGGAAACCCAGAAAGAATGGGAATACCTCCGCAGCGTGGAATGCGATGCGGTACAGGGATACTATTTTTACCGCCCGATGCCTCAGGAAGATTTCATTGCCTTATTGGACAAAACTGCTGCCAACAGTACAAATCTTCTGTTCCATGCTACACAGGAAATAGACGAGTCTATCTTAAACCTTTTCAATCAAACCAATACCATGGAAAGTATTTTGTTTTACAGTATGCTTGGCGGTATGGGATTAATGGAGGTCAGCGGAAACACGGTAGAACTTCTTCGGGTAAATAAAAGCTTCTACGAGGTACTCTACGGTTCCACTTCTTTCGAACATAAGATACTGAACATGAAGTTTCCGGCGGAAGAAGAGCGCATTCTTTTGGAACAGTGCCTTATCGCAAAGGAAGAGTCTAAAATCCAACAGTTCCAGTTACATCACCATCTGGATACCGGTGCTTATGTATGGCTTAGTGTAAAAATACGTTATCTGGGCGGCAACTCTCCGCGTGCACTGTTTTTAATTGCAGTCGAGAATATCGAAGAGTTAAAACAGGCGGAGCACAATCATTTTGTTTCTAATTACAGTAATGTTTTGCTGAAATTATTTGACCGCGTATACCGCTTTGATTATCCTACGGATACCATTGAATTATTGCACTCCCGTGGTGACGACTTTATCGAACCACAGGTTCAATATTCCTTTGCCTCCTTCTTCCGGCACTTGGCCACGGTTACTTCGGCCAATGAACTGGATAAATTGAACATCATAAAAGATCGGTTCGCTTTGGACGAGACTCTCCGCCAAATTCACGAGAATTGTCTTACCATCCGATACGAACTTACATCCAATGAAACAGTCACAGACACCACCGCCTATTTCTTCAAAGTCGATTTACCGGATGGCGGACACCAGTACCTGTGTTGTGTAAAGAAACTATATTAGGTTTCTATCTTTCTTTAAAAAAAGAGTATCAGTTTCAGACTGATACTCTTTTTGTTAATTCCTATGATATTCTTTCAAAAGCGTAAACTGATTTTTCCGACATTCTAACACTCCCGCTTTACGCAACTTGCTGATTTCCGCAGACAGCCCGCTTCGGTCCACCTCCAGATAATCCGCCAACTCCTGACGGTCAAATTGTACCGTTATACGGTTACTGTTCTGCCTTTTCGCCTGCATCATCAAAAAGGTCATCAGTTTTTCTCTTGTGGAACGTTTTGAAATAACTTCCAGCTTTTGATGAACCATCAGATTCTTAGTCGCCACCACCTTCATCAAATTATAAATAAGTTGATTGTGAAATCCACACGCATTTCCGCACACATGTAAAATGTGCTTCGCATCTAAAAACAACACTTCACACTGTTCCGCGGCCACCACATCCACCGGCATCTTCTGTATATCCGTACAAGCAAAGGACTCACCAAACATCTGGGACGATTGCAATTCCGTCAGAATACTGCGATTGCCGTAGTAGTCTACACGAAGCACCTGCACAGCTCCGGAAAGTACCACTCCGATTCGGCCCACCTTATCTCCTTCAGATAAAATAACTTGATTTTTACCATACCCTCGCACTGTCGCCCCCAAACAGGAAAGCATCGTTAGCAACTGTTTCCCGTCAATTCCGGCAAACAGCCCGCATGTTTGCAATATCGATAAATATTTCTCCATAAAAATCTCCATTTGTTGAATTTTCAACATACTAATCACCTTTAGGGTACTATAATAAGCTCAAGAAGTCAAGATACAACACAAGGAGGATATATATGTTACGAAAAATCATAAAAATCGACGAAGAAAAATGCAACGGCTGCGGTCAATGTGCTGCTGCCTGCCACGAAGGTGCCATCGGTATGGTAGATGGAAAGGCAAAGCTTTTACGGGAAGATTATTGCGACGGATTAGGTGACTGTCTTCCTGCTTGTCCCGTAGACGCCATTTCCTTTGAGGTACGAGAAGCCGCGGCCTATGACGAAGCCGCCGTACAAAAGGCAATGGAACAAAAGCGGAAGCTTCCGCACCACCCAACGGTTCCGAACAATACAGGAACCGCTTCTTCCGCCGGACATCCGCTCCCATGCGGTTGTCCGGGAATGAATTCCAAGCGGATTGTGCGACCAAACCTACCGGAAGAACCTTGCAGTGATACCACGCAAACCGCTCCATCCGTCAGCCGCTTGTCCCAGTGGCCGGTACAGATTAAGCTGGTTCCGGTAAACGCCCCTTACTTTGACGGCGCAAATCTTTTAATTGCAGCAGACTGTACTGCTTATGCTTACGGACGTTTTCACGAGGATTTTATTAAAAACCGCATTACCCTCATCGGCTGCCCGAAATTGGATGAGGGAGATTATACCGACAAACTGACTGCCATTATTGCAAACAATAACATTAAAAGCGTCACCATTGTCCGCATGGAAGTTCCGTGCTGCGGCGGAATCGAACAAGCTGCAAAACGGGCTCTACAAGCCAGCGGGAAGTTTATCCCGTGGCGGGTGGTAGTGGTTACCACGGATGGAAGGCTGTTGGAATAGACCTTATTCTTACACCGTCGTATACACACCGATCATGAGAGACAGTTCATCCTCCGGCTTTAAGAAACCGCTTTTTAATAATCCTTCTACCACCATACCTCGAAGAAACGGTACAGAATGCATACAGAAGTTAAACTGACTCATGAGACGCTTCGGTACTTCCCCACGCATTACCGTCTCACAGTATGCTAGATACTCGTCCGCCAGAGCAAGCATTTTTTCGTGAATCGGAAGAAGCATTTCATTATACTTCTCCATCGGCACACCGTAGCGTAAGGTATCGCTGTCATGTGCCTTAGAATACACACCGAAGGTCACCTCGTACTTGCCCTCCGGGGTCTTACGAACAAAATCCGCCAGCTCCTCCAGTTCGCGTTCTGAAACCTTATCCGACTCACCCTTCAGTATCTGGTGTAATACCTTTACATTATCCCGCATAACAGCAAAGGTTCGGTCATCCCCCTTTTCAACCTGCTTATCGGTAACAAACATGTCGATTCTGCCGCCTCCCGGCTCTTCACCGCAAGAATGTCCGACACCGTAAAAGCTCGGTCCGTGATACTCCTGTACTCCCATCACATCCCAGCTTCCGCCCCCCGGACGTACCGTATCGTAGTTGAACTGCAGATTTCGTCTATCATAAATCGTCCACTGAACATCATCCGCAAGGCGAAGTGCCAGTGTCCACTTTTGCTCCTCGTAATCCTGATACTGCCCTAAGATATGGTTGCCTGCCGCAAGTTGCAGCTCTCTGGCAGTCTTTAAGTACTCTTCCGCAAGCGGTACAAACGCTCCCTGAATCTGTGCCAGCTTGTCCACCATCTTGCGCTTTGCTTCCGCACTGATAATGACAAAATTGGTCTCATAGGTAGCGGTATCTGCCTTGGTTCCGTTCTTACTGAGCAACGTATCTTCCGCCATTGCTTCCACAAAGCCCTCTAAGTAGGGCATTGCGATACCCAGCTCAATGGACAGTTCCTGCAAAGTAGACGGATTACGATACGCCTCAATTAAAATGTTCTTACAAATTTTATCGTACATCGGCTCGTCCAAATAACAGTCCGGTGCCCAGTTTTCGCTTCTGCCTCCGCTCTGACTAAACTCGATTTCCTCCGGTGCATAGCTTAATTTTCCAAATGTTCTTGCCATTTGCATTCCCTCCTTTAACATTTCCCTTGCTTTTGCAAGTCTCGTTTTAATGGTTCCTTCCGGAACCGAAAGGGTTTGCGCAATGGTGGCTATCCTTTGATTTTCCACATAGTAGGCAACCAAAAGCTCTCTGTACTCCTTTGTCAGTAAAGACAGCTCCCGACGCAGTTCCTGAATCTCTTCCGGCTGTAATACCTCATCTTCTACGTTGTCCTCTGTGGCGATTTGTGCCATTGCTTCTTCATCAAAGATTTCCGCACCGTTTATTTTTTTCTGTTTGACCCACCGGGCAAAACGATTTCTGGCAATCTGCCATACCCAGGCTTCCATATGCTCCGGCAATGCGCCTTTATGGAGCGCACTTAGGATTTCCGTGGAAATCTCACTGCTTAAATCCTCCGCCGACAGCACATCCCCGGTCTTTTTCAAACAGAAATAATAAATTTTCTCCAAGAATTCATTGCAATAATATTCTTCCCGTGTCATGAAATACTTCCTTTCTTAACCCTTTCACTCATATAGTGTCGGGAACTAAGAAACGGTTTTATTTTTTCAGAAAAATTTTAATTTGCTTCCAACAGCTCCGGCAAACGCATTCCTTCCTTCACAGAAAAGCGTGACCAATGCAACCCGGTAAAACGGTCTCTGTCGGTATTATATTCCTTGATCTCATCCGCATAGTAAAGCGTCCCGTCCTCTGTTATTAATAAAAGTGCCACCGTCCTGTGCCGGCTCTCGTCATCCAAAGAAAAACTGTACAATACCTTTCCCTGAACAGTAAGCGGTATCTTGGCCTGTACATAATAGTCCTGATACAGCCCGGCAAGTTCCTCACTATCCGGTGTAGTTTTCTTTAATTTCACCCGCCAAAACTCATCCACTGTTCCAAGCAAAAAACCAACCTGCATCTTATCATAGTCCACAAATATGGTATCGGTAGTAAACTCCTCAAGCCCTAAAATGCCGTCACAGGAAATATCATTTTCGTTAAAGGAAATCTGTTCCTCCGCCACCTTACTCATTCGTTTTGCCGAACCTTTTTGATAAACCCGTTCGATTTCATAACGGAATACATGCAGCAGCACTGCAATGGCTACCACTGCACACACCACTCCGACGGTTATGTAAAACTTCTTCGCCGGTACTTTTTTTACCACCGTCACCTTGTTGCGCACGATGTAGCAAATCTCATACACAAGACACACCGGAAGTATGGGAACCAGCGTCATACCGAGCAAAGCCCCCAACACACCAAGCAAAAAGCCGTCCCATCCGTAGCAGGTATTAAAGAAAAATCCCACTCCGAAAACAGCTCCTAAAATACCGTTTACCGGCACAAAAAGCCATGGAAGAAAGGAAATCAAAAATAATATTTTTGCAACTTTTGTTTTCATATGTAGCCCCCTAGAACATACCAACTTTCAATTACATGCTCATTTTATCATATGAAACATTAGCCGTCAAATAACTCACTCGCTTATGCCCTCTCTACCTTTTCCCAAAAAGTCACCGGTACGCTTTGCTTTTTATGGCTACATCCTTTACAACTTTTGCATCCACCTCCACACTGCGAAGAAGTATCCATTACGGTTTTCTTCACAAATCCAAGCTGTTCATAGCGTTCCAACTGAGCCGTAACCATTTCACAGGAACTACCGATTTTCTCCGCCATCATTGCAGTGGAACAGATTTCCTTCGTATCAAGTGCATCCAATAATGATAGTTTCATAGTCCCCTCACATGAAAATGTTTGTAATGTGGTATGTAACACCGGAAAGAATCAACGCTGATACGATATAATATAATGCGATTTTCAGAGTCCATTTTAAGGAATGGGTTTCATTATAGGTAGACGCAACCGCCATCATACAAGGCACATTGAAGGTCACCGCAACAATCAGGGCCAGTCCCTCCGGCTTTGAAATTGTTGCTGCCATTATTTCCGTAATTGCAGCATCTGCGGAAGTCACATTCGTTGCCATGTCAATTATGGAACCTTCTCCTGTAAACACTACGCTGAATACACCAAGCACCCCTTCCTTTGAAATTGCGGATGCAATAAACGCCATAAATGACTGCCAGCTCAGGCCGAACAGTTTTGTTACAGGTTCAATGGCTTCTCCGATTTTCTGAAGCAACGATGTCTCCCCCTCGTGAAAGGAATAAGATATCACCCAGAATACCGTAGCTATCACAAACACTACAATAAATGCCTTCTTGAATGTCCCCCACACGTTATTTAACGTGGTTCTGATAATATCCTTCCAACGTGGTTTGTGATAAGGCGGAAGCTCCATAATCAGTCCTGCACGATTTTCCACCGGGCTTAATTTTCTTCCAAAAATTTTAGCAGTTACAAACATATGCAAAAACATTAAGGCAAACAAAAAGATTACAACCAAAACACTTCCCCAACCGAAAAATGCAGTTGTAAGGGTTGGAATGACAGAAAAAATCGCGCCGCACGGCACTGCCCACGCCAATGCAATAGTAAGGAGCTTTTGTCCCCAATTATCAAGCACTCTTGCTCCTGATGCTCCCCCCATTGTACAGCCGAAGCTCATAAGAAGCGGCATCACCGATTTTCCCTGTAACCCCAGCTTATTCATTACATTATCAAACACATAGGAAACACGAGCCATATAGCCCACCTGCTCAATGTAGCCAAATACCAAATTAACCCCAAACACAAAGCCTACCATCGCAACCACCCATCCGACAGACATGCAAACCGATGTATTAATCAGGTCAGAAAGCCAAATAGGACCGCCCACCAAAGATATCAATGTAGTTACGAATGAGGATAACGGCGGTATAAGTGCAAAGCCCAACCCCATAAACGGCGAAGCAATCAACATGGAACCGCACAATGCAGCAAGAACGATTCCGATTGCAATCCATTTTCCTTTTTTCTTATCGATTGCCGCGCGATCAAATTTCGTTAGAATTTCAGAAGTTGACTTCTGTCTTATGACAGCCCCGTCAAGCAATTCCTCTATCCAAGCAAACTTACAGTCACTTGTAATAAGACTGCCGTTCTTCGCCTTTTGCATAAAGGCGTTTACAGCTTCCTTGTCAGCAAGCATATCAGCAACTACCTTATCACCATCCATAAGCTTTGCCGCAATCCATTCTACCGAATAATGTTTCATACCGTTTTTCGGAGTTAACGCTAATGCTTCATTATAAAGCTCCGTTTGCCGATACCCTGCAAATAAGGTGTCTGCATTCAAATACCTCGGACTTTTCAATGCTTTTTCAAATGACCTATGTAACTTGTCATACTCCCTGCGCTCGGTGGCGTTCATAGCGATAACCGGAATCCCTAACTTTTCTTCCAATACCGAAATATTAATTGTTTTCCCCTTCTGTACGGCAACATCCGTCATGGTAAGCACCAGCATAGTCGGCGTATGAATCCCGGCATAGTCAGCAAGCATAAAAAGACTTCGCTCCAATTGTGAGGCATCGGCCAACACACATACCAACTCCGCTTCTCCCGATGCAATATAATCGCGAGTCACAATTTCCTCGTCAGAATTAGCGGAAAGGCTGTAAGAGCCAGGAAGATCAGCAACTGTATAAGTTGTATCGTTATATACAAACGTTCCTTCTTTTTTCTCTACCGTTTTTCCGGGCCAATTTCCCACATGCTGCCGCGCCCCCGTAAGATTATTAAAAACAGTTGACTTTCCTGAGTTCGGTTGTCCCAGAAGCACAATTTTACGTTCTTTCATTTACATTACCTCCACTACGATTTGCTCACTTTCCTCTCTGTTGAGGGCAATCATTGTATCCCTGCCGTAAACAAGAAGAGGGGTTGGCTTAACATTTTGAAGCATCTCCACAACACAGCCAATGTTCAACCCGATTGCTGTAATCCGCGTAAGATACCGCTTATCGCCTTTTATGGCGATGATTTTCGCTTTCTGTCCACCAGAAAGCTCGGTCAATTTTTTCATAATATTACTCCTTTAGTTAATTTTTTCAAGTTAGCATTAGCTAACCTTATAAAATAGAAAAATTTCAGAGCTTTCCCCTGAAATTTTCTTATTTCCTATCTCATTTCCAACGCAGACTTCCATGCGCCATCATAAAACTCATAAATAAACCGGATGCATTCGATTGCCTTTTCTTTCGGCATATCATGACGAATAATTTCATATAAGCCTGTAATATACATCGTTGCAGTAATATGAATCTGTTCCTCGGTGAAAGACTTTTTCACAAATCCTTCCCGCTTCAATAGTTGAATCAAATGCGCGGATGACTTTTCTTCCATCGTTACCAATGTATCCAAAAAGCCTTCGTATTTTGTCCCTTTCGAGCATACGATAAGCAACTTAAATTCATCAAAATGCCGGTATATGTAGTCAATCCAGCCTTCTTCAAACGTCGAATAACCATTACCTACATGCTCTCTTATCACATCCGTGTCTATCTTTCGCATTTGTTCTTCACAAATACAATAAAACTCTTCTGCCACAGCTGCTACAAGCGACTCAAACATGGCCTCCTTACTTGCATAATGCCGATACACTCCGGCAGGAGTTATCCCTGCCTGCTTTGCAATATGATTGAGGGATGCTTTTTCAAACCCTTTTTCAAGAAATTCACGTCGCATACATTCTTGTAATCGTTTGTTTGTAGCTGTTTTATCCTTTGGCATAGACACCTCATAAGTAAATACTATTAACTCTCCCAGTTAGCATAGCACAACTCCATTCATTTGTCAATTATTTCTTTTCCGAATTCTGACATAATATTTCGTCTCATCCTCGTGATGAATCTTACCGCCGTTTTTAAGCATTACCTTTAGGGATGCCGGATTATCCTTGTTTACTCTAAGATAAATTTCCTCCTCCGGCACATTTTCGTCCCAACAGCCCTTAACCGCCGTCCCTTTAAAAGAGAATCGTGCCCGGTGTCCTCGGATAGGCAATGACATCACGGATGTTCTCCATACCGGTAATGTAGCGCATCATTCGCTCCACACCCAATCCGAAGCCGCTGTGTACACAGCTTCCGTACCGTCTGAGATCACAATACCAAGCATAATCCTCTTCTTTAAGACCGCATTCTTCGATACGTTTTTGTAACTTTTCCAAGCGATGCTCTCTTTGGCTGGCTCCTACGATTTCTCCTAACTTCGGAAACAAAAGGTCGGTGGCGGCTACCGTTTCTCCATCGTCGTTCTGGTACATGTAAAAGGCTTTCTGTCCCTTCGGATAATCGGTTACAAATACAGGACGTTTAAATACTTCTCCCGCCAAATACCGTTCATGCTCCGTCTGAATCGGAGTGTCCATGGACGCCGGAATCTGAAACTGTTCACCGGATTCCATTAAAATCTTTACTGCTTCCTTGTACGGAACTCTTGCAAACTCGGTAGTCACCACTTGCTCCAGTTTTTCTACAACTCCCGGTTCTACAAAGCGGTCAAAAAATTCCAGTTCTTCTCTTGCCTCCGTAAGCACTGCCCGGATGATGTATTTGCACATCGCTTCGATGGTGTCCATCAGCTCCGACAGATCGCAGAACGCCATCTCCGGCTCCACCTGCCAGAACTCCGCCACATGGCGCGGGGTGTTGGAATCCTCTGCCCGGAAGCTTGGTCCGAAGGTATAGACTCGTCTCAGCGCCTGGGCAAACGGTTCTACATGAAGCTGTCCGGTTACGGTAAGGCAGGTTTCTTTTCCAAAGAACTCTTCTGTCTTTAACCGGAACACCTCACCTGCACCTTCTCCGTCACAGGAAGTCATACAAGGACTTTGTACATAGGTAAACCCTTCTTTGTACAAAAACTCCAGGATAGCGTGAGTCAATACGGAACGTACCCGAAACACTGCGGAAAACAAGTTCGTTCTCGGTCTAAGATGGGGAATGGTGCGCAAATATTCGTTACTGTGACGCTTCTTCTGAAGCGGATAGTCGGCATCCGAATCTCCCATCACCGTGATTTCTTCTGCCAGCACTTCAAAAGGCTGTTTCGCTTCCGGCGTAAGTTTCAATGTGCCTGTTGCCAACACACATGCACCGAGACTAAACCCAGTCTCAACGGCCTTTGACAAATCTACTACCACCTGAATGCTTTGCATGCAAGTGCCGTCACCTACTTCCACAAAACCTACTTCTTTGCCGAGACGTTTTGTCTTTACCCATCCGCTGACCGTCACTGTCTGACCGGCAAGTTCCTCGTACTGTCCCATAAATTGTTTCACTGATAAAAGTTTCATAAGATGTCCTCCTTTTCTTTGGGAACGAAAAAGGACCACCTTCCTTGAATTTGAGTTCAAAAAAAGTGGTCCTTATATTCTTTATTTCAGAATTAAAAACCACAGTCCAAAAGGCATCTGCCAATCGGACTGCAGTCACGATTGACGATGCCTAAATATTATTATTATTGTTCATAGCAACGATAACGTAAGTTTTCATTCTGAAACATCCCCTTGTTTTATGTTTGAGACAGAGTTTAGCACATAATATGTGAAGTTGTCAAGCAGTTTTTTATTTTCTCGCCACTACCGTAAACTCTCCCGGTACTTTGTCATTCTCCCATGCCGGATGCTCATCGAATCGCTGCATAATAAATCCACACCCAATCACGCCATTGATAATTTCGCTGATGGTATATTTCCGAAGGCTGCATTTCGGCATCTGTCTTCTTATCTCTTCCGGATAAAATCTGGCGTGAGCCATCTCTCCCTCGTAAATGTCGGTGGAAAAATAACCCATGGTCGGACTCTCCAAATGTAAAGTATCCTGTATTTTCGTAAATGGATGAAAATCACTGCAAATCATTTTTCCGCCCGGCGTAAGTATGGAATACATTACCTGCATGAATTCATCAATGTCATGGAAATAATGCAGGATTCCGCCTTCCATAAATACCACATCAAAGTATGCTCCGTAGGTGTTCAAATCAATTTCCAGCACATCTCCTACCACATAATTAAGCTCCGTCTTTGCAGCCGCTGCCGTTTCCGTTGCATAACGCTTGTTATCCTCAGAAATGTCAAACACCGTCACCTCTGCCCCCAGTAAAGAAAGCGGAATCGCTTTCTTTCCGCAGGAACCGCAAATATTTGCCACCTTGATTCCTTCGTATGTGTCAAAGTATGGCGCATATTTTCGTAACATCTTAACCGGATTTTCAACATCCTGCTTCGCCCGTTCCTCCGGTGTTCCGCTTTGCTTCACCCAAAATTCATAAGCATCATACTCCCAAGCTGCCTTGTTCTTCTTACTGTACTCTCTCATGTAACCATTCCTCCTTCTTTCTCTTCTTATCACGACCCACAGGATTTATAGTTTCTTACCCCCGCACACCATACGCCGTAGCAAATCGCCAGAAACACCACCACCCCTACCGGATACAGTCCCAGTACCCGGTTCGTACTTCTTCCCAACAGAAACTGTAACGGATAGTACTGCACCAGCGTATAAGGAATCACAAAGGTACAAAACCGCAGTACCCCTCTCCCGTACACATCAATAGGGTACTTGCCGTGTTCTTTTGCGCCGTAGGTTAACGCATTCAAGATGGACGTATCCTCAATGGTAAAGAAACAGAAGCTGGCTCCCAACATATACAGCCCGATAAACAAAAAGGTTGCGCCCACTATCATAAGGGCCAGAGTAAGTGCCGTCAGCAAATTCCAACTCACTTTACTTTCTGCAATTCCGATACAAAGAGTAATGGTGGATGTAATTAGAGGCCCGGTTCTGCCGATTTCAAACCGGGTGCCCATAATCTGCAAAATCGGACTGCAAGGGCGTAAAAGCATCCGGTCAAATTCACCGCTTTTCACGATTCCCGAAAACACCTTAAAGCCGTTGCCGAACAACTCTGCCAAGGTAAAGGCCATATGCATGACGGAAAAACAAAGCAGCACGTCCCCATAGGTATAGCCTTTGATTTCCGTCAGACCGTCAAACAAAAAGCGAATGGCTAAAAACTCGGTAAAGGCAATCATACACCGTCCGAATATCATAAGCCCGAAGGAAAGCTTATACTCCATAATACTTCTGACACAAATAGCCGCATAGCGGATATACAAGGAAATACTTTTTCTCAGACTCATCTCATCAACCTCCCTGTACCACAATCTTTTTTTCAACAAACTTCCATGTACACAGGCCCGCTGCCACCAAAATCACCAGCCAAAGTACCTGCTTTGCCATCACCGGTCCTAAATCTGCCACAGGCAAATCCCCGCTGTATACACGGAACGGAACATTCTGCATATAAGGAAAAGGCAACCATTCCACCACCTTCCGAAATCGCTCCGGAAAGAAGGGAAGTGGAATCACATTTCCCATGAAAAAGTCCGCAGAACCAAGCAACACCATACGCCATCCTTGGGGAGAAATGGTGAAAAAGCAAAGCATATTCACAAACATGCAAAGAGCCACCGCAACGCCCACTGCAAGCACTAACGTAACAAGAAACAGTACAAAGGCTTCTATACTCACCGGTAAACTCATCCGTAAGGTTCCCGGAAGCAAAAACGCGCAAATAAGCACCGGAATACACCGAAGCAGGGCCTCCGAACCACGACCTCCCACAATGCGGGCAAACCACATGGAATACACGGAAACCGGTCTGCATAGTTCATAAGAAACTCCGCCGTTTTGGATCAAAGAAAAGATATCCTTATCGCCGGTCCATGTCGAAAACAATGCCAAAAACGCTTCCTTCAACCATATGTATGTCACGATGGAGGAATACTCCATAGGAAGCCCCGTTCCCATGGCTTCCGCTATGGCCTTAAAGGCAAAACACTCCATGATACCCCAAATGAGCTGGGTAGTCAGAGCTGTTATCGATGCCATTCGGTACTGTAGTCCTGATGCAAAGCGAACCTTGAAAAACATATAATACTTTCTCATAGCACCCTCCTACATAATGTCCAGCTTTTTGTAGAGAGCCGCCATGACATGGTCCAGGTTTATACCGGACTGCGCACCTAAAGATTCCTCATCCGATACTCCGGCACCAATCGTAATATTCCCGGCATTTTCCGGTGCATCTGCCGTCTCACCGATGGCAGCATTTCGAAGGTCTTGCAGGGTTCCGTCAAGCAGAATCTGTCCTTTTCCGATGAGAATGACACGTTCCGCAATGGCTTCAATATCCTGCATATCATGAGTGGTCAGAATCACCGTGGTTTTATGTTCCCGGTTCATCTTTTTAATAAAATCCCGCACCGCCAGCTTTGATACTGCATCCAGACCGATGGTCGGTTCGTCCAGAAACAAAATCCGCGGTTCGTGAAGCAGTGATGCCGCCACCTCACAGCGCATTCGTTGTCCTAAGGACAGCTGCCTTGTAGGAGTTTTCAGAATTTCGGATAATTGCAATAACTCTGTTAATTCTTCCAGTTTTCGATTGTAATTTTCTTTGGAAACAGAATAGATTTCCTTCAAAAGCTCAAAGGAATCAATTACGGGAATATCCCACCAAAGCTGGGAACGCTGTCCGAATACCACGCCGATTTGTTTTACGTGTTCGGTACGGTTCTTCCAGGGAATCCGACCGTCTACGGTACAGGTTCCGGAATCCGGTGTCAATATTCCGCTTAGAATTTTGATTGTGGAGCTCTTTCCGGCGCCATTGGGACCAATGTAGCCCACCATTTCGCCTTCCTTAATGGAAAAGCTCACATCCTTTAGGGCATGAATAACCTCATGCTCTCTGCGAAAGAAAGATTTGCAGACTTCAGAAAGGCCTGCCTTTCGTTTTGCAACTTTGTACGACTTGCATACATGTTCCATCGTAATCATTGTTACTTCCTCCTGGTAGTTATACTTTTTCATCATATCTTGCCAAGTCGGTCTGGTTATACCGGATTTTGCCGGTAAATTACCGATGGTATTTATAGTAAAAAAAGACAGTACTTTAAAAGAAAACTCTCTTGCAATACTGTCTTTCTATACTCTTATTCCATCTCGTATAAAATACGTTTCTTATAAAGTTGGAGTTTTATAATAGCACACCGGTCAAAGAATGTCAATTATTTTTCTGACATTCAGAACTTTTTATTTTATTCCGTCGGCTCAGTATTTCGCTACTGTTTGTAGTTTTCAAATCCTTCAATGACAAATTGTGACGTAGTGCCGCTACCCACAAGCTTCACTGAACTTACTCCATCCAATGCAATCGGATGATACCCTTGTATCGGTCCTTCTGTCCGCAACAGATTCCCCTCTGCATCATACAATTCCAGTGTAGTACCAACACTTACCAGCAGTACCATATCTTTCGTACTCTTTCCTTTATACTCCTCCAGATACTCTCGACCCACAGCAATATCCACCAAAAGGTCCTCATATTGGAAGGAAAATCCCATAGAATACACTATTTGGGAATATGTACAACTCGGATATACCCAAACTTCTTTCGCCCCGCTCAAATCCGCCACTACTCCGGACTCAAAAAGCGCTTCATTTTCTTTTAACCAAAGATAAAAGTCCTCAAAAACAGTCTCACCGTACACGGTTTTGAATATCTGAATCTGGTCCTCCCCTTGAATCACATTGCCCATGTCACGGGAACGATAGTACGGATTTATTTTTTCGTATTCGGAAATCCATTTGGTATATTCTCCGTAGGTTTCATCCAAATACCACATCAACCGGAACCCGATAGGATAATTATCATTCCAGCTACATTCTAATATATTATCCACCCAATATTCCATAGGATGACTATATAGTTCCTCGTAGTCAGTAATCGTAAAATTTCCAAAACTCTGATCTACAGAACCTACCATATAAACCAGCTCCGGATAATTTTCCTCTACATATTTTTGTACCTTATATGTGGTATATGTGGAGATTCCTTCCATAGCCCAGGTACAATAAAACCAATTGGACTGATTAAACTGCAACGCGTGACTGCATTCATGCACCAATGCATACAAATCCAACAAATCACCGGAACATATATATACCCCGTCCGGGCTTGCATATGCTGAGCCCATTTCACGCTCTGCATCCGTTATTTTCTCAACCGTCACTTTTGTACGTTCATCGCTATAAACCGGATTTCCTTCAAATTTCAGTCCGGAAAGATTTTCCATTGCAGATGTGAGAATATCCACGGTCTCCACAAAATTCTCCGGAATATACACATTCGCCGGAATATGAAACACCAGATGCTTTGTCTTTAATACCGTTTCGTCGCTTGTAATTCCGCCGGAAGTAAGATACTCTATATTGATTTTTTCCGGTTCCGGTGTTGCCGTCGGCTTTGGCGTTGGTGTCGGTTTCGGTGTTGCGGTCGGCTTCGGCGTTGGTGTCGGTTTCGGTGTCGCCGTTGGTTTCGGTGTCACCGTTGGTTCCGGTGTAGCTGTTAGCTCCGGCGTTGCCGTCGGTTTTACTTCTTCCGTTGGTGTTACCGCTTCTGTAGACTTTCCTTCCTCTGTCGACTTCACCTCTTCCGTTGGCATTACCGCTTCTGTAGGCGTTATTTCCTCCGTAAGCTTCCCTTCTTCTGCTTTGTCGTTTTGCGGCATATCGTTGTTCTTTGTTGCACAAGCCCCTACACCAAGCAGTAACACTGCCATCAACAATAACAAACCTTTTCTTCTACACGTTTTCATCTGTTTTTTTCTCCCTCTTCTACTAATTCTCATAATACACTTATCAACTCTTTTACTTTATTTTGATAGTATACCACCGTTAATCGTGGTTTCAGTTCCTGACTGAATACCGTCTTCTCCGTCACTGAGTTCCAGCACTCCTCCGTTAATCGTCACCTTGTTTTCTGCCTGAATGTCATCTCCCTCACCGGTTAACGTAAGCACTCCTCCGTTGATTTCAATATTGCCTAAGGAAGCATCTGTATCATTGCTGGACTTAAGCGCATCCGATTCGGAATTTACCGTAATCACACCGCCGTTAATCTGTAAAAAATCCCGTCCGGTAATACCGTCGTCCACTGCATCTATCTCAATGATTCCGCCGTGAATATAAAGAGAATCTTTTCCCTTTATGGCGTCGCCGTAATTGGCTTTCACTTTCAACGTACCTTCTCCCGTAATCACCAAATCATGCTTAGCAAAAAAAGTAGCATCCGGCTCATCCTCTTCCGGCTCAAACACATAGCTTGCTCCGTCTGAAAACTCATTGACGGTATCTTTTTCAAGCGTTACCGTTACTTTCGCCGCTTTTTTACAGAACAATGCAGCACTGGTTTCGTTATGTACTTTCACACCCTTTAAAATCAGGTGTACTTCGCTTTCATTGTCCACATTCACATAAATACTTCCGTTAGACAACGTTCCGCTGATTTCATAGGTCCCCGCCTCTTCGATTTTCAGACGGTCCGGTCTTACATCACAGCCGGTTCCCTTTACTTCTATGCCGGAATCGCTGAGAACCACCGTAGCTTTTACTTCCCCTTTCTCAGTTTCGGTTACCGGAACCCCCAGTCCCTCACCCGGTCTGAGCTGTGTATTTCCACCCGGATTCTGTTCTCCGGTCACATTGGTTTGCGGTTGTTGTCCTTCCGCATTTTCCCCACAAGCAGCCACACCAAGCATAAAGGCAACCGCCAACAATGCCAAACCTTTTCTTCTGCACGTTTTCATCTGCATTCCTCTCCTTCTCATCTTTCACTGAGTACTACGATACCCTACATCTCTATTATACAGAAAATTTCCGACATTTCAACAACAAAGCGTTATATTATCAAAAATACATATTTTTCGCCATCTCTAATAACGTCTTCGAAACTCCCGCGCCTCTTTTTTGTCACATTTCTGCGCAATTTCCGATAAAAGAACAAAGAGTCCGCTTTGCGGACTCTCGCGCCGAGCGCGGTCGCTTGCGACATCTTCCAAACGCGCGAGTGCGCATCCCGCGGAGCGTTTTTTATCTTAAAGGATGCACTTTCCTTTAAGATAAAAAAGGCTGCCCATTCTGCATGTGACAGCCTCTCTGACTAGAATTCCTTTTTCATCATAATCCGGTTTGAAACCAAATAGGAAACATATAACACCAGCAATAATGCCACCAAAGGACCGCCCGTTAACAGTGTTGCCAATAGTGCTTTTGATTCTATGCGGGCTAACACCTTCGTCAATTCTGCCACTACATCGATATGAAACAGTGCAGAGATTGCCTTATAGACAGCCACTGCAATTACCAAAAAGCCTGCCAGAACACCAATTACAATCATACGTCCTTTTTCCGCACCATACTTTAAATCCACCGGTATGGCCAAGGCAAGTGCCATCCCCACAGCAACCAATACTATCATGACACTGGCAGCAAAGTCTGCCACCGCAATATCGGTCTGTTTCACCATAGATGCCACATAGCCGAAGGCAAAGGCCAGCACTGCCGCAAACATTAAATTTAACATTGCAAATACATATTTTTCTTTTACATAAGTCTTTCTGTTTGCCGGCAAAGAAAGTAAAAATAACATTCCGCCGTTCATTTCGTCATAACTGATGGTTGTCAGGGTCAGCATGGATATAATCAGCACAGAATAGGTTGCGGAAAACGATACATCCTCCATGCTGAAACTCATCACCACCATTAACAATAACACAAATATAAAAAACTTCTTCTGCTTCGCAAGTATTTTTAAATCTTTAATCAATAATCCCTTCATATTACTTTCTTCCTCCTTTGCCCATCATCATAATAAGGTCGTCGATATTGCCCTTTTCAATGGCAACCTGCGGATAATTCTCCTGATAAAAATCCTTCCGGTTGGTCATACAAAGATAGCCGAACTTTTCTTTCGTGGTCGCCATAATGTATTCTTTGTCTATGCTCTCGTACTGTTCTTCCGTCACTTTCAATACACCGTATTCCGAAAGCAGCACATCCGTTTCTTCGTGAATAATGATTTTACCGTCGGAAATCATATAGATATCATCACAAAGTCCCTCCAAATCCGTAGAAATGTGGGAACTGATTAAGATTGCCCGCTCCTCATCCTCCATATAATCTCTGAGCATGTCAAGAAGCTCGGTTCGCATCACCACATCCAGTCCCGCTGTAGGCTCATCCAAAATCAACAATTTTGCATCGTGGGAAAGCGCCATAATAATCTTAAACTTTGCCTTCATACCGGTGGAAAATTCCTTTAACGGCTTCTCCATCGGAATATCGTACTGCTTACATTTTCCCACATACTCCTGCTCCGAAAAACTTTTATACATTGCCTTTAACACCGGGAGCATATCCTTTGCCGTAAACAACTCGCAGGCATTGGCCTCCGTTAATACCACACCAAGCTGTTCCTTATCTTCCGGGGTCACCTCGGAAAGCTTCTTCCCGAACATCTCAATATTACCGCTGTCCGGATAAATCAATCCCAACACAGACTTGAAGGTGGTACTTTTTCCGGCACCGTTACGGCCCACAAGGCCGGTCACCTGACCTTTTCTCACTTCCAAGGAACAATCCAGTTCAAATTTCCCATAATTCTTTTTTACATTTTCCAGTTTTAATAACATCTCTATCCCTCCGATTTTACCGCTATGGCCTACTCAAAATCACTTAACACTACCTGGAACAGCTCTTTTGTATCCTCTGCCGACATGCCGCATTCTTTGGCTTTCCGGATGCCCTGTTCAAAGAGCTTTTCCACTTCCTTTTGCTTTTCCTCCATGGCCAGATTCGGGTTCACATTCGCTACAAAGCTGCCTTTACCGTGAACCGTCACAATGTAACCTTCCTGTTCCATGGCATCATATGCTTTTTTTACCGTAAGAGCACTGATGCACAAATCCTTGGACAGTGTTCTTACCGACGGAAGCATGGTGTCCGGCTTGAGCTGGCCGGTCATTATCTTCTCTTTCATCTGTGACACTATCTGCTCATAGATAGGAGTCATAGACGAATTGTTAATTATAATATTCATAGGTTGATCATCCTCCTGACATTAAACAGTATATAACAGTTTAGAACTGTTGTCAAGTGTTATATGCTGTTTATTCCAAAAAAATTTTAAAAAAAAAGGCACCTCAAAATAGAGATGCCCTTACGCCAAATACATGGCCACTAGCTTCCGTTCGCTAGCTTTACCGTACTATTATTATACACCTTTTTTTTTTTTTATGCAACTACTTTTTACATTTTTATAACCTCATCCAAGCAAAGAAGCTCTTTCGTCCCATTTTCGCCAATATCTTATCAGCTATTTTCTTTCTACCCTTCAAACACATCTTTATATAAAAAACTAAAATAACGCATTTAATATCTTTTATACAACCAAATGTTTTAAACACTTTTGCAACATCCATATAATTTACATCTGTTTTAGATAATCCACAGTGATTCGTTATGTCTACATAGCAATTCAGCCGCGACGCACGGGATTTTTTCAATCGAAAGCGGGTTAACAACTCCAAATGTGCACACTGATTCCTCACTTCCTTTAAAATATATATTGCCTGCACAAAAACATCGGATTGCGAAAACAAAAATCCAAATTCTCCTAACACTAACTGTTTTATCGCGATTGGCAAAAACTCGTACAAGAAACACAAACTGCCTAGTGGTAATGATTTTATCACCACCCAAAAAGGAGGATCTTGATACATGCCTACGTAATCTTTCTCTTTCTTCAGTTCATCTACAAAGGACATCTTCTTCACATTGCCATTTGGCCAATACAACGTTGTTCTGAACAAATCAAATTTGTTAAACTTCTTTGTCAAATAAGTATCTGACGAACTCGGTGCCTGATAATACGCACGGTCTGTATAATTCATTGTAGAAGCGATTGTATTACAATTTACACTTGCAAAATGATACGCTATCGCAGTTCTCAATCTTGATTCAATATCAAATATCTTAAAGAGAGTCATTCTCTTCAACTTCATATCGAACTTATATAAATCCCAAAAATCCTCAAAATATACATTCTCATATTCTTTTGTATTCGACTTCTTAAGTAATATTGTTTCAAAACCGTTGATAATATCAAAGTAATTATAACTTCGAAGAATCTTCTCTGCTCGCTTTTTATTCTTAAATTTCAACTGACGAGCTTCTAAACCGGCTATCTGTTGCTCTATCGTTCTAAATTCCTTTGTTGTTGGCATACTCTCACCCATTTTCCTACGTGCTATTATCATGCTTTTTCGTTTACACCATGTAAACTCTATTATATCATAACTTAACCTCAATGAAAAGACCATCTTCCGCTTTTTCAAATTTTTATTGTACTATTCCTCTAATCTCCACCCATGATCCCCGTGATACACCATCAGCTTCGTCATACCGCCGTCAATACAGATATTCTCCCCGGTAATAAAGCCTGCCTTATCAGAAGCAAGGAACAATACCATGTTTGCAATATCCAGCGGATTCCTCACTCTGCCTGCCGGCTGTTGTGTAGCATCCGGTCCCGTAAACTCGCTTCCCGTGGTGTCAATCCAGCCCGGCGAAACGGAATTTACCCGTACTTTTCCGGAAAGGCTGACCGCCAAGGCATGGGTTAGTGCCGCAATACCGCCCTTTGCCGCCGTATAACTCTCCGTCTGGGGCTGGCTCATCCGGTCTCTGGAAGAAGAAATATTGATGACAGACGCTCCTTCGGCAAAGAACGGCGCAAACAACTTCGTCAAATAAAACGGTGCCGTCACCCCTACAGCCAAAGCATATTCGAATTTCTCATAACTGCACTCGTCAATGCCACACATCAACGGAAGGGCATTATTAACAAGCACGTCTACACGGCCGTAGTTCTCTATGACCTCTTTTACGAAAGATTCCAGTACCGTCTTTTCCGCAATATCCCCTACAAAATGATCCCCCGGAGCCTTATCAATAACACAAACGGTTGCTCCGGCTTCCCGGAACTCTTCCGTAATGCATTTTCCGATGCCGTTGGCACCACCGGTCACAATAACAATTTTATTTTTAAACATAGGAGGCTCCTTTCGCCACAATAATGTACACACCGGCATCCACATTTTGGACATAGGCACTGTAACTGCTAATCTCCTTCGCGAAATCCCCACTCAAATCCATCACGTTAAGCAGATCCGCCGGTTCATTTTCATCGTAGTCGTAATCCCCTTCCCAAAGATAGATTTCCTTTCTTCGTTCAAAAATGTCTCGTACAAGCTTCTCTATAAACGCCCTGTCCTCTATTTGGTACAATCCCATCACTTCCGCCCCGATCATATTATCGAAATAATTTATCCGAAAATCAATGGCGGCCACGTCGCTGAACATGATTTTCACCGATTTCTTCTCGCCGGACACTTCATCATACATCTTTGATGAAATCACCACTTTGGTGGCTACATTTTTCGGTCTGATACTGATACTTGATATCCGGGCATCGAAATTCGCCAAAATAAGTTTTGCTTTTTTCATAGGCATACTCCCTCTCATCCTAACAAATTCTACTTTTCTTCTTTCTGTCGTGTATTCGTCTATTTTCTCCCGCAACAGCTTGAAACATCACTTCACATAAAAGTATAGCATACTCTTCTCCATCCTGCACTTAAATTTTCCAATCTCTGTCAAAATCATCATACTCTACCTTGTTGTGTTTCCTGTTCACATGATATACAATATAAATAACCAATACAAATGAAACGGAGATTCCCTTTATGAAAAGACATAGATATTTCTTATCCAACTTGATTCTTTTGGCACTGATTTGTTTTTTTAGTATTGCTACAGCTGCATGTTCGCAGCCGGCCAATGCTCCTGATTCAACGGTTACGGCCACTCCGGAACCGACTGCCACCACCGGTCTGACGGACTCTTTGACTCCATCCCCTGAGTCGACTACCAATTCGGAGCCTACTGCAACACCAATTCCGACTCCTACCGTTACCCCGGCGCCCACTGCTACACCGATTCCGACTCCTACCGTAACTCCGGAATCCACTGTCACATCGGTACCAACACCAACCACAACCCCGTCAACCACTGCTACACCGGCACCGACGGCTGCCACCGTTCCGACAACTACCACTGCACCGGTTCCAACCAACAATCCGACGCCAACGCCGGCAATCTACGCTGCAAACGGCATTACAAACAACATTCCGAACTTTTCAGGGTATTCCTATGTCATTGCAGATGCCGAAACAAAAGAAACGCTCCTCTCTTATAACGGCGAGAAGTTTATTTATCCGGCAAGTACCATCAAACTGCTGACCGCAATGACTGCGCTGGACCTTGCCGCTCCTGACCGCCTCATCACTACCAGACAGCCGATTTTGG
This sequence comes from Lachnospiraceae bacterium, assembly GCA_017465475.1. Taxonomy (GTDB): domain Bacteria; phylum Bacillota; class Clostridia; order Lachnospirales; family Lachnospiraceae; genus SIG307. Next base: position 73,092 of record JAFTWC010000038.1, read on the forward strand.
ATGCTGTGGACTGGGATGTGTGGGTTATGGATGTACCGGCAAATACCACCTACTCTCTGGAAGTATGGCTAAACCTCCTTCTGATTCAATCCTACGGAGATGTGGCAGACACCATTGCAGACAGCCTGGGCGGTTCCATCGAAGAATTTGTTGCCCTGATGAATAAAAAATTGGAAGAAATGGAGCTTACTAACTCATCGGCCGATAATCCCATCGGTCTTGATATCAGCAATAACTTCAACGAGACATACAGCACCGCCAACGATATGATGAAAATCACCCTGGAAGCGCTTCGCTATCCGTTGATTCAGGACATTATGGAAAAGGCAGAATATATCGTCCCTGCCAATGATACCGTAGAGGAGCACACGGTTAAAAACTCCAACCAGTTCTTATCAAAGTCCGATACCTATCACAGTGACCTTTTTACAACACTGGGTGGCAAAACCGGTTCCACGGACGATGCCGGCAAATGCCTGTCCGTCATTGTAAAGTCCAATCAAACCGGACACCGCTATGCCTGTGTATACTACGGAGGTCCGGATAACCAAACAATGTATCGGGAAATCATAGGGTTGCTGGAATACGTGATAGAACGTTATGAATAATCCTTTTAATCGGTACAGATCTTCTCTGGTCACGTCTCAGAAAACTTCATATATGCAAAGCAAAAAGGCTCACCAGACACCATCAAATCATGATGTCCGGTGAACCGTTTTATAAATCTGTATTACACTCAAGTTTTTCTTTCAGGTCCAAATCGGTAATCGGGAAATCAAAGTCATTATGCTCCGTAAAACACATTGTAGATAGTCCCCGAGCGATTCCCTGCAAAATCATTTCTTCCATAGGAGTCCTCGAATCTCCCGAATGGGAAGTATGTAAGTGACAATCTGATACAATTGGCATAAATAATCCTTTCTACATTTTAGAATCCTTTTAATTTGTCTTTTCACATAATTGCCAACATGCTGCCTATTCTTCACCGAACTTTTCCTATTTAACTTTTCTCTATACAAAATCCGGTATATTTCTTGGCTTTTCCCCGACTAATTTTACTTTTTTCTCATTTAGTCTGCTATATTTTCTCACTCTCCTCCCGACTAATCTTTCCATTTTCTTGTTTAGTCGGGCAAATTCATTACTCTCACCCCGACTTATCTCTTGGAGAATTTTTATTAACGCTTGGAAAAGTGCAACATGCCGAAAATACGTCATTCTTTTGTTTTCTACCTGTGTCTTACGGGGAGCTGCCCAGGGCTCTCCAGGACAATGTAGATAAAGGTACAAACTGAAAGTTTGCGTTGTTGAAGAAAATCATTATATTGAAAATTCGTTTCTTTTCTTACAGGAATCGCTTGAACATTTGTTCGATTTGTGGTATAATATTCTTAAGCAACCGTGTACAAGGTGTTAGCCTCCCGTACTCATAGTAGAAGGGAGGTGGTGCCAATGATGACTGCATACGAAGCGATTTCTCTAATGATTGCATTTGCTATGATGCTCATTGCACTGCTTGCCTACATAGATAGGAACAACAAGCGAAAATAAATAAACTCACCTATGTACTTGGCCGGTCGTAGGTGAGTTTATTACTTACATAACGATGAAAGGCTAACCACCTTGTGTGGCGGTTGCTTTCTTTATGCTTTAATTATAACATATGCTTTATCTTTTTTCAATGTCTTTTTACTATGTATTTGAGAGTCAAATTTTCAATCGCACCAAAAGGTGCAAAACTGAAAGTTTCACATCTCTACAAATAGAAATTTAGCTATCAAATAGATTATATTTTCGTTGAACGTACCTTTCAATAAAAATCGCTTGCATCGAGTCTTCATCTGCTGTTTTATGATGAACAACAAGTATCACATTACTCATTTTATATTTATCATTTTTCATGAATAGGCGTCCAAATCTACGCTCATTTTCTTCCTCATCATATAATGAAATATCTGGACAATTATAATTAGTTTTTCCGCCGATAAGACCATATGTTTTATTTGTCTCTATGTCAATAAAGAACTTAATATAAGTAAAGTATTTCGTCTCATCGTTTTTGTCTTGACGAATTTGGCTCCATTTTTTATAAATTGACATATCGTATTGTTTAACTTGGTCTCCAAAAATCTTCTTGAGGTCATCTTGTATAGAATCGAATGTATAAAATTTATACGGAAGGGTTAGTCCAGCAGCTTCAACATCAAACACTTTACTTTCCATCATTTCCTCCTGATTATTTAATAACAGTTCAATAATGCTAAACTGTTAGATAAATTCATAGCTCCCGTTCTTTATAAAACTGATTTTTTATAATACCGTTTCTTAAACTCAGCAAGTTTTTCAACATCCCTTCCAAATACAAATATTCTATATGCAGTCCTTCCTTGTGAGTAATTTGGTACATCATTTCGTTCAAATGCAATATCATTCTTCTTTAAGTCTTGCTCAGCTTGTAATATTTCACATTCAGACCAAGCCCTAGCGACCAGGTGAGCTTTATTCCACTTATCCGCAGATAATTTTTCATATGCATACGCTACTAAGTCTTTTTCCCTCGAGAACGACTTTATTACTGTCTTTATTCCTCTCTCAGAATAGCAGAAATTGTACGCATCTCCATTCTTTTCAATCACAATTCCTTCTGGAGCACGATGTTTTCCTATTGTAATTTCTATAAATGAATAGTATTCATCCTCTAAATATTTCTCCAATTCTTCTATTCTCTCCATATGCATCTCACCTCCAACTTCAAATTTCCAAACCCTATATTTTCGTATTTTCTTCTAACTCTAACAAGTATCTGTCATAGTCCGACATAAACAATCGGTCTTGAATCACACGATATTTTGCAAACTCTGTTTCGGCTTTCGATTTTGCAATTTCCGCTGTGATTTTTCCTGCATCCTGTAAAACCTCTCGCTCATCTGCCATTAAGAATAAATCCAGTCGCTTGCTCCAATCTTCCATAGTCATCGGAATATGTCGTTCAGCACGATCTTCTGCCAAATCCAAATATGCCGACACGATACGCTCTAATGAGCGCATTTCCTGTTCACTAAGATAATTTTTCGTAATACTTACATCACTCTTTACAATTTTTTCTTCCGGGGCTGCGACCCATGTGGTTAAACCCATATGTGGTTTTTCTGCATCTGCCCGCTGATAAATCAATTCTACAGCAGTACGATCATAGTCAAGTGATGTAGCATAGATATCTGTTTTCATCTTCATAACGCATCTCTATACTTTCTTCTTGTTCCCCAACAGAAGCAACATAAGTAACGCTAACACCTCCTGAATAAACCTCATAGAGAACATATGTTTCTGTTTCATGATATCATATACATTGCTGCTTTTCAATGTATAAGTAAAAATTTGCCCCTTGAAAATTTTTCATATACATAGAAAAACCTCAGAAACACTGAGTTTGATTACCTCTTGGAGAACTGTCCATGCGTTAAGAAAACGGTCCGATGGACCGTTTTTAGCGTGGAACTTCCGAGCTATGCTCGGAAGTGACCTCGGATTTCTTCGAGATAGTATTACTTGCGAATACCTCTTGGATCCTCGAATACGCTTCGCTCCTTCTCGGTCCTTGATGTATTCGAATGAATTGCAAAAAAAAAAGAAGTCCGTGAGGATAAATCCTCCGGACTTCTTTGTTTTCTTGCAATTCGCAAGTAATATTATCTCTTGGAAGACTAATGATTACTTCTTGCAGTTTTTTCCAACCTCTTCCAAACCCTTGTATTATCAAGCTTTCTTCGGTATTACCTCTTCCGTCTTTACATGTCTTTTCATATCTTCTTGTAACTTTAAACACCAAACAATCACCAATATAGGCAAAAAAATCTATATATCCGCCGAAAGCACTTGGTTGTAAATACTTTTTGCTTTCATGCCGTTATGAACCCCACCGTCACTATATGAGGTTCTTTTTTTATGTCCTGAGTACGACGTTAAAAGGCTCAATCACAAAAAACGAAAGGAGTTGTGTAACATGAAATGGTTCACAGGAGTAAAAACAATGGAGGAGCTTCGTAAAAAGTATCGGGAGTTGTTGAAGAAATATCATCCCGACAATGTTGGTGGCAGTGATGCTATCACAAAAGAAATAAATACAGAATATGACGCTGTATTTGCCAAAATAAGCCGTGATAGTCCAGAGGATGAACAAGGTTATACCCATGAAGAGAACGAGCAGTTTAAAGCTATTTTAAAGGCGATTATAGGCTTTAACATGACTATCGAAGTCATAGGATGTTGGATTTGGTGTTTTGACTGTTATCAGTACAGAGAACAGCTAAAAGAACTTGGTTTTTCATGGTGTAGCAAGAAAAAAGCATGGGTATGGCATGCTGCCCCATATCATCGACATCATAAAAAAGAAATACCGCTCAGTCATATCAAAGCGAAGTACGGATGTCAAACGGTACGAAATCAACATAAACAGTATTCATTAAATGCATAGGAGGTGTTCTGCATGAAGCTGATGAACTATGACACACGAACTTTAATTTACCGAAATGTACGGTATCCACAAGCTATCCTACCAAAGAACCAGACAAAACGGCAGTATACGATATTATGTAGATTGATTCGGCAGAAGAAAATCACAAAACAATCCTTTGATATACTGTTGTTGGAGCTTTTCGGAATATCGGACTGGAAACAACTTAATTATTCCCAGATGTACGAAATTATCTTCATTTTAACGCATTGGGACTATCAGAAAGTGAGGTTATAAGCCATGGATGAAATGTTAAACAAAATATACAGAAAGATTGTCATATACGAAAGAGAAACGGTACAGGCAAACAGAATCATGGATGATGAGGTACTTTTACTCTTGGACGAATACAAACAGCAATTACAGGATGTTGACCAAGAATCTTTAAAAGAGCTATTATTTTCTGCTCTACCCATTGCGGAACAGACTGGATTTAAGCTAGGGGTACGCTTTGCTTTGAAATTCTTGTCGTATCTTTCAAATTAAAGCAAATCAATCATCTTTAAAACCTTGTGTTTCTTCTCCGAATCACAATATCTTAACTTATCAACAATCTCATCATCGAGAGACTTTTCTTTCTTTTTATCGGCATTAAAGGTATATTCACCACCTATAAAATAATCAACACTACATTCCAGAAAATTAGCAATCTTTATCAATGCTGACAGAGATGGCTTCGCTCTGCCACACTCAATATTCGAAACATGCGACGCATTCACATCCAAATAATTTGCTATAGCTTCCTGTGTAATGTGTTGATGTATTCTTCTTTCTTTTATCTTTGCCCCAATTGCTTTAAAATCTAAAGTATCCATCTCAATACTCCTATCAAGAATAGTATGTCTTAATTTTAATGTACTATTCTCATTAGGTTAATGAGTTAATATAAAATAACATTAGCAATAACTAATATTATATGATATAATGACTACATACCTGTATTTCTTACTAAAGGAGGATGCGTAATATGTTAACCAAAAGCGAAAAACTACAAAAGTACTTAAAGAAGACGGATTTTGAGGTATTCACTTTCCAAAGAATTAACTCTCTGGATGTCTTTAAACATACCGAAAACGTTGACGGAATACCGATACAATCATTTATCGCAATAGGCGAGAATCCAGCTACAGAGATAACCTATATTCTTGGCAATTGTACGGATGCACTTAAACATGAACGATTAGTTTTCTTCATGAATGAATTAAACGTCCAACGCAAACTAAAATTCTGTATTGATGATAAAGGACTTATCACCGCTTCTTTTCATTACTATGCTGACGATGATAATTTCAATGCGGATGCCTTAATTTCCTTGTATGTTGTATTCTTTGAATCTCTTATCAAGGAAGGAGACATTCGTAAAATCATGAAAATAATATGGAGCTAAGAAAAAAACTACAACGGAGGACCTACTTATGACACTCTTTGATTTAACTTCATCTCAAAAGCAGTTCTTATTGGAAAATTTATTTGATTACTCTGCAATGAAAAAGGCGGGAAAAATACCTACACACATCATGTTTTATATAGACAAGCATATCGGTATCACAGGCTTCCTCTTTCTGTCAAAGAATATGCAAGGGGTTCAATACGCAGTTACCGATTTCGGAATGGAAGGTAGTATGTTGAGCGTATCACAAACAAATGAAATGATTGCATACATGAACAGCAAAAAATTTACCCTGCTCCCGACTGATTCATTTCAAACCATAAAAAAAGTGATTATTCAACAAGGTAGAAGTAGGTAGTATAAGCATCTGTCCGACTGACCACTCACTTCCGACTGATTTTTCACAATATAGAATGCAAAAAAGTAACCTAAAACAACTTAAAGGAGATACCTTGCGAAGAAGTATCTCCTTTTTCTTTCGCTTCCGGTTCTCTACTTCGTATCGAACCGTCAGAAAATATTTTTCATGATTCTTAGGGATTTTATCCTTTAACATTGAGAATCTTAAGTTGTTTTTTTCGCCTTCTCACCTAAAAAGATATACCGTCCCAAAAATAGAACTGTAGGGTCTAACCCTTTTTTCCCTTTAATTGAACCAATTCTTCTAATCTTTGTTTGAGAAATTTCGTTTCTTCTACCCATTCTTTAAATGCCATTATATCTCCTGTCCTACGTGCCTTAGCATACTCTATATCGCATTCTTTCTTCCAATCTTCATAAATTTCTGCCAACACAGTCATTCCATACTTAACAGTATTCATCGAATAATCTCGTTTCTTTGCTTGTTGCCGCTTTGCTTTAATATATACCCCTTCCAACTCATCTTTCGGCGTATGTCGTTTAATATAATAACAAGACTTTCCCGTTGTTTTATACGGCAAAGGACAGTAGTCGACCGTAGAACGACAAATAGGAAAGAATAGCTTCTTACAGTATAGGCACTCTTTAACCGTTCGCTTTCCAGTAAGGTACTTTTGCAAATCTACCAATAAAAATTCCAGTGTGTTGGTGACATGATATACCGTATACGGCACTCCTTGAACCATAGTTACTGTCGCTGTCAATTTAAGATTGTCCATCTCCCGTTGTAATATGGATGATGTCCCCTCCATTTTTCTAAGCATTAAACTTCTTAAATGCGTCCTAAAATCAGCATTTTGCAATGCAGACGGTACATAGGTACTCTTATCTTCAAACTTAGAATAGGGCGAACATAAATGCTTGGTAAACTCGGCAACAAAAAGCTTCGTAACAACCGTCAACTGTTCCTCATTAAGATGTCCTGTATTTAATAAATCAAAAAGCGGCATACTCAAAAGAGAAGCAATTTTTCGCATCAAGTCTGCATATTCCTCTTTCTTATCAAACCCAGTACTATTTATCTCCATATACTGTACAGAGGAACAAAGTTCTTTAATCTCACCTATTACGTCAAAAAAACTCTCGTCATTAAAGGTAGCGATTATCTCTTCCCCAATGACGCTACATATCATCATCGAGTACAAGCCATAGTCTATTTTGATATTCTTACATTCTGTCAGAATTACAAAACCATCTTGCAAATCTACAAGTAATAACGGTTCATTCGTCATTTGTTATCACTCCTTTTATGGGTAGGCAGTTATTTTTTGTTAAATGCAAGATTATGGGCGATACTTCTCTCTTGCTATCGTCTATAATTCATATTGTAACAGAACACCACCACAATTACCATCTTTAAATTGGTCGACCACTAAAAAGGTAACGTGTGTTGTTCGTTTCCAGAAAGGAGCAAACACTATGACAAACCAAGAAATAAGAGCCATGATGAAGAATGAAAAAATTTTCCTATGGCAAGTAGCTGAAATCCTCGGCATCCATGAAACAACACTAATAAAGCATTTTCGTACTGAAATGTCAGAACACCAGAAAAAGCAAGTCTTGCAAGCCATTCACTACATTAAACAAACCAAATGTTGCAACCAAAGTAAGGATGAAGTATGAAGTATTCCAAGAAAAGCAAAATCACCCCCTTCGAACCATGGGAAACAAAACATGCTGATGGTTTTGAAAAAAGATACTTTAGACTGGGAGCTAGTATTATGGCTTCCGAGCCAATGAGAAGTTTGTCAGCAAATGCGTTTCGTGTTTACTGTCATATGCGGATTGAATCAGCAGGAAAAAGAAGCTTTATCTTTCCCTATTGTAAATATAAAAGCTTTATGACAAGACCCACCTTCTTTAAAGCCTTAAAAGAGTTAGAGACATACGGATTCATTGATACAATACAACATAACCGCAATCTACGTAAATCAAATATTTATAGTTTCTCTGACAGATGGAAGCAACTCTAAAAAGCATACTCATGGCTATATTATAGTATATGTGTAAAAATTCTTTACAAGACTTATGTTATAAAGCGGGTACCCCTTGTAAAAAAATTTAACAGTATACTCGTTACTAACAACCTAATCATGTAAAAAAACTTTACAAGATTTTACCCTTTCTTGTAAAGAAATTTTACAGCCAAATAAAATGAGGATAGTGAAAAACATGAATAATAATATTCCATCGCCTCCGGCTATGTTCATTCGCAATAATCCCCCAAGAGAAGTCCATATGTTAACCATAAAGGAGCTTTCTACAAGAACAGGCATTAGCGAACATCATATCCGAACACTGTGTAAAACCAATCAAATCATACATATACGAACGGGTGTGAAATACTTAATAAACTACGAACGTTTTATTGATTACTTGAATGGTAACTGAATAATCGGGAACTGTCGGTAATGGCGGTTCCCTTTTATTATACTTTTTTCACGAAAGGAGCTAATACTATGAAAAACGAACAAAGAAAAGTCGACACAGGAATTATTCAAAGAGGTAATACCTACCGTTTTACGGTCTGCATGGGCTATGACACCAATGGAAAGCAAATCCGTAAAACAACAACATTTGTCCCACCGACAGGCTTAACTCAAAATAAGGCGGATAAACTGGCAAAGGAAGAGTATATCCATTTTTCTAATCGCTGTAAAGGGTTATACAACCTTAAAGAAAATATGCGATTCTCAGAGCTTGTAGAAGAGTATTTCCGCTTGTACGCCCCAAACAATTTAAAACCAATTACGTCCTATAACTACAGGAAACACATTGATTATCATTTTATGGAGTATTTCGGTAACAAGAAATTGAAAGACATCACAACAGCTACCGTGAGTCACTTCTTCAATACCCATAAAACCGTCATAAAAGACGAATTAAGACCGTTATCTCCAAGTAATGCGAAACGTATCTACTGCATCTTACAAAGCCTATTTAAGTTTGCAGTGACCCAAGGATGCATTAAGGAAACACCTTGTAAAAATGTTTTGCTTCCTAAAAAGAATCCGCTTGAAGAAACAAAGCAAATGCATTTAACGGATGAAGAGCTTCCAGAGTTTCTCACCTTATTTCAAGGCTATTCCGTGCTTAACACTATCATTTTAATGCTTCTTAACACTGGTATGCGTTCTGGAGAATGTCTCGGCTTAATGTGGGAAGATATTGATTTCAAAAACAGAAAAATCCATATTCGGCATACCTTATCCGATGTAGGAGGACGTCACTTTCTTACTACACCAAAGACCGCTACCAGTATTCGACATTTATATATGAATGACACGGTTATTGCATTGCTTAAAAAGCATAAGTTAGAGCAAAACAAGCTACGATTAGCACTGGGAGCATCCTTTTCGCACCCAGAAATGGTATTCACATCCGACACTGGAAATTACAAAGACCGTAGTTGTCTCAACACCTCGTTTAAACGCTTTCTTAAGGGCACTAAGTTCGAATATATGACGTTGCATAAACTTCGGCATACAAATGCCACCTTGTTACTCAATAATGGAGTTGACTTAAAGATTGTTTCCGACCATTTAGGTCATGCTGATATTGCGATAACAGCTGGCACTTACACCGCTGTCTTAGATAGTTCAAGAATGAAAACCGCCAGTGTTATGGAGCAGATTTTATCAGAACAAACACCAAATAAACACCAAATAGCTGGTTTAGGCTAAAGAAAAACCCTTGTAAGCATAGAGTTTACAAGGGTTTTGAGTGCAGTGATAATTATCTCTTGGAGAACTGCGGTGCACGACGAGCTGCCTTCAAGCCGTACTTCTTTCTTTCCTTCATACGAGGATCTCTGGTTAAGAAACCAGCCTTCTTTAATGCCGGACGATAGTCAGCATCTGCCTGCAATAAAGCACGGGAAATACCGTGTCTGATTGCACCTGCCTGGCCGGTGAAACCACCACCACGAACAGTTACGATAACATCGAACTTGTCAGCGGTCTCGGTTAATGCCAGCGGCTGACGAACGATGAGCTTCAAGGTCTCAAGACCGAAATAATTGTCGATATCTCTCTTATTGATCGTTACCTTACCGGTACCCGGTACGAGGTATACTCTAGCGATACTGCTCTTTCTTCTACCAGTACCGTAATATCTTGCCTTAGCCATTTAAATTTCCTCCTTTCGACCTAATTAAAACTTAATCTCTAATGCTTCCGGCTTCTGTGCAGCATGCGGATGCTCAGCGCCAGCATATACATGTAACTTCTCGATCATGGTTCTTCCTAACGGTCCCTTCGGAAGCATACCCTTTACAGCGAGCGTAATAACGTCGGTCGGCTTCTTATCGAGCATTTCCTTTAAGGTGGTCTCTCTCATTCCACCCGGATAATCGGAGTGCTTGTAATAGATCTTCTGATCCATCTTCTTACCGGTAACCTTAATCTTCTCTGCGTTAACAACGATTACGTTGTCGCCGGTGTCAATAAACGGGGTAAAGGTCGGCTTGTTCTTACCTCTTAAAATCTTAGCGATTTCAGAAGAAAGACGTCCTAAAGTCTGTCCCTCTGCATCGATAACATACCACTTTCTCTCGATGGTAGCCGGGCTTGCCATAAAACTCTTCATAGCATTTTCCTCCTTACATTCATCTTCTTGTCATTCTATTTCTTCATGGTCAGCTTCCGCTGACGATGCGGAATAACCTTACCAACATTTCGCATTATAGCGGGTACAGAAAGTAAAGTCAAGCGTTTTTCTAAGATTTTTTGAAGTTTTTTCAAATTTTCTTAGTTTTCCTTCGTAAAAATAATATTTGCAATGACTTTTTGTAGTCAATATTGATTTTTATTAATTCAACCATTTGGAAATCCTGTCCAAAACACCTCAAGACTATTCTTCAGATAGTTCTGCCGTCTCTTGCATCGTTGCCTGTTTCTCCGCCCAAAGCTTTCCCGGGTCCGGAAAATACTCAATACCGACTAACATAAGACCCTTTGCCGGTGCGGTCGGTCCCGCCGCTTCACGATTCTTCGCTTCTATCATTGCCTTCACATCTTCCGGTTTCTTTAAATGTTCACCTACCTGCAAAAGCGTTCCCGCAATGATACGCACCATATTGTATAGGAACCCGCTTCCCGATACACGAATCGTAATCAGATGTCCCTCCTGCTCCACTTCTAAAGAATAAATGGTACGGACGTGATCCGGCACCTGGGCTTTCGTGGAGCAAAAGCTGGTGAAGTCGTGTTCTCCCAGGAAATACCGTGCTGCCTCCCGCATGGCTTCCACATCTAAATCGTGGTACACGAAGTGAGTATACCCCCGGTTGAACGGCTGCACAAAATCCGCATTCCAAATTTTATACTCGTAAGTTTTTTTACTGTCCCACTTCCGCGGGTGAAAATCCGGTGCCACCTCAAAAGACTTCTGGATAACGATATCCTCCGGTAAACTATGATTTAGCGCATAACATAGCTTTTCTGCCGGAATTCTGGTCTCAGTATCAAATACAGCCACATTCCCCATGGCATGCACCCCGGAATCGGTACGACTGGCTCCGATGACCATAATCTCTTCTTTTAACAAACGGGACAACTCACGGTTTAATACTTCCTCCACCGTAACGGCATTGGGCTGAATCTGCCAACCGCAGTATTTTGTTCCGTCGTATGCCACAATCAACATAATCCGTCGCATCCCGTTCTCCTTTCCTTTGTCGTAACCAATCGAATTCTCCCGACCCTCTACCGAATGTAACATCCTACATGACAATTTCAGCTACATATGGTCTGTCGGAACCGCCATCCTTACTACAGTGGTAGAAACCCACTACCAATAACAAGTCCCAAATATCCAAACAATATCAAATACGCTACTGCATCTCTTCCTTTATACTTTAGCGGTTTCATCTTTGTTCTTCCGTCACCGCCGTGATAACAACGAGCCTCCATGGCCAAAGCCAAATCATTTGCACGCCGGAATGCAGATACGACTAACGGTACAAGAAGCGGAACCAGTGCCTTTGCACGTTGAATCAGCTTTCCGCTTTCAAAATCGGCACCTCTTGCCTGTTGTGCCTTCATAATTTTATCTGTTTCCTCGATTAAAATCGGAATAAAACGAAGAGCAATGGACATCATCATGGCAATCTCATGTACCGGCACCTTAATCTTTTTAAGACCTCTGAGTCCCTTTTCCAAACCGTCCGTCAACTGGTTCGGTGTGGTAGTGAAGGTCATAAGAGAGGTCCCCAGTACCAAAAGCACCAGACGTACCGCCATAAGTCCCGCTGTAATAAGTCCCTGATCGTAAATGTGAATAATTCCCCAGGAAAACAGCTCTGTTCCCTCTCTGGTCAAAAATACATTAAACAACAGCGTAAACAAAAGTAAAATCAATACCGGTTTTAATCCCCGCACGATATAACGAAACGGCACTTTGGAAATCTTTATAACAGCTCCAACAAATACCGTAGCAATCACATAACCGAAATATCCCGAAAATACAAATAAGGAAATTAAAAACAGCATGGTTCCCGCCAATTTTACACGAGGGTCCAGACGGTGAATCGGGGAGTCTACCGGATAATACTGTCCGATGGTAATATCTCGAATCATCTTCTGCCTCCCTTCCAATCAGCAAGGAGCAGTTCCTTTGCTTCATCCAAAGTGGTGGCATTGTGCGGTAACGCTACCCCTGCCTGTCGTAAAGCCTCCGACAAATAGGTTACCTGCGGCGCCGCAAGCCCTATTTTCTCAAGTTCTCTATACTTTTCAAATACTTCCTTCGGCGTTCCGTCGCAGAATACCTTGCCTTCATTCATAACAATGAGTCTGGAGGCGTACTTTGCCACATCCTCCATGCTGTGAGACACCAAAATAACGGTTCTGTTTCCTTCTGCGTGAATCTGCGCAATACGATCCAGAATCTCATCCCGCCCTCTTGGGTCCAATCCGGCCGTCGGCTCATCCAAAATCAAAATATCCGGCTGCATGGCAAGTACTCCGGCAATGGCCACACGACGTTTCTGTCCTCCGGAAAGTTCGAACGGAGACGCGTCATACAATTCCTCACTTACACCGGCTTCTTTTAATGCCGCAAAGGTGCGCATATCGGTTTCAATCTTTGATAATCCCATATTTTTCGGACCAAATGCCACATCTTTTACTACCGTAGTTTCAAACAACTGGTGCTCCGGATACTGGAATACCAATCCCACCTTACTTCTCAATTCTTTTTTATTAAAATCGGCAGCACTAATGTCGTTTCCCCGGTAATAGATATGACCACCGGTGGGTGCTATGAGACCGTTTAAATGCTGAACAAGGGTTGACTTTCCGGAACCGGTATGACCGATAAGACCGATAAATTCGCCTTTGCCCAACACTAAATTAATATCCGAGAGTGCGTGCTTTTCATACGCTGTTCCCGCGCCATACACATAATCCACATGATCCAACACCATACACTCCTGCAAATCTCTTGTTGTCTCCTGCATCTCGCTGCCTCCTTTCTTTCACTAATCTGTCACGGACAACTTCTTCGTCCTCTGCCGGCTCTGTCTGTTTCCTTCCGTATCTCATGGTTCGTCCACATTCCACATATATGCTTTGTCCTGTCTTTATACGTTTCCCTGTACAACCTTCGCCTTTGCTGTCGTATATGCCGCAGTAAACTCTTCTATGGTCAAAATCCCGTCCGGCATCGGCACGCCCTGTTTCTTGAGCTCATAGGCCAGCTCCGTCACCTGCGGTACATCCAAACGATACCCTTTTAACTTATCTACTTGTGAAAAAATCTGACGAGGTGTTCCCTGCATCACAATCTTTCCATCATCCATCACGATTACCCGGTCTGCATCTATTACCTCGTCCATGTAATGTGTAATCAAAAGAATAGTAACTCCTTCGATTTTATTCAGTTCATGAACCGTTTTCATCACTTCTTTACGGCCTACCGGGTCAAGCATGGCCGTCGGCTCATCCAAAATAATACAATCCGGTCGCATTGCCATAATACCGGCTATAGCCACTCGTTGTTTCTGTCCTCCGGACAGTTTATTCGGAGAATGAGTCCGATATGCGGTCATCCCCACTGCAGAAAGACTTTCTTCCACTCTGCGCCAAATTTCTTCCGTCGGCACGCCGATATTCTCCGGTCCGAAGGCCACATCCTCTTCCACTACCGTAGCAATAATCTGATTATCCGGATTTTGGAACACCATGCCCGCACTCTTGCGGATATCCCAAAGATGCTCTTCCTCCTTCGTGTCCATATCATTTACAAACACCGCACCTTCGGTTGGAGAAAGAAGCGCATTGATATGCTTTGCCACCGTAGACTTACCGGAACCGTTATGCCCCAGAATGGCAACAAACTCACCTTTTTGCACCTCTAAAGAAACATCATCCAGTGCTCGAAGGATATCTTCTACGTTGCCTTCCTCATCTCTTCGAATATACTCAAACACAAGATTTTTCGTACGTAACATACTCTTCTTCATAACGGCCTCCTTTCTCGAAATAGAAAAAGGGGCCATCACACCTTAGTGCGACAGCCCCGACAATCACTAAACTAATTCAATGAAAACTTCCATTGCTGCGTCACCCTTACGCTGACCAATCTTAACGATTCTGGTGTAACCACCCTTACGATCTGCGTACTTCAGTGCAATCTCATCAAAGAGCTTATCTGCAACATCAACGGTCTTCGTGTTCTTCTTCTTACCGGCTGCTTCAGTCGGAACATCAGTAATTCCGTAAAGAACCTTGTTCATCTGACGTCTAGCATGTAATCTGGAAGCTGCTTCCTTCTTAATCTGCTTGTCAACTTCGTCAAATACGGTTACTTTCTTTCCGTCAACTACTTCCTTTACTCTCTTGCCATCCTTGTCCTTGCGGGCAACCTTAGCCTTAACAGTAACCATCTCGTAGTTATCCTTTTCCTTAACAGCCATAGTGATTAAGTGCTCAGCGATGCTGCGGATTTCCTTAGCCTTCGCCTCGGTGGTCTTAATCTTACCATGGTATAACAGGTTTGTTACCTGGTTTCTTAACAATGCTTTTCTCTGGCTAGATGTTCTGCCGAGCTTTCTATAACCTGCCATTGTGCCTTCCTCCTAATTTTAGTCATCACCCTGGTTTAAAGATAAACCAAGTTCTTTTAACTTACCAAGGACTTCCTCCAGGGACTTGCGACCAAGGTTACGAACCTTCATCATATCGTCCGGAGTCTTGTCGATTAATTCTTCAACGGTGTTGATACCGGCTCTCTTCAAGCAGTTGAAGGAACGAACGGAAAGCTCTAATTCCTCAATGCTCATCTCAAGTGCCTTACTCTTATCGTTGTTTTCCTTCTCAACCAGAACCTCAACGTTCTTTGCCTTTTCAGACAAGTCGATGAAGGAATTCAAATGCTCACTAAGTACCTTCGCTGCAAGGCTGACAGCCTCGTCCGGTGCTAATGTACCATTGGTAAACACATCAAGTGTCAGCTTATCGAAATCCGTAATCTGACCAACACGGGTATTCTCAACCGTGAGGTTTACGCGTTCAACAGGAGTGTAGATGGAATCGATTGCGATAACGCCAATCGGCATCTTATCGTTCTTATTCTTATCTGCACCAATGTAACCTCTTCCCTTCTGAATGGTGAGCTCCATGTAAAGCTTGGAATCTGCACCACCGTTTAAGGTAGCGATTACCTGATCCGGATTCGTAATCTCGATATCCTGATCAACCTGAATGTCAGCGGCAGTGATTACGCCTTCGCCGGAGAAGTCAATGTAAGCCGTCTTTGACTCATTTGTTTCGCTTGTGTTCTTAATGGACAGGCTCTTGATGTTCATAATAATCTCGGTAACGTCTTCTTTTACGCCCGGAATCGTGCTGAACTCATGTACGACACCGTCAATCTTTACATGACTGACAGCTGCACCCGGCAAGGACGAAAGCATAATTCTTCTGAGAGAATTACCAAGCGTCGTACCGTATCCTCTTTCAAGAGGCTCTACCACAAAACGACCGTACTTATTATCTTCGGAAATTTCAACAATTTCAATTTTCGGTTTTTCAAAATCAAACAAAGCGGACCCTCCTTGTTATTAAAAAGTTGATTACTTAGAATACAACTCGACAATAAGCATCTCATTTACCGGAACATCGATCTGCTCTCTGTTCGGGATTTCCTTAACAGTACCGGTAAGGTTCTCCTGATCTGCCTCTAACCAAGAAGCAACGGTTCTGCCGCCGGTTACTTCAAGAACATCCTTGTATCTCTGGGTGCTCTTTGCCTTCTCGGAGATGGAAATTACATCGCCGGCCTTTACAATGTAAGACGGGATGTTTACGCACTTGCCGTTTACTAATACGTGCTTGTGGTCAACAATCTGTCTAGCCTCACGTCTGGTTCTTGCGAAACCAAGACGGAAAATTATGTTATCAAGACGAAGCTCTAAGAGAATCATCATGTTCTCACCGGTAGTACCGTACTTAAGCTTCTTAGCCTTCTCAAAGTTGTTACGGAACGGCTTCTCAAGCACGCCGTAGATGAACTTTGCCTTCTGCTTCTCGCGAAGCTGCAAACCATATTCACTAACCTTCTTACCTGCTCTTGCGAAGTTTCTGTTAGACTTCTTATCAATGCCGATGAAAGCCGGCTCAATGCCAAGGCTTCTGCACTTCTTTAAAACAGGACCCATATCTCTAGCCATGTCAGTTCTCCTTTCAACAAATTAATTAGACTCTTCTACGCTTCGGCGGGCGGCAACCATTGTGCGGAACCGGAGTTACGTCCTTAATGCTGGTAACTTCGATGCCACATGCCTGAAGGGCACGAATAGCTGCTTCTCTACCGGAACCCGGTCCCTTAACCATAACATCAACAGACTTTAAGCCGTGCGGGAGAGCTGCCTTTGCTGCAGTCTCAGCTGCCATCTGTGCTGCATAAGGAGTAGACTTTCTGGAACCTCTGAATCCTAATCCACCGGCACTTGCCCAGGAAAGAGCATTGCCTTCTGCATCTGTAAGCGTAACGATTGTATTGTTAAAAGATGACTGAATGTGTGCCTGTCCACGATCTACGTTCTTCTTGACACGCTTCTTAGCCACTTTCTTTGCTGCTAACTTCTTAGCCATGACAAATCCTCCTTATATTACTTCTTCTTATTCGCAACGGTTCTCTTCGGACCTTTTCTGGTTCTGGCGTTGTTCTTAGTGTTCTGACCACGAACCGGAAGACCCTTTCTGTGACGGATGCCTCTGTAGCAACCGATTTCCTGTAATCTCTTGATGTTTAATGCGATTTCACGTCTTAAATCACCTTCTACAAGGAAATCCTCGTCGATGATATCACGAATCTTTGCCACTTCCTCATCGGTCAAATCCTTAACACGAGTGTCCGGATTGATATTTGCCTTGGCAAGAATCTTGTTGGAACTTACTCTGCCGATACCGTAAATATAGGTAAGGCCGATTTCTACACGTTTCTCTCTTGGTAAATCTACACCACTGATACGAGCCATGTGCGTATTACACCTCCGTTAAATATTTTGATAGTTTCTTGCGGAATCTCCGCTTTGCCCACTATGGGCGTCCCACTTCTTACAGAATGTGGGGTTTGACTGCAATGCAGTCACCAGCCGCTTTAAATTGTGACGGCGACGGCGCTTCCCGTGCCGAAAGAGAAGATGATAATGACATCGTCTCTAAAGCCTGACATCAAATGCCGGACCCCTTTCACACCTAAAAGGGTTCTCCGAAAGCCAACACGCAACCGCGCGTCTCGTATCGATGTCCGCCCACAATATCACAATGTTCCCTCTGCAGACCATCCTGCGGTCTTTCGCAGGGGCTTGTAACACAAAAAGCAAGAACTGTTCCTCTATCTACCTTGCGGTATTTATTGAAACGACCTGCTTTCAGGGAAACTCCCTACAAAGCAAAGGTCTTAGCCCTGTCTTTGTTTGTGCTTCGGTTTCTCACAGATAACTCTGATCGCACCCTTTCTCTTGATGATCTTACATTTTTCGCAAATCGGTTTTACGGAAGATCTAACTTTCACTTCTTTTCACTCCTTTCGAAAAAAGTCCGTCTATCATTATAACACCAACATTTCCATTTTGCAAGCACTTTTTTGAAGGATTTTTCATGTTTTTCCAATTTTTTCTAAGAAGGGCAGGCTTTAGGGATGCGGTGCTCTTTCTTCGCGGGTTACCGGGGGACTTTTCTAAGGCACCGGATGGACAACTTAGAACAGTTTTTGCAAGTCGCAACGCTCCGTCAATCTTCCTCCAACCGGTTCTAAACGTCTCTCGGGTGTGGCCTCGAGACTTAGAACCGCTAGGAGGTGATATCGACTGCGCTAAAAGCGCGCCCCTTCGGGAAAAGCAAAAACATGTTCCAATCTGTCCATCCGGTGCCACGCGAGATTTTCCCTATACCCCACGAAGAAAGAGCCGCCGCATTTGCGACAGCCCGTTCCTTCTATATAATATATGGGTATACATGAAAAATCCTTTAAGGGGATCAACTGTTAACCTTTTTTGTATATGTACAAATACCCTTATATTGATGTACAGCTTTATTTGCACACTATCTGTACCTATTACGATTTCCTTCCGGATACCGCTCTCCTGCCTACTGTCCGATTACTTCCAGCTTTATGTCACCTGTATCGGTTGTTACGGAACACAGTCCTCCGTCGACCGATTCCGGCACAGTAACCTCTCCGGTATCGGTTTCTGTGAGGAATTGTTTTTCGGACAATAAGGTTCCGGTAACATCTCCGGTATCTGTCGTAACATGAAGGCCTTCCAGCGCATCAAAGTGTTCAAAGTTTACATCGCCTGTCTCCGTGGTAATCGTGCATCCCACTTCGGCAACGGTATCTTCTAACCGTACTTCTCCGGTATCGGTTTTTACTTCAATGAATCTGCACGTCATATTCTGTAACAAAACCTTACCGGTATTGCTTTGTACATAAACCCTGAATGCATTTTTCGCAGAGGCCACATGAATCTCACCGGTGGATGTTCTTATGGTCAGTCCCCTCAGAACCTCCGTATCCACACTCATATCTCCCGTGTCAGTTTCTAAGGTAAGTCCCTCGTCCACCGATGCTTTCCAGTTAATCTCCCCGGTATCGGTTTTTACTTTTCCCATTGCAAATCCAAACTCCTCCGGTACATCCACCGCACCTGTTTGAGTTCTTATCTGTAGCGAGTCATATTGCGTTTCCGGAAGATAAATTGTCAGTTCCGGCTTATCAAAGGATACTCCGATATTATCATGCCACTTAGTAGTATCTTTTACCGTTATCATAAGTGTTCCGTTTTTCACCTCGGCACTATGCTTCATTCGTTCTTCTTCGTAGCACACAACTTTGCATTCTTCCTCTTCCCAAGGTACAAAACAAACATCTGCTGTTTTGGTTCTGACTTCGATATCAGTAAATTCCTCTTGTATTTCATAAGTCTTTGTTTCATAGGTTACCGTACTTATTTCCGTCAATTTAAAACCGGCAGCAACAAAACATACGAACCAGATAGCCATGCCCGTCAGGCACAACAGGAGTGCGATTTGCAATGCCCTCTTCTTTGACTTTTTCATCGTACCGCCTCCTTTCTGATGAAACAGGATTTTATAAGTCGAAACGTTTTCTTACAAAGAAAGCAAAGTCCCTTAGTAGCGTAACCGCAACCATAGTATCCGAGTATCGTAAGACCTGCAAGAAATATTCCTGCTCCGAACAGTGCAATCCCTGCCAACACATTTCCCTGTGCAATCGCATTCGGCAGCATACCGACTCCCGCAAGCGCACCTAACCCCAACGACAATTCGGCCACCCACAAACTGATAATCACAGACCAAAAAGCTATGTAAAGAGAAAATACTACCGCAAACAGTGCAATCAAAAGAGAGAACCAAACCGGCGACCCAAGTACCAGCAACACCACTTCCCATGCCGCCATCCGCCGGTTCGGTTTCACCCGGGCCTTTATAATCTTTGTAAGTGGCATCTCTGCCAATATCTCACTTGCGACCTCCCCTGGGGTACCGATTGCACTTACCGCCTCTTCCTCAGAGATTCCATCCTCCATCCGGTCCTCTATCATCTCCGCATAATAATCCAGCGACCGATTCAAATCCGACTCATTCAATCCTACAAGCCGCTCCTGCAACTCCGAAAGAAACTCACTCTTCTTCATTTCTTACTCCCTCCTTTGTTACAAACTCATAAATCGAAAGCAATTCCTTCCATTCTTCTTTGAACTCCTCAATCCTGGCAACTCCCAACGGTGTAATGTGATAATATTTCCGTAGTCTGCCGTTATGTTCCGCATTCCGCACCGTCAAAAGCTCCGCTCCCTCCAGACGTCTTAGTATCGGATATAAGGTAGATTCGGAAATTTCCACATAAGGTTTCATATCTTTAATGATTTGATAGCCATAGGAATCTTCATCCTTAATCGCTGCCAACACACAAACATCTAACAAGCCGCGCTTTAATTGAATATCCATAATATACCTCCTTACACACAATACTATATCACACATAGTATTGTGCGTCAAGAGGTATATATAAAAGATCAAACGATATCACTATCGGTATACTCAAATGAAAACAACCTTTTTCTATACTTTTCCGCACAACAGTTAGCGCATTTCCGGCAGCATCTGAAACATTTACCATGAGAAATGGATTTTTCTTAGATGTCATTGTACGAAATTGAAACCCTTTGAAGAAATTACCATGAGAAACACGATTACCTGCACATATCATGGTACATAAATAGAATCAAAAAAGAAAAGTACCATGAAACCCTAACCAAAAGGCAGATCTCATGGTACAATTTTACGTTTTTCTGTCGATAATTCGCTTGTAAGAACGGGAACTCACTGCTTTTTACCATGAGAATCAATAATATGAAACTGTATCATGGTAACAAGAAAAATCAATAACTTTTTCTTACCATGACAAAGGAAAGAAAGCAAACTTCTCATGGTAAATAAAAAAATTGGTTCCAAACGAGTACCATGAGGATAACGCAAACACGACACGCTCATGGTAAATGAAAAAACAGCAGAAAATGAGTACCATGAGGATAACTCAAACACGACACACTCATGGCAAATCAAGTATACTCACCATTTCTCTTCCTACTTTTTTACTGCACTAACACATCACACACACTATTTATGCTGCACCAGCACATCACATACGCTTCCCGCTGACGGAGGTACAAGCAAGCCCTGCTCCGTTGCCAGGTCATAAATATCCACCCCGTAAGAAGTCAGAAACCGGTAATTACATGCCCTGTCCACATGCTCCTCCAAGTGTGTCGGAAACAGCTTCTTATACCCGGCAACATACTTCCGTACCGCCTCTGTGTAGGCATCAATGACGGTGGCAAAGGACTCCTCCACCAACTGTATGAACTGTTCGTACTGCTCTTTTGTAAAAGCCGGTACGGCAACGTATCGTGTTCCGTTTCTTCTTATTATATAACCTTCTTCAATGGCAGTTGCCGCAGTCTCGGCATCGGTCACTTCGCTACCGCTTAGAATCGCCTCGCATACATTCACCTGATTTGCCCACATCATCTTTCGGTAAGTAAAGTCCCCGAAGTGATACGAGGTATGAGAATAACTTCCCGCGTTCCCTCGATTGCCGCATTGCTCTCTTCCCAGCCCTCGTACCGGGCACTTATGATCATTTAACAAATGGGCATGATAGCTCCAACGCCCTCCGTCATAGCGTACCGGATGTTCTTTCCACTCCACCGGATTATACTTCTTACTCAGGTGTTCCATCGCCATCATTCCATATAAATAAATAAGTTCTTCCTTCTGTTTTCCGGCAGTATAGATTCCCAGTCCGTCTACACCATCCGCAAGTACTCTCATGGCTTTTACAAAATCCCGGACTATCGGTTCAAAGAGACCCACAGCCTTTTTATTGTATCCGTTCACCTTTTCGGAATATATCAAAAACTCCGTTCTGTACTTTCCCTTCGTCGGTTCCGTTACCCCTTCCCTCTTTAACAAATTGTCGATACGGTCCTCCACATAGTAAGCCGGCACTCCGCAAATGATTGCCAACTCCTCCACAGTTTTTGGCTGCTCATAACATTGATATAAGATATTTTGGGACAACGCATCATTAATATAAGTATACGGAAACGGGCTGGTAGTTCCATTGTACTCTCCCGATCCGCTAATGCAAATCATCAATTCCACCGGTCTTAATGCAGATTCTTTCATACTGTCACACTCCTTTTTCAGTTTCTTCCGGGCCTCCGAAAGTCGCCAGGTAACGGTTCCCTCCGGGATATTCAGGCGCTCGGAAATTTGCTTTACGGAAAGGCCGTCATAATAATAGGAAACAATGATATCCCGATACAAGCTTGACAGCATGGCAATCTTTGTCCGCAGGGTATCGTATACTTCTTCCTGTCCTTCGGAAAATTCCTCCTCATAGGTCAGGTCCTCCGGCATATCGTAGGAATACATCGCGCGCTGTTTCCCCATAAAACGCCGGTAGCTTTTTGTTACGTTGCCTGCCACTCCCCAAAGCCAAGGCTCGAATTTTTGCTCCTCTTTTAACTTCGGAAGTTCCCGCACCGCCGTATACAAAATCTCCTGGGCCAGTTCTTCTGCTTCTTCACGGGAATAGGTATGGTTCATGGCATAGCCGTATACCCGTTCCACATACTGCTCTAAAATATCGGATTTCATCGTTTTTCACCGCCTTTCATTTGTAAAGTGTCAAAAGATGTGAGTTCATTGGGTGGTTATTAAAAAAATTGCTATGTCAGTATATCATTATACCTTTCAAAAAGCCAACGGATTTAAATACATTTAATTCCATTGCAATCTCTTTCAATAGAATTAAATACATTTAATCCTATTCTTTCTCAAAAATAGAACAGGAACGACCTATGGTACATTCCTGTTCTATTACTTCAGCCTTCAACCGCATATTATTGGACTTCAGCCTCACACCTACTGCATTTCCCCGTATGTACACAAATGATTTCACCGCATTTTTTACAAAACCATCTTTCACGTTCAGACGCAAGAAAAGCTTCCATTCCTTTTTCCCGTATCATCTTTAGATTCTCCACAGGAGACTCCTTTACCGGATACTGACTCCCATATCTCGTCTCCTTTTCACGAATCTCTTCACATGGATACTCCGGGCACACATCGCAATACATCCACCCATTCCGTACCAGTTTCTCACAGGTCCATATGTGGCAGATTTCCTTGCAATATCTTGACTTCACCTCATACGGTCCTCTGCACCCCTGACACGGTGCCTCCTTTTGCAGTGCTTTCTTGCATAACGCACAGTTCAGTCCGCAGGGCGCAATCATTTCCGCTTTTATCAGACTCATTTCTGTCCCTTCCTAAATGAGCGACGTACTGAAATACCGCTCCGCTCTGTCCGCTAAGATAGTTGCAATGACCTTATCCTTACCGTACTTTTCCGCCATCTGCTTTGCCGCCCACACATTGGCACCGGAGGAGGTGCCTACCAAAAGACCCTGCACCTTTGCCAGCTCTCTGGCGGTATTGATGGCATCGTCATCGGACACTTCCACAATGTCAGTGATAATCTTTGTATCTAACACTGCCGGTACAAAGCCGTCGCCGATGCCCTGAATCTGATGCAATCCCGGCTCATGACCGAGAAGTGCGGACACGTTCTTCGGCTCCACCGCTACGATTTTACAATTCGGGTTCTGCTCCAAAAGATAGCTTGCAATTCCCTGTAAGGTACCGCCGCTGCCGATACCGGAAACAAAAATATCGATTTTCTTGCCTAACTGCTCTACGATTTCCCTTGCCGTGGTCTTATAGTGTGCCTGCGGGTTCGCAAGGTTTTCAAACTGCTGCGGCACGAAATACTCATCGGAAGAGGATGCCAGTCGAAGTGCCTCCTGCACAGAGCCGTCAATACTGAGCTCCGGCGGCGTAAGCACAAGCTCCGCACCGAGAGCACGGATAATCTTCTTGCGCTCGTCACTCATGTTCTCCGGCATGACAATGATTACCTTATAGCCCTTGCGCACACCGCAAAGTGCCAGACCGATACCGGTATTGCCGGAGGTCGGCTCGATAATGGTCATGCCCGGACGAAGAGCACCGCTTTTCTCCGCTTCCTCTAACATATTCAGTGCGATACGATCCTTAATACTGCCGCCCGGATTAAAAAACTCTGCCTTTGCATAAATCTGCAATCCGGTGGTAGCTTCTAAACTAACTAACGGTGTATTTCCGATTAAATCCAAAACATTGGTAATGTACATGGTGGTTCTCCTTTGCTTTCGTTCGTTACTGTGTTACTATGCAACACAGTATGATTGTAGCACAAAGTTTCCCGAAAAGAAAGAGATTTTTCTTATTTTAATGCCGTAATCGGTACCACATAAACACCGTCCGGTCGCTGATATACTGCATTAGACATCCCACAAATCACGCAAAGTGCTTTCGGCAACACTCCACCGGCCTCCTCCACAATCGAATCCCGGATGGAAACTAAATTCTCCGCAGCAGCATCAATCTGGTTTGCTCCAAGCTTTATCTCAAACGCAATCCAGTCGCCGCTTTTAAATTCCACCACCGCATCAATCTCCTTACCGGCATAATCCTGATAATGATACAGCATAGCATCACATGACTCAGCATAAATTCGCAAATCCCTTTCACATAACGCTTCAAACAGAAAGCCTGCAGTTTCCAAATCCCCCAACAAACGCTCGGTAGTTACTCCCAAAACCGCACAAGCAAGAGACGGGTCCACAAAATGTCGTTTTTCTGCCTGTTTTACCCGCACCGAGGAGCGAATCCGTGACGCAAACGGGGGCTGATTTTCGGTAATAAACAACCGGTTAAATATATCCAAATATTCTGCTACCGTGTCAATATTTATATCCTCGTCATCTATCTCTTTGACATCATTTTTCAGTTTCTTATTGGTTGCAGTGGTACTCTCATTTCTCGCAAGGGACTTTAACAACAAGCGAAGTTTTCTCACATCACGTTTCACTCCGTCTATCCTGAATACATCATCGTCTATTACTGCATTTAAATATTCCACAGGAAGCAACACCGCCTGTTCCATCGGAACATCCAGATTTCCCGGCCACCCGCCTCGAACAATCAAGTCCAACAATTGTCTGAGGTTTACTTCTCCTGTCAGCGAAGGCTTCACGGTTCCTGCAAGAATATCACTAAGCGACACAACTCCTGATGAATCTCCCGACTCATATAGTGACATCGGGCGCATACGAAGCTTCGCTATCCTTCCCGCACCACTGTGCATAATTCCCTTATGATTCGGAGTTGCTGATCCTGTCATAAGAAACTGACCCTTCTCTGCCCTCTTATCCACCTCATAACGAACTGCATCCCAAAGCGGAGGCACCTCCTGCCACTCATCAATCAGACGAGGAGTTTCCCCTTCAAGCACCAGACTCGGTGACATTTCCGCCAGTTTCCTATTCTGAAAATTATTTTCAGGGCTTCCGATCAAAATCTGACTTGCACTATGATATGCCGAAGTCCACGTTTTTCCGCACCACTTCGGACCTTCCACACAGACCGCACCGAAGGTCTTAAGGTATTCCTTTATTTTCTTATCCACCAAACGAGGTTTATACTTTTTATTCTCCACGGTTCATACTCCTCTCTGCTAATATATTATCTTCTTTTTTCTCCTATAGTATACTATAACCCGTGAGATTTTGCAATATTAACCCGTGCGATTTCGCGTTTTCAATCCGTGAGATTTTGCATTTTCAACCCGTGAGATTTTCAAAAAGCGTTCCTATTTCATTCCGAACAAAAATTCCAACTGCGGATTCCCTGCAAGTAAATCACTGCGCTTACAATGATGCACATAATAATTCAAATTTGTACCCATGATATAGCTCAGAAAATAAATATCCTCCCCAAGATACATTACATATTCGCCGATCTCGCGCCAATACGCAGCATCTGCAACAACCTCTTCTCCGGTATCCGTATGAAATACCTCTAACGACGGTCCCACATCCACTACGGCAATTTCTTTCAGATTCCGGTCAAACACATGGATAACAAAATGGAAATCGCGTCCAAATTCCCGGAATGTTGCCCTCTGCTGCGGCACATAAAGGTAGGTTCCGTCCGTCTTTATCCCATCTCCCTCATACTCTACCGTTTTTTCGATTTTTTCCCCATCCTCACCATAGGAGAGCTCCGTTTCTAACAATCTGTGCTCCGTATTCTCTCCCGTTGACGGCCGGTATACACAAATCGCTCTTTTGGAAGACTTCATATATACAATCGTATCCTCATCAAGCACGGCATATTTTTGGTTGAATCCGGGTAACAGTTCGCAGGAGTCCACCGTCCCATCCGTAATGTGATACCGGTATAAAACATTCTTTTTCCCTTCCTTTTTGCAATAATAAATCGTATCACCGTATGCATTCAGGTTGTTTACGCCGATATTTTCTTCACTCAGAGGCTCCTCATCCAGATAAACCACATCCCCGGTATTCAAGTCCACAATTGCAGTACCACGCTTGGGCTCTACTTCAGCAGCACTGAAGCCGAACCCGATGATTGCCGTGTTCCGATGAATCAGAAAACCATAGCAATTCCCAAACCACTTTCCGCCGGTTTTCTCCAGCGTGTAAATGGTCAATTCCTCATTTAACTCCGAGCCGTCAAGAGTCACAGAAAGTAATTTCTGCAAATACTGTGTGTCGGTCTCTTCCGTTGCCACGGCATAGATCCGGTCTCCGTACAAAAAAGTAGCGGATATCTCATATTTCTTATTTGTTGCACTGCAAAACTGATTTCCGTCATGTCTGCATTCCGGCTTATTGCAAAGAAATATATCCGTCCCCGTCTCTGCATCCACATACCGAAGTCCCATTGTTTCATTGCTTCCGGAAAACTCTCTGGGATTGTAATAGTAATACCCTTTTTCTGTTACCATCACCATTTGACTGTCCGCAGTCGAAGCTTGACCTCTGTTATAATCCAGAGGTTCAAGTTCACGACGGATCCCCACATTTTTCTTCCCGTCTTCCTCTCCTGCCTTTTCTTTCGAGCATCCCGCAAAAACCATCACACTTAATATAAGAAAACCGATTACAATCCGGCGCATCCCTTTCTTCGTCAAACTTCCCGACACCAGCCACTTTTTTCTTCCTTTCGCCATAGTCATCTTCTCCTTTTTCTAGAACCGCATTGCCACCAGTCCCATCGGTATAATCAGCAAAAACACACCAAAGGCCAGCGTGGTAATCCGGCTGAACTTACTGCTGATATACATAACAGCGCTGCCCATCAGCACCGACATTACCACCCGGACTCCGTAGATAAAGTACAAATACTGTCCGATGGTAATAGCAAACGGGAAGTCTCGCACACAGGGAATGCTCTGCACCAGCACATCCTTATCGGTAAAAGCAAGCACCTCTCCGATTTGGAAATACTGCACCAGATGAATGGAAAGTGTGGTTACAATACATACCCCAAGTAAAATTGCAATCTTACGAAGCAAAGTCTGTAGTCTTCCCCGATACAGCGAGTGCAGCATCATCTCCATGTGGGACGCCTTTTCACAGGACATGATGCCGGACAGTACCAACACTACCGTCAGCAACGTATACAGATAATTTCGTGAAATGGTCTGTTTATCGTTATGAAGCAACAGTTCATAGGCTCCGGAATCAATCAGCATGATCTTGCGACCGGTCCTTACAGAATACTCCAGGCCCTCTTCTGCTTGCAGAAGCACTACATTCAGTCCGGCAATTTGTCGTTCGTTTTCCTCTATGGCCTCTTTCAGATTCCGAATAAACTGGTCTATCATGCCGGTGTCCGCACCCATCAAAAAATTCCTCATCTTGTATTCCTCTTGCTGAAGCAAGGATGCCTGCCAACGTTCGATATCCTCTTCCATCTCCGTTCTGGTATTGTACATATTCTGCACACTTTCCTCCGTGATTTCTCCCGCAAAATCCTGATACCAATGAGTCACATATTTACTGCGGAAGTCCATATAGTTGGACTCCACGGATGCGGAATAGGCAAGATAAATCAGAATTGCCATAATAAACAAGCCCTTTTGGGAAAACATTACCTTCTTAAACTCCCAGGTCATAAGGGAGCAGGATGGCTTATGACGGCTTATAAATATCCGCAGCTTCTCAATCACTTTCAGCGTCCGATACTCGCTTCGCGGATACTGTCTCGCATATTGCAGCATACAGACAAACACCATAAGCACCGTTCCGATAACCACAAACAAATCAGAGGTTCCCACAATGTTCCTCGGCGTTCCGAATACATTCAGATTATAATAATTGGCATATTCCGTCCCGCAAAAGGCATAGGTATACAAATTGATATATTTGAACACACTCCACTTGCCTGTCGGAATAATGAACGCATACAGCGCATATTCACCCAGCATCAAAAGAAAAAATGCCACGATACAGAAACTGGAGCGAAACAGCGACATGCAAAAATACAGAAGCAGACAGGCAAACAAACAGCCCATAGCCTTACGAAGCACATACAAAACCAAATACTCACCAATGGAATAATGCCCGATCACACTACCAAACTCCGGAATGGACTGCACCGGACGCGCCATATCACACCCCGGAAAAATAACAGAGCTTATAGCAAAAATACTGCCGTACAAAATCAGTGCCGCGCCAAACACACCGAGACACAAAATCCCGATTCTTTGCAAGGAAAGCACCGTCCGCCCCCGCTCCGTACAGCGCACCAACAGGTACAACCCCTTTTGCCTCTCTGCAAGAAAGCAAAGCACAATATACACTCCGGTCAAAAGCAATATAAAGGTGGACAACGTAAACTGAAACACTGCCATAACACCCCGGTTTTCCCCTTCCACCGGCGTAATATCCGAAATCTTTGCATAGTCCTCACCGGTCTTTATCAGATTCCGGTAAACAAAGGAATCATCCGCACTAAACAACGGGTTTTCCTTCATCATAATCACGTTATCCTGCACCGACTGCATATACTCGTCATACCCGTCAAGATAGGCCGTCAGTTCCTCCCCGATAGGGGTAATGGACTTTTCACCGTTACACTGGAACACAAAGAAAATTCCGTGCAGCAGAAGGAGAATTCCGAACAACAGCATGGTTTTCCCGTTCCACAAAATCCGCTTTAACTCTAACATCCCCGTCACCCCCTAGTTTTCGGTCAGCTGTTCTTCGGCATGGAACAAATACACATCCTCCAAAGTCAGTGCATGCTCAGGCATATGCCCCTTCTCTGTCATCAATTCTTCTGCTTCCGCCAAAAGCTCCGGAATCGGTGCAAACCGGCAAAGATTGCCGTGATGCAATAAAAGCACTTTTTTCGCAATGGTTTCAATATCCCCGATGACGTGTGTGGCCAAAAGCACTGTCCGCTCCTTTGCCACGGAAGCAATGTAATCTCTCAGGCGAATACGCTGGGTCGGGTCAAGTCCCGCCGTAGGCTCGTCCAAAATCAAAATCTCCGGCTCATCAAGCATTGCCGCTGCCAACAGTACACGCTGCCGCATACCGCCGGAAAAGGAACCCAGCTTATGATGGGCATCCCCCGCCAGACAAACAATATCCAAAAACTGCTCCGTCTGCTTTTTGCAAACTCCACGCTTCATTCCCTTTAAAGCCCCTATGTAATGAAGAAAATCTCGTGCCGTAAAATCCTCGTACATACCCTGCAGCTGCGGGGTGTAACCTACTCTCTTACGATACCCTCTCCCCAGAGAAAGAATGTCCTTTCCGTTATACAAAATCTCTCCCGAGGTCCGGGGAATATTGTCCGTAATCAGATTTAACATGGTGGACTTTCCCGCACCGTTGGCCCCCAGGAGTCCGTACACCCCGGTCTCGAACTTCACACTCAGATCATTTAACGCTGTCTTGTTTCCGTACTTCTTTGTACAATGAATTAACTCTAACATAATAAATCCCTCCTCATTCCCTTTCTAGTTTTCATTATATTGATACACAAAGGTAAACTTCGGTTCACCCGCTACAAAATCACTTCGCTTACACCGAAATACGTAGGTCTCCGTCTTCGATGCGTCCGCCGGTACCAGCTCCCAATAAATATCCTCTCCCATATAACGAAGTGTCAGGGTATAGCATTGGCTTGCCCATTCTATGGCTTCAAAATCCAATTCCAACACGGTCTTCTCCATATCCACCAGCGCAACCTCTTCCAGCTCATGATTCAGCACGTAGATATAAGCCTCCGTCCGGGCACGCTCCGCCTGGGCCTTTCCATAATGCAGAGGAGCTTCCACCGCATACACATAGGTGCCGTCCGTTTCCAGACGGTAAGCCTGTCCGTCCTTCTTTTCCGGTCCGTTCCCGTACAGACCATCCCCCAGATACCCGTAATAGTGGCGCATCAGCTTTGTCTGTTCCACATTTTCCCCGGTGGAAATCCGATGCAGACACACCACCTTTCCCGTGCTCTTAAGATAGGCAATCCGGTCCTCATCCAACACCACATACTCTCCAGCAAAGTTCGGTAACAGCCGGAAGCTCTCCGTCGCTCCGGTCTCTATATGACGGCGGTATAGCACCGTCTTTTTCCCTTCCTTTTTGCAGTAATAAAAATAATCACCCGCACCTGTCACATCAAAGATTACCTCATTCTCTTTTCCGAAGGGCTCCTCATACCAGTAGGTCACTTCCTTTGTATTTAAGTCTAAGGATGCCACTCCGTAATAGTCCTCGGAACCGTTCATGGTCAAAATTACTTTATTCCGATGGGCATACATAGAGCAATGAAATGCAGAAAAGCCTTCCGTCGGGCGTGCAAATTCCAACACCGTTGCTATTTCGTCCATGACAGAACCGTCCAACGCCACAGAAAGCACTTTAAAGTAACATTGTGTCTCCGTCATTTCCAGTGCATAGCGCAACATCCGGTCGCCGTACAAACACTGATCCAGATACAGATACTTGTCGTTCGTCCCCACACAGAACTCATTTCCGTCGTGTCTGCACTCCGGTTTATTGCAAAGAACCATGCTCTTTTCCGTAGCGGTATCGTAATAATACAATGCGCCGTCCCCGGAATTGTACCGGTAAAACCCTTTGTCCGTTTTCATCATAGCCAACATATATTTCGTCATATTGCCCGGCTCAAAATCCTCGGAAACAAATTGAAACTCTTTCTTCCCGGAAGTTGCCGCCTTCGTGGCTTCCCCCGGTTGTTCGCCCAGCTTGTCCTTTCCTTCGGAACATCCTGCAAAGACTGCGAGACACAATATTGCACCAACCGCAAATAAGCCTTTCCTCATTAGAATCCCTCCTCATTCCCTTTTCTACCATTCACTATATCCATACAGAAACGAAAACTCTGGCTCTCCGTTTAAGAGGTCACTGCGTTTGCAATGATATACATGGTTTTCCACCGTTTGCTGATCCGGCACGTAAACCGGACACCAATAAATATCCTCTCCCAGATAACGGAATCCCAGATTGTGGGTAGTTCTGATACTAAAGCTTTCTTCCGCACTGCAATCATACTCCTCTTTTAAAGGAAGCTGCTCCGCTAAATTCAGCACCGTAACTTCTTCCAGTCCCTTGTTAAACACCCGGATGTAAGCGGACTCACTCTTTGTATACTCTTCCACTCTTCCGTCCGGATACGGAACATCGAAATGTATTGTTGCCTGTGGTACATACAAATAGGTGCCGTCTGTTACCAACCCCACCGCCGGCACTCCTTCCTCCGTCTCATAAAGCAGATTTCCGGCAACATCATACCACGGTACCTTCTCAAATAACATTACCTTCTCTTCGTTTTCTCCGGTAGAAAAGTGATAGGTGCAAAGTGCCTTTTTTTCACCACGTAAATAAACAATGTAGTCTTCCTCCAATACCGCATACTGTCCGGAAAAGTTCACCAAAAGCCTACAGGTCTCATCGGTTCCGTTCTCAATATGACGCCGGTGCAGAACGATTTTCTTTCCTTTTTTTCTGCAATAATAGAAGTAGTTTCCGTAAGCAGTGATATCGGTAGTCTCCACATTTTCTTTTCCCATAGGCTCTTCATCAAAAAAGGTAACGTTCTTTGTATTTAAGTCAAACAACGCAGTCCCGTAATACATGGTATCTTCCAGCTCATAGGACGCCCCCGTTGTGAAGGTAAGCAATGCCTTGTTTCTGTGAAGATACATCCGGCTTGTATATAAACTCATATCCGGAGTACGTTCCAATTCCAGTACCGTAGCCACCTCATTCATGGACGAACCATCCAATGCCAGGACTAATACTTTATAAAGAAACTGTGTATCTGTCACCTCCGCCGCGAACACCATAAGATGCTCTCCGTACAGATCATAGTCCAACACCCTATACTTCTCATTAGTTGCTACACAAAACTCATTGCCGTCATGGCGGCATTCCGGCTTGTTACAAAGAAACAGTTCCTTTCCGGTAGCATTGTCATAATACCGAAACCCTCCCAGAGTATCGTTATAATGATAAAAGCCATTTTCCGTCCGCAACATGGCGTTTCCCTTATTTCCCGGACGATTTCCCTGTTCAAAATCCTCGGAAACAAATTGGAGGTCTTTCTTTCCGGCAGTGGCTGCCTTTGTAGCCTCCCCCTGCTGTTCCCCCTGTTTGTTTTTGGCACATCCGGCAAGACCTGCCAGACACAACACTGTCATAATTGTAAGTATTCCTTTTCTCATTCCCTGTTCTCCCTTCTGTCTTTTCTCCTACTATTCCTGCCGGTACACAAACGTAAACTCCGGAGTTCCGGCAAGAAAATCACTGCGCTTACAACAGAATATATATTCTTCCGCCATATTTTCCTGAGGACTCAATGTCCAGAATATTTCCTCACCGCAATAATGCAAATCTATAGTAAACGGGCGTTTCGTCCATTCCGTCTCCTCAAACCCCGGTATCGGAAATTCCAAT
The DNA here is from genome assembly GCA_017465475.1 of Lachnospiraceae bacterium. Classification (GTDB taxonomy): domain Bacteria; phylum Bacillota; class Clostridia; order Lachnospirales; family Lachnospiraceae; genus SIG307. The sequence continues at coordinate 106,359 of JAFTWC010000038.1, forward strand.
GCCAAATCTACCACCGCAATTTCTTCCAGTTCTTTATTAAATACATGCACATAGGCTTTATCCAACCGTGAATACTGATTTCCTTCTTCGTCCGTAGAACCTAACCATCGCACCAGCTCCGGAAAATAGAAGTACTCTCCGTCTGTTTGAAAGTCCAAAATATCAGTAGCTTCCACATAGTCTTCCGTCACGCCGGAAATTCCGTCCAGAGTATAATAGTATCGGTTTACCGTCATAATCCGGGTTTCCTCAACATTCTCTCCTGTGGAATACCGATAGCTGCAAAGCTCTGACATACCGCTCCTCAGATATAACACCGTGTCCGCGTCCTTCACCTCATAATATCCCGCGAAACCGGTCAAAAGCTTACACACTTCATCCGTTTTCTCTGTGATATGATATCGGTGTAACAATTTTTTCTTTCCTTCTTTTCTGCAATAATAAATCCAGTCGCCGTAGCCTCTGAATCTTGAAACTTCCACATTATCCCCTCCAAGAGGATCCTCATCCAGCCAAGACACCTCTCCTGTATTTAAATTCAGCACTGCCACCCCGTAATAGCGGACATCCTCCATATCAGAATCTTCCATATGAACTTCCAACATTGCCGTATTACGATGAATAATCATACCACAATTGTCGATACTTATATTTCCTTCTGTTTTTTCTAACGTCGTTATGGTTGCCACTTCATTCATTGCGGAGCCGTCCAATTCCGCCGCCAACAGTTTAAACAAGTACTGAGTTTCCGTTACCTCCAATGCATACAAAAACAGCTTCTCACTATAGATGCATTCATCCAGATAATAATACCGCGCATTGGTGGCCACACAAAACTCATTTCCGTCATGGCGACACTCCGGTTTGTTGCAAAGATACATCGGGCGTTTCGTAGTCCGATCACAATAATGATATCCTAAATCCGTTCCGCAGCTATAATAGTAAAACCCATTGTCCGTTACCATCATCCCCCCGGTCCCCGGTGCATAATCCTCCGGGACGAACTTGTGCGTCTTCTTGTTCTTGTTTTCCTTTTTACCCGTGTCTTTCTGCTCTTCCTGTTGTACTCCCGGCTGTTCCTGTCCGGACTCCTTCTTACAGCCTGCAAGAGCCCAAAGTCCCAACAGACATACTATCGTCCAAAGTATCCATCTCTTCTTACGCATGATTCCTTCTCCCCTCCTTACTCTTCCTATCACTTATCCGCATCTTACTCCCGTGCAGAATACAAATCGCTGTACACCAATTCAAACTCCGGCTTTCCGTCAAGCAAATCCTCCAGCTTACAACGGAAGGTATACACATCCGCCATATTGTCTTCCGGTGAAAAAGTAGTATACACTTCATCTCCCACATAAGAAAACATTCTCGGCTGACTGTAAAGGCCGCCTTCCACACCTTCCCATTCCATCGGCGATATGATATCAGAAAGCTCTACGGTCTCTGTTTCTTCCAAATCCCGGTTAAACACATGCAATTTCATCTCCGATATTTCCTCTGTTTCCCCCGTTTCCGGATTTGTACTCACATATGTGATTTTTCCCTGTTCTGCCACATAAATATTTACTCCGTCCGTCACCAAATTACCCACCTTATAATCTTGGGTATTTTCCATTACGGAGCCGTCCGATAAATGCATTTTCACAATTTTAGTCAATCTCACCTTTTCTTCATTTTCTCCGGTTGCATGATGATGCACACAAAGCACATTACCGCTTCTTTTCGTGTAAATGACTGTGTCATCATCCAACACCAGATAGGTTCCGCTAAATCCTACCAACAGTTTATAGCTTTCCTTCGTTCCTTCCGTCATATGATAGCGGTACAATACCGTCTTCTTTCCTTCTGTTCTGCAAAAGTACACATAGTCCCCATGAACACTGATATTCCTACTCTCCGGGTTCTCCTTGCTGATGGCCTCCTCATCTACAAAGGTCATCTCCATCGTATTCAAATCCAAAATCCCAAGGCCATAATATGTAGCATCCGCAAGATTCTCCTGTCCCATTATCTCCATCGGAAAAATCACCTTATTCCGATGCATCAGCAACTGTCGTCCGTCCGAATACGGAGATGCCTTTTGCTGGCCTTTTTCCAATGTATAATAAGTAGTAACCTCATTCATCTCCGAACCGTCCAGTGCTATGGTTAGCAGTTTGTACAAATACTGTGTGTCCGTCTCCTCCACTGCCGCTGCAAACAACGTTCCGCCGTATAAACAAAACTTTTTAATCCAATACCGGTCAGTGGTCGCCACACAAAACTCGTTTCCGTCGTGTCGGCACTCCGGCTTATTGCACAAATACATCTCTTTTCCGGTAACCGCATCCGCATAACAAAGTCCCGCCTTTTCCGCACTGTAATAATAATATCCCTTGTCTGTTTTCACAATCGAAGTGTTTCCCGGCTTAAAATCCTCCGAAGCAATCTTAAAGTTCGACTTTAGAAGATTATCCTCCTTGGAGCCCTCACCCTGTTTAGAACTCTCTACATTTTTCCCACTCTCCTGCGGCTTGCCATTACAGCCCGCAAGCCCCATAAGACATACTATCATCACCAAAAGTAACGTACTCTTTTTCATAAATCCCGCTCCTTTCTATCTCAAACACACATTCTGCTCCCACTGTATCTTTTTCTATTTTTCTGTCTATTCCTGCTCCTTTACCACCAGCTCATACTCCGGATTCCCGGCAAGCAAATCGCTCCGGTCAAACTTTACCACATAATGTCCTTCCTTGGCGCCTACCTTCGACCATACCCCATACACCGTATCTCCGAAGTAACATAAATGCACATTCGGGTCAGAGTGATGCAGGTATTTATTCAAATACACCAGTTCGTTCCACGGTCGCGGTCTGGTCAGCTCCTCCTCCACATTCATCTCTGCCAATTTTTCATAATTCCCGTCAAAGACATGCAGATAAGAATTGCCGATAATTATTTTTTCTCCGCTTCCGTCCGCTTCCTTATCCTTTCGTAAATAGCTTTTATCCGCCACATAGAAGTAGGTTCCGTCATAACGCAGGCCCACCGCCTCCGAGTCATGTTCCCAGATATGACCCCCACCATACTGGTCATACAAATACTCCGTAAAGGTAAAGGTCAAGTCTTTCTCTTCGTTTTCCCCGGTGGTATGGTCATATACCAAAAAGGTCTTTCCGCTTTTTCTGATATACACGATTGTGTTCTCATCAAGGGGCTCATACTGGCCGCCGAAGTTTGTTACAAGGTTACAAGTTTCCACCGTTTTGTCTGTCATATGATAGCGGTACAATTCCGTCTTTTTCCTTGTCACTTGTTTGCAGTAAAAAATGTAATCTCCAAAACCGTCCAAATCGGTAATCGCGATATTGTCCTTACTCAGAGCCTCTTCGTCAAGATAAGACACTTCTTTTGTATCCAGATTCACCAGCGCCGTTCCGCAGTATGTAGTATCATCTCCCCGGCCGTTTACCTGCATCGGAATCACCATCCGGTTGCGGTGAATGAACAAGTTGTCATCGGAATACTCCACTTCGGTTACACCCGTTTTTTCCAACGTGTAATAGGTCACAAGCTCATTCATCTCGGAACCATCCAGTGCAATCTGCAGTACCTTAAACAAATATTCCGTATCGGTCTCCTCCACTGCTGTAGCAAAGATTCTTCCGCCATATAAACAAACCCGGTCGATTCTGTACTTATCGTTGGTGGCCACGCAGAACTTATTGCCGTTATGCTTACACTCCGGCTTGTTGCACAAATACATGTCCTTTCCGGTGGCAAAGTCATAATAATGCAAATCCCGGTTCTCCATGCTACAATAATAATAGCCCTGCTCTGTCAGCATCATGCCTCCCGTTTCCTTTTTATAATCCTCCGGAAGCACCGCCCCGCTTAATACGGATTCCTTCGGGGTCTCCTTCTTACACCCCGCAAAAGCCAGAAGTCCCATCAAACATATCAGCCCCGGTACAATTATCTTTTTCATTTGCATACCTCCTCGTTCCCTTGTATCTCAAAAGTCTTCTGCTCCCTCAAATTTCTTTTTCACACACTTTTTTCGCTTCTCTTACTTTTGTTCCCTTCTTACAAGCTCAAACTTCGGCTTTCCGGTAAGGAACTCCTCTCTACTGCATTTGCAAACCACGTCTTCCTCCGGTAGCGTAATGGTACAGTATACCTCATCCGCAAAAAAACTCAGATTGCAATGGTTTTTCGCAACAGCCTCCTTGTATTGTCCGATTTCCGGAATGATGTCCTCCAAGACCGTTCCGAAATCCACTGTTGTTACCATCTCAAGATCGCAGTCATAGACATGCACGTTCATCAGAATTACTTCCTCGGTATTTCTCGTTGTCAGGTCCTCAACCGTCCCCGTGGTAACGCTTTCCGCCACATAGATATAGGTATCATCAAGCATCATCCACTCCGCAGAGTATACGATTTCCCGTGGTTCTCCGTCCTCCATTGAATTCCATCCCAACGTGTATATCCTGGTCAACTTTTTTGCCACCTCGTTCCGGCCGGACGAAAGATAATGTATGCAAAACTCGTTTCCCTTCCGTTTTCCGTCCTCCTTACACATCAGATAAATCACCCGTTCCTCATCCAGGAGACCGTATGCCCCGCCGAAGGATGGCAACATATCGTGGGTGTCCACCTCACCGTTTGTAAGATGATACCGATACAGCACCGTACGTTTCCCTGACTGTCTGCAATAAAAGAAGCAATCTTTGTAAGCCCGTATGTACTCTGTTTTCGGATTCTCCGCCGACAACGGTTCCTTGTCTAAATAAGCTACCTCTTTTGTATTCAAATCCACCACCGCCAAACCGTACACTCCGTCTTCTGCCGTTTTCTTTACTCCCATAGGAAGCATGGCTTTATTACGGTGTATCTGAAATCCTTCCAAACCATCCGGAAGCCCGCCGGTCTTTTCCGCTTCCATATAGGTCACCAGTTCCCGTGCCTCCGAACCGTCCGGTTCGATGACCAGAAGCTTAAACAGGTACTTTGCCGCCGTTTCCTCTACTACATTCGCAAACAATTTTCCGTTATACAAACGCAGCTCCTTTATCTCATATCTTTCGTTGGTTGCTACACAAATTTCTTTCCCGTCATGCTTACACTCCGTCTTTATGCAAAGGTAGCCGTCTTCTCCTGTCACACAGTCGGTATAACAAATTCCTTGCTTCTCCGGACTGTAGTAAAGATATCTGTTTTCCACCTTCAAAACAGTGCTATTCCCTTGCTTACAGTCCTCGGATACAAATTCTCCGTTTGACACATCCGGTTGTTCCCCGTGTAAGGCATCGCCGGACACAAGCTCCTGCTTCGGGCTGTCCGGTTCTTCCGGCTCACCGACTTGCTTTAACTCACAACCTGCCAGTCCCGCAATGCATAACGCACTTATGAAAAGAAATATTCTTTTTCTCATAACCGTTTCTCCCTCCTTTGTATCTCGAGAAACCTTTCCGGAATCTAATACATCGCCTGTCCCTTTTGCTCCCGACTCATCCGATACACAAATGTAAACTCCGGTTCCTCTTCCAAAAAGCCCTCTCGGTCACATTGAAATACATACCATTCCGACTTATTCTCCTTGGATTGCATTTCAAAATAAATCTTCTCTCCCATGTAGCGCATATTGACGGTACAATACTCCGCATTCCACTCCACGCCTTCCGGCTTCGCCGCTTCCAAGGCACTTAACACATCAATCTGTGCAATTTCATTCAAATCACGGTCAAACACACGGATCCAACCGTAATCGTTCCTACAAAACGAGAACGTCAAATCATCGCTAAGCACTATATGTCGCCGAGACATCGGAACATAAACGTACTCTTCATCCGCCATTACGGCCATCGGATAATTCCCGATACGATACTCTTTCGGGCGGGTTAAGACACCGATAAACTCTTTGTTCTCCTGCAGCCTTCTTATCTCCTCCTCACTCAAGCCCTTCTGAACGAATCTTTCAGTCTCCACGGTGCCATCCTCTCCGTATTGATAGATTCTTCTGGTTACAAAACGTATCTCCTCATTCTCTCCCGTATCGCACCTGTGAACGCAAAGTACATCCTTATCCTTTCTCAGATAAGCTATCCTATTCTCATCCACTATCACATAGTCCCCCGTAAAGCCAAGCAGGAAAGAGAAGGATTCTTCCGTGCCTTCAGTAATATGATAGCGGTGTACGATCTTTGTCTTTCCTTTTCCTCCGCCCAGCCTACAGAACCAAAAATAATCCCCGTATCCTTTGACATCCGTAAGCTCCTGGTTCTCCGCTGCCATGGCCTGTTCATCCAGGTAGCTCACTTCCCCGGTGTCCAGATTTAATAGTGCCGTTCCGTACCGGTTCATATCGACCAGCTTCTCCTCTCCCTTTGACCACATGGTAAGAAGCACCCGGTTCCGATGCACATAAAAGCGTCCTCCTACCATCGGGTCCTTCTCCATGGTTCGTTCCAGTGCCATTACCGTAGCCACCTCGCTAAGCTCCGAACCGTCCACTGCAATGGACAGCACCTTAAATAACTGCTGGGTATCCGTCACCTCGATTACATAAGCAAGAATGTGATTGCTGTAAAGGCAGCAATCCAATACGGCATACCTATCGTTGGTAGCCGCGCAAAAAGCATTTCCGTCGTGCTTACACTCCGGTTTATTGCATAGGTACATTTCCTTCCCCGTGGCATTATCGAAATAGCGAAATCCTCTGTATTCTTCGCTGTAATAATAATAGCCCTTCTCCGTCACCATCATTGCTTCCGGCATATATTTTGAGGTATTTCCCTGATAATAATCCTCCGAGACAAATCCGGTTTCCTTTTCCGGGTTATTCTCCGGCTTTTTATTACAGCCCGCAAGACCCATAAGCCCCAGTACAGTCAGCCCCAGTACAATCGCTTTTCTCATATGTTCCTGCCTCCTCCTTCCCTTTGTATCTCAAACGCACCTTCTACTCCCATGCATTCCTTTTTCTTTCGTTTCCCACCGGCTATTTTTCTCTCTTATACGCAAGCTCAAACTGCGGATTTCCGCTCAAAAAGTCCTCTCTCTTACAAACATACACATAGCTTTCCGCAGTATTATTCTCATTCGGCAAAACACAGAAAACCTTATCTTTTTCAAAATACATCTTCCGGTTATACTTCAGATAGAAGTCTTGTGTCTCATCCCGTACTTCCGTTGCAAACGCCATAGCTTCGGCCATATCTACCGCCGCAACCTCGTTAAATTCCCTGTCAAACACATGAACATAGGCCTCTTCCGAAGAACCGATCGGGTTGTATTCCTCATCCTCATACCATATTCTCCACTCTTTTTCCATTACATAAAGATGTTCCCCGTCCGTCTTCAGATCAATCGCCTCGTACCCCTGGTCAAAGCCGTTCGCAACTTCGCCCTGATACCAAATCACCTGCCATCTTCTCAGATTCACCTTTTCCTCATTTTCGCCCGTTTCCCGGTGATACACACATAAGACTTTGTTATTCGACTTCGTGTATACGATTGTGTTCTCATCCAGCACCGCATAATTTCCTTTAAACCCTACCATTAATTTATGTTCTTCTTCGGTTCCGTCCTTTATGTTGTACCGGTACAATATCGTTTTTTTCTTCCCTGCTCTGCAATAATAAAAGTAATCCCCGTAGGCAGTGATTTCCGATATCTCTGTGTTTTCCGCCGAATACGGCTCCTCATCCAGAAACGTCACTTCTTTCGTATCTAAGTTAATCACTGCCGTTCCGTATAATTGTATCGTTTTCGTTCCGTCGTCACCCACCAGAAAAAACGGAACCATTACCACATTCCGGTGAATATATAACCGGTTTTTGTCAACATGTTTTGCTGGTATTCCTCCAGTCTTTTCCAACGTCAGAAAAGTTACTTCTTCATTTAACACAGACCCATCCGGAGCAATGGAAAGCAGATGATATTTAAACTGCGTATCCGTTTCCTCTATTGCGGTAGCAAAAATCCGGCCGCCGTACATACACACCCGTTCAATATTGTATTTTTCATTGGTAGCCACACAAAACTCATTGCCGTCATGTCTGCATTCCGGCTTATTGCAAAGGTACAAATCATTTCCCGTAGCACTGTCCGCATATCGAAAGCCGTGTTGCGTTTTGCTGTAATAATAATACCCTTCTCCTATGTTAAAAATGGTATCGTTTCCTTGGTTCAGATCCTCCTCCACAAAAGCAGGTATGTCCCCGGTCTGTTTTTCTTCCCCGCTCTTATCCGCACAGCCGGCCAGTGTTGTCATTGCCAACAGGCACACACTAATCATACCGAATAAACGTTTTCTCATAAGCAACTTTCTCCCTTCCTTTGTATCTCAAAACCACCTTCTACTCCCACGGGTTCCGTCTTCCCCTTTTCCCTGACTCTATCATACCCTCCCGAAAAACAAAAAACAACCACCTCCGCAGAAGTGGTTGCTATCCGTGCACAAGTGGTCACACATTGAGAAGAACAGATAAACGGAAGATATTATCCTTCGTTTCTACCTCCAGACTACCGTTGTATTTCTTGCAAATATGCTTCACCGACGACAATCCGATGCCGTGCTTTGCCGCATCCTTTTTCGTTGTTTTTAACTCCCCGTCCTGCTTAATCAGTTCACCCTCGTATGGGTTTTCACAGCAGATGTACAGCATACTGTTCTGCCTATCTACCCGGAGTACCACCTCGGCGTCTGCCGTTTTTACCTTGCGTATCGCCTCAATGGCATTGTCTAATATATTACCAAACAAGCTGCACAAATCGTAATCCGTAACGGAAAGCCCCGCCAGACTACAACCCATTTTAAACCGTATCGTCACGCCCATTTCATTTGCCTGTTGGTGCTTTTTAAACAAAAGCAAATCCAGTGTATCGGAACCGCTCTTTGCCGGAAGAAGTCTCGCATAGCTTTGCTCCGACAAATCATCGATATACTTTGCCGCCTGGGCCTCGTGACCGTTTTCGTACAATGCCTTTATAGCAAGTAAGTGGTTGTTAAAGTCGTGCCACAGGAGTCTCGTTTCCTGATAGCGTTTGTCAATTTCCCCGAAGTATGTGTTCATGGCTTCTTGTCTTGAGGTTTTGTGCCATCTGCCAAACCGCCGGTATACGAACACCGCTGCCACCAAAAAGACTGCCAAAAGCACCACAAGAAAGGTCTGCAGTCGCGGCAGCATCAGTCCTGCCACATTCAGGTTCAGATAACGGTTATAGAATCGCTCCGGCGTAAAACCTGAAAAAAGATTGATTTCCCCGAAGACTCCCGCCTCATTCTGTCCCGGCAGATCAAAATGCCGAATGAACTCAAAGGCAAAAAACACCAGTGTCAGCCCACAAAACAGAACCTTTTTCCTTGCGGTATAAGCCAATATACAAAGTCCAAGGACCAAAAGCAGAGTAAACACCTTAATCCCGACATACACCGCCATAAAGCCCCCCACCGTAATTTGATAGGGACAAACATAGAAACTCTCCAGTGACTGTATCGGAGTCCCCAAGGAAGGCAGCTCATACACCTTGTGTGTAATCAGAAAATTGATTCCATAAAACCCAATCAAACCCGCCACCATAAGCACCAACATGGTCACCGTTGTCCGTGTCACATTCTGAATTTCCCCAAAGGAATCGTTCCGGATATAGCGGCAAAATAAAATCGTTATCGCCAACGCAAACAGAAAGGCGAATACATCCGTTACATGATAATTGATTACCAGTTCAAAGGAATCATCCAGTTCCGGCGTAAGCTGTAAAAACTCCAAACCGTAATAATCCTTTTGACACCGGGCCAGATTTTTAAGCAACCAGCTGTCATCGTAAATGGAATACAGAGAATCTGCAATCACTCCCGCATTTTCTGCCACTCCAGCAGCATATGCTCCGTACCCCACCACATTTTCCACGCATTCCTTTACCCGCTCATAGTTGTCCATATCCGCGGAAGAAATCCCCATGGTCACCATAGCGTCCGGTATCAATTCATTCTCTTCCGGGTCTGTGGGTACCGGATACCATGGACGCCCCAACAATGCCTCCATGTATTTAGCATAGACATCATTTTTCTCTATCTCGCTGAGTTCCAAATAAGTAATGATTTCATCTATGGCAGCAGCCGCCGCTTCTGCATCCTCCGGGAGATTTTTCATAATCTGTTTTTGTCTTTCGTAATCTCCCACCCGGATAGACTGTTTCACTCCCCACACGTTCTCCGACTGCATATATTCGCCGGTGCATTTCACGGAATAAAAAAGTACTCCGTTTAAAATCAACATCAGAGGAAGCAATATCACCATAAAAAAGTAAAACTGTCTTTTTCGTTTCATCGGCTCCGTATCCTCCTCATCACCGCATTCATCAATGCCGTCCGTTTTCTCCGGCTCACCGGCAGCTCCTTATCATTATCCATTACTACTGTGTCCGGATTCACCTTGCGAATGTGATCAATGTTCAGATACAGCGAATGATACGCTTCAATAAACAGCTCTTCCGGTAATTGTTTCGCGAAATTTTGTATGGAACTCTTCTCCTGATAGGAGGAAATCGCCGTATGGATGGCCGTATTCCGTTTGTCCGATTCCACGTAATAAATTTCCGCAAACTGTAACCGCACCACCGTGTCGCGGTCCTGAATTATGATTGCCTTCCGCTCATATATTTCGTTTATAAAACGCTCCAAAAGCTCCGGCAGCTTTTCCTTGTAATTTCGCTTAAATAGAAAGTGGAACGCATTCACATCGTAGCCTTCTGCGATTCTTTCTTCCATACTGGACAAAAACACCGTAGGAATCTTTACACTGTTCCGCGCCTGTTCCTTCACCAGTTCCACCCCGTCCGCATCACCCAAATGCAGATCCATAAACAAAAGGTCCACCGGTTCATCCCGTTCCATTTCCCTGCGAAATGCCTCTCCGCTATCGCAATAGCAAATACGACACTCTGTCTCTTTTTGCTGCAGGATGCGACCCAGCTCCTGCTGTAATTCTTCTGCAAAATTATGTTCATCCTCACATATTACGATGTACATTGCGATTTTCCTCCTCGTTCGTATCCGTCTTATACGTTTTCGTTACTCGGGTATTCCGATTAACGAATAATCTTTGCGGCTATGTCGTTTTTAGACAATCGTTATAACAAAAAGAAATAAGCATCCGTTCCCTCACAAAGTTCAGATGCTTAATTTCTTTTAACATTTCAACTGAGGGCACTCGGAGATTTAATTCCGAACACCTTTCTAAGTAAATTATACACGAAGGGGCTTGCGAATGCAAGTCCCTTTTCATTCTCGCTCCAACGTACCGGCAAACCACCTTGTTCCTATTACTACTTGATTGCATAATCGATTTTACACATACTTACCGGCCTGAAGCTTAAATAACCGCGCATACTCCCCGCCGAGTTTCAACAGTTCCGGATGAGAGCCCTGTTCCACAATACGTCCGTCTCCTATCACCAGTATTTTATCCGCCAGAGTAGTATTTGACAGTCTGTGGGAAATTGTTACCGAGCTCTTTCCCTCACTGAGACCGTAAAGCTGTGCAAAAATCCGGTCTTCCGAGATTGGGTCAAGAGCAGCCGACGGTTCGTCAAGAATCATAAACTCACTGTCCTTAAAATAAGCCCTTGCCAATCCCACCAGCTGCCACTGACCTCCCGAAAGGTCTTTTCCGTTATCCGCATAATACCGTCCCAATACGCTGTCAAATCCGTCGTCCCAATCTTTAATAATGTCGCTTGCTCCGCTGATATCACAGGCTCTTTTCAGCTTTTCATCATCAAATCGCGCCTCGAAATCAGAAAGTGCTATAAGCTCACGCAACGGCAGACAATAGGTAACATAGTCCTGAAACATTACCCCAAACACTTTACGCACGGCATAAATATCGTATTCCTTAAGATCAACACCATCTAACTTAATACATCCCTCTTCCGGATCGTAAAAACGAAGCATCAGCTTGATTATGGTAGACTTTCCGGCACCGTTAAGTCCGATGAGTCCGATTTTTTCATGAGGCATAATCGTAAAGGAGCAGTCTTTTAAAACATACTGTTCGGAATTCGGATAGCGAAAGGAAACACCGCAAAATTCGATTTTCGGATTCCGTGACGGTTTCAGCGTTCCGCTTTTTTCCGCCTCAGGCACAATCTTCATGAATTCCCTCAATTCAAGAAGTCTGGTGTTATTGTTTAAAAATCTGTTGATACCGTCCATCAACCCCTGGGCCTGAGAACGTAATCGGGACACCATACTAAGATTATACTGCACATCACCGATCCCGATTCTTCGTGCCGCCACATCAAACACCGATATAAGAAGCACCAGAATTTCACTGGACACATTGACAATCATAATAAGGCAGTTGATACTGTTATGTCTGATGTCCTCATCTTTGTTAATCTTATACAGCTTCTGCCAGATTTTTTTATACCCATCAATAAAATAAGCGCCGATTCCGTTTAGCTTAATTTCAAACTGAACATCCGTGTCAAAGAACACATCCCGAAGGTAGTCTATTTTACGATTGTCTCTCAGCTGTTCTTTTTCCATCTCAAGCTTTTTCTCCGTTCTTTTTTTGTTATAGAGCATAAACGGAATTAAAAGTGCAAGAGTTACAAGTCCGAGCCACCATCGGTACGTACAAACAATTACCAGGGTTGCTATTACATTGATAAAGGCTGAAACAATATCAAACACAAGCCATGTCATCTCCGTCATAATATCAAAGTTGTTTCTGGCATGGCGAACCTTGTCTCCCATGTCTGCCGAATCAAAGAAGGACAAATCCATCCGGGAGGTCTTATTCATCATGACCCGTTCAATGTAAAACTGCAGTTCATCGCTATAACGATCATTTACATAGTAGTCAAACTGCTCCAAAAGATAGGTCACAAGCCGCAGCCCCAGGTAAATTCCGAGACACAGGATTACAACATGCTCCCTGTTTCCGTAATCAGCAATTCCGTTTAACACTTCTCTCCACAGTCTGATATTTAACAGCGGAATTGCCGTTGTGGACAAAAGAATAAACAGCTTCATGAGGAAATAAAACTTAGATGCCAAAAAGCTTGTCTTTATGCCAAACCACACGTTTCCCAACAGTTTATCAAAAAAAGTCTTAATCTTATTCATATTACTCCACCTCCGTTCCCGCGTACTTCTCCCGTTGGAGATTGTACAGCTTTGCGTACAACCCGCCGGCAAAAGCAAGCTCGTCATGGGTACCCTCTTCTACCACTTTTCCTCCGTCCAAAACAATAATCTTGTTGGCCATTCTTGCACTGGAAATACGATGGGAAATCATTACTCCCGTTCTTCCGTCGGAAAGTTCTTCAAAGTTTCTGAATATCCGATCTTCCGCTTCCGCGTCCAGGGCTGCGGAAGGTTCATCGAAAATAATTACCGGTGCATTCTTAAAGTAGGCACGGGAAAGCGCAATTTTCTGCCACTGTCCCTTGGACAACTCTGTTCCTTTATCATCAAACTGACGCGTCATAAAGGAGTCAAGGCCCTTTTCCAACTTCGGCTTAAGGTCTTCATATACACCGCTTTGTTCAAGTACCTGTTCAATCTCCCCACTCTCTTGCATCTTCTGAGGAGAAGACAAAGCAATATTTTCACGCAGAGTCAACGGATACTGAACAAAGTTTTGGAAAAGTGCGGAAAACAGCTTTCTGACATCCTCCATGGCATACTCTGCCATCGGATATCCGTTTATAAGTATGCTTCCCGACTCCACCTCATAAAGTCCAAGCATAAGTTTGATTATGGTGGACTTTCCGGAACCGTTGATTCCCACAATGGACAGCTTGTCCCCTTTTTTTAATGTAAAAGACGCCCCCTGCAGAATATAATTTTCTGTATGAGGATATTTGAAATATACGTTATCAAACGTAAGTGATTCAAACTCCTCAAGGCTTCTGTGGTGTCCTCCGGCTGTTTTGGTTTCCAATGAAAAAAAATCAAACACACGCTTCATAATCTCGGTAGTTCTTGTATAACTCATGACCAGATTAGAAAGAATCTTTTTGAACGATTCGGATGCATTCAGCGCAAACCCGATATACAATGCAACATCACCGATACTGATATCTCCCATAATCGCCTTATATACAACAAACACCGTAAACGTAATTTCTCCGCTTCGGCGTATTATCTCCGCCACAAGAAACGTGGAAAGCTTCTTTTTATCAAGCTTCTTATTAGCATGAAGATATGCGCTTTTTTCTTCCTCATACCGCGCTTTTATCGGTTCTGTCAGGTCATACATACGTACATCTTTTGCAGGCCACGGGTCCGTTAACATCCAACGGTAATAGCAAAACTTACGCAAATCCGGTGCCTGTTTACGACGCAGTTCTTCAGCCTTCCGATCAAACACCTGATTAAAAATAATCCCCGGAACCGTAAGGATAAGAAACAAAAGTGCAAACCAAATATTAAAGTGAACCAGCGTTACGTAAGAAGCAACAAAGGAATAGAGCAAAGCAATAACCTGCACGATGTGGTAAGTTGTAAACACGCAAACATTGGTAGAGTACCGCACATCGTCAATCATATCCTTACCTTCCGACGAGTCAATAACCGATAACGGAAGCTCCGCAAGCTTTTCCGCCAAATTACACTCATACTTATGCCACGCTTTTTCAATCAAACTGTCATAGGCAATGTTAATCGCCGCATTATTTGCCGGCACGGTAACAATAGAAACTACATAAAGAACAGACCACAGCCACAACAGAGAGTTTTCAGTCCCACCACCTGCCAAACAGTCAAGAACAAATTTCAGCGCAACTGTATTAAACAGCACAAGCGTGGAATCCAAAAGATTCAGCAACAAATACACCACCACAAGCAGTCTGCTGGAGTCTGTCATCAACTTTACGGAATACTTCATCGATTTTATAAATAATTTAAACTTAGTCATTCTGCACCACCTCCGGTTGTCTCACAAAAACAAAATAGATTTTAAACAAAGCAAAAAAGTTTGTTTGCATAAAAAATGTCCCCCTTCTTTTCATGTGAATGTAATAACCAAATTACATGAAGCAGGACGACTCTTACGGTGCATTTTCGTTTGAAAGAAAAAATATTCCTTATAAAGCAAAAAAGCATCCTTATCGGATGCACAAAACCACAACACTTATAACCGAATTACAACACACAACACTCGGCAATTGACATGGCATCTGATATGTTTTTACAAAGAATCGTCATATGCATTTTTTTCATGTCAATCACCTCCCTTAGTGAATTTGTAATTTGATTTCTTGAGTAGTTTACCATACTTTTCAGAATATGTCAATATATTCAAAAAAATTAGAGTTGCAATATTTTTCTCGAAAATATTGCAACTTTCTATCACTCCAACCACTGAATAAACGCAGTCTTATCGCTACTGTTATATCCTGCTCTCTCATAAAACTTTAGTGTCGATTCCTTCTTTGAACCGGTTAACAACATCATTTTATAACATCCGGCATTCTCCGAAAGTTCTTTCGCGTAGTTCAGACACTCCGTGGCGTAGCCTTTCCCACGGTATGCTTCATGAGTCACCACATTCTCCACAAAGGCATAAGGTCTTACATTCCGCGTCAGATTCGGTATAATCACACAAACACAGGAGGACACCAATTTACCGTCGATTTCCTTTACAATGATATGATGGTTTTCATCTGTCAGTATAGCTTGCCAAGTTTTACTCAAGTGCTCCGTAAACTCAGGCACGGACTCCTCGTGCAGATGTAAATACAGCTCTAACAACTCATTTAAATCTTTTTCTTGTACTTCCCGAACCATGGTATTCCTCCTAAAAATATTTTTCAATTACGCTCTGCTCCACAACTTCTTTCCCAAGCATAGAGATTGCTTGCCTCGGACAATTATTTACACATCGGTAACACATGGTGCTTTCTTACAACACAATTCGTTTTCTCTCCTGATACACCACCTGCTGTAACCCAAATGTCTCCGCCAGTTGCTTCGCCGCTTCATAATCTGCTCCCACATCCTGCTCCACATGGGCATCGGAACCAACCGTAACGTACCGTCCGCCACAATCTGCATAAACTTGTAACAAATCTTTCCCCGGCATGGCCTCGCTGTGACCTTTTCTTAGGGATGAGGTGTTGATTTCTATTATCATGTCCTTGTCCAGTAACCGTTTGAAGATCTCTTTTATCTCCGCCTCCTCATAATAAATTTCACCGTAATACCGCTTCGGAAAATCAATATGCCCCAAGGCATCAAAACCGCCCTGTTTCACCGTACTTAAGACTTCCTTCCAGTACAACGTATAAAATTCCTTGGCGGAATACTGCTCCCGCACCTTCTGACACGGAAACATATTCCCAATCCAATGGATACTTCCGATGATAAAATCATACGGATAGTTTGACAACTCCCTTAATTTGTCAGCATACAAGTGTGGCTCTCCGAACTCAATACCGGAGCATAGGGTAAGTTGCTCCCCGTATCGTTCCTTCACCTTACGAAAAGCCTCAAAGTACTTCTCAGGACTATAATAATTGCATCCGTAATCATCAGGATTTAAGTCCACATGGTCCGTAAAACAAAACATCCGAATATCCCGTTCCAATGCCTGCTTTACATACTCCTCCATCTTTGCTTCCGAATCACAGGAAAACTCCGTGTGAATGTGGTAGTCGGTTTTCATATTCATTCCTCCAAATTTAATTCTACATCCTTATTCTTTTCCCTATCCGGCAAGTCTCCCGTAAACAATTCATCCTATCTTTCTACTGCACTTACATAGTCTTCCATTCTACCGCTTCCCCGTTGTTACAAATCAACTCCTGGCGTCCATCTCTAATCCGATACGCCTCTCCGGATACAGTCTCCGTTTCATCCTCAATGAAAAGATAGCTTCCGTCATTTAATGCTAAAAACTCCCTACCATGGCTATCCCCATAGGTAATATCCTCAATTACCCGCATTCCGTCAAGCATCTCATCCTTCAAACTCTGAAAATGCGGAAATATTTTCGTTTCTGTCAAACCAAGTCCCGGAATAAAACGTTCAAACTTCGGATCCAAGGCCTCTCCCTCCCGTTCCGGCGCTGCATACACTGTCTCGGCACAGTTCATGGAACCGGCACTCCAGGCAAGCACGATACCGTCATAGGCTTTCAATTTTTCTTTTAGTCCCAATCGCTTCAGAAACTCATTTTGGGCCGGCACATGTCCTCCTGCCAAAATAATCACATCGATTTCACTAAGATGTTCCACCGCTGCTTCGTTTCTGTCATCACAGCCTTCAAACGCGGAAATGCTCAACCCGCTCATAAGAAACGCATCTTTGTAGCAGGCATAGATCGAATCATTTCTTTCATAATTGTCCGGCGACGCAAAAATCATCAATACCCTTGCCTGTTCCGGCCAGATAGATTTCACTTTATTCCGCAATCCGTTTTCCTCCGAAATAGCCGTTCCAATCCACTTTCCGTCCACTTTAACGGATGCCCCAAAGGTACTTGTCAGTATAGCCTTCATAAACTACCTCCCTTCATAAACTACCTTCCTTGAAATAGTGTCCTGTACAAACAAAAACCTAACGTGGATAGGCATAGTCCATGCAAGTAGCATAAACCTTATTATAAGCAGTTACCGAAATAACTCCTGTTCTATAATCCCTGTATGCACTTTTACAGAGATCACTCAATTCTTTACAATCCCCCATCTTTGACCCTATCTCCGCAGCTTTTTCGATATAGTATTTCTCTTTTTCTGTTAAGCCGTTATAAAAACTCATTATATCCCCCCTCATCTTTATCATAGTTCCTGTTTTTGCATGCTTGGTCGCACGCACTCTCTATCGTTCTTCAAACCAAACCTTTCTTCTTTGTCAAACAAAGCCTCGGCTTCATCTGTCCTCGATACGCTGTTCCATTCTTATCTCAGATATATTTGACAGTATATCATATTCTTTCCTGTGTCGCATTAACTTTTTTTCTTTTCAACTTATCCTTCTCTTTCCTACTCCCTGAGTTTTCTTCTTTTCCCAACCATTCTTCCGTTTTTCTTAGTTTCGTTGGATGACCGCCTTGCTTTTTACCCAACGAATCCTCTGTTTCTTCTGTTTCGTTTGGGTACCCGCCTTGGTTCCACCCAACGAATTCTATTTTTCTTCTGTTTCGTTGGGGTATTCGCCTCGCTTCCACCCAACGAATTCTATTTTTCTTCTGTTTCGTTGGGGTATCCGCCTTGGTTCCACCCAACGAATTCTATTTTTCTTCTGTTTTGTTGGGTTACCGCCTTGCTTTTTACCCAACGAATTCTCTATTTCTACCATTTCGTTGGGTGCCCACCTTTGGTTTTACCCAACGAATTCTCTATTTCTACCGTTTCGTTGGTTTACCGTCCTTTGGTTTACCCAACGAATTCTTAATTTCTCTGGTTTTGTTGGATGCCCACCTTTTGTTTTACCCAACGAATTCTCTGTTTCTACCGTTTCGTTGGGTGGCCGCCTTGCAGTTTACCCAACGAATCCTCTGTTTCTTCTGTTTTGTTGGGTAGCCGCCTTGCTTTTTACCCAACGAATTCTCTATTTCTACCATTTCGTTGGGTGCCCACCTTTGGTTTTACCCAACGAATTCTCTCTTTCTACCGTTTCATTGGGTTACCGTCCTTTGATTTACCCAACAAACTCTCTGTTTCTCCATTTAGTCGGGCGCTTCCCTTTCTTCTGCCCGACTGTTCCCTTCTTTCCGGCGTTTCGCTTCGGAAACTTGCCCATTGCCGTAGCATGAGAAAAAGCACCTTTGAACTTTACGCAGGATATTAGACTTTCTTATTACTTCGTTTTCATATCAGCAACGCTCAGACAGGAGGTCTGAGCGAGCCCGCCATAAGGCATGGATGCCGCATCAGGGCGATTGCGTCCCTATTAAATTAATACTCCCGAAGTAATTAGAAAGCCTTATATCCGTAGTACGAGAGAAGGTACTTTTTCTCATGCCACGGCAAATGATAACCTCCCCGCGAAACGCCCTTTTGCCTCTTACGTGCAGGCGGTGCTTCGCACCTCGCCCTCACTTCGCGACTACGTCGCTCAGTCGTGGGCGCGTTCGCATGACTACACAACTGCTTGAGAACAAGTTCTCGCAGTTTGCTCCGCATGCTCACTTTGCCTGCACGCAAGAAAGGCCCCGCGCAAAAGCGCAGGGCCCATACTCTCATAATCTTACTTATCTCTCCAAATGATTCTTCCCTTGGTCAAATCGTACGGGGAAAGCTCTAAGGTAACCTTGTCACCCGGTACAATCTTGATGAAGTTCATACGGAGCTTACCGCTGATGTGTGCAAGCACGCGGTGTCCGTTTTCAAGCTCTACCTGGAACATAGCGTTCGGCAGCTTTTCTACAACAGTTCCTTCAATTTCAACAACATCTGTCTTAGACATAAGTCCTCCTTCAATCTAATCACGTTCTATGGTAAGCAACTCCGGCTCACCGTCAGTTATCAGTATCGTATTCTCATAGTGCGCCGACGGGGAACCGTCTGCCGTCACTACCGTCCAACCGTCATCCAGCCAGTTTACATCATAATGTCCCATATTTACCATCGGCTCGATGGCAAGGGTCATACCCGGCTCTAAGCGGATGCCTTTTCGTTTGGTACGGAAATTCGGTACCTGCGGGTCTTCGTGAAGCTCACGTCCAACCCCGTGTCCAACAAGCTCTCTTACCAAAGAATAGCCAAAAGACTCTACATAATCCTGAATTGCGCCGGAAATATCACCGATACGAAATCCCGGTTTTGCAAATTTAATTCCTTCAAAGAAGGATTGCTTTGTTACATCCATAAGACGCTGCCATTCCGGACCGATGTCTCCGACTGCAACGGTACGTGCAGCATCGGAGTGGTAACCTTTGTAGATTACACCCGCATCCAGACTGACAATATCTCCATCCTTCAAAATACGGTTCTTATTCGGAATTCCGTGTACCACTTCATCATTCACAGACACACACACGGATGCCGGATATCCCTGATAATTTAAGAAAGACGGAATGCATCCAAAGTCTCTTATTACCTCGTAACAACGTTTGTCAATATCCAGGGTACTGATGCCCGGCTTTATCATTTTCGCCAGTTCTGTATGCACAATGGAAAGGATTCTTCCCGATTCGCGCATCAGTTCTATCTCGCGTTCTGATTTAATTGATACTGCCATACTCTGCCTCTTTCCTTACTGCAAAATTGCAAGGATATCATCAAACACTTTGTTCATGTCCTGGGTACCATCTACTTCACGAAGAACACCCTCGTTCTTGTAGTAATCAATGAGCGGCTGGGTCTGCTCATGATATACCGTGAGACGCTTTAACACGGTCTCCGGCTTATCATCATCGCGAAGCACAAGCTCTGCACCACAGGTATCACATACGTTTTCCTTTGCCGGAGCATTGTACTTAATGTGATAGGTTGCACCACAGCTAAGGCATGCACGTCTGCCGGACATACGTCTTACGATGGACTCGTCCGGTACTTCCACGTTGATTGCAAAATCAATCTTCTCGCCCTTATCAGCAAGTGCCTTTGTAAGAGCTTCTGCCTGCGGAATAGTTCTCGGGAAGCCGTCCAGTACATAACCGTTTGCACAGTCTGCATTGGTAAAGCGGTCCATAATCAACTCTAAGGTTAAGGAATCCGGTACTAACATACCCTGATCCATATATTCTTTCGCTTTCTTACCAAGTTCCGTATTCTCCTTGATGTTTGCACGGAAAATATCACCGGTGGAGATATGCGGAATCGAAAACTTTGCTGCAATCTGCTTTGCCTGAGTACCCTTACCGGCACCCGGAGCACCTAACATAATAATCTTCATGCCATGCCTCCTTTTCTTCCTAACAGTCCTTGCCATTCTTGCTTTTACATGCCATGGCTGAACCGGTTCCAAATATCCAACATAGGGTGGAACAAAAGAGTCCCACCCTATAAAGTGTTTGTTAGTCGTTTAAGAATCCCTTGTACTGGCGAACCAATAACTGAGAATCAATCTGCTTAATGGTTTCAAGAATAACACCTGCAATAATGATGATAGATGTTCCACCGAAACTTACCTTAGCCTGGAATGCACCGGAGAAAATCATCGGAATCAAACTGATGATAGTCAATGCTACTGCACCGATAAGTACGATGTAATTCAACACCTTGGACAAATATTCGGTAGTCGGTCTACCCGGACGAATACCCGGAATGAAACCACCCTGCTTCTTCATGTTATTTGCAACTTCCATCGGGTTGAAGGTGATGGAAGTATAGAAATATGCGAAGATAAGAAGCAATGCAACATAAATCAGAGCACCAAGCGTATACTTGAACTCGCCGTCCTTGAAATTGAACCAATTATCGGAAGTGAGTAAGTATGCTACCTTCGGCCAGAAATGAGCTCTTGCCGGAGATACTCCGAGGAAGGACATGAAGATTACCGGAGTGGTCATCAAAGAGCTCGCGAAAATAACCGGGATAACACCTGCGGTGTTAACCTTTAACGGAATAAAGGAACCCTGACCGCCAACCATCTTTCTTCCTTGTACCTTCTTTGCGTACTGCACCGGAATCTTTCTCTGTGCATCCTGTAACAGGATAACGAGAACAACCAGTACAATTGCTACTGCAGCAATACCAACCACACCAAGAACCTTGTTTACAACCGCTTCCGGATTGATAACGAATTTCTTTACAAGGTTGGAGAAGTCGTTCGGAAGGCTTGCTACAATGTTTACCAAGAGGATCATGGAAATACCGTTACCAACACCCTTCTCGGTAATACGCTCACCTAACCACATTAAGAATGCACTACCTGCGGTAAAGGAAACAGTAATTACTGTTGCGTTCCAGAACTTCAAACCGCCTTCCAAGATACCGGAGTTACCGAATCCGATAATAAGTGCAATGGATTCGATAACTGCAAGTACGATGGTAAGATAACGGGAAAGTTCAGCAATCTTCTTCTTTCCGGTCTCGCCGTCCTTCTGCAACTCTTCCAACTTCGGGAAGACAATTGTAAGAAGCTGTACAACGATTGAGGAAGTAATATACGGGGAAATATTCAGTGCAAAAATGGACATCTGGGAAAAGGATCCACCGGTTAAGGTATCTAAGAATCCAAGTCCTTCTTTCTCCGCAAGCCACAACTGGAAGTAGTCGCGGTCAATGCCCGGAACCGGAAAAGCACATCCGATTCTTACAATAAGCAGGCACAACAGCGTGTACAGAAGCTTGTTTCGAATGTCTTTTACCTTAAATGCATTCTTGACTGTATCAAACATTATACCACCTCTGCTTTTCCACCAAGAGCCTGAATCTTTTCAACGGCACTCTCACTGAATGCGTTAACCTTTACATCAAGCTTCTTGGTAAGTTCACCGTTTCCAAGAATCTTTACGCCGTCCTTCGGATTGCTAACCAAACCGATCTCCATCAAAGACTCAACGGTTACCTCTGCTCCATCCTCAAATCTATTTAACATGCTTACATTAATCGTAATGATTTCCTGCGTGTTTCTGTTATGGAAACCTCTCTTCGGAAGTCTACGGTATAACGGCATCTGGCCACCTTCGAAACCGATTCTCGGTGCTCCGGAACGTGCCTTCTGACCCTTATGACCCTTACCAGCGGTCTTACCGTTTCCCGAACCGTGACCACGACCACGTCTGAAATTTGCGCTCTGCTTAGAACCATCTGCAGGTCTTAATTCTGATAAATTCATCGTGTTACACCTCCTTTTAAATTTCTTCCACCTTTACTAAATGTCTAACCTGCTGAATCATACCCTTGGTAGCTTCATTGTTAGGCATTTCAACGGACTTACCGATCTTTCTTAAGCCCATAGCTTCTACGGTTGCCTTGTTCTTCGGAACAGCACCGATTGTAGACTTAATTAAAGTAATCTTTAATCTATCTGCCATTTCTAAACACCTCCGTGAAATTTGGTTATGTCTTACAGCTGATCTACGGAAATACCGCGGAGTGCAGCTACCTGCTCCGGAGTCTTCAACTGGCTTAATCCGTTGATTGTTGCAAGAACTACGTTCTGCTTGTTGTTTGAACCAAGGGACTTAGTACGGATGTTCTTAAATCCTGCAAGTTCAAGCACGTTACGTGCCGGACCGCCTGCGATGATACCGGTACCTTCCGGGCTACGCTTTAATAATACAGAAGCGCTGCCGAACTTACCAAGGTAATCGTGCGGTACGGAACCGTTTTCATCAAGCGGAAGCTCGATGATGTTCTTCTTTGCATCCTCTTTTGCCTTCCGGATTGCTTCCGGAACTTCGCTTGCCTTACCAAGACCTGCACCAACGTGACCGTTCTTATCACCTACAACAACAAGTGCTGCGAAACGGAAGTTACGACCACCCTTTACAACCTTGGTAACGCGCTTGAGGCTGACTAATTTATCTTCTAATTCCAAATTGCTGGCATCAACGATTGTACGTCTCATGTTTTCCCTCCTGATTAGAATTCTAAGCCGGCTTCTCTTGCTGCCTCAGCAAGTGCCTTAACCTTGCCCTGATATACGAAACCACCACGGTCATAAACAACGGTTGTGATTCCCTTTTCAAGTGCCTTCTTTGCGATAACAGTTCCGAGCTTTGCTGCTGCTGCAACATCATTCGTCTTCTCAAGCTCAGCCTTTACATCCTTATCCAGGGTGGAAGCTGCTACAAGAGTGTTACCAACGGTATCATCAATAATCTGCGCATACATATGATTATTGCTTCTGAATACTGCCAAACGCGGTCTTTCTGCGGTACCGGAGAAACGATTGCGAATCTTCATATGCTTCTTTACGCGAACTTTAGATCTGGACTCTTTGCTAACCATATTCTTTCATTCCTCCTTTTACTTCTTACCGGTCTTACCGACTTTACGTCTGATGGTCTCATCAGCATACTTGATACCCTTGCCCTTATACGGCTCCGGTCTTCTCTTATCTCTGATTTCTGCTGCGTACTGACCAACCTTCTCTTTATCAATACCCTTAACGGTAATCTTGTTCTGGCCGTCGAGAACGGTTTCAACACCTTCCGGATCAACCATAACTACCGGATGAGAATATCCGAGAGTTAAGGTAAGTTCCTTACCGGACTTTGCTGCTCTGTAGCCGACACCGTTAACTTCGAGAACCTTCTCGTAACCAGCGGTAACACCGACTACCATGTTGTTGATAAGCGTTCTGGTCAAACCGTGAAGAGACTTCATTCTCTTTAAGTCATTCGGTCTGTTAACAACGATTTCAGAACCCTCTACCTTGATTTCCATTTCCGGGGCTAACACTCTCTCAAGAGTACCCTTCGGTCCCTTAACGGTAACCTTGTTATTTTCTGCCACATCGACAGTTACACCTGCCGGGATGGCGATTGGCATTCTACCTATACGTGACATGCCCGTACCTCCTAAATTTTGAATGTGGAAAGCGGTGAATGTTTCACACACTTCCTGACCTTTTGTGGTCTCCTTAGAAAAGAGTATCCGCATCACCTCGTGCCCTGAGGACATCTGCTCTGACAGACTTCTTCTCCATGCATCTTAATTTATTACCAAATGAAAGCTAAAACTTCGCCGCCAACGTTAGCCTTTCTTGCTTCCTTATCGGTAAGCACGCCCTTGTTGGTGGATACGATAGCAATACCAAGACCGCCAAGTACCTTCGGAAGCTCCTCCGCATTTGCGTATACACGCAAGCCCGGCTTGGAGATTCTCTTAAGACCGGAGATAACCTTTTCGTTCTTATCCTTGCCATACTTTAATGTAATGTGGATGGTCTTGAACGAACCAACTTCTTCCACATCATAAGCCTTAATATAACCTTCCTTTAACAGGATTTCTGCGATTGCAATCTTCATCTTAGATGCAGGTACATCTACAACATCATGTTTCGCAGTATTTGCATTACGAATTCTTGTAAGCATATCTGCAATCGGATCGCTCATTGTCATTTGGATTTCCTCCTTCTAAAAATATTTCGGACTTACCAAGATGCCTTCTTAACACCCGGTATCTGACCCTTATAAGCTAATTCACGGAAGCAGATTCTGCAGATTCCGTATTTTCTCAAGTAAGCATGCGGACGACCGCAAATTCTGCAACGGTTGTACTCCTGGGTGGAGAACTTAGCCGGACGCTGCTGCTTTAACTTCATAGAAGTCTTTGCCATGGGAATTCCTCCTTATTATTTGCTAAACGGCATACCAAATTGAGTTAACAGTTCTCTTGCTTCCTCGTCGGTGTTAGCGGTAGTAACGAAAATAACGTCCATACCTCTTACCTTATCAACCTTATCGTACTCGATTTCCGGGAAGATTAACTGCTCCTTAATACCAAGAGCGTAGTTACCTCTGCCATCGAATGCGTTCGGGTTAACACCACGGAAGTCACGTACACGCGGAAGAGCAAGGCTGATTAAACGATCAGCGAACTCATACATCTTGTCACCACGTAAGGTTACCTTACAACCGATTGCAAGACCTTCTCTGATCTTGAAGTTTGCGACAGACTTCTTAGCCTTCGTTACAACCGGCTTCTGACCTGCGATGATTTCCATATCTCTAACTGCGGACTCTAAAGCCTTTGCGTTATCCTTTGCCTCACCGACACCCATGTTGATAACGATCTTGTCTAACTTCGGAACCTGCATTACGTTTTTATAACCGAACTTCTTCTGCATTGCTGCAACGATTTCGTTATTATACTTTTCCTTTAATCTAGTCAACTTTGTGAACCTCCTCTCTCAGAATTACTTGTCGATTACTTCACCGGTGGACTTTGCAACACGAACCTTCTTCTGGCCCTTCTTGCCTTCTACGGTGGTGAAACCGATTCTAGTGGTCTTGCCCTTGTGAACGTACATAACGTTGGAAGCGTCCATAGCAGCTTCCTTCGTGATGATGCCGCCCTGCGGGTTTGCCTGAGATGCCTTCGTGTGCTTCGTCACAGTGTTGACACCTTCAACTACTACCTTACCGTCAGCAACGGAAAGAACCTTTCCTTCCTTGCCCTTATCCTTACCGGCGATTACTCTAACGGTATCGCCCTTCTTAATCTTTAACATTGCCATCTCTGAG
>JAFTWC010000069.1 GCA_017465475.1 Lachnospiraceae bacterium
GATTAATAGCAGTAACAAGCACCAGCTTACCATCCGGGTCGCTTTTCACTCTGTCCCAAAGCTCGTCCGTAAACTTTGCTTTGTACTTTCCGTAAAAGTCAAGCTCATCCTCGGTAATACCAAGCTGTGTCGCAACCTCCTTAATCGGTTTCAGCACCGCTTCCTGTGCAATTTCGATATCTGTCTTCATCTGACCGTCCTCCTTATATTTTGTTGGTGTCTCAGGCACCCCATACTTTACTCTTTCTTATTGTTTCCCTTTACTCCCAGCAAATGACTTCTTTTTAATTTTTCTTCCTGCTCGGTTTTGTGCTTATTTTCTTCCTTGATTTCCCAATGAATCAAAAAGGTAAGTGCCGCCCGGAGCGCAATAATGGCTCCAACCGTCAAAATCTCTTCCCATTCCCTAACAATTACCGTCTTTAAAATCTCACTGCCAAGTTTAAACTCCAAACCGATTTCCAGTCCATGGGCCAGTGTCAACTTTACATTGGGATTCTTTCTTACATAATATACAAATCCCTTAATACCGGAACAAATAATCACACCGATTCCGATAAATTCAAAAACCAGAATTGCGATTTCCACCACATATTGCATTACATGATGTAAGATTTCCAATATATTCATCTTTAATCCTCCTTGCCTTTTGAACATACCCAATTTACACAAACGACATACAAAAATCAAAGAATTTCATATTTCTCACACATGTATCATTATACATAATCCCCAATATACTGTTCAAACTCTTCCGCCGACATCAGTACTTTACGTGGTTTCGTCCCTTCTTCCGGACCTACCACACCGGCTTCCGCCAGTTGATCCATAATCCGGGCCGCACGGTTAAAACCGATTTTATAAGCACGTTGCAACATGCCTATGGATGCTTTATCCTTTTCGATGATCAGCTTTCCCGCATCCGCAAAATATTCATCATAACCGTTGCCGCCACCGGAATTTGCATTTCCCGCGTCAGCTCCGCCCGTCGGCATATTTGTAATCTTTTCGGATACTTCCGTGTTATACGCACTTCCTTCGTTATTTGCCTTTAAGAAATCAACTACTGCGCTAACCTCTCTGTCGGATACAAATGCACCTTGCACACGTACCGGTTTGGAATAACCGGACGGGAAGAATAGCATGTCACCCTTACCTAACAGCTTTTCCGCCCCCGCTCCGTCTAAAATAGTTCTGGAGTCAATTGCAGAAGATACCGCAAAGGCAATACGAGACGGAATATTTGCTTTAATGAGACCGGTAATAACGTTTACCGACGGACGCTGGGTTGCAATTACAAGATGCAAACCCGCTGCTCTTGCAAGCTGTGCCAAACGACAAATGGAATCTTCCACTTCACCCGGAGCAACCATCATAAGGTCCGCAAGCTCGTCCACAATAATCACAATCTGCGGAAGATGCTTGTACTTCTCCTCTTCAAGCCCCTGCTTTGCCGCATCTGCTACACGTTCATTGTAGCCCTTTAAGTCACGAACCCCCAGTTCCGCAAACTTCTGATAACGTTCCGTCATCTCAATAACTGCCCAATTCAGTGCTGCACTTGCCTTCTTCGGGTCGGTTACCACCGGAATCATCAAATGCGGAATTCCGTTATACACAGAAAGCTCTACCACCTTCGGGTCCACCATAATCAGTTTCACCTCGGAAGGATCTGCCTTATATAAAATACTCATAATCAGCGTGTTGATACATACGGACTTACCGGAACCGGTGGCACCTGCAATAAGAAGGTGCGGCATCTTTGCAATATCCGTCACCACTGTTTGTCCGCCGATATCCTTACCTACCGCAAAGGCCACATTGGAACCGTGACCGGTAAATTCCGACGACTCTAACAACTCTCTCAGCAACACCGTAGAATTTTCCTTGTTCGGAACTTCGATCCCCACAGCAGCCTTTCCCGGAATCGGCGCTTCAATACGTACATCTGCAGCTGCTAAATTCAACTTAATATCATCTGCAAGACTGGTTATCTTACTTACCTTAACACCCTGTTCCGGCTGAAGCTCGTAACGGGTCACGGCCGGTCCGCAACTGACATTGGTTACGGTTACTCTGACGCCAAAGCTGTCTAAAGTGCTTTGAAGTTTCATGGCCGTTTCCTGCAAATCCCGTTCGGAAACACCCTTTGTTCCCTTCGGTTTCGTGAGCAAATCTACCGGCGGAAATTCATACTTCTTTACCGGCCCGCTTTCTTCAATCACAAGCGGCTCAATCGGTTCGGACGACTTGCTTTCTGTTGTCTTACTTCCGGTTTTCCGCTGTACATCTGATACTTCTGTATTTTCTACATGTGTAGACTCTGCAGTGGTACTATCATTCGCTCCTCTACGCTCTTCCGCCACAGATGTTGCACGAAACTTCTGTCCGCCGGAAGTCTGACGAATCCCGTCATCCCCCAAAGCATCCAACTGCTCAGCCACAGTCGGTCCCTTACGCGGAGTATTCATACGTTTTAGCGTGCCTTCCTCAGAAGAGGACACATTTCCCTGAATTTTGAACTGAGGTGTTTCTGTTTTTCTTTCTACATACGTAGTATCCTTATATTCCCCTGTTTCCGGAGAAATCTCCATCATACGAAGACCTGCATTCTGCGCCTTACGTTCTTCACCGTAAAGTGCATTCACTTCAGATATGGTTTGCTTCGGTAACGTATACTGATTGTTCATATCAAGGGTGTATTCTTCTGCCGGAGCCTTTTTCCAAAAAGCATTTCTCTTCTCTTCCTTAGTGGTTTTGATTCGTGCCCGTTCCTCCGTCACCGGAGTCTGTGCCGGCACTGCACTTATCACCGGCTCCATTTTCGCTTTTTCTTCTTCGGACAACAAATAGGTCTTTGCCCTGCGCTCCCCTAATTCTTTCCGTTTTTCTTCAATAAGGCGTTCTCGTTCTGCCTGTCGTTCTTCATAAGACTCTCTGCGCTCCATGGCATGCACTTTATGTAATACATATCGTTCGTTGCTACGCTTAGCAATCCATGCAAAAATTGCCTTTCTGGAAAACAACATAAAGAACAACAGCAACAACGCAATGACGACTACATAAGAACCCGCGGTTCCGAATAACGGTTCAAATATATAACAAATCAAGCCGCCGAATACACCGCCGCCCTTTTTATATTCCACTGCCAATTTATAGTAATCTCCAATGGAAAGTTCCGCTTCCTTTGCAGCTTTTACAAATGCCAACTGTGCATCCTGATATCCGGTCATAAGCTGTATCAGTGCCGTCAACATAAACATCATACCAAGAACATACAGCATCTTTGCGGTCAACGTACGGCTTCCTCTGTTCGCAAGAAAAAACGCCATTCCGAAAAACAGAATAACAGGAAATAAATATGCCAAAAGTCCGAACAAGCCAAACATAACACCATTAATGGCCGCACCAACCGTTCCCCCTAAATTAAAATGGCTCAACAACAAAAGCACCGACACAACCAATGTAACCAACAAAATGACCTCATTCTGAAGACTGGCTGCTGCTGCTTTTTGCTGTTTGTTCCTTTGTGCCGAAGTACTTCTTCTCGTACTTCCGGTACTTCTCCCGCCGGCCGTACGCTTTGTACCGTTTCCCGAGCGGTTCCGCGAAGTATTTGCAGATGAACTTCGTTTTGTCCCTGTTCCCTTACCTCCGGATGCCATCCTTTTCCTCCTGTCACTTATGCTAAAATGTGAAATGCTACCGCAAACACACCCATGGCAAAGCAATAATATGCAAAATACTTAAATTTCTTTCCTCTTACAATCACAAGCATGGTTTTAATACAAATGTATCCTACGATTCCGGCAATTACTGTTCCTACCATATAATTCAACCAGTCAGACGCGGACAACATCTCCGGTGAAAAATCCAGTAATTCTAACACCAATGCCCCTAAAATAGCCGGTATAGACATAATAAATGAATACTTCACCGCAAACTCTCTGGAAAAACCGCAGGCAAGACAAGCGGTTATGGTAGTACCGGAACGGGAAATACCGGGAAAAGTAGCCACACCCTGTGCCACTCCTACTACTGCCGCTTTCGTATAAGAAGCATCCGCTTCCGTAAGCTTCCCATCCGGTAACCGGTCAGAAATCAAAAGCTGAACTCCGTTTACCAAAAGAAGAATTCCCGGTACGATCAATGTAGCCGATGCCGCATCAATGGCATTACTTAACAGAATTCCCATAATGCCGGTAGGTATGGTGGATACAATCACAAGCATTACAAAACGACGATACGGCGTGGTAACTACCGGTTGCCACTTTGCTTTTTTTAACGCACACCCGAACAAACTCTTAAAAAACTGTCCGATAATTGCAAAACCCTCTTTTATCAATTCGAAAATATCTTTATGAAACGCCACAAAGACTGCTGCCAATGTTCCTAAATGTAAAAGAACATCAAACAACAGTCCGGTGTCTGTCTCAAACCCAAGTACATGTTTGAAAATCGCCAGATGTCCCGAACTGCTGATTGGTAAAAACTCAGCAATTCCTTGAATCAACCCTAAAATAATCGCTTTCAATAACTCCATATTCGTTTCCTCATTTCACTATCTTATCTAACAATTATATAAGATATCCCGAAAAAACTCAACCCTCTATTCAAAATCTTTTCCTTTTTGAATGTAGGATTACAATACATATGTTACAACTGAATAAAAAAATATGCGAGACCAGATCTTTGTGTTATATTTGAATCACCACAAAACAAAAATAAAGCAAAGGAGTCTGTTCTCGCATGGCTAGTATAACACAAGATATGA
>JAFTWC010000070.1 GCA_017465475.1 Lachnospiraceae bacterium
ATTTTTAGATAAATATTTGATAAAAGTTCAAGATAGAATTACGAGAACAGTAAATCGCATCTGTGGTTTTGTGAAAAAATGGATAGACAAGTATTATGAAGGGTAAAAGGTTATAAATAAATTTCTTTGAAAAACATATTCTGCAAAGGAGAACACATATGACAAACTACAAAATCGCTGTAGCCGGTACCGGCTACGTAGGACTTTCCATTGCAACGCTGTTGGCGCAGCACAATCAGGTGGTGGCAGTGGATATTGTACCGGAAAAGGTAGAGATGATTAATAACAGAAAGTCACCGATTCAGGATGACTACATTGAGAAGTATTTGGCGGAGAAGGAGCTTTTCCTGACCGCTACGTTGGATGCCAAGGCGGCCTATGCCGACGCGGATTTCGTGGTGATTGCGGCGCCGACCAACTACGATTCCCAGAAGAATTATTTTGATACCTCTGCGGTGGAGTCGGTGGTTCGTTTGGTGATGGAGTGCAATCCGGATGCCATTATGGTCATTAAGTCCACCATTCCGGTAGGGTTTACGGAGAGCATTCGCGAAAAGACCGGCAGCAAGAATATCATGTTCAGTCCGGAGTTTTTGCGTGAGTCGAAAGCGTTGTATGATAACCTGTATCCGAGCCGTATTATCGTGGGCACGGATATGGCGGATGAGCGTCTTGTGGAGGCGGCAAAGGTGTTTGCGGGACTTTTGCAGCAGGGTGCCTTAAAGGAAGACATTGATACGCTGTTTATGGGCTTTACGGAAGCGGAAGCGGTGAAGCTCTTTGCCAATACTTATCTGGCACTTCGTGTGTCCTATTTCAACGAGCTGGATACCTATGCGGAGATGAAGGGCCTGGATACAAAACAGATTATTAACGGTGTGTGCCTGGATCCTCGTATCGGTGCTCATTATAACAACCCGTCCTTTGGCTACGGCGGATATTGTCTTCCGAAGGATACGAAGCAGCTTCTTGCCAACTACGCGGATGTTCCCCAGAATATGATGACCGCCATCGTGGATTCCAATCGTACCCGTAAGGATTTTATCGCGGACCGTGTGTTGGAGAAGGCAGGCTATTATAATTATTCCGTGAATAATTCCTGGGATGCATCTCAGGAGAAGCAGGTGGTTGTGGGTGTGTACCGTCTCACCATGAAGGCCAACTCCGACAACTTCCGTCAGTCCTCCATCCAGGGTGTTATGAAGCGCATCAAGGCAAAAGGTGCCACGGTGATTATTTACGAGCCGACCTTAGAGGACGGCACCACCTTCTTCGGAAGCAAGGTGGTAAATGACCTGGCGGCATTCAAAGCACAGAGCGATGCCATTATTGCAAACCGCTACGATTCCTGTCTGGATGATGTGGAAGAGAAAGTGTATACGAGAGATTTGTTTCGAAGGGATTAAAGGGAGGAAAGCCTTGAAAACAGTGCGTTTTCAAGGCTTTTTTAATCACATGACCATTGTGCAGAGTGAACAAGAAGCAAGTGGAAAGTTTGGTAAGGTTGCCGAGATAACTTTTTCTTGCTTGACGATGGGGGCTATGGTATAATTTTCTTATGCGAAAATAGTTTCGTGATGAAGAGATAAGAAGCACATTAGTGAGTATACTGATAGATGGGTGTTGCTTGAAGGAGATTGATGATGAGATTATATGTGAGGGATTGTGCGAAAATTGAGTCGGCAGACATTGTGATTGATGGAATTACGGTGATTGCCGGAGCGAATAATACAGGAAAGAGTACGGTCGGGAAGATTCTTTTCTCTTTTTTTAATGCGATGAATGGGATTGATGATAAGATTTTGCAGGAACGAAAGCGCGTGATTTGTTCCGAGTGTTTAAGACATATAACTGACTTTTTAAGAACAGAAGAATTTGAAGATTATACCGCTAGGAGAAGAGAAAGTATTCGCATTGTTATTCGAAGAAAGGTATATGATTTGCCCAAGGAAGAATTGACAGAAGAGAATATAGTGGAGATTGTGGAGGAAATCTTGTCTCCGTTTGTGTCGGATCAAATTCGTTCGAATCTGGGGTATGAGGAAATGCTTGGAAATTGTTGGAGTGCTGTTAAGTCGTTATTGGATATTCCGGAGGAAGTATTATCTAAAGAGGTACTGAGTCGATATTTTAATGGTGAGTTTAATGGACAGATTAATTCGTTGCATAAAAAAGGTACTGAGTCAAAGATAGGGGTGGAGATAAAGGGAAAGAAGATTGAGTTTTGCTTTGTCGAGAATGAATGTAGTGCTTTTGAAACCCAATTATCGATAATGAATAAGGCAATTTATATTGATAATCCGTTTGTCTTAGATTCATTAAATAATTATGTGGAGCTTAATTCGAGAGATACTTTCTTGAGAAAATTATTGTTGGCAGATAGCAAACGTGATGTGATGGATGGCATTATCGAATCTGTGATGGCGAAAGAGAAGCTAGATGAGATAAAGGACGTGCTTGGGAACGTTGTAAGCGGAAAAATAACGAAAGACAGTACTGGCGAATACTACTTTGAGGAGGAGAGTATTCATGCACCGGTTGCTTTCGGAAATTTGTCTACAGGTGTGAAGGCATTTGTATTGTTGAAAATGCTGTTGGAAAAAGGAATTCTGAAAAATAAGGATGTTTTGATTTTAGATGAACCGGAGATTCATTTGCATCCGGAATGGCAAGTTGCCTATGCGGAAGTGCTGGTGCTCATTCAGAAGTATTTTGATTTGTCTGTTGTAATAGCGACGCATAGTCCGTATTTTGTGGATGCTATTAATTTGTTTTCTATTAGATACGAGACAGACAAGAAGGTAAATTATTACTTGTCTGAGCTGGATGAGAATGGCGTAAGAATGGACTGCGTGACGGATGACATTGAACGAATTTATCAGAAGATGGCATCACCGATACAGGTACTTGATACATTGCGGTATGAGTTAAACAATAGATAGCGGGGGAGTTATGACAGAAGATACGATTTCGAAGTTGCCGGAGGTATTGACAGATTATATGGCAACGTTAAAGCGGACATCAAAAGATGAAACGAATGCAGAGTTTATGACAGAGAGTACATTGCGGGTAGTTCATTTCGATAAACTACCGCAGGTGTATGCGCGGGGGAAAGGTTGGAGAGCGGTACCGAAATCCAACGATGCTCTTTATGTGGATGGAGACAAGTGGTTCTTTATAGAATTCAAAAACGGAACTATTAAGCGGGATGATATTTACCGAAAGATTTACGATAGTTTGATTATGTTGATTGAACTTGGAGCGATAACCGGTTATCAGTTTTCACGGGACAATATCGACTATATCCTGGTATACAACTCGGATAAGTATTCTAAATGTCAAGAGTCGGCATCAAGAGAAAAGAATTTTTCCTATATTATGAGTCTGGCACAGAAGGAAGAAAAGCTTTTTGATTTGGAACTTCTGGAAGGCTATTTGTTTCATGAGGTACATACATATACTAAGGAGATGTTTCAGGAAAAGTTTGTATCTGTCATGGAGGGGAAGGAATATGGATCAAAGGACAAGTAGTATACGTTAAAAAGAAAACCAGGGAAGTCAATTTGATAACCCTGGTTTTCTTTTAATCATTTTGTTTTTATAACATGATTAGCAGAATGAACAAAAAAATCGAAAACCACTAGATTAAAAGAAAAATGTATGATAGACTAATAATGTAAAAGTGTTTTCCAAAATCACGCTTTAAAAGGGTTGTAGTTTTGTTTTTATACAGTTGTTAAAAAAGGAGTACCTATGAAAAATATCCCTGATTTTGAAATAGAACTGGCTCAGTCCATTGACTATATTCTTGGAAGTGCTTTAGCAAAGAAAGCAATGGAAGCTCCGCCATACAAAAATTATACGAATATTGTAATAGATATTATTCGTAATATTGATCGTTTGGCGGATAATTGTCATATGCCGGAGTTTACGAATCATGCAATGCCTCATATTTGCAGTATTGTAAAGCGCGCTTCCGAATGGGCCGAGTATGATGGATGGCTGAAACAGATAAATTCTGCTGAGGCAGCGTACCTTTTGGTGGCACTGCTGATTCATGATATAGGTATGCTTTCTCAGGATGCCAAGGATATTCCGGATGCGGTTCGAATGAAGTACATGAAAGGATGCTCAGATATTCCGAATTGGGTTCGACGAACGCATGTGATTCGAATTGAAAAACTTATAAAACGCTTACTGGATGAATATCGAAAAGAAGATAAAGAACTGGACGGGCACTTGGAGGTCAGTATCAGCATAGCTATGTCTCACGATAATTGGCCATGGGAGGACAAGTATGTGGCACAACAGGAACTGATGACCGAGAAAGGGTTGGCAATGGAGCACATTCGAGCACTGAATGCTGTATTGGCGGTTTGCGACCTGCTGGATGAGGATTCGAATCGTTGCGACACCATGACACTAATCCAGCATCGCCACGGAAGCACAGAGAATATGGCGCACTGGATTCGTCATGCCTTGACGGATGAAGTGATTGGGGTAAGAGAGAAAACGGTGCAGGTACGATTTCGTAGACTGGTGCCATCGGAAGAAAGTCATGAAATCATTTACCGGGCACTGAGGAATCATTACCGTCTGGTGAGACTCTATAATCCGGCATTAAAAGGATTGGATGCGGAAATTAAACATATTGAATTTCTGCCAAATGACGGGATACCGGATGATGAGGACGATATTTCGCAGCAACTTGGCGACGTTTGGCCAACCTTGCCGGAGTTTAAGTACAGCCTGGTAGGCCGTCTGCTACAGACCTTTATGAAAGAAGCTCTAAACAGGGATGGTGGTAATGAACAACTTCGCTGCAGATTGGATGAGGTAGGCTTGGAAACCTTATCTTTGGCTGAGGTCGAAGACTTTTTATATCCAAACACGTTGATGACGGAGGAAGAAAAAATTATTTATGGCGCAGGAACCGCGAAAGAGCATCTGGATTACATGAAGGAGCTGGCAGAAGATGCCTGCGTCAATGGCAACATAGGGCAACTGCGTTTATTATGCGCAGAAGCATTGAAAATCATGGAATCGGATACACCATTAGAACAGATTTATTGGGCTGTAGCATATCTCGGGGTGTATTCAACCGGCGAAGAAGATTTCTATCAGTTGGAAAGCAAGTATTCAAATGTATTGGAACCGGAGTATCGTCGGGAAAAGCAAAGAGCAATTAAAGCGGAAGGAGCATATCAGTCTCTGGTTGATGTGTTTTTAAAATTTCTACAGCCGGAGGTTTCGGAGCAGTTGCTTTTAAAATACAGAGATCATTTGCTTGCCGGAGAAATATCCGGGTTAAAAGATGATACAGCTACGGCATTGTTATTGGAAACGGTCATCGGGATGTTTTGGTACTACGCGGCGGACACAAATATGTGGGAAGAGGTAGCAGAACATTACATTGCTGCGTTAAAAGAATGTGTGCCGGGGCTTAGTCAAACTGTGGTAGAAGTGCAGAGACGGTTGCGTTTGCAATGCAAAATATTTCAGGAGGCGGCTGCTATCACAGAGGAGGAAATTGGGGACTCCGGGAATCCGGTGTTTGCCCGGGCGTGGATTTATTTTTATCGGGCAGAATGGAGCAAGGCAGTAGAAAGCTACAAGCATATGGTTCGCATTGCGGAGAGAAATGCTGATTATTTCTGCCCGGTGCAGGGGTATGGAAATATTGTTTTTAGTATTTGGCAACTGGAAAACTGGTCCGAGGAGAAATCGGGAAAGGGAGTTCCGGTAAGGAGCTATTACCGTTATCAAAGAGCATGCTTAGAGCATGGACTTCCGAATTTTTGGAAGAACAGAGAAAGCAAAATAGAGATGCTGTTATCGGAATGTCGGCAGAAACCACAGAAGGCAGTCGGAGAAAGAACAAGGGCAGTGCGACTGATTTCTCTTCGACAGCTGGAAGCATTACGCTATTGGAATCTCGGCGAATATATTGAGACTGTCCGAAATGAAGCCAGACTGGCTTATGAAGTAGGGATGTACCAGGATAGATACGCAAATTACTGTGGTGTTTTGAGGGAGCTCCCTATGGCGGTAATTCATGCAGTACGAGGTATTTCCAATCAGGAGTTTTCCGAGGAAGAGAAGCAGGCGCTGATTCTTCGTATGCAACGACAGTATCCTGAAGGAATTGAACAGGTGATAAACTTTATTACGAATGATACCTGTCGGATTCAGTGGGAGTATGCCTCCGGTTGGCTGAAATATTTAACGGCCTATGTAAATAAAGAGCAAGCAGGAAAACTGGTGGACTGGCTGGTGCAGTATGATGCTTTCGAACAGACTCAGAGACGTCACTTGAACTTAAGTGAGTTCAAATATCTCCAATATATGCTGGAGATGTTGGAGGAAGAACAGTGGAAGAAACTGAAAGAGATCTTGGGACAAAGCTTTAGAACAGAGCACCTTTTTATGTCAAACGGCGAACTATGTTTTAAGGTACTTCGCACAATTCCCAAAGAGATGTGCATGGAGTTCCTGGAGCAGATACATGGTTGGGAAGAGAATGCCTATAAGCAAAGAACAGTCTACAGTATTTGCATCGAACTTATCAAATTTCGTAAGGAAGAACTGGGTCAGGAAGTCAAAAACTTTTTAAAGCAGTGCCGAAAGAACGGCGATTGCATAATATATCAGGACTTGGAAACATTGTTGGATATTCAGTCCTTGGGTGAGCTAAAAGAGCTGGACTTGGCAGGAGCTGAAGAAACCTTAGTCTATCTGTTGGAGGATTTTAAGACCAATGGAATGACGGGCTATAATTCTCAACGGATGGATGCTGTTAGAGGCAGGTTTGGGAACAAGAACTGGAGCGTGGCAGCGGAGGAAGATGTATTGCGTATCGTGGATCGAATACAGGACTTTTTAAAAGAGTATAGACAAAGTCTGTCCCGCCTGTATTTCCGGGAATTGTGCCATTTGTTGTCTGATGTGGCACGTACCGGAACAGCATCTGTCAGAAGAAAAATTGCTTGGTTTATGGTGCGGGAATATGTTTTGGATAAGAAAAAATCAGATGCTTCAAATGAGGGATGGCCGGATGGACCATTTCAGACGGTCCACATGGCTTTCGGACAGCACAAAGCAATGGAAAATGGTGTCATGACGGTATTGATACATTGTTTG
This sequence comes from Lachnospiraceae bacterium, assembly GCA_017465475.1. Lineage (GTDB taxonomy): Bacteria > Bacillota > Clostridia > Lachnospirales > Lachnospiraceae > SIG307. The sequence goes on from JAFTWC010000070.1 coordinate 7,141, forward strand.
AGGGAATTGCCGGATGACCACAAAGTGGATTGTATTAATTACAGTATACAGCAGCTTCGCCCGGACCGCTTGGAACAGTACCAGTTTGCCACTATTATGTTTAGTTATTTGTATCTGACCGAGCAAGAAAGCAGTGCTGCAAAACAGTTGGCTTTGTCCGGCCTTATGTTAATTCGGGGAGAACTTTCTGCACAGGATAAGAATTTTGAAAAGTGTTATCAGTGTGTGGTAAATGGTGTGCAATGTCTGGAAAACTCAGATATGTGGTTTGTTGAAAAGAGTTTTTCGGAGCTGGAGCAGGAAAACATTTACTATCGAACTATGTTTACAGACAAATTGGTAGAATGGAAAGAAAGAGTATTTGATCCGGAAGTGGCGAAGTGGAGAGATAAGAAGTAAGAGGGAAAACTATTATTTGTCTAATATACAGAATCTTAAAGAGGTTACGTTAAGCGTTAGAGGGATGAGCCGGTTCGGAAATGGAGGTATGAAGTTGATTGAGTCTGTGATTTTTAAGAATTACAAAGGATTTAAAGAACTTTATTTAGATAATATGCAAGCGATTACTTTGATTGCGGGAAAGAATAACGCAGGAAAAAGCTCTTTACTTGAAGGAATCTTTTTGTTCATGGACCATTCTTCGCCGGAGTCGTTTTTGAAAATAAATGCATTTCGCGGAGCTCCGGTTACATCAGTGTCTGTCCGGATGTGGGAACCGCTGTTTTACAATTTTTGTACGGACCAACCGATGACAATTGAGGTGAAAGGGAAAAAAATAGCCGGAGAGCTTAGCTATCGTAAGGATGATACGTTTGTTCCGATAAATACGGAACAGATTCCGCCGGAACAAATGAATGCATTTATTAATTCTGCTAAATCATCATACACGTTGGAGTATCAGTATAAATCAAATGATTATAATGAAAAAGGTCACTTTTCCATTGGAAGTGGTGGAATATTAAGAAATGTAATGACGTCTCTTCCGGGAAATCGAGTGCAACCGATGGCATTTACACAGTATCTGAACAGCAGACTGATTTGGAATGATTCGGCTATTGTTGATTGGTATGGTCAATTGGAATTGCAGGGGATGAAGAAGGAAGTTGTTGATGCATTGCGCGCGATTGATGACCGGATTAGTGATATTTCTACTATCTCCTCGGACGGAATGGTGCAGTTATATGTTAATATTTCCGGTTCTTTAATACCACTTAAGCTTGCCGGAGATGGTATGTATAGATTGCTGTATTTAGTTATGGCATTGTTGGCTCATCCCGGGTCGCTTCTGTTGGTTGATGAGATAGAAAACGGGTTTCATCATTCAATGTATACAAAGTTGTGGGAATTGTTAGCAAAGATATCGAAAAAATCCGACTGTCAAATTATTGCAACAACACATAGCTACGAATGTATTGCGGCAAGCGTGGAAGGAATGAAAAATGCGGGAAGAACGAAGGATTTTTGTTTGAGTCGTTTGGAATGTGCTGAAGGGATTGGTAAGAGCTATAATTATACTTCTGATTTATTGGAACATGCTATAAATTCTGATTTGGAAGTACGTTAGGGATAAAGGGGTGTATGCCAAGGTTGCATAAGGCAAAATTGCATACCTACTTTGCGGAACATGATAAGTACATAGGAGTTAAGCCGGGAGAGGCAGCCAGGATAGGTGCGTTTGATTTTGAAAGTGCTTTTTTGACTCCGTTTAAAACGATGTTTTTACAATTGACCGAGTAATTAATGAAGTATTCAATGCCCTGGGAACAGTGTTTCCGGGGCTGTTTTTTCTTGACTGCTACAATCATCGGTGAATTATACCGCCAATCATCGGAAATCTTGAAAAAATGTTTCTGTCGCAACATCGCAGTTGCGCATCTCACCCAAAAAGAGTATAATAACAACGTATTACGGAATAGAATAAAGAAGAACAGTAAAGAGGGTTTCGTATGGATTTTATTTCATTAAGAGAGCAATATAAAGAGTTTTTATACAAGGGCTTCCGGTGCGAAGTGTCGGAAGATGTGTATCAGGTGACCTTTTCCTATGAAATTCCGGGTTTGTCGGAGTTTGAGACGATGTGGAAGTTCCCGGGCGTGGGCCGTAAGGTGGACGAGGCGATTTTAAACCGCCTGTTTTTTGAACTGGGTATGGCGGAGGCCATCAGCTACTGGAAGGTGACCTGTCCGCCGGTACTTAGGGTGCAGTGCGGGTCTTTGACCGAATGGCAGATTAAGTGGTGGCGGAAGCTGTTTTACAACGGTCTCGGCGAGTTTATGTATATAAACGGCATAGTGGTTTCGGAAGAGGACCTTCTGACCATTGAGTGTGAATCGGAAGCGGGTGCACCGAAGCTTAGTGATACCGCTTCTTACGCCGGTTGTCTTGTGCCGGTGGGCGGCGGCAAGGATTCCGTGGTGTCCATGGAGGTGTTGGGAGAAGAAGATGTTACTCTTTACCGCATCAATCCGGATGCCACAGTGGCAAATGTGTTGGCAGCGGCGGAACGTGAGTATAAGACCTGTTTTGTGAACCGGAAGCTGGATTCGCGGATTTTAGAGATGAACAAGCGGGGATTTTTAAACGGACATATTCCGTTTTCCGCAGTGGTGGCATTTTCCACCTTTATTACGGCATATTTGCGGGGCATTCGTTACATTGCCCTATCCAATGAGTCCAGTGCCAATGAATCCACGGTGGTAGGGTCTTTTGTGAATCATCAGTATTCCAAAAGCTACGAGTTCGAAGCGGATTTTATGGAGTACATTGAAAGTTTCCTGGTGACGGATATCAAGTATTTCAGTTTGCTTCGTCCGCTTTCTGAGTTACAGATTGCGTCTTTATTTGCAAAGTATAAGAATTATCACAAGGCATTCCGCAGCTGTAATGCAGGCAGCAAGCAGGGCATCTGGTGCTGCAATTGTCCGAAGTGTTTGTTTGTGTATATTATTCTTTCTCCGTTCCTGACCGAAGATGCTTTGGTGGAGATTTTTGGAGAGAATTTGTTGGATGCAGAAAAGAGCGAGAAGTATTTCAGAGAGCTGACCGGCCTTGATGAGAATAAACCGTTTGAGTGTGTGGGCACCCGCAGTGAAGTGGTGATGTGCCTTAAGAAGTATTTGGAGAAGGGCGGCGCCTCCCTTCTTCCGGTGAAGTACCGTGAGTGGCTTTTGGCCCAGCCGGGGGATGTGGACACGGCCCTTACCGAGTGGAATGAAGTCCATGGTGTACCGGCGGAACTGGAAGAGCTGGTGCGAGCTGAGTTGGGGTTGAGCCGAGGGTAAAGAGTGGTGTGCAGAACCGGGTGTAAATCGATGTGAGCATGCTATGGTGTGCGTGTTTGCGACGTGCGGTTATATGAGTAAGAATGCTGTGTGGGATAACACGGCGGAATGGAGACAGAAATGGATATTGTACAATATCTGAACGGAAAACGAATTTTAATCTGGGGCTACGGCAGGGAAGGGAAGTCCACGGAAAGTTTTTTGACCACCTATTGTTCTTCGGCACTGATTGAGGTGTACGAAGGAGACAGAGCCGGTATTGACGAGGAGAAGTACGACGTGATTATCAAAAGTCCGGGCATCCCGATGCTGGAGTACAATCCGAAGTATACCTCTCAGACGGAGCTGTTTTTAAGTCAGTTTAGAAATCAGGTGGTGGGTGTGACCGGTACCAAGGGAAAGAGTACCACCTCCACCATGCTTTATCATGTACTTTCTGCTTGCTCCGGGAAGAAGACGTTGCTTCTCGGCAATATCGGAAAGCCTTGTCTTGATTATTATGGCGAGATGTCAGAGGATACCATTGCGGTGTTTGAGCTTTCTTGTCATCAACTGTTCCATACGAAGGTGTCTCCTCATGTGGCGGTGCTTCTTAACATTTTTGAAGAGCATTTGGATTATTATAAGACCATGGACCGCTATGTGGCATCCAAGCATGCCATTGCCAAGTACCAGGAGGCTGACGACTTTTTGTACTGCGGTTCCGGTGTGGATTTGTCCGGTGTGGAGGCAAAGGCAAAGCGGACCGTGATTGCACCGGTGACAGAGAAAAAGTACGAGCTTAAGATTTTGGGGGAGCAGAACCAGTACAATGCGGAGTTTGTGTACCGGATTGCCACGGAAGTGTTCGGCTGCGAACCGGAAGGGGTTAAGGCAGCTCTTTCCGAGGTGGGAAATCTTCCGCACCGGTTGGAGTTTATCGGCGAAAAGGATGGCGTGCGGTATTACGATGATTCCATCGCCACCATTCCGGAGGCGGTGATTTGTGCCGTGGCTGCCATTGACCGGGTGCAGACCGTGATTATCGGCGGTATGGACCGGGGCATCGATTACAGCGTGTTGGAACAATTTATAAAAGACAACGAACAGTATACCTACATTTTCATGTACGATACGGGAAAACGGATTTACGGGGCCCTGGAGCCGCGGAAGAATTATTTCCTTGTGGAGGATTTGGAGGCAGCGGTGAAGACTGCAAAGGGTGCCACTGCCGCAGGGATGGCCTGTGTCATGTCCCCGGCGGCACCGTCCTACGGAGTGTTCAAAAACTTCGAGGAGCGTGGCGAGAAGTTTAAGGAATATGTGATGGGATAAAGAAAAAGGGCTGTCGCACTTACGATAAGAATCGCAGGTGCGGCGGCCTTCTTAGTTTACTTCCCGCATCCGCCGGTATAGAGTGGAGCGGGAGTTGATATTTAGTTTTTGCATAGCTTCCGATTCCGAAATCTCACCGGCACGAAACTGTTTGGTAACCTGTTCCAAAAGAACCGGGTCCACAGGTTGACGCTTTCGTCCGGTATACTTTCCGGCTTCCTTTGCCTTACGGATGCCGTCGGCTTGACGAATGGCTGCGTAGTTGTCGGTATGGACCTGCATCACCTTTAACAGATACAGCATGGCTCTCTTTTCGGCAGCATCCAGAGTGCGTTGTTCGTTTTCAATGATGATATCAGCTCCGCTGGCGAACAGACGGAACAGGCTGTAAGCAAATTCCGGCTTTGTGGCGGGGATGTCCGAAAGCGATGATACGGTGACGGTATCGCCCGGTAAAAGGTCGTTCAAATTAAAATCGGAGGAAGAGAGGACAAAATGACGTGCCTCTCTTTTTCGTACAACAATAAAGTTGTCGTCCCCGCAACGCTTCCCTGAGCGAAGAAGCCATTCAAAGCGATCATAGTAGTCAAGTCCCACCTCGGAAAGTAGCTCCCAAAGGTCCACTCTGCCCGGACTGGGAGTACGCATCTCAATGAAAGTAGGCGTAATGTTGACCCGGTAATAATGTTCTTTCTTTACCCGGAGGTCAATTCCGGGAATATCATAAAAAATGTCCGCAGGTAACTGTGCGATTTCATTCCAGTAAGGGGTGATAACGTACTGAAAGTTCTGGTCGTCAAAACGTTCGTAGGAGATTTCACCCACAGGAAAATGGGAACCGTTTTCATCATAGCACTTAATTACACCGGTGTTAGTGTAATAGGGCGTTCCGGAAAGTGGTGTAGTATAATCGGTTGTTCTGCTCATGGAAGACCTCCTTTCCAAGATGCCAGCAGGATTTTGGTGAATCGTTCTTTGTACATTGTTTTATAAAACCTTTTTCGGGTATCGGAGATTCCCTCGATGGAATCAATCAGGCTGTTGATTTCGTTTAAGTTGATGCGCGGGACGATACGTGCCAAAGCATTGTTGCATTCTTTAAAATGAAGACTGTGTATGACATCGTAATAAGAGCTTTTCTTACCGTTTATCTTTATATGTGAGGTGGGGAATGTATAAACCCGTTGCCGGATTTCTTCCGGGGATTCTAACACTCGAAGAAGCGCTGCGTCCGTATTAAGTTTTGGATACATGCAGGAACCGTTGTCATAAACCGGAGCAATGCGATAAGCGTCATTCTTTCGCAGGAATCCCCAGTTGCCGCCATGGCGATCGAAATTGCCGTTTAACGCGTCTACGATAAACATATCCCAAAAACGCTGAATTGTTTCCGTGACATCTGAGTTTTTTGTATTGTCTTTTAGCATTTGCTCAATATCGTCATAGCTGTATTGGTAGAGTTCCTTGTCTTGCTCCAAGGTACTTTCACCTACATCATTGAAAGGTACAAGACGCTCACCGGGAAGACAAAAATGCTTCATAAGAACTACATTTTTTCCTTGATAAGTGCCGAGAAAGGTTTCCTGTACGGGAATGTTAAGCAGAGCAAATACATGACTTCCGAGAAACTCCGAGACATGATTAAAGGTCAGACCGACTTCGGAGTTCTTCTGATATTTCATAATATATCGGAAGCCGTCCATCAGTATTTCGCATTTTTGTTCTGCACCGGCAAGAAATACATCCGTGTTGACGGGATAATGAGAATAATCTTTCATTGCACACCACCTTTCACGTGTAGTATAGCGTAGAAAGTTAATTGTGTCAATAGGGTATTGGGGTATATGATACTATAATGACAAAAATTAAAATTTCGTTTTAAGTGAAGAACGGTGAAGGCACCTATGCCGCATTGGGATGCGGCATAGGTGCTTCTTTTTTTGTGATGTTTGCGGCTGTGCCCTGAGTGGTGTTTGGCGTGGCAGCCGGTGTGACAGAAGGAGCCGGACTTGGAGCTGCGGCACTTTCTTTCACATGTTGCCGTCCCTCATGGTCCATCTCATAGTTTTCTTTATGTATCAACTCCGAAATCGGCACCAGTTCATAGCCCTTTTCTTTTAATCCCAGAATAACCGCTTCCAACGCCGCCGGTGTATACTTGGCGCCGTTGTGCATAAGGATAATGGAACCGTTCCCTAAGTGCTTGTGTTCCAGCACCTTCTTAATGATGGCGTCGGAGCCGTAGTCCTTCCAGTCAAGGCTGTCGATGTCCCACTGAATGCAATGATACCCCATGTCCTTGCATACATCCACAAGAGTGTTATTATAGTCCCCGTACGGCGGCCGGAACAGATTCATTTCCACCCCGGTCAGCTCCTTAATCCGGTCATGAGCCTTTTGGATTTCGGTACGGCA
>JAFTWC010000039.1 GCA_017465475.1 Lachnospiraceae bacterium
GATGCCTGAAAGCACTGTCAACATTTCAATCCACGCTCCCGTGTGGGGAGCGACTTGGTTTTGATAAAATTGTTGTACTCGTCCTTATTATTTCAATCCACGCTCCCGTGTGGGGAGCGACGTCTTCCGTGAGAGTTTTGTTTTTCTCCGATAATATTTCAATCCACGCTCCCGTGTGGGGAGCGACCGCAGATAGATGCTATATTTCTGCATTTTTCATCCAAACAGCAGAAACTTAGCATTCATTCTGTTTTTTCCAACTCTATTATAATACCAAACTAACAAATATGTGGTGCGAACCCTTTGCATAATTTATGTTCACATGATGCTCGCACTCATATCATCAACGTACCTTCTGCGTCATACGACTCTTTTACCCCATAATGCTCGACTTTCGTCTTATAATGATTTCCCAGCGAATAAAATCGGATACTGTCCTTCGCTTCGTCTATTTCTCCTAACAGCCTATCCCTTAGTAACAAAAACTGTCCCGCATCAACAACACATTCAAACACAGAGTTCTGCACCCGTTGACCGTAATTTTGGCATTCCTTTGCAACTCTCCTAAGCCGCTTTTTCCCTGCCACATCAATTGTTGATACATCATATGTTATCAGAACCAGCAATTCCTCACCTACTTCCATAAGAATGGCGGATACTCTTCCAAATCCCCACGTATTGTCCTTGCAAGTAACAATGCCTGCACATGCGGAACCAGTCCCCATTCTATCTTTTCGCCAAGAAAAGGATGTGTAATCGTTTCTTTTTTCCGACTTTGCCATGCTGCAAAGAATACTTTTCGGCCTTCATCCGTCAACAGAATCGTCCCATCCTGTTGTTTGTCAAAATGACCTGCCTTTATTGTTTTCATATTCACTAAAGTCAAAGCAAAGCGGTCAGCCAAAACGGGGCGCAGTTCTTCCATAAGGTCCAACGCCAACGAGCGACGTCCGGGACGATCCCTGTGCATAAATCCCACATAAGAGTCCAGTCCCACACTCGTTAATGCATTTGCACATTCTCCGGCTAATATCGTATAGGAAAACGACAGCAATGCATTCATATTATCCTGCGGAGGTCGCCGATTCCTGTTTTCGAAGAAAAAATCTTCTTTTTGGTTCAATATCAGCTCATCCAGTATAGAAAAATACTGTTCCGCCGCTTTCCCTTCTATGCCGCGTAACTGTCTCAAATCATTACTGTTTTTGCAATCTTCCAAAGCCTTCTGAAGTGCTACGGATACCAACCGCAACTCATCTTCATTCACTCTCATCTTATGGTCACGAAGCGTACGCTCAACACTCCATCGACCGTTATAGATTTTTCCGATAATCATATTTCTTGCATAGCAATGACTCCTTTCTTCATTGTCGGAAATTCGGTACTGCTCTTTTCTTAACAGCACATTTCCGTACTCTTTCCCGATACTACGCGCCAAAAACTTCCCTCTCGGCGAGAAAAAGCTTAACCACACGTTACGCTCTGCACAAGCTCCCATCAATGCAGGACTTGCCCCTTTATAGGTAAAGCATACAATGTGTTCCAAATTATGGAGAGGGAACCTTCCAAGCGTTTTCTCTTCCTGTAGCACAACTACATTCTCACCTTCCAGTGTAAGATAACAATCTTCCGTCATAACATACAATGTATTTAATAGTTTTTTCATCCTACACCTCCCCTGTCATTTCTGCAATATAGTCGAACACGTTCTTGTTCTTTTGGAGCTTTGGCAAACAAAGATCCGCCAGGGAACACGCCTTGCACCTTACTCCGTATTTTGTTTTTGGTGTATAGCCTCTTGCAAATAGTTGATGCATTTCTTCGGTTATTTGTCTAACCTCATCACGTAATTCTTCCGTGAAACAAACCTCTTCCCTATGCCTTGTCTTCCCATAAAACAGATAGCCTTTGGGGATTTCCATCACCAACATTTCCTCCAGACACATTGCTTGTACGCAAAGCTGCAGGCGGTCTTCCGGTCCGTCTTTTCCTTCGCCCTTTTTGTATTCTACGGGACACACACGCCAGTATCCTTCGTAATCCGGTAAGGCAATTCCGTCTGCCGCTTTCAAGAACTCGACTACATCACATTGTCCCGAAATCCCCAACCGTGGGGATGCTATCCGCATCCCCCTTACGGTCAATTTGTCTCCTCGTTTTTCTACAAGCTTTTCATCATGTGCACGGTCATGCATCAAATTTCCGGCAATGGTATGGTAGTTTTCCGCCCATTGCTGCTCGATATGAATCAATGCCCACTGTCGCCTGCAAAAACAGAAATGTTGAATTCCGGACAGCATCAGATATTCGTCTTCTGTATACATACGCCTCCCTTTAGAGCATCTCGATACAATCCACGCCGGTCGGCATACTTGTATCCAGAGAAACCGCATAGTCCTCAAAACATCTTGCCGGTTTGGACACATCCTTTCTTTCCACCTTCAACTTATTAAACAAGGAAAATGCCGGTGCATTACCCAACTCGCTCTCATGCTTAAATACAACCAGCTTACGCACAGCCATATTTCCTCTTGCGGCGGAACGGTCCAATTCAAACATGTTCATAATCGCCTGCCAAAGCAACTGCAAATCATCCTCCGTAAAGCCGGTTACCTTTCTTGCAAGATTCGCGGAAACATAACCCTCCACACGGTACAAACCGTACGGGATGATGTACTTTCTTCCCATCTCCGTGTTCTTTCTTCCTGCATCTTCCTCGGTCGTGATTGCCACTCTGGTAATCGTTACTTCCTGCGGAACCACCGCATCCACCGACTTTGCAAACCCAAACTGTACCGGGCCTCTGACCTGACCGCAATTCAAAGTATTCTTCACAAAGGTTGTCATTACAGCACCAAAAGTACGAATATCAAAGAACTCACGACACATATAGTCACGAAGCTCTACATCTAAATTCTCATTCCTCTTTTTCTTTTCCTTTATCGTTTTCTCATCCACGCCCAAATGTGCAAAGGCTTCCGAATCGCTACGATTCAACGGAACATTCTCCTTTATATAAATGCGATACCCCGCTTCATCCTCCTTTGCAGTCTCTACATAATTTCTGATTTTACGCTTTAAGCAAACGTCAGTCACCAGACCAAGACCGGTTTCTGGATCAATTCTCGGCATATTTCCTGCATCCGGGTCACCGTTCGGGTTTCCGTTTTCCACTTCAAATAAAACTACAAAATCATATCTATTTTTAATTACTTCACTCATTTATTTGTCCTCCTTATTCGTTTCAAATCTCTTCTGATGCTGATGATAATATCCGAGAATAAAAATTCCCTGTTCCTCCAAAGTCATTGTACTCGGAAAACTGTTTCTCACCTTATCCAAGATTCCCTCCAACTTCTTTTCTATAGTGATTGCCAAGCCCCTCTTGTCACGCTTTAAAGTCCGCATATGCGCATTCGATAACTTAAGCAATATCGGGAATACACTTGCGGGTGTAGCGCATGCAGAATTAAAATATTTGTCCTTAACAGTAGTGTTTACTCCCGGACTCGCCGTTTCCTGTACTTCCTCTAACACAGCAAACAATCGCCCCAACAAATATGCTGCGCAATCTGTTTCCTCATTCAGTTTCATCGTGTCAACAACTCCTTTCCATTGTGGTTTGTTTTTTATTAAATATGCTTTTATGAATGCCGTTCTACGCCAGTTTCGTACCTCTTTATCCGCACGCATCCGCAACATCAGACTCGTATAAACATTTTCCGGATACATCGTATTATTCAACACCGCATCCATCATCTTGCCGACTAAAATCGGCTGTATCTCTTTCTTACTGGATTTTTGATTCACGGTTTCCCGCAATAACTGATAAACACTTGGCGGCTTTGTAGCACTGTCCTGTTTTTGAATTTCAAGTCGCTTATAATGCTCCACCAAATTGGAAACAAACCTTCCAAAGGTTCCGGCATAGAAAAAGCGTACCGACAATCTGGCTGCATTCGGTGAAATCCCCAATATGTAGAACTCTGCATTCGGATTCAAATCGGTTTCTCTATACCTACTTTTCTTTCCTTGTGCAATGGATGCCATAATCTCTTGAAGCTTGTCCTCATCGGTTTCCTCGAACATCCCTAGCAAATTACTCATACATTCCGAATAAGCACTTTCACCGGTTCCCGACCAATATACTACGGTTGTGTTTCCTATCTGTTGATGACATTCTCTTTGCATTATCAAGTAACTCAAAGCTTTTCCATATGCATTTGCAACATATTCTGATACAGGTGCATTATCTCCCTGACTTTTCCCATAGGATTCTAATGATGCACTGTTAAATGAAACAAGTGCCGCACCACTAGGTTGTGCATCACGAATTCCCCGTATCTGAGGGTGTAAGCGAGCAATTGTGGTATGCTTTCCCGTAACCAAACACCTGCCTTGTGATATCTCCACATTTTCTCTTTCCATCCATGCAAGCCAAGCTGCTCTAATCTTTGCATTTTCCAAAAAATCATCTTCGCTCTTCTCATAATCCCGAAATACCAAGTTAGCACCTAACAGACTATCTACTGATACGTTCAGGCAATTCTTGTCCTTCTCAAAATCCCATGACGAAAAAAATCTACAAAGCTTCTGTGCTTGTTCATCCTCTACCCTAGCCAGTATATTTTTGTGCAGCTTACATGCCTCCGCAAAATAATCCCTTGCACTTTTAGCTTCTTTCAAATCTTTCTCTTCATTCCCGCTTGGCAGCCATGCTCCCAACAAAAACTTCGCACTATCACACAAAAAATATGGACTCTTTCCGCTTGAAGGTCCTTGACGTCCTTTTTGCAACGGAACTGTTTTTTGCGTTGGAACCAATACTTTCTTTTTTCCACTCTCTACTTCGTTTAATAAAGACTGAACATTTCTCACCTTACCGTCTTTATCAATGGTAATGGCATAAGATACCTTTGCCTGACTCCAGCCCTCTTCGGCAACCTCTCCCTGTTTTACCAGCGCTTCATAATACTCTGTCAATGCCTTTAAAATCATTTCAGCACCTCACAATCCCTCAAATCCAACACTCCGTCCCTCATAATCGCGTGAAAAAACATAGGCTCGATTCTTTTTGCAGTCTTACTCTCCGTGTCATACTCCTGATAATCAAGGTCAAACAACATATAGCCCATATCCCGCTCTCCTTTATACGCTGTAACTACCTCCTCTTTCTCATACAAAGCAAAGTTCGCCGGAAACTCTCTTGTTCCGAAATACGGTGTATGATAGCATTGCCCTTTCTTTAACCGCCTCTTAATAATATCCTGAAACTTTCCCTGATTATCTGTTGTATTCGCTGCCTCCGTCATTTCAAAATGAGCTTCGATTACATAACGTACACCTTGCAGCACAAGCGCAGCCCGTTGCTGAATATCCTCTTTTGTACAGAGATATAGCTCTTTCTGTCTCCCGTTCTGCATCTCACTACGAACTGCCTTGGCATTAATCTTGGACTTCACTTCATTCCGGCGAATGTTGGTCATTTTAATCGGATTGCAGACATAAATCTTGTCAATCACCCATTTTAGCCCCGGATGCCAGTACACAGCTTCCAAGATTCCTCGCGCCGCCGACGGTGTCATAACCTCATACGATACACGTTCCGTCTTAAGTTCAGGACGGTTAAATGCCGCATAATCACCCCATACTTCCATTCGAATTGACATAATGTGCCTCCTTTCTTATATCCCCATAAATGTCCATTCCTCTATATGTAACCCCACATCTTCCCGATAGGATTTCATATTCTGTAATACCGCAATCCCCTCCAACAGTTCATCCGCCTGACCCTCCTGCATTAATTTTTCATAGTCTGTCTCATAGAGATTCAGCGAACTCCTCCCGAGTCTCCGTAGGATTCCCTTAAAGCTTTCCCCCTCCTTTATTTTCCTGCGAAGGTCTTCCACAAGCTTGCTTTCTTCTCTGGTTCTCGGTATAATAAGCATCTTCGTATTCTGTTCAATCAGCCGGAATTTCTCACCGATTGTCTGGAACGGAAACAACTCCTTTTCAAACGCCTCCACGATTCCATTTGCATCCAATGCCATCTCATCCAGACCGAACAAGGTACGGAAATAAGACTGTATCGCCGAAAGAGAATCGTATCCGTCATATTTCTCCCTGACCTCCAGCGTTACTGCCACATTTTTTTCTATCATGCAGGGTACGTTTTCCTCTTCCAGTTCAAATACCGAAACAATACTGTCTTCCACCCTGTTTTTCCCTTCCCGGTTACATCTTCCCGCCGATTGTATAATGGAATCAATCCCTGCTATTTCCCTGTACACAAACGGAAAATCCACATCTACACCCGCTTCAATCAGAGACGTTGATATTACTCTTACTTTAATACCCGGATCTTCCTTCGCTTTACACAACCTTTCTTTAATTTCCGCAATCACCTCTTTCCTGTGCTCCGGTGTCATGTATGTGGACAAATGGTATCTTCCTTCCGGGTCCAAGCCCTCAAAAAGCTCCTGCGCAGTCTTCTTTTTATTTACAATCGTCAGCACCTGATTATGACCGTTCATTTTATCAAGCAATGACTCCTTCGTCAGTGCACCAATATGCTCTACGATAGCCCTCTTCAAAATTTCAAAATATCTTACGTAATCCACGCATATCTCCGTCACCGTCAAAGGTGCTAACAGATTATTAAAATCCGGTTGCGTTGCCGTACAAAGTACTGCCGTTAACCCATAGCTTTCTACCAACTCTTTTATCGCACACATACATGGCTTTGTGTAAAACAACGGAATCATCTGTGCCTCATCAAAAACCACCACACTATTTGCAAGGTGATGCAGTTTTCTGCACTTGGAAGTTTTATTCGAGAATAAAGATTCAAAAAACTGTACGTTGGTTGTCACAATAACCGGAGCATCCCAATTCTCCATCGACAAAAGCTGTTGTCTTTTCCGTTCATTATTTTCATCCTCTTCACTATCAAATGACACATTTGCATGATGCTCCAAAACATTTTGTTCCCCAAAGATATTTCTATATACCGCCGCATTTTGTTCAATGATGCTTGTATAAGGAATTACGTATATCACACGCTCCTTTCCATGTGCCTTCGCATGTTCCATAGCAAACAACATAGATGCAACCGTCTTCCCCCCACCAGTGGGAACCGTCAACGAGAAAAGTCCCGGTTCTGTTTTCCCTTTTCGCTGACACTCCCTTAAAATTTCTGACCTTATCTTATTTAACCCTTGTTTCTCCTCAATACGTTCCAGCCACCCTCTTTCGTTTATGTGCCTCATAAGTCGTTCATACAAAACTTCTATTGTGTCATATTGTCCCCGCAGGACCGCTCCATCGCTCATAAATGCTTCTGTCTTTAGGAAATCTGCATCCACAAGCGCAGAGAACAACATACGAGTAAAAAATCCATACGTAAACATTTCCTCTTTCGGAACATTTGTAACATCCGCAACCTGTTCTAAATTGATATCGTCCTTAAATTCCTCATAGTTCTCAACATTCCTTTTTATACGAGCCGTCAAACAACTGTCCGTAGTATCCTTTCCGTTGGGGAGCCCGCCGTGATGCCCCGCAATCGCAAACGCCGCAGCCACCATCCCTTTCTTAAACATTTCGATTGTTCCCGCAGTTGAGTGGTCTACCTTGATTTCTGAATTTCCTCGTATTCGTTGTTGAAACCGGTCCGAATATTTCCCGATATCGTGTCCCAAACCGGTCATCCGTGCATACCTTGCAATATCAAGATTACCATATTCATAGTGTGCAACAAACGCTTCCATCTGTTCTGCTACATTTTCCAAATGCTTTTTTATCGACTCTTTCCTGTTTTCCGTACAATGTGCAAGCTTATCTGACACGACCTCACCTCCTATAATTCTCCATACTTCTTGTAAGTTCATTTTACTCCTTTTCGCCTCTCTTGTCTAGATTCAGCAAACCTCTTGTATCCTGTTTATATTATCTTATCACACTCAAAGTCCAATAAAACGCACTCACCTAAAATCACATCTTCTTCATTCGCCATGCCCCATGCCCACCCTACACACTTCCTTAACACCTTTTCTCTCCATCTTTACACTCCCTTAACAGTTTCCCGTCCTCTCTTTTGTTATAATGGATTGGTAAGAATTACGAAAGGGGTTTACGACGTGAAACATTATTGTGAAAACATCAACGCCGTTTTCACCGAAACAAAGAGTTCGGAAAACGGCCTTTCCGCAAAAGAAGCGGAAGCGCGTTTGCTTGCAAACGGAAAGAACAAGCTGGCAGAGACAAAGAAAGATTCCCTCCTGAAGCGTTTTGTAAAACAGCTTATGGACCCGATGATTATTATCCTGTTGGCTGCCGCTGCCATCAGTGGCGTACTGGCTGTGGTGGAGGATGAAAGCTTTACCGACGTCATCATCATCCTGGCCGTTGTTATTATTAACGCAGTTTTGGGTGTGTACCAGGAAAGCAAGGCAGAAAAAGCCATTGAAGCCTTACAGGCCATGTCCGCTGCCACCTCCAAGGTGCTTCGTGACGGAAAAATTGTTATGGTACATAGCGAAGATCTGGTAGTAGGCGACATCGTCTTATTGGAAGCAGGAGATGCGGTTCCGGCAGACGGACGTCTCATTGAAAATGCCAGCCTTAAAATAGAAGAAGCGGCATTAACCGGCGAATCCGTTCCGGTAACCAAATTTATTGATATCATTAACTTAACCGACAATTCCAAGGATATCCCGTTGGGTGACCGTAAGAATATGGTATACATGGGTTCCACCGTGGTATACGGTCGCGGAAAGGCAGTGATTACCGCCACCGGTATGGATACGGAAATGGGTAAGATTGCAGATGCATTAGCCAAGGCAGAAGAGGGACAGACCCCGCTTCAGTTAAAGCTTTCCCAGTTATCCAAGATTCTCACCTGGCTTGTCCTTGGCATCTGCGCTGTTATTTTTGCCGTACAGATTGTCAGAGCCGGCGGCCTTGATTTTGAAACCGTATTAAATTCCTTTATGGTTGCGGTATCCTTAGCGGTTGCAGCTATCCCGGAAGGTCTGGCTGCGGTTGTTACCGTGGTGTTATCCATCGGTGTCACCAATATGTCCCGCCGAAATGCCATTATTCGTAAATTAACAGCAGTAGAAACATTGGGTTGTGCCCAGATTATCTGTTCCGATAAAACCGGTACCCTTACCCAGAATAAGATGACCGTAGTGGATTTCTTTGGCGAATACGAAACCCACATTGCCCGCGCCATGGCCCTTTGTTCCGATGCCGAGCTTGCGGAGGACGGTACCGTTACCGGTGAGCCGACAGAGGCTGCTTTAGTTAACTGGGCAAACAAACTGGGACTTGCAAAACCGGCATTAAAGGCAGAATTTCCGCGTACCGGCGAAGCACCGTTTGACTCCGCCAGAAAGCTGATGTCCACCGTACATCGCACCAAAGACGGCATCACCCAATACACCAAGGGTGCTCCGGACGTTATTTTGGACCGTTGTGCTACTTATTTAAAGGACGGCAAACCGGTTCCTATGACCGATGCCTATAAACAGGAAATTCTTCGCGGCAACAAAGCCATGGCCGACAAGGCGCTTCGTGTTCTTGCCTGCGCAGAACGTATGTGGAACGAAGAACCGGCTTCTTATGATGCCGCTGTTTTGGAACAGGACCTTTGCTTTGTAGGTCTGTGCGGTATGATTGACCCGGTTCGTCCGGAAGTAAAAGATGCCATCACCGAATGCAACGGTGCAGGCATTACCGCAATTATGATTACCGGCGACCACATTGACACCGCTATTGCCATTGCAAAAGAACTCGGTATTTTAAAGGATGGCAAAAAGGCTATCACCGGCGCAGAGTTAAACGAAATGAGCGACGAACAGTTTGCAAAAGAGCTGACAAGCATCGGTGTCTATGCCCGTGTACAGCCGGAACACAAGACCCGAATCGTAAACGCTTGGCGTGCAGCAGGCTATGTTACCGCCATGACCGGTGACGGTGTAAATGACGCTCCGTCCATTAAATCCGCTGATATCGGTGTAGGTATGGGTATCACCGGAACCGACGTAACCAAAAACGTAGCCGACATGGTACTGACCGATGACAACTTTGCTACCATTGTAGGTGCCGTAGAAGAAGGACGTCGTATTTATGACAACATCCGTAAGGCGATTCAGTTCTTGCTCGGCTCCAACATGAGTGAGGTAATCAGTATTTTTGCTGCTACCTTAATGGGCTTCACCATCTTAAAGCCGGTTCATTTATTATGGATTAATCTTGTAACCGACTGTTTCCCGGCGTTGGCTCTCGGTATGGAAAAAGCCGAACCGGACATTATGCGCAGAAAACCGCGTAACGCAAAAGCCGGCATTTTCTCCGGCGGTATGGGTGTCGACATTGCTTATCAGGGACTTATGGTATCCGCACTGGTTCTTCTCTCCTACTTTGTAGGTAACTTTATGGAAACCGGTGTTTGGGAAACCACCAACAGTCCTGCAGGAACCACCATGGCATTCTTAACCATGTCCATGGCGGAAATCTTCCACAGCTTTAACATGCGCTCCCAGCGCGGCAGCATTTTCCGCTTAAAGAGTCACAACATGATTTTAATCATTGCAACCGTATTAACCATCATTGCAACCACTTTGGTATGTGAGGTTCCGTTCCTTGCAAATGCCTTCGGCTTCACCAGTGTTAATTTAGCGGAGTATCTGGTTGCCATCGGCCTGGGTCTCTTAGTTATCCCGATTGTAGAGTTTGTTAAGCTTATTCAGAGAAAGACCGGAAAGAACTAACTCGCTTCTCATACTTTTGTCAATATAATACAAATGCAAAAAAGCTATCGGTGATTTCTACCGGTAGCTTTTTTGTGTTTGCATCGTCGACGTAATTGCGATATACTTATTTTATCAGTAATGAAAATCACAGCCAACGGAGGATTCCCATGAAACGTCTGCCTCAATTCCTTTTATTGTTTTTATTCGGTTGTTTTCTTTGCTCCTGTTCCCAAAAGGACAATACCACAGACCAACCGGTTATCAACCCTGCATCTTTGGGAGACATCCCGGTTCTCTCCATCGAAACGGTAAGTGATGATGCCGGTGTAATGAAATTTGTAACTGCCCCGGTTGCTCCCCATGTGGCAGAATCCATTGCCTCCTGGACACCCTATTACCAAATGCCTCCGGCACCTTATTATGAAGCATGTACCGTAACTCTTACGGACACCGACAACTCCGTTTTGCTGGATCATGCAGACGCACAGGTTAAAGTGCGTGGCAACTGGACAACTTCCTATGAAAAAAAGCCCCTTCGCATCAAATTTAGCGAGGCGCAAAATCTTTTAGGACTAAATGATGGTGCCACTTTCAAAAACTGGCTTTTACTGGCGGAATACAAAGATGCCTCCATGCTGCGGAATAAAACCGCTTTTTCCGTTGCGAGAGAGCTTCTTTCCGAAGACGACCTCTATGTCTCAGATGCATCCTTCGTAGAAGTCATGATTAACGGACAATATTGGGGCGTTTATCTTCTTGCCGAACAACAGCAAATCAATAAAGACAGAGTAGATATTACAGAACCGGAAAAAGGATATACCGGCACTGATATCGGTTACTTTTTGGAGTTTGACGCATATTTTATGAACGAAAGTGAACTGCAACAGTTTTACGTAGATTATGCAGACAACGCAGCCCTCGTTCCTTTTGACGGAAACGACGGCAGCGGAAGAACCATGAAGTGTTTAAGCGACCCGGAATACGGTAGAAAAAAAGAAGTCGGTTTTACAATCAAAAGTGATATTTATTCGGAAGAACAACGGGATTTCATTGCCTCCTATGTAAACAATGTCTATAACATCATGTATGCGGCCGCATACGAGGGAGATGCCTATCAGTTTACCGATGATTATTCTTCCATCCGTAAAACCGACGTTATGACTCCCCGGGAGGCAGTAGAACGGGTTGTGGACATTCCGTCTCTGGCGGATATCTACATTCTGAACGAATTGCTTTGCGATGCTGATGTGTACTGGTCCAGCTTCTATATGAGTGTAGATTTCGGACCGGAAGGAAACAAAAAGCTAACTTTCGAAGCTCCTTGGGATTTCGATTCCGCCATGGGAAACAAAAACCGGTGTTTAGACGGCACAGGATTTTATGCCGCCAATATCGTTCCCGATGTAGACGGCGGTCCTTCTGCCGGAGGGAAATACGAAACCATCAATCCGTGGCTGGCGGTTTTAATCTATGAAGACTGGTTCCAGAGCCTGGTGAAAGAAAAGTGGACAAAAGCCTACGATTCCGGCGTTTTTGAACGAGCTGCCGCTATGATAACCGAGGATACCGACCGCTGTTCCGAGGCCTTCCTCAGAAACTACGACAAATGGAATAATATTATTAACAACGGTCCGTTTGTAAATGAATTGTCCCCGAAGGCAGCCGCCTGCAAAACCCAGAAAGAAGCTGCGGACTTTCTGCTTACATGGTTTCAAAGCAGAGTGGACTTTTTAAACGGACAATGGCATAACTAGCACTATATGCGGCCTTTCCCGCACAAACAATCACTCAGCCGGCAGATTGTCCGGCATACTTCACGAAACGAACGGCGCAGACAAAGACATTGCCTGCGCCATTTTATATTTCCGGCATTGTTACGGCTGTTACCCGATTTCCCATACAACATAAACTTCCTTCCCCACACGGAACTTCATAGCATCCATCCGGCATCGTTTTCCGTGCAAACGTTCCTTCCCTATAAGATATTCCCATTCCGTTCTCAGTGTTCCTCCCAAACCATTTCTTTAATTTTATGTGATAGGAAATTACCAAATTCCCTATCACATAAAAAAGGAACTGTGCTTTCATGCGACAGTTCCTTACGTTCTTACATATTCCGGTCCATGGCTTCTTTCAATTCTGCCTTAGACAATGCCCCGCGAATCCGTTCCGCTTCCTGACCGTCTTTAAAGAAAATCAAAGTAGGAATGGACATAACCTTATATTCCATACCGATGTCCTGTACCTCATCCACATCCAGCTTATACACCGCGGCTTTTCCCTCATACTCCTCCGCAATCTGCTCTACCGCCGGTGCTATCATCTTACAAGGTCCGCACCAGGTTGCAAAAAAATCTACCAATACCGTTCCTTTGGCTTCTGTTACCTTTTCTCTAAAACTGTCTGCTGTCAAATGCTCTACCATACTACTCTCCTTTCCGTATGCACCACGCATACTCTAAAGTCAGTGTAACCGCTTTTGCGTTGTTTTATTGCCCTTCTCCTTAGCGTTTCGGTTTTCTTGCCACCATACGATGAATCGGATTACCGAGGGCAGAAAACTTTTCTTCATACTCGGTCATGACATTTCCTTCCGCATATGGGCTATGATGTAAATCATAGGTCACTTCTGTCAGTTCCCAGCCGGCTTCCTTTGCTTCTTCCACGGAAAAATCGAATAATCCTCTGTTGTCTGTTTTAAAGCAAATCTCGCCGTCCGGCTTTAAAAACTGCTCATATCGCGCCAAAAACTCTCTTGATGTCAAACGCCGTTTTGCATGGCGGTCCTTCGGCCACGGATCGGAAAAATTAAGATAAATCCGGTCAACCTCTCCCGGCGCAAACACCTCCGGCAACACAGCTGCATCCACGGAAAGAAATGTTAAGTTGTTCAACTCTTCCCGTTCTTTCTTTTTTTCTACTGCGCGAATCAACACACTGGCATACTTTTCCACACCGATATAATGAATGTCCGGATGTAATTCCGCTAATGTAGTAATAAATTTTCCTTTTCCCATACCGATTTCCACATGAAGAGGCGCTTCCGTTCCGAAATAGTCCTTCCATCTGCCTTTTTGTTCCTGCGGATTCTGTGTCACATACTCGCTTACGGCGATTTCTTCTCTTGCTCCTTTTATGTTTCTGAGTCGCATAGTTCCTCCATTGTTCTTTCTCATGGTTTTGCACTATTTTATCACATATTTTCCCAAAAGACAACTTGCTTTTTCTCCTTCTCCATGCTATAATAACCACACAACTTTTATACAATTAGTATACAACTTTTTCGTTTTCCGTAGAAAGGAAGGTGTACATCTTTTGCCAATTAAAAATTTATTGAAACACCGGCGCATTTCCCAGTGGATTATTACCTCCATTAATAACGGGTATTTTAAGCCGGGCGACAAACTCCCTTCCGAACATGCTCTTGCTGAACAATTTGATACCAGCAGACAAACCGTGCGACATGCCACGGAAGAATTAGTACAACGAGGCCTTTTGGAACGGCAACGAGGCAGCGGCACCTATGTGTGCGGTAACGCCTTTCAAACCGGTTTTTCCCCGAAGAGAATCGGTGTCATTACCACTTACTTGGATGACTACGTATTCCCGGGCATTATCCGCGGAATCGAAGATGTATTAACCGCCCAGGGCTACAACATTTCCCTTGGCATCACCCACAACCGGCATACAGACGAAACCGCATGTTTACAACGTATTCTGGACGACAATGTATGCGGCCTTATTGTAGAGGGCACCAAATCTTCCCTTCCCAGTCCGAACCTTCCGTTATTTGAAGAACTCCGTTCCAGAGGAATTCCTATGGTATTCTTAAACGGATATTACCGGGAATTTTCCCAATGCGGTGTTTTTCAGGATGACGTAGCCGCAGGCCGGATGTTAACAGAACATCTTCTTAAGAACGGACACAAACAGTTTGCGGCAGTATTTAAGTCCGATGACTTGCAAGGCCTCAAACGTTTTGAAGGCATGTGTCTTGCCCTTACGGCAGCCGGCATTCCGGTAGACGACCAACGTATCCTCTGGTTCACCACGGAGGATTTGCAGGATTATTTTTCCGGAGACATGGATGCTTTTGTTTTGAAGCGATTCGGCAATGCTACCGGCCTGATTTGTTACAACGACCAGGTAGCAGCTTCCGTCAGTGAACTGCTTAAAAGAAACGGAAAATCCGTACCGGAAGACATTTCTCTGGTAAGCTTTGACAATTCCCCTCTTGCTACCGATTTGGCATACGGCTTTACTTCTGCAGTATATCCTTCCGTAGAAATCGGATCCGAGGCCGCAAAGCTTTTACTGCGTTGTATCCGTGACACAACGTTCCGGGAACACATCCGTCTGGAACCGAATATTTGTTATCGTTCCTCTGTCCGAAATATTTCGGACGAGGTAAAATAAAGAATAAAGGAGAATCATTATGTTAGAACAGTTAAAAAAAGAAGTTTATGAAGCAAATATGCTTCTTCCGAAGTACGGTCTGATTACCTTTACCTGGGGTAATGTTTCCGGTATTGACCGTGAAAAGGGCCTGGTTGTTATTAAGCCGTCCGGTGTAGAATATGATAAAATGACCGCAGATGATATGGTTGTAGTGGACTTAAACGGAAACCGGGTAGAGGGTAACTTAAATCCGTCCTCCGATACTCCGACCCACATCGAGCTCTACAAAGCATTCCCTAACATCGGCGGCGTTGTTCACACCCATTCCCGTTGGGCAACTACGTTTGCCCAGTCCGGCAGAGGTATCCCGGCATTCGGCACTACCCATGCAGACTATTTCTACGGCGAGATTCCGTGTACCAGAAAGATGACCCCGGAGGAAATCAAGGGTGCTTACGAAAAAGAAACCGGTACCGTTATCATTGAGCGTTTCAATGAGCTTAATATCAATCCGGATGACGTTCCGGGTGTAGTTGTATACAGCCACGGTCCGTTCACCTGGGGAACCGATCCGCACAATGCGGTACATAATGCTGTTGTTTTGGAGGAAATCTCCTTTATGGCATGGCACAATCTTGCATTGTCAAACGGCACACTCCCACAGATGCAGCAGGAGCTTTTGGATAAGCATTATCTCAGAAAGCACGGTGCCAATGCTTATTACGGACAGGGAAAATAACAAAGGAGTTCGTTCATGGAAAAGATAGAACGTAACGCACCTTGTTGGTGCGGCAGCGGCAAAAAGTACAAAATTTGTCATGCCGCTTTTGATGATAAGTTAAAGAAGTTCGCACGGGAGCCTTATCCTGTTCCTACCAGAGACTTAATCAAAACCCCGGAACAAATCGAAGGCATTCGCGCCAGCAGTAAAATTAATATTGCCGTACTGGACTATGTAGCGGAACATATCCACATGGGAATGACCACCGCAGAAATTGACGAAATGGTTTATCAAAAAACCACAGAACTGGGCGGAATCCCTGCCCCGCTGGGCTACGAAGGTTTTCCGTGCAGTTGCTGCATTTCCGTTAATTCCGTGGTCTGCCACGGCATTCCGGATGAAGATACCTATTTGGAAGACGGCGACATTGTCAACGTGGATGTTTCCACCATCTATAACGGCTATTTTTCCGACTCCTCCCGTATGTTTCTTATCGGTAACGTAAGTGAGGATGCCCGCCGCCTGGTGGACGTGGTGGAACAAAGTCTTCAGGTGGGTCTTGCGGAAGTAAAACCCTGGAAACGCTTGGGAGATATGGGAGCAGCCATTCATGAATTTATAAAAAAGAACGGTTACACCGTTGTTCGCGAAATCGGCGGACACGGCATCGGGCTGGAATTCCACGAAGAACCCTGGGTCAGCTATGTTTCTAAAAAAGGCACGGAAATGTTACTGGTTCCGGGCATGGTGTTTACCATTGAACCTATGGTAAATATGGGCCGGCAGGAGATTTTCATTGATGATGAGGATGGCTGGACCGTTTATACCGAAGACGGCTCTCTTTCCGCCCAATGGGAAATCACCGTACTGGTCACGGAAACCGGCTACGAAATCTTAACTTACTAAGTATTTCTTTTCCCTCTCGACAAGAGAAGCTTTTTCCACTATAATAAGAGCGTGGTATGCGATACAAAGTATGCCGCGCTTATTCTTTTTGGGAGGATTTTTATGCTATTTTATAATAAACAAAACAAGCGTCCCGGAAGCTCCGTTTTTTCCGGATTGCTACTCTGTGTTTGCGTATTAACCGGCTTATTTTCCCCGGCTACGGCTTTGGCAGATGCCACAGAAAACAAAACACCGGATACCGTCACAGATGCCGGCGCAACCGACATTACAGGCACCTATCATTGGCCTTCCGGCCCTCAACTTGCCGCAGAGGGAGCCATTCTAATTGAAGCCGAAACCGGCGCAGTTCTTTATGAAAAGAATGCCACCGAACGGTTTTATCCTGCCAGCACCACAAAGCTTATGACCGCACTGCTGGCTTTGGAAAATGCTGCTTTAGGAGAAACCGTTACCATTTCCCACAATGCGGTATACGATATCGACGTGGATTCCAGCCGTATCTGGGTGGATGTGGGAGAAGAGCTTTCCATGCAGGATTCTCTTTATGCTCTCATGTTACCATCCGCAAACGACTTAGCTTATGCCATTGCAGAGCATATCAGCGGTACCATGCCTGCCTTTGCGGAGTTAATGAACTCCCGGGCAGCGGAACTGGGATGTGTAAATACCCACTTTATGAATCCTCACGGCTTGGACGAAGACGAGCACTACACTTGCCCGGCGGACCTTGCAAGAATTACCCGGCCGTTGCTGAAAAACTCCACTTTTGTTAAGATATCAGGCTCCAAGAACTATGAAATTAAGCCCACAAATCTTTGCAAAGATTCCCGTTGGATATTAAATACTCACTTAATGCTCCGGGGCACTCAGCCTTACGAAGGCGTCATTGCCGGAAAAACAGGGCATACGGACTTAGCCGGTGCAAATCTTGTTACCTGCGCCAGACGCGGTACTATGACCTTGATTGCCGTCATCATGAAAGCGCCGGACGACACTGCACTGTATAATGACACCGCAACCTTACTGAATTACGGTTTTGACAATTTTACCACCTACAGTGTCGCAGACGAACAACTGGCCGACAACAATGATGTTCCGCCGTTATTCCACAGCGAGGACACCGTCCAGATGATTAACCGGGATATCATCTCTACTGATTCCGGTTTGGTTGTTCTTCCTTTTTCCGCTACGCTGTCCGATACAACCAAAACCGTTTCTCTTTCCCAATTAACTTCCTTTGCAACAGGAAAGAATATTATCGGAACCGTTACCTACACCTACGGAAACCGTGTCATCGGCTCAGCCCACATCGTCTACGACAATGAGGGTCCGGCATTCACTATAAAGAGTACGGAAGACTCCCTTCCGGATCCTCAAGCTCCATCCGCACAAGAAGGTTCCTCTCAGGAAATCACAGCGGATGACGAAAAAACAAAAACCGAAGACACCCCTAAAAAAGACCGTAAAGCTCTTATTATCGGGATAATCTTCGGTTGTATCTGTTTCTTTATCGGAATATACTTTATCTTTGTAGAACTGCCTTATCGCAAAAAGCGAGCAGCTTATCTTGCTAAAAGAAGAAACGGACGTCGCTAATTGCCCATTGCTGCAAATAATGCCGCAATATCATCCGCAGATAACGTCTTGTTCGGATCAGACAAATCTACGCCGGAGGATGCCAGTGCATCTTCCGGTTTTTCTTCTGCCACCGGTTCAGGCTCCGGCTCTGCCGTATCCATCTGGGCAAACAGTGCTGCAATATCATCCTGGCTGAGCGGCTGATTCGGGTCCGCTGCCACCACCGGCTCAGGCGCTGCCACCGGTTCCGGTTCTGCCACCGGCTCAGGCGCTGCCACCGGTGCAACAGTTGCAGGGGACGGTTCTGCGGTTGCCGCAGACGGTACCGCTCCGTAGCTCACGCCGTTTTCTTCCAGCCGTTTTACAAGCTCCCTTATCTCATCCAAACAATCTGCCGTAGTCTCCAGCTCGGAAAGCATCGCTTCCCCATTTTCATGAAATTCTTCATACATCCGGTGAGACATCTCTTTTATTGCATCCACCACCGGGGATACGGAAATCTGGCTTCCGTTATCCTTTTGTTGAAACTGAGATAATTCTTCCCGTAGTCTTCTAAGTTCTTCCCGCTCGCTCAAAGCCATCTGCTTTGCATTTTCCTTATTATAGAGAACCATGGTCTT
Organism: Lachnospiraceae bacterium; assembly: GCA_017465475.1. Taxonomy (GTDB): domain Bacteria; phylum Bacillota; class Clostridia; order Lachnospirales; family Lachnospiraceae; genus SIG307. The sequence continues at coordinate 18,984 of JAFTWC010000039.1, forward strand.
TACCGCATTTTCCTGGGCTGCTAAAAGTTCCGAAAGTTTTACTTCCAGATTCTCCAAACCCTTTTCCATCGTCTCATGTTGTTTCTTTACAGCAATATAGACTCCCTTTTCCGCTTTTTCGTTCCCACGAATCAGTTCTGCCATGCGGTCCGCAAACAACAACTCCGATGTTTTTTCCGTCGGTGTCTGGGACTTTTCCTCTTTCATCCATACATAGAACACCGTCGCCGCCAAAAGATAGGCACCGGCCAGACAAATCATCAGAACGGAAGACGGGAATACCGCCAGTACTAAACCTGCGAAAAATACCGCCATCACAAATAATACAAAACTGAGTTTTCTTTGTAATTCTTTCTTCATAGGAACCTCCCTAAAGCTTCTTAGGAATCACAAGCTCTTTTCTTTTTATCATAACACACTCTGTTCCCCGTGTCAAAAAAAGATGAAACAATATTAGCATTTTGTTGTCAGAAGAACACCTTTTTCCTCATCCCACTCCAAACGAGTTCTTGTATATTCTCCTTGCTCGTATCCATAACCGTCTCCCGCATCCTCATACAGATAAAAGGTTGCGTCTTTTCCTTTGTACACACGGTATTCCACACTGTCCTCCGGCATTATGGCGGAAGTGCGATCCGGAACCCTGTCTTCCTTATACATCGGAATAATGCTGCCTTCTCTGACAAACAATGGGATTTTATCAAGAGATGCTTCTGCCTCTATCTTCTGTCCGCCCTCATAGCGGGTCTCTGTCCAAAAATCGTACCAGGCTTCGCCCGCCGGCAAATACACCGTGCGCGTCTTCGGTCTATTCTCAAGTTCAGGGGACTCCCCGTCAAAGTACATCGGTTCCGTCACCGGACAAACCATCAGACGGTCTCCGAACAGATACTGATCTCTGCAATCCTGCAAGTTTCTGTCCTTCGGGAACGCAAAGGCTAACGGCTTCATAAGAGACGCATCCTCATACCACGCAGCTCCGGCCAAAGAATAAATATACGGCATCAATCGGTAACGTAACCGGTTTGCCTTCACAAGGGCATCATAAACCGGTTCTCCCGGTTCTCCGAATCTCCACATTTCTCTGTAGCAATCCGTTCCGTGAGCACGGAATACAGGCAAAAAGCATGCCCACTGGAACCAACGTACGTACAGCTCACGATACGCCGGATCTTCGGTTGCTTTTTCATAATCTCCCTGCCAGAACCACTGACCTCCTTTTCTCACGAAAAAGGCACCGATGTCCGTAGTCCAATACGGCAAACCGGATGCACAGAAACTCAAGCCGGCACCGATTTGCTTACGCAACGTTTCCCAGCTTGCCTCCGTATCTCCGGACCAAAGAATGGTTCCTAACCGTTGTTGCCCCGTATAACTGTTTCTGGTCAGATTGACAACACGCTTTTCTTCTGCAGTGCCCTTCTGTTCCGCACGCTGTCCGTCATACAAGGCCATGGCATGATACAGGCCGTAAGCATTCAGCGCCCAGGCCGGCATATGGTCTTTGGTAGTATCAATATATTCGGAGTACATTTTAGCAGGTTCTACGCGGTACTTGTGATTCCATTCCGGCGTATACGGCTCACTGTTATCACACCACCAGGCATCTACACCATGGCAGAACAATCCTTCTTTTACCTGTTTCCAGTACAACGCCCTTCCTTCTTCGGAAAATGCATTGTAAATATTACTTGCCGGAAGCAGCTGTCCGTTTTCCTTCATTTCTTTGTAATTATCACTTCGCTCGTCCATATTCGGCCAAACGGAAATCATAAATCGCACATCCATCTCATGCAGCTTTTTAATCATCTCCGTCGGATCCGGGAAACGTTCTTTATCAAAGGTTTTCTGACCCCAAAGATTATCTCCCCAGGATAACCAGTCAAGAACAATTCCATCCAGACCCAGCCCCCGCTTCCGATACTCTCCGGCCACGTCAAGCAGTTCTTTCGCGGTCTCATAACGTTCCTGCGACTGCAAATACCCATAGGCCCATTTCGGAAGCAATGCCGCCTTTCCGGTCAGTTCCCGGTACTGTCTGATTACACCGTCCGGGCTCGTTCCGTTCATGAAATAAAAGTCCAACTCATCGTCCGCTTCCGTATACAAATAAGAACCATACTCGTTGTCGTTAAAAATCATGGGACTGTATGTATCCATTAAAATTCCGTAACCGAGATTGGACACCAGCATCGGAATGGCAATTTTCCGGTTTGCCTGATGCAGATATACGGTTTTTCCTCTTAAGTTTAGGATTCCTTCCTCCTGCTGCCCAAGGCCGTACAACGCTTCATCTTCCTGCCATTCCAAATGAAGTCTGGTATGATAAAAACGCTCTCCTGCCACTCTGGACGCTTCTTTTACTACTTCCTTTGTTCCGTCCGGAGTCACTACTTTTTCTATCACAACGCCTTCTTCTCCGGCAAGCTCATAGCTCTGGAATTCTTCCAATTCTCTGCTTTCTTTTCTTCGCTCCCGCAACAAAAGAGTTCCTGCTCCGTCGTAGTACAGAAAGGCTCCGGTACTTTTATCCGCAACGATCCGCACTTCCGGCGTTAAAAATTCCACATAGTCGGAATCCTCACGGTAATCCCAGTCAGAAAGCACATCTTTTTTTATCACTCCCGGTTTTTTACGTTCCGAAAACGACTCCCGTTCTGTATAAGTAATCCGCAGGATTCCTGTACCTTTTTTCTGTATTCTGTGCATTCCCCGTTCCGAATACAAAAACAAACTGTCCTCTTTTCTCTCTGCTTTTGTAATACAAGCTGATTTCCCCGGCATTGCATATAACATAATACTATCCCTTTCATTCAAATAATTTTATAAGGCGGTTAACGTATCTTCAACCTTCTTTAAGAGTTCACGCACCTTTAAATGCTGCGGACACTTCCGTTCGCAGAACCCGCAATTTGCACAATCCTTAATGGTAGCTCCCGGATTCTTCTCATTGTTCACATAATCCATAAAGGACTTCTTTGCCAATTCATGAAGACCGTACACATTGTGATAGGTATATGCCTGGAAAATACGCGGAATCTGAATGCCCTTCGGACACGGCTGACAATAACCGCAACCGGTACAATAAAGCTCGGAAAATTTCTTCAAATTTTCTAACGCATCGCCTACTTCTCTCCACTTTTCTTCCGTCATCGGCTCCGGCAAAGATGCTACCGCTGCATTCTGATCTACCATTTCATAAGTCTGCATCCCGGAAAGAGCACAACATACACCCGGATTTCCGAGAACAAAGCGGAATGCCAACTCATAGGTATTTAAGTTTCCGCTTCCGAGACGCTTCGCAAGCTCCGTCGGAGCAGCCAGGCGTCCGCCGCCTACCGGTCCCATAACAACCACACCAAGGCCTTTTTCTTTTGCATAACCGATCATCTCTTCGTTGGCACGGTCAAGCAGATTATATTGCAACAACACGCTTTCCATCTCCGGTGCATTGTCGATGATGTATTTTAAAGCCTCCGGGGAGTCATGGAAGGAGAAAGAAATGTGACGAATCTTTCCCTGCTCCTTTAATCTCTTCGCTTCGTTTAACAGTCCCAACGGTACAATTACCTCATCAAATACCTTACGGTTAATTCCCCAGAAATGATAAAAATCCACATAATCCGTATCAAGCTTCTCCAGACTCTTATCCAACATTCCTTCAAAATCTTCCGGCTTCTTTACCCGGTCCAGCGGACATTTGGTGGAAATATATACCTTATCACGGATCGGCTTCAATGCCTTTCCCACCGCAATTTCACTGTTCTCATGACAATAGTAAAATGCGGTATCAAAATAATTCACCCCGAGATCATACGCATGACGAAGCATTGCATCGGTCTTCTCCTGATCCACCTCAAACTTTCCGTCCGGAAGTTCTACCTCCGGCAAACGCATACACCCAAAACCAAGGGCAGAAATCTCCACGCCCGTATTTCCGAATTTACGATACTGCATACTCATTCTCCTTTCCTTCTCATAAAAATATTGCTTTCTACCAGTATATCATATACTTCGACTCTTTTCAACGATGAAACATTGAAAGCCCGCATTTTTCGACGTTTTATCATACAAAAAAACGGAACAGCCGCTCTGAGCCATTCCGCCTTTTATTTAAATATTTTGCTTTCTGTAAGAATTTTCTCTTTTTCGGGTTGCACTCTTCAGACGAATATTACTTTACGTATGCCTTTAACTGCTCTGCCACATCCGTCTTTTCCCACGGCAAATCAAGATCCGGACGACCGAAATGACCATAAGCTGCCGTCTGCTTATAAATCGGACGACGAAGGTCTAACATCTTAATAATACCTGCCGGACGAAGGTCAAAATGCTTACGGATAATATCAACCAACTCTTCGTTGGAAAGCTTACCGGTTCCGAAGGTATCCACCATAACGGAAGTCGGCTGTGCTACACCGATTGCATAGGAAAGCTGAATCTCACACTTCTTTGCAAGACCTGCCGCAACAATGTTCTTTGCCACATAACGTGCAGCGTAACAAGCAGAACGGTCCACCTTGGTGCAGTCCTTACCGGAAAACGCACCGCCGCCGTGACGTGCATATCCGCCATAGGTATCTACAATAATCTTACGACCGGTCAAACCACTGTCGCCGTTCGGTCCGCCGATTACAAAACGTCCCGTCGGATTAATAAAGAACTTGGTATTCTCATCAATTAACTTCTGCGGAAGCACCGGATCAAATACGTACTTCTTAATATCTTCATGAATTTGCTCCTGAGTCACTTCCGGTGCATGCTGGGTGGAAAGTACCACTGCATTCAAATGAATCGGCTCACCTGCTTCGTTATACTCTACCGTTACCTGAGACTTTCCGTCCGGACGAAGATACGGTAATGTTCCGTTCTTACGTACTTCGGAGAGCTTCTTTGTCAGCTTATGTGCCAAAGAAATCGGATACGGCATCAGCTCTTCCGTCTCATCGGATGCATAACCGAACATCATACCCTGATCACCTGCTCCGATTGCTTCGATGTCCGCATCAGACATTTTATTTTCCTTTGCTTCCAATGCCTTGTCTACACCCATGGCAATATCCGTGGACTGCTTGTCCAAGGTTACCAATACCGCACAGGTATCTGCATCAAAACCATACTTTGCTCTGTCGTAACCGATTTCACGAACCGTATCACGTACAATCTTCTGAATATCCACCGTTGCCTTTGTGGTTACTTCACCCATAACCAAAACAAGACCTGTGGTACATGCAGTCTCACAAGCCACACGGCTCATCGGATCCTGTGCCATCATTGCATCCAAAATCGCATCGGAAATCTGGTCACAGATTTTATCCGGATGTCCTTCCGTTACCGATTCCGAGGTAAACAAAAACTTATCACTCATCTTTTTTCTCCTTTCGTTTTAAAAAAGTCCATGCTCACTTTGCCTGCACGCGAAAAGTCCGTAGGCCTTGCGGACTACGGACTTGATACCAATAAAAAATCAAATCCCTTATTGTTCGGTACGACGTACCGCTCAACTTGGCACCTTCCCGTACGGGGGTTGCCGTGACTTCGCAGAGCCTTTACTCTCCATCACTCTTAATAAGAGTTTTTCTATGAAATTGTATCTACTACCTTTTCAGCATACACCTAAAGCAATCGTTCGTCAAGAGGAAATTGAAAGATTAGGCAAACATACCAAAAATCAAACCACACCTTATTAAAAATTGTTCATTCCCTCTTTAAACTCAGATGTCTCCGTGCCTATCTGCTATATCAGTCGGAAGTTTACACCGTTTTGTGTCAGGGATGAACCTCCGATCCATACCATAAATTCACCCGGTTCTGCCACAAATTCCATATCTTCATTATGGAACCGAAGCATGTCTTCCGTAATATCAAAGGATACCGTAACAGATTCTCCTGCCTTGATAAACGGTTTGGTCAATCCCTTCAATTCACGACACGGGCGAATTACACTCCCCTTCACATCCCGGATATAAAGCTGTACCAGCTCTTTTCCGTCTCTTGTTCCCTTATTGGTTACCGTAACAGTAGCGGTAATTTTTCCGTCTTTTTGCAACGTATCCGCAGAAAGTTCCACCGGAGAATAAGTAAATTCACTGTAAGAAAGTCCGAACCCAAACGGATACAGAGCCACATTGGTCACATCCATATAATTGGAAGCAAACGGTACATATCCGGTCCAGTTTTCCACCGGACGTCCTGTCGTAAATGCGCTATAATGCATCGGAAGCTGTCCTGTGGTGTGCGGAAAACTCATCGGTACTCGTCCGCAAGGATTTGCATCGCCGAAAATCAGCTCACATATCCCAATGTTTCCAAAGGTTCCCGGATACCATGCGTCCAAAATGGCTTTTGACTTTTCCGCCAACATGGGAATAGCCAAAGGTCGTCCCGCATAAAGAAGGGAAAGTACATTTTGATTTACACCATACACCGCATTAAACAACGCCTGATGTTCCGGACACAATGTAACATCGGAAATACTTTTGGATTCTCCTGTTTTAAAATCTTCTTCACCGATACATGCAATTACAACATCACACGCTTTACAACCGGAAAGCATCTTCTCATCCGCTTCATCATACGGATACACAAAAACCTCCGTCTCCGGATATCTGCTCTTTATGGCATCCGCAAAGGTCACCGTCTTATCCGCCTCGGCGAATATTGCCCAGGAACCTACAATATTTGTACTGGTTGCCAATTTACCCACAACTGCAATCTTACTGTTTTTAGATATCGGAAGCAATCCGTCGTTTTTCAACAATGTTGCAGACTCACGAGCAGCCCGGACAGAAAGCTCTTTATGCGCGTCACAATAAAAATACGCTTCTTCCAACTCCTTGGAACCACGAATCGGGTTATCAAACAATCCCAATTTATTTTTCAATTCAAGAACTCTTAGGCAAGATTCATCAATAAGCTGACGCAGTTCCTCACTTTCTTTCGCCTGTTCTTCCAGATAAGAAAGATAGCAATCACTCATCATATCAATATCAAGGCCTGCTCTCAATGCTTTTGCGGCTGCATCCGCCTTATCATAAGATGCGGAATGTACCACCGTCTCCTGTACAGCTCCGTAATCCGAAATTACCACGCCGTCAAAGCCCATCTTCTCACGCAAAATCTTCCGCATCAGCCACTTGTTCGTAGAACACGGAATTCGGTTAATCGTATTAAATGCGCTCATAACAAGAGGTGCGCCGGCCTTTACAGCTGCTTCATAAGACGGAAGATAATCATCTAACAGCGTCCGTTCGCACAGTTCTACCCCGGAATAATCTTTACCTGCAGTGGCAGCGCCATATGCCGCAAAATGCTTCACACAAGCTGCGATATTTCCCTGCTTCTCTATACCGTCTCCCTGATACCCAAGTACCGTAGCTTCTGCAAAGCGGGCGTTCAACCACGGATCTTCTCCGGTACCTTCCATGCATCTTCCCCAACGGGCATCCCGGGACAGGTCGCACATCGGTGAAAAGGTTACATGTAAGCCTGCTGCAGACGCTTCCTTTGCGGTAGCTCCCGCCAATTCTTTCGTCAACTCCGGATCAAAACTCGCTCCTTGTCCTAACGGAACCGGATAAATGGTTTTATACCCGTGAATTACATCTGCCATAAAAATCGAAGGAATGTGATGAGGCTGCTTTTCCATAAAGCCATCCTGAAGCTTCTTTAAGTGCTCATATCCTGCTTCCCCCAACACCGTACCGATACGCCACTGCTGATCCGGCTTCACGCTATAGTCATGTCCCGGACCGGTAATCAGTTTCACATCACCGTAGAAACCGCCATGAAACTGAATCATCTGCTCGATTTTTTCACCAAGAGACATTTCTGCCAACAATTCCTTTAACTGTACGTCTGTCATGCGCATCCTCCGTTTTCGTAAACTCCGATATTGTTGTTATATAAAAAAACGTTTCCTTTGCCCTTTAATCATCTAAACATACACCCGGATACTTATATATTCCCTTATATATTCCCTTATATATTCTCCGCTATCTTCTTTGCAAGCTCTGCTGCCTCTCCGTCGGCATAAGTTGCCATCGGCGGCGGAAGCTTCACGCCGTCTGCTTTATTTCTCGGAATCACATGAATATGCAAATGGTAAATGGTCTGTCCTGCTTCTTCTCCGTTGTTCTGCAAAATATTGATTCCGTCACAGTCTAACGTCTTTTTTACAGCCTTTGCCACCTTCTTTGCTGCCGGTAATGCCGCAGCCAGAAGTTCGTCCTCTGCTTCCAAAAGATTTGCCACATGTTCCTTCGCCACTAAAATCACATGTCCTTTCGCAATCGGACCAATGTCCATAATCGCCCGGAACTTATCATCCTCATACACTGTGGAAGACGGAATCTCATTCTTTAAAATCTTACAAAAAATACAATTATCCATATCTTTTCTCTCCATTCTGTTTGATTCATTCGGAAACATTTCCGTATCGCCGTTCTCTACGGCGTATGATTTCCTTATTACCTCTTTATTTTCATGCCGAAACCTTTGCACCGGCATTTACGGATACTTTTATACCAGCGTCTGGAACCGGAACATCATATCAAACTGGCGTAACAGTTTGAAATCCCCTTTGGCAGTAATATCTCCGGACATAAATGCTCCCTGGAAGGTCACCCGTCCGTCTACAATTCGCTCCATAATTCCTCTGGTAAGTTTTGCGTTTACATCTGCCGCCGGCACTTCCTCCGGATAGCTGCAGAACAACCGTCCGTCCTTTACTTCAATAAACAACGTGCGGTCATTATCCGCAAACTGCAATGCATAGGAAACCGTCATCTTTTCTTCCGGCGCATGGAAATTGGTTCGCAGATTTGCGATAAACTCCATCTTCGGGTCCATCCCTGCACTGCTCTTTTCAAACAGTCCCTTAAACATTTGGGAAAGTTCCTCAATATCCTCCTTCTGACGCTTTACGTACTTATCATCCGATACATACTTTGACAAATCTTCACTTTCCTGTGGGGTCAACGGAATAGAAGATGTAGCAATGTTCTGCTTAATTAAACTGTTTCCGCAAGGAAGCTGTACTTCCTTTCTGGAAACCGCGCGATAAAAGCGTTCTGCCTTATCTTCAATAATCTTCGCATATTCGGTATTGGTTTCAAATTCTACCTGGTTCTCTACAAAGGTACAAATCCCGTCTAACACTTTCCCTCCAAGCAATTCCCAGGAATTCCGGAGTGTACTCTCTGCCTGACGTTCTCCGCAAGTTACCGCCACCACCACCGGCATCATATACATATTCTGCAGCTTCTTCTTATCCGCATACAACCAACATGCATCCAAAAACTGCTGCATATATCCGCCGATTCCGTACCATTCAAGGGGTACGGCCAAAATCACACCGTCCACTTCTTTCAGCGTACCGGAAAGTGCCGCTATTTCATTTTTTTGTTCATACAAGTTATAACGACGCACCTGTACATTCAATTCCTCAAATACCTGTATCAATTTATTTACCACATAAATCGTAGAATCTTCTATAATTCCCCGTCCGCCGTAATATACCGCTATTTTCATTTGCCACCTCCGTAGGTTTTCCTATACCGCTCTCTCTCTGCTTTTTTCTTTAAAATCATGCAATAGACACATCCCAGCAAAAGGCCTCCGAAAAAGCCGCCAAAATGCGCATCATGACCGATTCCCGTATCAAATATACTTCCAAACAGCAAAAACAGTACCGCTATCAACATCCGCCTTTTTTCCCATGCCGGCAGTGTCCTTCTCTGAACAAAATAAACTGCCGCATAACCACCAATCAAGCCATACACCGCTCCGGATGCACCGGCGCAAAATGCATGAGCCCCCTCTTCTGCGGCAAACACTCCGTTATACCACAAAGACGCTGCGCTTGCCGTAAGTCCGGCCGCAAAATACAAGATTGCATAACGTATCCGGCCGTAAAAAGGCTCCAGTATCGCTCCCATCATATACAACATAAACATGTTGTACACCAAATGGTCAATACCGAAATGATAGAACATGGACGTCACTACTCTCCAATACTCTCCATGTTTCAATACCAAAACAGGATTTAAAGACATATAAAATGCGATTTCTTCCTGCCTGTTATAGAATACCAAATCGGAACACAAAAAAACCACCGTGTTCACCGCAATCAAAGCAATGGTAATCCAAGGAAGATTTGCTCTTTTTTCTGCTTCCATCTTTTTCACTCCGTTTTACAAACTTCCCCTTATCAGCATTTTACCGTATCTTCAGTATAAACCTTTTTTCCCGTTCCATCAAGTCTAATGTTTTGTATAGGACGTAAAAATAGCTTCTTCTTACTTAATTTTCAAAAAACAAATATTCCTCCTCCGCAAACCTGACACAATCCCCCTGACAAAGGGGTATCTCTTCCTGAATTCCCACACTTTTTCCGTTCACTGTCGTTCCGTTAGTACTGTTTAAATCCGTCACATAAACCCGGTTTTCTTTTAAACTTAGCTTTGCATGAAACCGACTGACCGTATCCTGCGAAATCACAAGGTCCATATATCCCGGAAGACTCCCTACATAGAAGGGGAACTTGGTAAGATAAACAACCTCACCGCTTCGTTGAGAAACAAGAGAAGGTCCCTGTTCGGCCTTTTTCATCGACAGCACTCTTGTATACTGGGGATTCCACTCGGTTGCGCTCTCCATCACATAAGAAACCTGCGGTTCCTTATAGTATTCTTTTGGCAGTATCGCTTTTTCCGGTTTCCGTACCACTGCCTCTTTTCGCAGTTTTCCCAGTATGCCTTTCTTTTTCTCTGCCTTTCCCTCTCGGACAATTTCTTTCATCTCCGTTTTGGCTGCCGGTTCCGGTATGAATTCTTCTTGTTCCGCAAGATTTTCTGCCGGTTCCCGCAGTTTTTTCTTTAGCCTCTCTAATGTAACATCCGGCTCCTGTAACTGCATATACAGCCCATATACCATGGCAATGGCTTTTTCTTCCCTATAATCCACCCTGTTAAGAAACATCTCAAACAACTTTCCCATCTGCTCCGTAAACGGTACTCCGTATTCCGGATAATAACAAAGCGCAACTTCATACTCCGGCAACGTAAGGTAAATATAATCCGGTTGAAGAATAAAATTCTCTCCCGTCAACAAATACTCTTTTCCACGCTCCAATACATCTAAAATCCCATGTAATACTTTCCCGATTTGCTCTGCATTCATAGGTACCCGCTCAAAGGTCATTGTCAAATTCTTTTTCCCGGTAATCTCATACTTATAGGCATCTGCCTGCTCCGACTTTACCATGGTCAGGATTCCGGGCGGCCTCACCGCCTGTATCATGTGCTCTTCGTAAGCTTCTTTTGTTTTCTTTATCACAAGATATGTTTTCCCGTCTGCTTCTTTTTTAAATTGTTTTTCCAATAGAACCGCCCCTTCTCCCATTTAGTTATCTAACAAATCAAACGCCATGTCAGTGGCTCGAATCAACTCCGATGTTTCCGTTTCCCGTTCTGTAAGTACAGCATCATACAACTTTGCCGCCTGCTTTCTTACCACCGCATACTGATACATAGTCAGCTGAATGAGCAGAACGGTAATCAATAATAAATACGGATAAATTAATGCCGCCTCCACTGTCATGGACCCATTCACTCGTTTCTTCATTTCCTTCACACTTTCTATATTGTGCACACTAAAATCCTCATTGTTCCGTATCCTAACAACAAAAACGGCAAGAACGGAATTCGGCTTTTCCTTTTTACTTTCTTTGTAAGCAATAAAATCGCAGAAACACCCCCTGCATACAATGCTGCAAAAAAGCACAGTGCGACCGCCTCATACAACCCGAGTCCGACTCCGCATGCTGTTATCACCACTGCATCCGCAATCCCCAATGCACCACCGGAAAATACGCCAAACACAATGAGAAGTATCCCTACCGCAACGCCTCCCAATCTGGACTGCCAGGGCACTGCAGCAAACAAGCCGCCTAACACAAGAAACACTGCCGAAACAACCAGCCCGGACCTTGAAATCCCCAAATATTTTTTATCCTGCCGGGCAAGCCAAACCAGAGTAGGAATATAACATAATTCCCTCACCACATATTGCCATCCTTCCATTAATACGCTCCCCTCTCCGTCTCTGTACCGCATTTACTGCATGCACGATACTGTCCCTTTACATCCTCTAAAAACAGTTCCTTTACTTTTCGGCTGATTGCGGAACAAGATGATACTGCGTGATATCTGGTTCCGTACTCCGTTATATAAACCGTCGCCTTTCCTTCTTCCTTTGGGGAACAAAATTCACAAGCATAGTAAATTCCGCCGGAATTATTCCGAAGTCCCTCTATCGTTTCTACTGCTACCGCCTCGGTTTTTACCTTAATATGACTACAGGTTTTCTTCTCATGATACACGCTTCCGTGTTCCGTCATATATACAACTGTCCGTTCCTTTTCTTCTGCAGAGCCCCCTCCTTGGTCATCCCGCAGCCCGCTGCTTCCCGTACTTATTTTTCCGTGTCCTACCCAGTCCCGATACACAATTTTCATCGTATAATACCGCGCCGCTTCCTCCTCAAAAAAGTTAGGAGGTTTTACCCGAAACTTTATTTCTGCACGGACTTTTCCTCCTGCCTCTTCCGTATCCACCCAAATTCCGCCGATTCCCTGGCCCACATGCGCTTGCTTTAACACTTCTTTATCACATCGGCCGTAAAACAACCCGGTCATGGCCGTATCCCGCACTATTTTTTTATCAAACAAGGCAAGTAATTTTTCTGCCAATGCATGTTCTCCGTCTGCCAATCGTTCTGCCGCGTAGGAATATGCTGCCACATCTCTTGCGGAAGTGATGGCTGCTTCTGCAACGTTTACCTCCGCCCTCAGAACAAAAAACATTTGTATTAAATAGACCACCGCAAAGAAGAATACCGGAAACGCAAGTGCCGCTTCCACCGTCAGAGATGCATTCCGGTATCTGCTTTTAGCAGTTTGACATTGTGGATTTTTGTGAATGTTTTCGCAAGTTATCTTTTCTTTCATTATTGTACTTTGTTTACATGGATAGGGTAAAGCAGCATTCTGAGAAGAGGAAAGTAAATATTTTGCTGCTTTTTCGGAGAGAATATTATGTCTAAACTTACTAAAAACAGATATCGGAATGCACCTCCTTTCTTTTATTCGTACCGATACTCATACTTTCTTTTATCCGTTTGATACTCAATTTCCCATACACAACGATTGACGCGGAAGGAAGACGCATACCAGTTTCTGATGTTTTCCTGTATTAAATCCAGACTCCGATATTTCTTTGTTTCCAGTGTTTTTGCAATCAAAAACACCTGAAGATAGGCTTGATAGCCAATCATTCCCGTTTCGGCTTTGCTCCTTGCTTTTTCTAACACAAAGGCTTTAGAAAACAAAAGGATTTCAGGTAAAGAAATACTTCCTCCCGACCGCCCCGGGTACAAAGAAAGCTTCTTTCCCAATAACAATGCCGCCGTATCCACCATTGCCTCCTCCAATGCCCAAACAAACACAAGCAAAAGCACAATCAGACATTTTAATGCCGGCAATCCGATTATTCCGCATGCCGCCAGCGCCGCTTGTTCTATGGGTGCTTTTTTTGCGCCGTCCGTATAAATGGAAATAAAATGAAGCACTGTTCGTATACCGCAAATCCGCGCCGCCACCGACGATAAGTTTTCTTTATCCGAATCTTCTCCCGTAATCAAATACTCTTGCTCATACGAAAGCGCGCCTATGCTATTTTCTTCTATAAAATGATCAAAGTGTGACACCAAATACGAATGAAACAACGTCTGTTCCGCCACTTGGGACAATACTCCGTCAAAAGAAAGCTCCTTGGGAAGATATCCTTTCAATGCGGCCAATGCACTGCTCATATCCCCTCCCGGTATTGAGAGGAAATCAAACTTTGCATCTTTAAAACGAAAGCCGGAAGGAAGATAGGACGTATCTAATTTCTTTTCAGATATATTTTTATCTGTCAAAAATCCGAGAAACCCTTCTGCCAATGCTCCGGAAACGGAGTCTCCCACATCCGAATATAAATCTTCTTCCAAAGACATCTCACCGTAGTCCAACTTCAATCCGCGAAACGAGTACTCTTTTATCATCTCCCGCTCCTGTTTCAGGTCAGCAAGCGCATAGGAAAGCGTATTGCCAAACGCTTCTCCTATCCTTTCCTTTACACTGAAAAGCCTTGTCCTGTTTTCCGACAACGTTTGCCGGATTAACTCGAAATCATATCCGTCCTCGCTCTCATAGAACAAATACTCTTTTAAGTCCTCCCGATATTCCCCACAAACATCACTTCCCAAAATCAATTCAGACGCATCGACTAAAGATTCGCAGGTTGCTTTCGCACGTTGTGCTGCTTTCAACTCCTTTTGAATTTCTGCCGTATACTCATAAGCCTCCCCGCACACATCACTTAAAGCTCGACACTTTTTCACAAACTCCGCCTCTTCTTTTTTCAATGCCTTTACAGCTTTTTCCTGCTCTTTTTCCTGTTTTTTTAATTGCTTTTCCGCCGCTTCCAGTTCCTTTGCAAATTTCTCCAATACCTCCCCGTTTTGTCCCACCTGTTCCTTCTGCTCTTTCAATGCTGCCACTTCCGCATCTAATTCCTGAATCCGTTGCTCTAACCGTTTTACTGTTTCTTCCTTCCCGGACATAAGCTTTTGTTTCATCAGCTCGCTTTTTACTTCTCTTAACTCCGCTTCTATTAGTTCCAACGCTCCGCTTAACGTATCCTTTTGCCCCGAAAGAACCGATAGTCTTCCCCTCGCTTCCGCCAATTGACTTCTGCAGATTGTCTCCTGTTTTTCCCTTGCCAGTATCTCGTTGATTAACGTTTCCAGTCTTGTACACAAATCTCCCAATGTCTCGTAAGGATTTTCATGGTTCTTCAAAAAAGCCTGATACACTTCTGTCCGGTCGAAGTATGCTGCCGCTGTATCCGGATGTGTACAAAAATACTTCACATAAATCCCTTTCTGAAAACTTCCCGTTTTTCCGCCAAGAAACTTCTCATACTTCTTTATATCTACACCGTCTACCAACGCCATTAAGTATAAAAGCTTTTCATCCACTCTCCCGTAGGCACTGTCTGCCGCCGCCTTTGCCGCTGCCACATCCAAATGAGCTTCCGATTGTTCTGTCATTCCGGCAAATTCTTTTATCAAATCCGCCACTTCCACAACTCCCTGATACTTCATCGCCGTAACCGCCTGCGTATAGTATCCTTCCAGCTCTCGATCCGTCAGCACTGATGCCTCCGTCACCTTATAGTCGGCTCCTCCTCGAATTAAAAGAGACTTCTCCCCTTCTTTTTTCTTTGTCATATAGTCGACATCTTCGGATATGCTCTCTTCTGTCCACACAAGCACGTCCTCCTCTTGCGGCACATCCCTGCCAAAAATGTGATATTTGCTATACATAGGTTCCAAATAAGACGCAAAGTAGTTTTCTGTTGCCAACCGTGCAGCAGCCGCATGATAGGAAAGTCGCGCTGTATACGATGCCATTTCAAAGAAAGACAGAATAAAACTAAACATAATGAGGAATACCAAAGAAAATGCCACCGTGACCGACCCGGATGTTTTCACGACAAAACCTCATTGATACTTCTCTCCAAGGCCTGCATGGCTTTTGCCACCATAGCTCCCAATTGATTTTTAAAAATAAGAACCAGTGCAATCAACACTACAAGAATCAGAATAACCTCCACCACACCGACACCCCGATTGTCTTGTAACATGCCGGCGTCTTTTCCCTCTGCTACCTCTCCGGCTCCATCCTTTTCTCCCATAAGTTCATTTTTCATCTCTTCCATACGATTTCCTCCCTTTCTGTTTCCGCTTTCATTATTCCGTTTTATTTTTTTGTTCTCGATACTCAAAACCCCGGGTTTCCCTGTTCTTACATGGAAAAAAATGCCGGAACAAGTACTACTGCCATGACCAAGAACAGCATTCCCATCATAGGAAATAAAAGCTTTGTTTGTGCTTCTTCTCCTTTTTTTGCCGCATGCTCCCGGTGCAGCTCCCATGCACTTCGTACTTCTTGTTCCAGGTTTTTCCACAAACCGCCGCTGCCTTTTTGCAAATGACTTATCATAAGAGACGACAGACGCATATACTGCTTTATTCCGATTCTGTTTCCAAAAGCCTCATACGCTCTAAGTTCTGATTCTCCGTTTAACAACTCTCCGGAAAGCTGCACCAGTTCCTCTGCCAATACCCCTTTTTTCCCTTTTGGCTTTTCCCTCTGTTCTGCTCCGATACGCTCCCATGCGCCTCGTAAGCTCAAACCGGCTCCGGTGTATAGTGTAAGCTTTGTAATCAGGCGGGGATATGCCGCTAAAAGTTCATCCTCTCTCCTCTTTTTGATTTTTTCTTTCTCCTGACGTTTTACCAACACGATAAGAAGAGGAACAAATATCCCGACTCCTGCCAATATCCCAAATACGGACACGGATTGTTTCGGCAAACGTACCGACACCTCTCCTATCCGAACCGGAAGATAAAAGCCCTCTGCTCCCGATGTTTCTTTTTCCAACTGTGTTAACACCTCTGCCGCATGATAAAGCAATTTCTCCGTACTTCCTTCTTCATAAGGCAGCACTTCTATCGGAAACCATATTTCCTGCATATTCTCTCCATAAGAAAGCCATGCTTTTAGATACAATTCCTGCCCGCTTTTTGCTACATATCTGTTAATTTCTCCCTCATTTGTCAGCACTGTTTCATCCGAACTTTCCCAGCGAATCCCCACCCCCGTTTCCGAAATATACCGAGGCAATGAAACCGACGCTTCCCATACTATCTTCTCTTTTTCAGACAACATATAGCTTTCTTTTAAAATATCCAAGGTTCGTTCAAAGGCCTGTTTAATTTCTTCCTCTGCCCGTTCTCTTTCTCCCACCGTAATCGTAATCTGCTCCTCTGCATCCCCGGTCTGCAATATAACCGCCTGTTCCCTTGTTCCGACATCCGGTCGCGCAATCCAATCATTTTTTTCCTGCTTTACCTTCCGGTCTTGTACCAGCAGAACCGATATTGTCAACAAAACGATTACACCAATGCAAACCAATTCCGCTTTTTCTTTCTTTTTCATTACTCCCCCTTAAATCGAAATACACACTACCTTGTCTACTACAATGCAAAGCCCCGCATACGCAACGAGCACCACAGACATAATACAAATTCCCGTCAGGTTATGGTACAACGGTTCCAAAAAATCCGGCATAAACATAAGCAAATATGCCAACATAGCAAAAGGCATGCTCTTCATCACTTTTGTCTCATACTCTCTGCTGTGAAGTACCGATCGGATGTAGCGAAGTGTTTCCTGCTTCTCCCGTATCACCTGTTCCGTATCCGCAATCACCTGCTGCACCACTCCGCCGGTCCGCTTTGCAATGTACAGCACCTCGGAAAACTCCCGAATGTCCTCACATAATGCTTCCTCCGCCCACTGGGAAAACACGGTTTCCACCGGCTGTCCCAACTGCATTTTTCTTTGCATTTTTGTTACAGCACGCAGAAACGGCGTTGTTGCCTTATACATGGTCAACATTCCTTTTTTTGCTTCTCCCACTGCCTGTTCCAAAGAATAGCCAACTAAAAGTGCCTCCTTTAAAAAGCCCAAATACTCCACAAACAATTGTTGTTCTTCTTCCGTAGCTTTTCGGATTGCTCTCCTTCTTTCGCCTACTGACATAAACACAAAGCAAAAAGGAGCGCATATAAGTCCCAACATACTTTGGTAAAACAGCCATGCAATCAATCCGCTGAACAAGGCCCCTTTCGCACATCCCAAAAGAATCCATCCTCCAACCGGCTTTTCCTTCTCCTCCTTCCCGATTTTTCTTAGCATTCTCCGCCGTTCCAAATCTTTGAACCACCGCAATACCGTAATACCACCTCCCGATTCCCTTCTTTTTCTCCTTCAAACACCGGTCGCAAAACAATATCCCCGTCTTTCATGCCGTCGTTTTCGCATATTTGCGCCACTCCCCGACTTCCGTCACTCCTTCTGCTCAACTGTACAAAAACATCGATGGCTGCTGCAATCTGCTTTCGTACCGCGTACAACGGAATGTCACTTCCCTGCAATACCATGGTTTCCAACCGGGAAAGCATATCATAGGCAGAATTGGCATGTCCGGTGGATAAAGACCCTTCATGCCTCGGGTGAGCATCTTTACGACACCCCTCACAGTTCAGATGCAAAACAAGTCTTGTTAGAACATCTCTGCTTTTTGTCAAAATATGCGAAAAATGGACTTTCTTCATAGGGTTATGATATAATAATTGGATGGAAGATACCGACACAAGGAGGGTTTACAAATGGCGAAAGATATGTTTGATATTTCGGATGATGCTTGGGGAGTTCCGCAGGAAGCAGTGAAGGAGTTTACAGACCGGGAGGATCCGCAGGAGGCTTTTGAGCGGAAAATCAGAGTGCTGAATGAAAACTGGAAAAAATCCTTTTATGTACTATGCTATTACGGAATTGGCGGAATTGGTAAGACAAGTTTCGTGAATAAGTTGTGTCGCGTAATTCGTGGTGTGGAAGGAAACGAACTTCGTTTGCTTGACAGAATCGATTGTAATTACATCCGATATGATTTTGATGCAAAGACTTCTGGTATTGATAAGTTATCTATTCTTTTAAGTCTTCGAAAACAGTTGGGAGAGGCGGATAAAAACTTCAAGTTCTTCCGTTTTGATTCTGCGGTTCTTCTTTATGCCAAAAAGAGTGGAAGCAGTATTGAGAAAGACCAAACGGCGCAGTCTTTATTGGAAGGAAATCCTTGGCTGGATGCGGTGATGTCTACGGTAGGAACCATACCGGTGGTCGGTTGGGTATCTGGCGTATTTCAAGCCATTGATAAGTCAGCCAAGACTGTCAAAGAGGCTATTGGTAAACATGTGGACGAAGCCAAATATCGCTCTCATCTGAATGAAATAGATGGCATGGAAATGCCGGAACTACTTGGAAAGCTTCATGAGTATTTTATTCTGGATATGCGATATAACATGCAGCAAGTGGCAACGAAACCTATGATTGTATTTTTGGATACTTACGAGAGATATATTGATACTTTGAATCGTGAAATTAGTATGATTACAGAGGATCACTGGCTTCGTAAGGGAAACAAATCAGTGATTCGTTCCGTGCCGGGGATGTTATGGGTGATTACAGGTCGTGAAAAGCTATACTGGGCAGAGGATGATGCGTGGGATGAACCAGAGGTAGAACGTCCACTTTCTCAGATGAGCGAAGCAGAAAAGGAAGAACTTGCATTAAAACACTTAGAACAGCATTTATTAGGTGATTTGAGTCTTAAGGATGCAACCGGCTTTTTGAAAAAGGCAGGAATCAGTAACGATACCCTTTGTACACAGCTATATAAGCTGACGAATGGTACGCCACTCTTTTTAGATATTTGTGTGGATACTTATCATGACCTGTGTAGTAGGGGAATCCCAACGGAACAGGAACAGTTCGGTGAGGATTTGACGCAGCTCATCAGCCGTTATCTGTCCAATATGACAAATGAAAATCGTGAAATGACCTATTTTTTAGCGTGTCTCGGAAAATGGAATGACGAAAGTGTTCAAAGGATTGCAAAGGAGGCAACTACTCTTCGATGGTATACTCAGGCAAAGTATGAGAGCTTTGTAAAACACTCTTTTATTATTAAGAACTTAGACGGTTCTTACTATATACATGAAACCGTTCGAAGTGCCGCATTAAAGAATGCAGACAAAGAGATTCTGGGGGAAATCGGTCGGATTAAGCTTTCCGTTGTGAAGGAATGTGTGGAGTCGGATACTACACTGGACTCCGGTGTGGCCTTTGGGGAGTACACAAAGACGCTGGCGGAAAACAGCTTATCTTATGAGGAATTTTATGAGAGCTTAAAAACAGCAAAGAGAAAGTTTGCGTCTTTGCAAGAAGCCGGTTCTTATGATGTTTTATACACATCTTCCAGAGAACTGTTTCTTACTGCGGTAAAAAACTATCCGAGTACCGAGGCAGAGTATATTGCGCGAAGTGAATACGGCAGTGCACTAAGGTTAAAGGGATTTGTAAAGGAAGCATTGGAAGTGGTATCAACGATTCCGTTGGATGGAGATATATCGGATGTAGAGGAGAACGATTGGCTTACTGTTAAGATGAAGATATCAGGTATATATATTGCGAGCGGGATGTATCAAGAGAGCCTTGATATTAACAAACAGTTATTTGAAGCAACAAGGCGAGTATTGGGAGAAGAACATCCTGATACATTGATATCGATGAATAACCTTGCCCATTCGTATAGCGATATTGGAGAAACGCAAAAAGCTTTAGAATTGCAAGAGACGACGCTAGAGTTAATGAAACGGGCATTTGGAGAAGAACATCCAGCTACATTGGCAGCAATGGGGAATCTTGCTAATTTATACAGCGATACTGGTGAGAAGCATAAGGCGCTAGAGTTGAGAGAACAGACACTGGAACAAAAGAAACGGGCATTTGGAGAAGAACATCCAGCTACATTGACAGCAATGGGTAACCTCATAAATTCATATTGGGAAATCGGAGAGGAAGCCTTGGGTCTGGAATTGGGTGAAAGAACATTGGAATTAATGAAACGGGTATTTGGGGAGACGCATCCAGACACCCTGAAAATGAAGTATAACATAGCAACGTTCTATAATAAAATCAAGCAGTATCAAAAAGCATTGGAGTTACTTGAACAAGTATTAGAAGAGCGAAGGCGAGTTCTGGGAGAAGAGCATCCAGACACAAAAAAGACCGAAGAGGCAGTAGATTTGCTTGAGTTACTTTGTACCAAGAAAGAAAAAAATCCTTCCCCTCCTCTCACCCCCGAAGAAAAAGAGGTCGACGAGCTTCGTGTCCAATTAGCGGAGCAGAACGATCCGGTCCTTCGATGTAAGCTTGCCGCCAGACATCTGGAAGGGCGGGGAATCGAGCTGAATGCCATAAAAGCCTTTGAGTTGTACCGAGAGGCAGCAGAGCAAGGAAATTGCACAGCGTTGTTTTGTCAGGCAATTTTGTATCTGCAAGGTCGCGGAACGACACAGGATGTACATGCTGCCTTTGATTTGTTTAAAACGGCGGCGGAACAAGGACACGCCAATGCACAATTTATGATGAGCTTGTTTTATGGTACCGGCCGGGTAGTGGTTCGGGATGAGCAGAAGGCAGTCCAGTGGTATGAAAAGGCGTTGCAAAATGGTGTGGTAAAGAAAGCCTACGAAGCAAATAAATTGTTTTTGGATTGTGAAGATGCAAGGAACAATCTCGGCTTGCTGGTAGCATGGCATGAACACACCTCCTATCAGGAATTTGCCATATCCCGTTGTAATTTCGGTTATATGTACGAAACCGGCCGAGGTGTAGAGGCGGATATGGAAAAAGCGAGGGAATGGTATGAAAAGGCCTCTGGACAAGGGGATGAGGTTGCAGAAAATCTTCTTGCCGGTCTTAAAAAAACGGGATTTTTCGGAAAGCTTTTCGAAAAAAACAGGAAGAAGTAACGAAGGCGAATGTGTAAAATCTCTCTCTACCGCATGGTTTCACACAAGGAACCCCAGACTGTCAATAGGCAGTCTGGGGGCTTGTTTTCTTCTCTATCTTTTACGCTTTCCTAAAGGCAATTACCCCCAAGTGCCTTGGTTGAGCATCTTATTGACATCACATCAACTTTTAAGTACAAAAAAAGAAAGGCTAAGTAGAACCTTTCCTTCATTTACCTTTTTCTAGTACAAATGAAAACGAATTACTAAATAATTAAAT
Source organism: Lachnospiraceae bacterium (assembly GCA_017465475.1). Taxonomy (GTDB): domain Bacteria; phylum Bacillota; class Clostridia; order Lachnospirales; family Lachnospiraceae; genus SIG307. The sequence continues at coordinate 40,795 of JAFTWC010000039.1, forward strand.
GCATAGGTATTTCGACTCAATAGTAAACTCTTGTATTATTTTTTTATTTTTAATAAAGATATAAGGAATAAATTGATCATTTTCATCAAATCTATCTGCAGTCAAAATTTCCGTAGTCTCCCTTTTTCCGTATAAATAATAAACCTCTTAGATTATCGTATAAATATCAGATTCCACTCTGCATTCTCATAACAAAAATATCACAGGTGTCGCTTCAACTCGTTTTTTGAGTTTCACGACACCTGTGATAGCAATAAAATTCCTCAAACATATTTAATTTACCCATTTCTTTGCCATTGTAAATAATCAAAAAGTCAATAAAGAATCTTTTTGAAATAATCAAGAGCTTCCAGAATCTCATTTTCCGCTTTCATTAAAATAGGGAAATGCCGTTCTGCCTTAGAGATAGCGCTCTCGCGGTTACTTATACTTAGTCCCCTGCATACTGTCTCGTGCTCAGAGTCGAACAGATATTTGACGAAGACGTAAGCGGTATGTGTATGTATCTTTTTTTCCTCTCCGATTCTATTTGCAGTTTCCAACAAAATCTTATCGAACAATGTGGAGTGGACTGCTTCTAGAATGTGCATCACATCCTCTTTTTTGTCTATCAAGTCTGAAAATCTCATTTTTTCAACTTCTTCCGGAGGAATTTTTTGTTTTGCACCCTCCTTGTATGCAAGAACACATAGTGCCGTATGCATTGCATTTACGTCTACTGCCTTAGCCTTTACCAGAAAGTCAAAAGTATCCTGATCCGGTGCAAATCTAACCTGAATGCGGGAGTTTCCGAGCGAAACTTTTCGATTTAGCACCTTTTTGACACTTGTCTGATGCGGATAAAAGATGTACTTCTCTGTGTTTCCGTAAAGGATTAATCTCTTTCCCTTTTCATCGACTTCAGTACTTGAACAGACTGCATGTGCCACGCACTTATAGACACTTAACACCGTCCCTTTACATATCAGCCTGACCATATCCACGATATTTGAGTCATTATCGTAGCAGAGAATTTCTGTAGGCTTTGTTGACGCCTCTATGATATCATGGATGTAACTAAGAATCCCATCTCTGCAAGCCGAATGGTAATACCCTCCGTCACACGCACGAAAGAGCTCCGTATAAACAGCGCTTGTAGTCTTGACGATAGCAACGCGAATACCATTTTCATCCAGTTTCCTCTTTACCTCGTCTAAATTCTTAACATCATCTGCAACATACCAGATACCGTATTTCGTATTTTCGTCTCCAGCTGCCACAATCTCCCGGCATTCTCTTAAGCGCTCGGATGTTGTAGTGACAAATACATACCCGGCTGTTTTTTCTAAAAGCATCGGTACAATAGCATGAAGCTGGAGCTTACCAGTTCCAAGTACGCAGGAAATCTTGTTCCCAAATACACAAAAAAAATTTTTTTCCATGGACATAACCTCCTATATATATAATAAATTAAAACAATTTTTATAAGAAGCTATTTCCTTTTTTTATCCTCCTTTAATAATAGGTTCAAACGACATTTCTATACACTCCTTTCATGCAGATTCTATAGCAAATCTATATAAAGCAACATACTTGTGACACTCTTTATTGATTCCAAACACAAAAAACTTTAGATCTCTTCTCTTTTTGGGGCCAATAACTCATTTTCAACTCTTTCCCGTAAACAGGCTGCTCTTTCTCTGACAAACTCGGTAAAGCTACTATTACGCAAGACCTCACTAGCCAAATAGTAAATTCTGAATGCTGTATCTGCGGCCATGGTTTTTCCTTCATCGCCGTTTTCAAGTTTACTTAGCGTTATTCTGCTTAGAAGCATAACATCTGCCATTTGTTGCTGCGTCATACTAAGTAAAGTTCTGAGAACCGCAACGTCTCTGCCTATTGTATCTTTTTCTTTGATTCCTCGCAAAGAACTACTATTTTCTGCGACCTCATCATCGTTACAACCAACCATACTCGACATTTCTGACACCTCCTTAATTGTTTGATGGGATTTTTGAGAATTCTTTACTTATTGCGCCCTAGAATGATTTGTGTTTGGAATTTGCCTACCCTCCTTCCCGAGAATGATGTAACACAACTATGCGTGCAGTGTAGTCAAAAAGTCTAAAAACATAAAAAAATATACAAGTGTGGCTTAACACTAACTTTTTGTAAGCCGTTCATCCTCATTCTACACCGCTTATTTAGGAAAGTCAACCGTGGACATGTTATATATTTTTACCAATTGTATAAGAATATATTTCTTGTAAGACATTTATTATTGCATTACACCCTACATTTTCTTCTACATTCCTTTCTGTCAAACACATACGCTACTCCGTCGGAATCATCCCTCCCGGAGCAACTGTTCTCATACTCAGCTCTTAATACTCCGTTCAGTCCCGTCATGTGGGCAACCTGCCACTCCCGATTCTATAATTCCCTGTTCCTCATGTAAATACATCCCCAGACTGTTAGTCCAGCAGTCTGGAGTCTTTTTTCACTCTAGCATTTCTAAAGGCAATCGCCCCCGAGTGCCTTGGTTGAGCATCCTTTTGACATTACATCATTCTTTTTTGACAACAAAAAAAGCAGTAGATTTTTGATTCTACCGCCTCATTCTCTCCTGCTATTATTTACTTTCTTTACTTCATATTTAGTCTTCACTCGACAAGTGCCATCCATGTTCACTGTGAACTGGAAAACCGTAATCAGTTCGACCTCCCCATGCTCGTTTACTTAATTCTTTATCAAGTAATCTTAGTAAATTCTCTAATCGAACAGCTCGATTATAATCACTCCCTGATGAACAAAATGCCTTTCTCACCATTTCTCTCTTTGCATTAAGTTCAGCATCAGACAAATGTTCATACCATTTCGCACCAGCTTTTGCAGAAGTCTTCCCTGAAGCAATCTTCGCAATCCCAACCGTTGCAATTAAAGCCCACACACTAACTGTTACTATTTTTTTGCATCCATCATAATTTCTCCTTTCGTATCTATCTATACTGCCTCACCTGCGCCCTTATAATGTTTTTTCGTTCTTCCTCCGATATCTCCCAAAACTTGATTTCAACACCAAATTCCGAAATACACTCTGCCAACCACGATTTTCCTGTCAAAAAAGTATATACTGCTTTGTCACATACAACAATGATCTTCCTGAAAACAACATTGCGATTACGTTCAAGTAGTAGCATTTTCAAAACGTCTTGTGCAAGTTTTCTTTTCTGACCTTCTAGCAAAGTTCCAATATGGGCAAATATTTCCCCGACAATCTTTTCATCCTCATTAATAAAATCTGGCTCTATATGCGCATCCCCAACATAAACCTTTGCATCCGATTTTAATTCAACACCAAGCCACTCTTCAATCAACGGAAACAGATTGCGCTCCATTTTCTGCTGTTCTGTAGAGCATGAGCTCGCATTTTTCCCCATAAACACCTCTCCTTTATTCACTTAATACAAAACTTACTTCTTTCGTTGCTTTACATACTCTCTATATTCATCTCTAATAAGAGCATAGGAAATGCAATTCACAATAACTTCAATCACATCCGGCTGGTCTATGTTCCACAGATGGTCATTCATCAAAGTCCCCATATTAAATCGCTTACCATCAACAATCTTGGGATATTGCTCTTCCACAAATGCTCTCAAATCATCAATCTTACCACTTCCGATGTTGCCCACTGCAATCCGCCCACTATGATAAAAAGTTACCTTTCCGTCCACTACCTGTACATTATCATCAAAAACTAATTGCAAAGCGTGGTGGGTCTCTTTTTCATTGTCATGGGCAACGCTCATACAAGTTTTTACAGGGCTATTTTTTTCCGTTCTTGTATAAGTACTAAACGCAAATGAAACAAACTCCGTACTCCCTTTATATTCAATCAAAAAGGACCGATACGGTGCAAAAAATTGGCCTCCGCCTGCGTTTCCGTATGAGAGCATACGAATCCCATAATCTTCAATAAGTCTAAAAATTCCATAGTCTCCAACCGGCATTTGATAATTTACATCATACAATGCTTCTTGAAGATTGAACGCAACTTTTGCAATTTCCATTGGAGTCGTTTTACTTATATCTTCTCCATAATAATCTTCTGGAAATTGTGCAAATATATCTGTCAGATGTTTCTCTATCTTCTCAAAGGGAATACGAACCGATTGTTCTTCCTGTACTTTTACCTCTCCTTTCCCATCAAGTATTTCCAAATACGAAGGGATTGTGTTTAGCTCCTCATATTCCCCCTTTGCCTCAGAATACTTATAGCAGTACATCTCATATCCATTACATACCACTGCATAATCTGCCCCTAGCGCATTGCAATAGTCAAATACCTGTTCATGCGCCTTTTCATCCAAATACACGTCTGGAGACTTACATTCAACAATCAGTATCGGATACATAACCTCATCCTTCATACCATGCACAATAATATCTGCTCTGCGCTTAGATTCTATGTGATAATGGGACAAGCGTTCCTCTACAAAAATGGCTTCTTTAGGCACGTTAACCACATCTATCAGATATGAAACCACCTGTTGACGAACAGTTTCCTCCGGCGTAATATAAATCAGCTTTTTCCGAACTGGATCTAAATAACACTCACGTCCACTTTTAATATATACATCCGGCAACTTTTGATTTTCAATATTTATTCTCATTTAGTCGTCCTCTTTTGTATTATTGTTTTATTTCAAAAAATCGTCTCGTTTCATTATACCACATTCTCCCTTTTAAAACTATATCGTTTACAAAATACATTTCAGGGCAATTACCCTCGAATGCCTTGAGCATCTTATTGACATCACATCAACTATTTAAGCGCAAAAAGGAAACACGCATATCTACCTCTTTCTTATCCCACATTTCTTTTTTGACATTTCATCACAAAAGTGTTATTCTCTAAGTGTCATTTTTTCAAAAACAGGGGGTCATATATGTGTTTAAAACAAAAAAAATCTTTTATTCCATATGACGAAAAACTCAGTCTAAAAGAATACAAAAAATATCTCAATAAAAAGGAATATACCTGGCAGACTTTTCAAAACCATATATTTTCCAGTTTATCACAAATGGGCAAAGAACAACTCGACAATTTTAAACATTATCTAATAGCTCAAAAGAGAGAAACCGAGTTAAAATGCAATGACAGTTTCCTTACTTTTATTGGCTTTTTTATAACAATTCTGACTTTCTTAGCCACCGGAATGCTTACTGTTTTACTAGCAACAGAAGAGCCAACCGCAATATATAAAGAAAATACTTTGTATGTAGAAGAACATCTCAAATCCTCTTTACCTGAGAATACTTTAAAAATCTTATCAGATAATAATATAGACATATATACACGGCAAGAGGATACAAATATAATTGTTTTATTACCCGAAACCCATGACAAAATAGAAAAAGATATACTTCTGGAATTATATGAATATGGTATAATAGCCTCTATAGGAACTTTACCAAAGTATATTCCAAAAGAAGAATTTGCCATTTTTTACATAGCTTTTGCCGCAATCGCTCTCCTCGTTTATTCCTTAGGATACTATTTTGTGTACAAAAGGTCGGTAAATAAAAACAACATAAAAAATTACTTTTATTCAGACATCATAGAATTGATTGATATTCACTTACAGCATTCCGAACAGTCTTTACAATCACAAAAACATATATCGAATCGGAACGTACCAATACAGATTAACATCACAATTAACCCAAAACGCATACATCGAATATAACAATCCACTTCATTGCTTATCCTTTATGACACAAAACCGATAGAGAACGAATACACTCTATCGGTTTCTTATTAATTTCTCGAGAAAAGCAATACTCCTCAGTGCTCGGTTGAGCATCTTATTGACACTATTTTACTTTCATCTGTGAATACAATAAAAAATCGAGAAGACAACCTTACATGTCGTCTTCTCAATTTACCAATCATTCTCTATTAATATATTTTTGATAAAGCTGCTTCCAGTACCTAGAGGCTTCAAATGTTTTCTCATAAGGGCCGAATTTTCCATTCTTTACATACTTTTTTGATTTCATAAGTATACATACCCGTTTTGCCCTACTAACACACACAAAACACATTCTATTACATTCTTCTAAATCTTCCTCATCTCCATAGTTGAGTACCCACCAGCTCGGGAAGTTGTTTTCTTCCATTCCCATTAATACAACAACCTCAAACTCTAATCCCTTGGAACTGTGCCTTGTGGAAATAGTAATCTGATTCTCAGGTTTCCCCAGTTTTGAGAACTTACTGGTATCATAATCTGTATATTTTTCATCACATACCTCATTGTAAAGTTCATTCAAATTATCAATTTCATCTGGCAACTGTTCAGCATCTTTTAGCACTTCATTAACTCGTAAAGCATCGTACATATACTCCAACCAATTCTTAATTGAACCCTTATAATGTATACTTTTCTCCAATATTTCAAGCAAAGCAATTCTTGATGTTAAATTCTCTTTCTCACTAATGTAATGGTTTTCCCTCTTCAAAAGTAGAATAGTTTTCCAATAATCATAAATATCATCAAAGGAAACTGCCGTTCTATCATTTACCCAGAGCGCACATGACTCTAGCCATTTGACAAAGTCTGTTCTCTCAAAAATATGATTAGAAATATAATGGGGAACATTATTGTTTATGCATTCAGTGGCCAACGCCTGACAATCAGCCCTAGTCCCTAATAACACCGCTATTTCTTCTAACGGTATCTTCTTTTCTTTGCTCTCAGGAATAATATTTTTTATAAAATAATCAAATTGATCTTCAAGCCCTTTGTCGCAATCAATAAAGCGATACTCCGCACTTTCCCCTTCTCTCGTCGCCGCGTGATAATCTCTTTTTATATTTAACACCGTCTCCGAACCATCAACAATATCCTGATTACTTCTGTAATTATTCATAAGTTTTACCGGAATAATATCTTGTCTATCATATAACTCCATAAGGTAGTTCGGTATCGCTCCTGCAAACTTATATATAGACTGATCCGGATCTCCAACCACAAAAAGTTTAATGTTCGTTTGGTTGAACAATGCCAGTACCATTTCATGCAATGGCTTCCCCAAGTCTTGATATTCATCAATCACAAGCCAAGGATACTTCGCATTTAAACATTCTCTTACATACTCATGCTCTTGAATCAGTCTTGTAGAAACAATAATTATTGTTTCAAAATCTATATAGCCTGCTTTATACAATATCTTTTCATATTCTGCAGCAACCGTTTTTGCATCCACATCATCTGCCACCTTTACGTTACTGCTACCTGGAATTTGCAACGCACGTTGTTTATTCATTGCCTCGATCTTAAGGTTAGGATTTTGACCTACATTTTCTTTTGCCTTTTCAAAAATCTCTTTCTTTAACTTATCCGGCACTATTTTTATCGGCATAGGAATACCACAATCGTATAATTCTGCAAAATTTCCAAGAATCTCTGATACACAAAACGAATGAACCGTTCCTAAAAATACATTCACTCGTTTTTTATATCCCAACTTTTCTAATCGCTCCTTAAACTCCCTTGCAGCCTCTTTGCTGAAAGTAAGACACGCCAATCCCTGTGGTTCATGTATATGACCATTCAATAATTTCATGATTTTCAGAGTAAGAATAGTTGTTTTCCCGCTACCTGGACCGGCTATCACCACTGTACTATCTTCTGTATCATACGCCTTCTTTTGATACTTATCTTTAGATATCCTCTCAAGCATTTTCGTCAAATAATCCATACTACTTATCAACCTTTTCGTATATGTATTCAATCGCACTCTTAATGTATCCCGGAATATGTTCTTTGCAACATCTCGAAGCTAATTTCTGAGCAAATCTTCCCTTTCCAATACCATTGCTTTCTATCTTTTTTAAACATTTCCAATATTTTTCTTCTTCTATCTCCCTCTTAAAGTTTGCTTTCTGAGCTTCTTTTCCCGTAGTAAGTTCATTAAACAAACCAACTATTATATCCGTTGCTTTCTTTTTTCCATGACAATGTTCCATCATATCAACTTCAAAAGTATAATTCCCCAAGAAAATTCCATATGAATTGTATAATTCATCTTCTTCCGCTACACTATCTGGAATAGGTGTTGCCCCATTTATTTCTAATTCTGTAACCATCCTTTTAATAATTTCCAATCCAAGGTAACCACATTCTTCATCATCAGATACGTCATCATACATTACATGATACTCCCTTTCATCCTGTCCCGATGGAATATGATAGAAATCACCATCCGTTATTACCGCATATGGCACATCCAGACATCGTAGCAACTTTACATACGGCTTAAAGTTAGTGCAATTAATGTTGCAAATAATGATACCTTTTTCATCAAGCGATTTCCCCAATAACTCCGCAAATCTAGGCACCAGATACTCTTCTGCAATTCCCTCTACTAAAATCACAGCTTTCGCCAAATATATTTCACCGCGTTTTACATCTAAGTATCTTTCCACATCCAAAAACTCCCCCTCGTCCATTGGCATACTTGCAGTCGCATGCACCAACGTCCCTCCATCCTTACTGGAATGAAGATGGACAATAGAGTTAATTGGAGAAATTGCAGTTATATGAGTAGAATGTGTTGTAAGCAATACCGAATTGTTACTCTTCTGTATCACATCTCTAAACACCAATCTCTGATTAACCGGATGCAAATGCGCTTCTGGCTCTTCTATAACCAATATCGTCGTACCTTTATATGTAGGAGCATTCAAATTCATAAATGCATATATATCCTCTTTTTGTTGCTCTGTTATCTTCTCATCCAAAAAGAAATTTCCATTAGCTGTTTCTGTATATACCGCAGACAAGATGTCACTATCTGGTCGTGTCATTAATTCTTCATATTTTTCTCTTCGCATAAAAGTCGGAACCGTCTTATCCTGAAGCGTCTGCAAAATCATTGAAATATACAAAATATTATTCCATCCCAGACTAACATCTGCAGCATTTCTATTTTCCATCAGCAGCTTTAAAGAAGACAGCACTTTGGTCGGATCAACTTCCATTGCCTGCAACGATACATTATGCTCCCCATTACCAAGTATAGCATTAAAGCGCTTATTAATATTCTGGGTCAGATCCTCAATTTCATCAATATTTAAAATCTGTTCCCCACTTTTCCTGTATTCCTCCGCGATACGCTCTAGCTCCGCTTTATCTATTGCATACTCATCAAGCATCTTTTTAACAGGCGACAATCTAGAGTTTTTCATTTCTCCTTCTACATCGCGTAATGCCTTAATCACCTTTATATTCAAATATTTCCTTTGTGCTGCACCAAAGATGCGAGTTACATCATCTTGCATAAAGATGACATATTCATATTCCTTGTTTCCATTGTCGTCCGTATGCGGAAAAAATCTATATGTTATTTTCAGAGTTTCCATATCATTATCCCGCACTGTAGCCCCTTGAAGCATTGCAAGTACAGCTACATTTCCTCTATAGTTACTAATGTAAATACTGATTTCAATCTCTTCATCATTTTCCATCGGATTAGCCAATGTATTGTTAAAGTCAGATTCATCCAACCTTCTATCTTCGTCAGATAATGTGGGATCTAGAATAAGTTGTAAAGCTCTTATAAAATTTGTTTTGCCTATATTGTTTTCCCCAATAATAATCTGTTTATGCCCCAACCTAATATCCACATCTTTAAAATTCCGATAATTTCTAATTACAACTCTAGAAATATATAAACTACGCATACCCTTCTCCTCTTTCTCTTATTTTGCTATAAATATAAACTATATTTTCATGGTTTCTATATCTTTTCCCAAACTCATCTAATTGCTTTAAATATATCATAATATCAATAAAATTGCAAACGCTTCGTCATGTATACAATCCTCTTGATTTATTATCAATAATCTGCAATAATAATTCTTAGACTATACTACTTAAAACAAGGAGGATTTAATATGATACAAGTGCCAAACTTAGATTTCGAATCTGCACTACGTTTTTCTCAAACATTGAATACTCATTCCATAGAAGAGAACGAAACTTTCGACTTTAGCCGCGTAACAAACTGTGATCCGTTTCCCATGCTTCTAGCATCAGCTGCTATACGGCAACAGAGAGGAAAAAGTTGTGTAAAGCATTGTATTGCCTCAAACTGCAATAATACATATGCAGAGCATATGCGCTTCTATAGAGCAACCGGAATTGCACTAGGGAGAAACCTTGACGAAAATTATGGCAATAGCAATTATCTTCCCATCACTAAATTGGATGTAAAATCCCTAAGAGAAGACGGCATTCGTAATTTGGAGCGAATACAAGTGGTCTTAGAACGAAAATCCCGTCAAATGGCAATTGTATTATCACGCGGGAATACCTCATTTGCTAATTGGTTATCCTATGTTTTACTAGAGATGATGCGTAACATTCCTGAACACAGTGAGGCGGACTCCATTTGGTACTGTGCTCAATACTGGCCGAGACATGATTTAGTTGAACTTGCTATTTTAGATGAAGGCAGAGGTATAAAAAATAGTTTCTTAAGCAATTCTGCATATACTGACAGTATCAAAGATGACATAGACGCCCTTAACCTCGCATTAGAACCCGGAGTATCCAGAACATTTGCTCCAGGTTCCTGCAACATTGATAACGATGAGTGGAAAAACTCTGGATACGGGATATACATGGTAAGCAATCTATGTGATAGATTAGGTGGTAGTTTTATAATTGCTAGCGGAAATTCTGCTACTCTCTTAAGATCTGGTCAGCGTACTACGTATGATTGCCACTTGCAAGGCACCGGTATACAAATTCGAATTAGGCCATCAAGAATTGGAAGATATAAAGAGATTGCACAGGATATACTAAACACTGGTGAACAGATTGCAAAAAATGGAGGCAACCGCATTGTTTCTGCTTCGAAATCCACCCGAAGCCTTTTTACATTTGAGGATTAATAAAACCTCTTCAAATACTACTCCATAAAGACCCCTCGCCTATATCTTTTTCGAACACATACAAAGAAACGGAAGAATCATTGTGATTCTTCCGTTTCTTTAAAACACTATTCCCTACTCACCTACTTTGAATAGGGCTACAAACAACTATCTGGTTCATATTTTCATCTTGTCTCTCAGAACAATCTCAAATGTTTAAACAAATTTGCTTACCGAACACTGAATCCGGTATGTGATATCTTTATTTTTCTTCCGCTATTGGAATAATGTAATAATCCTCACAACTCTGTTCCATAGCTTGCTTTTCACACTCTTCCTTCGTATCCGCATATCCTCTTGGATTCTGCATATCATCAACCCAGTAATACTTGAAATCGTAAATGTTCTTTCCATGTAACATGGCAGACACCTGCATGATAATCTCATATTCTGCCTGACGGTATGGTGTGCTTATTTCTTGCTCTATTTCCTCGATATACGGGTCATCATGATGGACAAGGCTATCTAAAATCCATTCTAACGCTTTCGGGAAGCCACTTGCTTCTTCGTCATTTCGGAAACATATAGAAAAACCATTATCAAAAACTTCTGTAACAATATATCCACGCTTCTTTAATACCACAGCTATTGTCATGATCCGCTCAAAGCCATAATCTATAATATCAAAGAACTCTTCCAAGTCCTCGTCATTAATTACATACAAGCCTTTTTTGCAAATACTTCTGATTCGGCTTTCATATACCCTTTCTTCCATCTCGAACGCCTCATAACGCTCTTCTGTGTCTATCATGCGTCCATACATCATTTTTTCAACAGAAACGCCGAAATAGGCGCATACAGCGTGTAGAGCATATATATCTGGCTTCCCTTGGTTACGTTCCCAAACAGATATCGTTTGTCTCGTTACATGCAGCTCATCTGCCATCTCCTGTTGCGATATCCCCTTCGTGTTCCTAAGTATAGATAAATTGCGCCCAAAATTGATTATGTTCTCATCCATAATTGTTTCATCCCCCTTTGTTTTTCTAACCACATTGTATCACCGAGGCACTCAACCTGTCGAGCAATTCATTTTGACATACACTGCAAATCATTTTAACAATCCTTGGGATACGTCTCATATTTCACTTTGTACCCAACTTCCTGATTTGTCAGATCTGAAATAATTGTCATCATATTAGCAATAATATCTTCATCAAAATAAAGTCCTTTTCCGTTTTCGCACGAAATCGGATTCAGTGCAAAATGTATATGCGGACTCCGACCGCCCGTATGAATCCCAAAATATATTTGATATTCATTACCCAAACACTGTGCATCAAACAAATCTCCCAGCTGAACCATCCATTCCTTCAGTACATCTACAGAATATGTCCCTTTCGGAGAAATAGCAAAGTGCCTTACTTTTGTTGCCGGTTCTTTGTTATATAATTCTTGCGTTCTATCAAAATCTATAGCTGCTTGTTCATAGTTACCACTGCACATCACACCATAAGTGTATGGCGCTTTATTCGTATCTCCTTCTTTTGCAATGTATTTCAGCACACTGCCTATAGATTCTTCATCCTTATATTTATTTTTCCCACAATAATTTAATAACATCATCATATCTACCACAAACTCCTCTCAATTCAGTTGTATCTATATCTGCATGCTTTAATTCTATTTTCTGTATAGCGGTATCCAATCTCTTAGTAATATTAGTCAGTTCTTTCTTTGTCCTTCTGTCTACACCCATATATGCATTTTCTAATACATCTTCCACCAGAGCTTCTACACAACCACTTGTTCCAAGTGGAGAGTCATATAAATACTTTGCCACTTGTTTACTTACCGTAATCTTCATCTGTTGTTTTCCCATATCAGGTCCTCCTCAATAAAGTTAAATTAGGTATACTATACCCCAGAGCCATATTCCGCAAGAGAACATGAAAAGTACCTGTTACTTTTTACAGCAACTTCCGGCACAGCATGTTCTCACGAGTCTCTTTACAAATATGTTAGCTAATTTTAAAAGTTAAATATACTTTTTGACCATCTATCACATTCTTTCATCTTTATTTTATCTATTCCCTTATTCAAATACTTTTTTATCTTTTTTACAACTCAACATACAAATAAAAAACAATCAACGGAGGTATTCTATGTTATACGACTATCCAGATATTTTATTTGTTTCAGACATCTGTGAATTACTGAATATATCGCAAAACACCGCTTGTTCACTGTTCCGCACAGGTTCTCTCCCGGGATTTAAAGTTGGCAAGGCATGGTGTACGACAAAAGCAAGCGTAATTGACTACATTCAACGTCAGTGTACTTTTCCCACAAAAAAGAAATAAAGACTTCGGAACAAGAAAATTACCTTGCTGTTCTGTACTTCGTAAATGCGTAACAGTTTTCGTGACCGTGTACGCATTGGCCAGTGAGCGCAAACTCACTGGCCTTACATATTTGAAAATAGGTATACTTGTGACAACACGCCCCACTACAAATCCCCTTAAAGCATTTAGGAATGAATCTCCACCATAATTCCCACATGCATCACTTTATTCTCTTTGTAACTGGTCGATTCGTAAACAAACGAAAGCAATTCAATATTGGCACTATACTTCCGCTCTTTATGTAATTGCTGTATCAGTACTTGGAGTTGCTTTGAATAGGTCCCAAAATTGCATTCATCCACAATAGAAGAAGGAAGACCGCTTCGATCTTCCTTCTTCTTCGCCTGCATATCAAACGATATTATTTCATTGGTTTTCAAAATGATATCAAGCTTTCCATTCCCATCGATTGTCATCTTGCTAATGAAGCTTTCAACAGTGGTACGATCCAGAGAATCCTTATCAACAGTCTGCCACCCACTAATCTCCGCTTCGATAGCTTTCAATCTTTCCTCTATTGCATTTTCCTCAACAGTAACATTCTCCAACCGAGAAATATCCTCCTCTAATTGTTCAATCTCCTGTATCAGTTCATTATATTTACGATCTAGTTCTGCGAGCAGAGCCCCGGAAGCATATGTGAACTTCTCCATGACCTTATTTGCCTGTTTCCTAAGCTGCGCCATCTTCTTCCGCTTATCAGAAATCTCTTGTTGAGATGCATTATCTTCTCTGATAACGGTGCCCAATGTTTTCAGCAAAAGAGGAAAGCAATCTCGATGTTTATTTACTATACTGGATATCACCTCTGTAGTAATCGATTTCAAATCCTCTTCGTAGACTCGCTTAAAATTTTTGTTCGAACATGACTGCAATGGATCACGAGAACGCATTTTGAATGAATCACGGTATATGCCTATCTGTTGTTTTCGGTCAGCATAGCCATGCACCATAGGGTAGCCGCATGTGCAGAACAAACACCCACTAAATAGATGGTTTCCCTTAAATCTCGCCTGTAATGTTCCATTCTTATCTGGCTCATAATATCTCCGTCGGCTTTCTCTTATTTTCTGAGCCAGAATAAAAATGTCTGGATTTACTATAATAAGGTCTGGGCGCTCTACGATGACATGCTCTTCCGGCGGACGTTTAAAGCGCTTTGTCTTTTGCCCCGCTCCGACACCGAGTTCGCTACCTTTTTTATTCATTCGGAACCTTCCGATGTACGCAGTCTCTGTAAGACGATTCGTAACAGTATTAGCAGACCATAAGATTCCTTTTAAGGCAAGATATTTTCGTAACTCAGCAACACCATATTCTTGAAATACATACAAATCGAACATCTCCCGGACAATATTCGCTTGTTCTTCGTCAATTACAATCTCCTTTTTCTCATCGTCCCAAGCATATCCGTATGTCAAATTATTCCGATTTAATCGCTTTGCCTCACACTTTTGTCGATGTGCAATTCTCCCATACTCACTCTGAATATAAACTGCTTCCTGCGATATCAAAGACTCAAAGCCATAAAGCATACGATTCTGACTTGCGTTTGGATCATAAACCTGCCCCGTCGATAAAAGTATGATTTTGTAATCATAGCGTTTCGCATGTGAACTTAGCTTTGCTGAAACCTCCATCGATCTATTTAGCCGCTTCAGGTCTTTGACTAGAATATAGCGTATATCCTTTTTTTCAAGTCTCCGTAATAATTCTTGATACTTAGGGCGTTCATCCGACTTACCCGAAACACGCTCCGAAAATGTTTCCAACGGCTCTGCCAATTCTATTTCTGGATGCCGTTTTAAATAACTTTTAACAAGAGCTCTCTGATTTTCCAACGATTCATCCTGTTCCTCATGGGTTGTACTTACACGCTCATAGTATATTGCCCTTCCGGCAATTCCATTGTATTCCATAATATCTCTCCTTCCTTTAAGGTATACAGCGGTTTATTCAGTCTGCGAAGCACTTTGAACAACACGCCTGCATTCTCACCCAACTTCACCAGCGAGTCCATCAGTACCACATCATAACAATTCAAAGTTTCCACTAAATTACCCAATCCCGTCATTCCAGACCGAATCGTATCTATGTACATATCAGCAATATCCCACTTCGTCTTCGTTCTAGTAAATACTTCGAATTTTTCTTGCTGTATCTCTGAAATATCCCTTTCATGCAGAGTTCGCTGTTTATCATATATCACCACTTTTTTCGTATCTCGCAGCCAAGAACAATCTCGATGTATCTCGATGCACCCTTCCTCCAAACTAAAAATCTTAGCATTTTTAGCAATTTCTACAACGGAACATAGTTTGCGGTTTAATAATTCCAGCCGTGTCACTACAATTATTTTAGGCACATCATCTTCCTTAATCTTCTCATACCACTTACGGCTCATATTGTTCCAGTCGAGGTAGAGCCTCCCCCGGCTAGAACATAGCCGGGAAGCCTCCTCATATAACTTATCAATCGCCTTCAATCCACTTATCGGACGATGCTCAGACATTGCTGCGCAATGATATATAATAGGCATACATTTGCACTCTTCCGGAGAATATGGACCTATCTCGATGATTGTCACTCCCATATCCCTACAGATTGCCTCGAGTATCATCTTTTGCTCAGGACCGTTATATAAGCGTTGGTAACAATCAACAAGAATTATATCAAGCTCACCTTGTAATGCCCGTAACATCATTAATTCCCAGTTCATGAACACCTGTCTCCCCCGAGAGGTACTTAGTCCAAGCCCCTCTGCACGTTCGCGGTCTTTCTCGCAGAACGCTGTAGACATATTGTCAATGTAAGTCCCATCGCATATGTATCCATTATCAAAACAGAATCTGTGAATCATATTGATCTGGTAATTCACAACTTCAATATTTGATACATAAGTTCTAACATATCCTACGACTCTTGGTTCATCTTGTCCATTTAACATATCTCTCACCTCCTAAGCTGCCTCAGCGGTGTAACTCTCGTTACACCGCTGAATTTCCTCAAGTACTTTTACCTTAGCCATCGTAACTTCAAAGTCTTCGATAAGCCCCTTTTTATACAAATTATCAATCATATAGCAACATACCAAATATTTATCGTCCATATACCTGTCCTCCTATCTCAACTTTAACGGTCTGGTTATCTCGCACCCACTAACATTTTTAGCCCCTATAGCAATACACTCACCTATCTTCAAACCTTCTAATACCTTGCGCCAATATGATACACGCTTTGGGTCAATTGACTTTGCAACTTCCTGTATTTCCGCATCAGTCGGCTTAAAAATTAAATGTGTAGCTGACTGCATCAACATAACAACAACATCTTTAGGAAATATATTGAGAGTCTGTGTACTCAATATTACCCCTAAGCCAAAACGTCTACCCTCACGTAAAATAGTACGAATAGTGGATGCGTTCCCGAGTTTAAAGTGTTGAAACTCATCGATAACAATGGTTACTCTTCCCCACTCTTTAGGAATCCCAATGTTAAAAACCATTCGCCACAGATAACCAACAACAATCTCCGAAACTAATTCTGCTGCTCGTGGCTCCAATCCTTTCAAATCAATAATATTTACCATGCCGCCAAGAATTTTCTTAGTCCCGTTGCGAAATACACGAGAATGTAACACCGTCCAAAGTTTTTGATATACTTCCTGTCGTTTAATGTCTCGCTCATCAGATTCGAACGCCATGATAAGTGCTTCTGTTTCATCGCACCCCAACCTTTTTTGAATCTGAATAGCTTCACCTATTACTGTTCGCAGAGCTGCTTGTTGCCGAACCCCTAAAGATAATCCTGAACCTAACAGCGTTACATTACTGGATATAACATTAAACAAAGACTCTGTTTTCCCGTCATAACTGATAGGCTCTAAAAGGTGAAGATTTAATCCCATTTCAACGCCGTCAATACGATTAACCCGATTACAATATCTTTCCTTTATTGATGAAAGCAAATACGCCTCCTGATGATTCTGGCTCGTATCTATACAGATTATGGTATCCCCTTTTTCCGCTGCATCCAACTCTATGATATTTTCTCTGCAAGATTTTCCTTCGCCAGACCTCCCCGTAATAATCACCGATTTATTTGGAGCCGTGTTCCCAATATAACAATTTACTCCTTCATCAACGCTACCGATGTACATGATAATCGCCCCCTTTCTTCTATGGTTAAACAATCGAGTGTATCCAAATGCTCTCTTGAAAAAATAAGAAAGCGAGCTCGAAGTTCTCCAAACTCCGTAAATATGTGTTTTTTTACAGAATAATTGTTCTTTGTAGCATTACAGCATAATGTACCTCTTCTTTGCAGTTCACCTTTTATTCTCGGATACGATATATTGTTGCACAATGAATTTATTGCTTTGTGAAACAACGCATCTGGAATATAATAAAACTTATCATCAAATAAAATAGCCTTTTTCTTATCTACAGCATCGTAAAGCGATTGGTCTATTCTGTCAATTGCACTAATAACAATATCCGAAGGATGTTCATCAATATATGAGTTTAAACTCCTCTGAACCGGCTTGATAATTTCCAAATCCGTCATAAGAGACACCATACTCATAGATTTGACTGCCTTTTTTAATTCATCGAGGCTTATTAATTCATCTTCCGTATGAATCAACGCATGGTTTAATGCCCAAGCCACAGAAAACAATGTTGCTCCCAATAAAGAAGCATCTTCATCTTCACTATCATAAAGAGAACGTGCTTCTTTCATACACCCTACAATATCATTACCATTTTGGCGAATATACTCCATACATGTCCGAAACATTTCGAGCATATTCCCTATCGAATTCCGTTCTATCTCCAGATCTTCATACGATACAATCCCCGTATAGCGATTAAGTTCAGGTGGAATAATTCCACACACTACCATAACCGGTAGAAAATTTTTACTAGTCATAAAACGGTAAATCCCTTCTTGGCTATAAAAAGGTTGGTACTCAACAATTAGCATCTGGTAATTCGCACATTTCGGAATCCTAGTTCCATGTATTTCTCCTATAACCCCATTGAATTCACATAACATCCTAATTACATTCTCCTTTACCTTCTCATTGGAGAAATAAAGAATAATACCTTGCTCTAATCCAAAACCCGCATCTCCGACCAAAAAACGAATATCTGCATAAACAGATAAAAGCAACTGCTTTATTTCATTAATTTTATTATTCTCTCCCATGTGAGATCTCCTCCTTCGCAAAAATGATGTTCTCCCTCCGGTGTAGAAAACCAACCAACCGTATACGGGACATAGATTTCGTCTGTGCATTCATCCACCAAGCTGACGATAAAGTTAAACAAAATCTGTTTTATGTGACTATAAGGCTTATACTGAAAAGTAATACCTACAGCCCCCAGTTTACGCTGAAGATAACCAGACGGTGCAAGTTTTTCAGCCGAAAGAAAAACTCGCTTCTCTTGCCCTTTTACCCTACAATTCAGGCAATAGCAAAACAAATCGGTATCATCTGCACAGATGTAGGTAGTAATATACGGGCTACGCATGTTAGTAACTTCTACATCAGCCAAATCAATAAGCTTGTTCGTTCGAACAACAAGCGGTTTCCCATCAACATCTACTTTAACTTCCTCAATTTGAGCTCGCATCGCCTCGTTACAATGCATTTTAAAAAGAAACTTCTTCTTATAGGTTCCAAGACTCGTCTCTTCTGCGTGCTCCCTCTTAATCATCGCAGCATTTGCACGAATAATCTGATTTGTACTTTCTCTCACAGCTTGAATCGCAAGATTGTGTTGCTCTTGTGGAGTTAATGTACATATGGTTTGCTCCGAATCTCCAACATTAAACTCAACCAATTCCTGTGGATTTGTAAAAACAGTAAAATCCGGAATAATTCCTTCCTCTTTTTCCGACTTACCGTTTGCCATAGCAATTGGTCTTATCACTGGTTGCGCAGCATTCATTTTCGAAAAATCATCTTTTCTTAGACGCTCATCATTAGTTTGCATCTTTTTGCATCCTCCTTAATTCAATATAATTCATACTTTTTTCGATTCCTAATTGGCGCCAAAAAAAGGAACCGTCAAAGACATTTTGCCTTCAAAGGTTCCTTACATACATTTATTAAGCTATCAATCCAAAAGCTTCCACATGAACTCACTTTCTAAAATAACAACTCGACCACACATAAACATTCACACTCTCAACATCAGAATACTTCTGCGGTCAAGTTACCTTTCAGAAAGACGGATTATAGCCTTAATATCAATTAAGAATCCCTCTTTGGGCAAAACAACTCTACATAAACGTTTGCTTTTCAAAAAAGTATGTACATGACAAAGCAGAAACGTAAACAAAGAATTACTTCGAGTAACTTGCTGTTGGACCCTTCTTTAGGGTTGGAAAATGTTTTTGTGTATGTCTGCTTCGATTAAATAAACCGAAACATATATTAGTTCCGTAGAACTAAAACAACAGACTCGCCTAATACAATATTCAATTTTCCCGAATCTATCAACTGATTCGTTTGAGCCATATTATACAGAACAAATTTAAGATGTCAAGTAGTTTTTGAAAAATTTTTTTACTTTTTTCAAACCTCATTTCATCCGCCCAACTTTTTAAGAAAAACCAGATAAAATTTTAAAAGCAAACCGTCATTTCTCCGGAACTTTTTTATTTTTCATTTAGGGTTTTATTTTTTCTTGGGCACAAAAAGGCCGGAAGACGATTCTTTGATCACCTTCCGGTCTTTGATATTTTCCCACTATGTAATATCGAATATCTCGATATCTCTTTAATTTTTTACGCTTCTCTTTTTTGTTTCTTTCCTTTGGATTTATCCTGTTGTGCTGTCAGTTCCAAATCCCCCAAAAGCATGTCAGTAAAAACATTCATTCTATCTACAACTTTTTTATCATCGGTTTCTTTTGTAATAAAAATAATCAAATCATAAAATTCATCATAAATCTGCTGATTTGCAAATATTGCCAATCTTGCTTTGAATGAATTAAGCTGTATCTTTTGCTCACGAGAAAGTGAAAATCTATTATTCGGTATGTCTACCGAATAAGAAAACATTGGTACGAAACCAATTAGTTCAGAATACAATTTTTCTTTTTCCATATATCGGTGCTGCACAATCTCGTTCTCAGACTGAGTTTTCACCACATCAATGTTATTCTTCGCCGCAATACGGCTCTGAATGATAGAGCCGACAAAACCAATAACTCCACCAACAATAACGCCGAGAAAGGTCATCAGAACACTATTATCATACCACACCTCAACAACTCCATTCATATCATTCCTCCGCCATACCAACCAGCTTATAAAGCTTGTTCTTTTTATGTTTATTATAGCATCAGATATCATAATCCACAAGAGGTCTCCCTAAAACACAACGACAGCAAACACCTCTTGTTTGCCGCCGTTGCAATACACCCTACTTCCTATATTTGAATTCCATTCCTTCATATACCCTCACCGGATTTCCTCTTACAATCTTTGTGTGTTCTCTCCACGCATCATTTATCTGCTTTCTCTGATTCGATTTGTTTTGCTCCGTCAAAATAGCGTTGAGCTTATTAAGTGCATCCTTACGGTTCATGAACTGACTTCGCTCCGAGGTAGAAGTTACGGTGATTCCCGTTGGCACATGAATCAACCGTACCCCGGTCTCAACCTTATTTACATTCTGACCGCCTTTGCCTCCACAATGGAATCGTTCAAAACGAACTTCTCCTTCCGAATAGATTGTTTCTACCTCCGGAAGAATACTCCCATCCACAAACCAATTCTTACGCTGATGATTCGGACGATAGGGACTTTTGCAAATCCACTGGATACTTCCTTCTAACTCGGATAAGTCAAATCCGGTAGAGAAAAGGATAGAAGTAAAACATCCCTTTTCTTTCCCTACATGGTCCGAAAGTAATTCAATATCCGGGAATTCTTTTTTTAATGCTTCAAAGAGCTTACTTACTGCAAGCTCACATTCCACAGGGCCTTGCCCTGAACTAATCTGTACTATCATAAATCTCCTTTACTGTCCGCCCGCCTTAAAATTATAGACAGGACGGATTCTCTTTTCGATGTTTACCGTGTCTTTGATAACCTCTGTGATATCCTCTACCGAACGATAAGCAAAAGGTGCCTCATCTAAGGTGTCCTTGCCGATACAGGAAGAGTAGATACCTTTCATTTCTGCTTTGTAGGCTGATACGGTATAATGCTGCTTAATCTCCTCACGCTTCATAATCCGTCCTGCACCATGAGGAGCGGAATAGTTCCAGTCCGTATTTCCAAGTCCTGTACCAAGCAGAATACCGTCACGCATGTTAATCGGAATAATAACCGTCTCGTTTTTCTTGGCAGAAATAGCTCCCTTCCGCAATATCGGAATGTTCCCGGAAAAATCCACATAGTTATGGATACAGGAATAGCTGTCGGTCACTTTCCATTTCATACCTTTTACCAGCTCATCTAACATAATCTCCCGGTTCAGTTCTGCGAACTGCTGTACCAATTCCAAATCATGAAAATAGTCTTCTTTTAAAGCTCCGTCAAGCCATGTAAGTTCATACGGCGCTTGGATTCCCTGTGACTTTAGGTACTTTTGTCCTTCGTTCAGATAGTATTCCGTCACTTCTTTTCCAAGGTGGCGACTGCCGGAGTGAAGCACCACATAAAAAGTGCCCTCTTCATCGACATCCACTTCAATGAAATGATTGCCACCACCCAGTGTTCCGAGGCTGTGTAATGCCTTATCAAAACGGATGCTCTTATAACACCGAAGGTTGGACAGCTCCATCGCATCTGCGAAACGGTGTATTTTACTTCGGATGGCAAAGCCGGAAGGGATGTTCTCACGAATCACCTTATCCAACTTTTGAAACTCTACTTTAGAAGTCTTCAGTTTTGCCAGTGTCATACCGCATCCGATATCAATACCAACCAAATTGGGCAAAATACGCTCTCCAACGGTCATTGTAAGTCCGATAGTTCCGACCTTTCCTGGATGTACATCCGGCATCACACGGATAACAGAACCTTTGGAAGTCTCGTTATCGCAGAGCATCTGAATCTGTGCAATGGCATAATCATCCACTGCGGTCTGTTCGTTGTTTGTTGTGAAAATTGTTGCGGAAGTACAGATTCCGTTTACTGTTCTCATATAAAAATCCTTTCTGTTGGTGGTGTTTCTTGCAAAAAAGGGCGCAAAAAAACACCTTCTCTAAAGGTGCGGTGTCCATCCAATCACAAAGGGATACATACAGTAATGGTATAGAATATAGATTACCCTATCTTAGATGCAGGCGCAAAGAACTACATCCAGTAAAAAAGGACAACCGAACCTCTGTTAATAGCTATGAATTTGTTGAATGATAAATTAATCTTCTGCATGATTGTCCTCCTTTCAAACGGGTTAATAGTTTCGATAATACAAGCGATTTGCAAAACCACTTGTTATGCTGTGTAGTATATCGGCAAAAATCGGTTTTGTCAATAGGTCTGTTCTAAAGTTCTCTTTTAAACTCTGCTTTTACCAACTTATAAAAAGAGCTTCGTTTAAGTCCCAATAACTCCATCGCTTTTTTTGCTGATATCTCCCCGGCATTCCATTTCTCCATTACTTCATCCCAGTTATCCGGCACAACCAAACGAGGGCGTCCCAAATACTTCCCTTTTGCTTTGGCTGCATCTATTCCTTCACGCTGTCGCTCTAAAGTTGTTTCACGCTCCTGTTCCGCAATACTAGCAAGTACTTCTATAATGATATTTTCAATCATTTCTACAATCCACTCGTTTCCTTTTCCTTCTTCTATACGGATCATAGATGTCGGTAAATCAATAATCATTAATCGGATGCCATTATCTTTGAACCATTGTAGTTCCTTTTTAATGTCAATCTTTCTTCGGGATAAGCGGTCTAATGATTTTATGTACAACACATCCCCCGCTCTAAGCCCCAACGGTCCCTTCAATGCCGTGTAGCCCGGTCTATCAAGCGACTTCCCTGACACTTTATCCACAACAATATTCTCCGGCGGAACATACTTACTCAGTGCTACTAATTGACGGTCCAAGTTCTGCTCCTTTGTACTTACTCTGGCATAGCCCATAATTTTGTTTTGCATACTGTTTCTCCTTCCATAAAAAAGTCCGTAAAGGTGGTTTAAGTTTTCGGACGTCCGAAAACTCAAACCCCAAACCTTTACGGATACTTATTTGATACTTATATGCGCCGTCCAAAAAGGTACACCTTTCTGGACTCCGGGCCGGCCCATCGAGGGCCAATGCATCAAAGTTATAATATATCATTGAAACATACGCAATACGCATCCAATAGTTATTGAATACACAACAACTGATTATCGCACTAATACAAACTCCAATAAATCAGCAATCTCATCATCTGTATAACCCAACTCTCGTAACACTATTGAGTAATTCATGTGCTCCATTAACCTTACAGCATGTATCGTTCTTTCGTTAGGTTCATAAGACCTTTTTGAATGTGCAAGTTCATTACGCCATTCATTTGCTTCTTTGGCAAGCGCCCTTATCTCTTCCTCATCAAACCACCCTTGCTTCAGACAATTTTTTAAAGGTCTCCAATCATCATATCCTTCATAATCTTTTACAATCTTATCTTCCAATGCAGGTTCCCTTATTACATTTCTTTCGAGGGATAATGCTAACTTTCGAGCTTTATTATTAACGCTATTATTTTCAGCAAATTCTTTTAACAGCATTTTCATAATAGCATGATGGCTCTTTTCCTCCGTCATATCCGGCAGATACCTTCTAACATAAAACTCAAATGCCCCCGTAATCTGCAAGCTCTGCTGTAAATCTATTAGCATCCTACGTTTAACAGATGGATGAACACTTGAAATTGAAATACTTGCACACTTATCATCTATATCGTCTATATCCTTTGCAACTAACTCAAACAAGTTGTCAATATGAACAAGAAAAGGCGAGGCATTAAAGGTTTTACTAATAACTTTTTTTGATTCGACATCTTCTCTATATTTATCAAAAAAGTACATATAGCTTTTACACCGTTTTATACAATCAACAATTTTTTTCTCTTCAATCGTCTTTGCTGGATATATCCCGCGCAACTCCATTGATACGCAACCTGTATTTCTTCTGTTGCAAATAAAAGAAAATACAGAATCCACCAGTTGATAAATTTTCTGTATGAATTCCATATTATCCGTTGCTTCAAAAGTTATTGTAAGAATTGTTTCTGCCTGCATATAAGAATTTGCAAATCCTGTTTTCCCGTTTGTCCCTAAACAAAAACATGCTTCGCACTTTGTACCCATAAGCTCAAAGGTAAATTTCTTAATCTCTTTTAACTCCCGTAAAAAAATAATCTTATTATCTTCTTGCTGCACTACCGAGGCTGATGGGCAAAAATACTGCAACTCATCAAACGAAAAAATCACCTTATCAAACTTGCTACCCGTCTCGTAACCTTGAATAAGCCAATCCACATGGTAATTAAACGTAATCGGAAATAGATGCATCTCCCCAATTTGCAATGGCAGCTGTGAAAAAAATAGATACCTCTTATTATCAAAAGACCTTGTTAGTAAAGTATTTGAACCATCTATTTCCGGTATTGCATCATACAGATGTAGCGTTAATACTCCTTCTTTAAAATCGTATGCAAAATGTTCATTGTCCTTTGAAACGATATACCCAGAATGATCTACTTCTGTTGTCATAGAAATGCCTCCTCTCCTTGTATTACCCCTAATGCAATTACAGTATAAAAGTAAAAGAGCACTACGAAATCCACATGACTACATGGGACTGGCTACTCGTAGTGCTACTCTTGTGACCTGAACGAATTAAACGAAACAATTGAAGAAAACGTTTAACTCACTTCTTACTATCATTTTACACCCGACAAAAATAACTGTCAAGTTTTCCAAAATTTTGCTTCTCTTACTTCTGAATAATCTCTCGAAGTAACTCCTTATCCTCCTGTGATAAACCATTATGCTTTATATACAAGGTCATAAAGTATAGCAGAGAACCATCAAATTTATCATCCAGAAGGTCACTAACCATCTTCGCCTTATACTCATCTTCACTCATCACCGATGTAACTACACTTTTAACATTTTGGAACAATCCATGCTCGCAAAGTCTGCGAAGCATTGTATAAGTCGTACTTTTGGCCCAACCAAACTCCTCTTTGCAAAGTGTGACTACTGCTCCGGAACCAATCCCTTCTCTTTCCCAGAGTAACTTTGCCATCTTCATTTCCATTTCACCAATTCCAAATCTTTGCATATACTCATCTCCTGTTCGCTTTGACAATATAAAACTACAGTTTCTCCAATGACTACTATACCTTAAATCCATGCGATTGACAATATACCTCTAAAAATTCTAGTACTAATAATATACCTATTCCTTGAAAATCATTTGAAGCCCTGGACTTTTTTAATAATCTATGGTATTATTTTTTTAGAATGCCTGGACTTTTTCGTCCAGATATGATATGATAATAAAAAAATGTGGAGGTATGCAACAATGCCGTATGCAATCGACCTGTTCTGTGGTGCCGGCGGATGTTCCGAAGGCTTAATCCAAGCGGGTTTTCATATATTATTCAGTTCCGACATTAGCGATATGGTAGAACTGACATACAGACATAGACATGAACAACTCGGGTTAATACAAGGGGTCAATACATGGTTTGAGAGGTCTGACATCCGAGATTTAACCGGAGACACCATTCATCAACGTATCTCTGAACTTGAAATTTTTCAAGGTCAACCCATTCCTGAAATCGATCTCATGATTGGCGGGCCAAGTTGTCAGGGCTTCAGCCGAGCAGGACGGCGCGACCAAAACGACCCTCGAAACATGTTATTTGGCGAATATGTCCGAGTAATAAATGAAGTTCAACCGCGGTACATAGTATTAGAAAACGTTGAAGGTTTTATGGATATGCAATTTATGGGATACGTTGGTATTACTGGCATTACATACCCGGATGGTAGTGTAACTCCTGATATTTTACGTAGTGAACTCGAAATTATCGGATATCACACATTAGAACCGCAGATATTAAATGCGGCAGCATTTGGCGTTCCGCAGCGACGGAATCGGGCCATTTTCATAGGATACCGTGACGGACAAAACGTTCCTCAATATCCGACCCCATTACTAACCGAAGAAAACTATGTTTCATTGAAAGATGCCATTGGAGACCTTATTACGAATCCTTCTATTAGAAGACGTGTTAACAGAACACGAAGTTCATATCAAATTGAAAGTGCAACGGGACGCACTCCCGATATTCACGGGAACCCAATACCTGTCGGCAGAACCTTAACTTGCACTGCCCTGTCAAATGTAACAAACATTGTTACCGAACGTTTTAGCTTATTCCAACAAGGCGAGTCTGGCTCAAACCTAAAAAAACGTGTAATGGCACACGGAATTGACATCTCTGACAAACCAGCACTACTCGAATTTTGCAGCAATCAATTCGAAATGTCTGCAGAAGAAGTCATCAGGTTATTTTTAAATCACGAGGCAACCGAAGAACAGATTGAGGTTCTATTGACTAAAAAGAATATCCGACAACGCTGGGATGAAAATCAGCCTTCGGCAACCATTGTCAGCATTCCGGATGACTACATAAGTCCTTGGGAACCTCGCACATTTAGTGTACGAGAAATGGCACGATGTCAATCATTTGATGACTCTTTTGAATTTCTCGGTAAAAGAACTACTGGCGGATTATTGCGAAGAACAGAAGTTCCTCAATATACACAGGTTGGGAATGCGGTTCCACCACTGCTGGCAAAAGCTATAGTTCAAGAAATATTAAGAGTGTTATAAGAAATCTCATTGGACCGACTGATATTAAGCTCAAAAAAGTACCTCTCTAAAGGCGAGAGGTACTTTTTTATGCTAATCTATACCAAGCCGAAAAACACTATTTCTTTAGCTTTGCTTTGATTGTCTGCAACCTTGCATTTTCTCTTTTCTCTGCACCCTTGTAAACAGCAGACAGTGTACTCTCGTCATTATGTAAACATGCTATCAAAATATCTGCACACTCATCAACCGTAAAAATACTACGAGGAAGTTGCACTTGCTTTAACTCATATAAGATTGCTTCTTTATATTCATCGTCATTCAGACCAAGAATACTCTGCATCTCTTTAAAAAATCCTACTATGCCCGGTGCGATTACCATTGACGATTCATTGTATGGTAAGAAACGTTCTAACCGTCTTTCATATAAACTCAGGTAAAATTCCGGATCTTCTATTTCATATTCATACAGATGCTTTTCGTTGTTACCCAAACCACTTAAATCAACAGCAAGCACTTCACACAGCAAGCGAAAAGCAGTCTTCGGTTTATTTTCTTCCGTTAAGAATCTATACATATCTAAACGTGTATTTCTATATAAACCAAAATCAAAGTTTCCGAAGTGAACTGTAGACTGTTCGTTAAAATATCCCCACAAAATATCCCTATAAGGATAATGCATTTCTGCTATTCTTTTATTCATCTCCCAAACTGTCATATATCTATTTTTATGTAAATATGACACATATTGGTTTTCCTTCAGTTCCAACTCGCCTTTAGCCGTATGTACATAGTAACGCTCCGGATACTTTTCGTTTAAACCGCTTATGTCTCCTGTTTCCATCAATCTGTCAATAAGTTCTGCCTTCTTTCCCGTAACTTTTTGATTTAGAAGCTTCAGTTCCTCTTTTATCTCCGGTAGTTTTAATTTTTCTAATGCAGACCTTAAATCGCCTACCTCTATAAAACCTCTTTCGTATAATGAATCCAAAAGTTTTTGAGGTTCTGTCACAGAATATTGGTAATACCAAAAATTCTGAAAGTTGTTATTCGATGTCTTAAAATGAGTTGCATACTCTAACATCATTATTTCATGAGGATATAAGCCTTGTTTGCTAGGTGTTGCTTCCTTCAATAACTCTTCTAGAGGTGCTGGTTCTGCAACCTCTATAGAAAAAGTCACCTCTGCTTCTAATGATTCTCTAATTACTTTTAAGGTTTCCTCTTTTACATTATCTAACTTTTTGGTTTCCTCATGCTTTACTTCCACAGCCTTTTTCTTAAAGAAATCAAACAACCCCATACCTTTGCTCCTTTATCAAATTCTTGCTTTCAGTGTAGCATAATTTACACGAAAAAAATAGCCTCATATAATATTTTCACTAAATATACAGTGGCTACCTTTAATATTCCCTTCGTTTACAGTCAGAGACTGATTGCTAAATAAACCAGTCTTTTTACCCTCAAAATTGCAAATCAAAAATCACAGACCCCTTAAAATGCCGTGTAGAAATCACAAGCCCTTAAAATTGCTGTGCAGAAGTCACAGACAAACACATCTTTGCGGTAGTATACTGAATCCAACAACCGCAAAGGAGTGACTGCATATGAGCAAAATCAATTCGGACATCCTTTTTATGGACACAAAGATTTTCGGTTCTAATCTACAAGCTCTTCGTGAAGACAAAAACCTACGCTACGAAGCTTTTGGCGAGCTCATCCAATATGACCGAAATACACTATCCTGTCTGGAAGGAGGATTTCAAAACATCCAATTTCAAACAGCGGTCCGTATTGCTAAGAATCTTGATAAAGATTTGGCGATGCTCTTCTCACGAAGTTTCCGGGATGATGAAAAACGATGTCAAAGCAAAAAATACTCAGACATAGATTACCTCGCCATCTTTAGAGCAAATGCAATCAAAAGACTGACCACCAATCAAATGAATGTCACTGATATATCAGAAGAACACCGGGAAACGGTAAGCCGTATCCTCAATGGACACATCACAAATCCCAGAATAGGCACATTGAGCCTAATCGCTCATGGTTTGGATACTTCCCTTTGCGCTTTATTAACCCCACCGATTAAAAAGGAGTGATTGAATGATTTTTACCGCATTACCTGACGAACAACGCAATATCAACATGATTCGAGAAGTAAGAGGTGGCGATTACGTGATTGTACGAATGACCCCCACTATGATAGCAAAAAATAATCTTGATGCAAATGCTCTACTTCGGGATCTTCTTGAAAAAGCCGGAATCGTCAACTATGAAGAACTGGAAAACGGCCATGAACACAAAGTCTCCTCAATTGCCGTTTTCATTCAAAAAAACAAAACGACTTCGGTGAAAATGAACTTTTACCGCGTAACGAACTCCCGCGGCGATAGACGGTTCTCTATCGAAACCATCAAAAGAAAGATGCATGACAAAGAGGTTTGCGAAGGAGATTTGTTATACTTTGCAACCTACAGAGATATAGACGGGAATTCCCGCATCTTCATGATTAACCTTACCTCCAATACTCCGTCGAAGGAGCAAATCATTTCCGCCGTCGGCATGGATAAGATTAGTCAGAAATTCGAGGAAATCAAGCCGCGCTTGGTCGAAATCCTTGATGGTAGTTGGTTCGACAACAGCAAAGGAGAAGGTCCAAAAGACCCAAAAGATGTCGGCGACACCTTAGAAAGCTTACTCCTTGTTGAAACAAACAATCGACACGATGCAGA
Organism: Lachnospiraceae bacterium; assembly: GCA_017465475.1. GTDB lineage: Bacteria > Bacillota > Clostridia > Lachnospirales > Lachnospiraceae > SIG307. The sequence continues at coordinate 70,716 of JAFTWC010000039.1, forward strand.
TTTGGATGGACTAATTGAGATCAAAGCCAAAGCCAGTAAGACCTTGGATACTCTCTTTACTCTGCGACCACGCTTTGAAGGAACAACTATTGCAACTGTTGAACCATCGGACAAATCCAGAGTTTCCGCCTTTACACGTTTTTACGGATATGAATCAGAAAGCCACCCAAATAGCAACAGCTTATACATCACAATCGGTTCTAAGGAAGCACCACAGAATACACAAGGATTCTATCTCGAAGTAGATGAAGAAAACTCCGTTGTAAATCTAATGAGGCAGTCTTCTTCTAACAAGTCAGAGGTAACTGCATTTTGGACTTTTGAGGATTTAAAGAAGCAGTTAGAAGATAAACATCCTTCAACCTTATGGGTGCGTGCCAACGAACGAACTGTTGGCAATATGGTTCAGTTTCAATATACAGAAATTGAATTTTCTCGTGCCCCACAGTTCATGACCTTCCTTGCACTAATTAAAACCGGTGTTATCACATATGATTGGCGCGGATACACAACCAAAACCGGAAAGTATACCGGTAAAAACCACGGAAATGCATGGAGAATCCGACCAAAGTCAAAGTCCGATTTATTTGGCGAAATCTCTATTGTTGACTTAACAAAATAGGCCATAAATAGGCTATACAAACCTTATATAGCGTTAAAATCCTTCCTTGTAATGATATATTATCACTATGAAACCAAAATAATATTTCATTATAAGGAGGGATTTTTATGTCCGCAAATGTAGAAACAATGTTTTCCGTCCGCACCACTCCGTGGCACGGACTGGGAGAAGTCATCGCTGAAGCACCGAATTTTGAAACGGCTATCCGGCTTGCAGGTCTTGATTGGAATGTATACCAAACGGATCTTCTTACCGATGGTGGTCTGCCAATTCCGGGCTTTAAGGCAAACATCCGTGATATGGATGATAAAGTTCTCGGTGTAGTATCTGACCGATATAAGGTCGTACAGAATCGAGAAGCCTTCCAGTTCACAGAAGAACTTCTCGGAAAAGGTGTCCGTTATGAGACTGCCGGTTCGTTACAGGAAGGTAAAAAGACTTGGATTTTAGCCAAGCTACCTAATGAGTATATTATCGGAGAAGATCAGATATCGCCGTATCTGGTCTTTTTTAATTCTCATGACGGAAGTGGTTCTATCCGGTGTGCTATCACACCAATTCGAGTGGTATGCCAAAACACCCTTAATCTGGCTCTTTCCACCGCAAAGCGTAGTTGGTCTGCCGTACATACGCAGAGCATTGCAAATCGGATGCAGGAAGCTTCTCAAACACTTTTCTTTGCTGAGAAGTATATGACAGAACTGGGAAGAGAAATCTTTCAGCTTCAGAAGGTATCTTTATCTGATAAGAAGGTTATGGAGTACATTGATGAGTTTTTCCCGGATGATGTAACTGCTACTCCGGCACAACGCCGCAACACACGAACTCTCCGTGAAGATTTAAAGCGCCGGTATTTTGATGCGCCGGACTTGACTTACGTAGGAAACAATGCGTACAAGTTTGTGAATGCAGTATCTGACTTTGCTACACATGCTGCACCGCTTCGTCAGACTTCCACTTACAGAGAGAACCTTTTCTTAAAGACAGTGGAAGGAAATGCACTGATTGATCGTGCTTATGGGATGGTGAAGGCTGCGTGAGAACACGAAAGGAAGTCAATGCATTTATGCGTGAGCCAGAAGAGAATGGGAAAGTTTCCGTAGTCAGACATTCGGTTGTGTGTGAAGGGAGCCTTACCTATGGTGGGAAGAACACTATCTATGGTCCGAAAGTAGCGGTAGAGCTTGCAAATCAATTATTTCGTAATTCGGATAGAGAGATGACCTTGGTGTGTTCCCTTAATACAAAGAACCAGCCGCTCACAATTGAAATTGTTGCCATTGGTACGGTAAACGCATGTATGGTAGGCGTGGCAGAAGCATTTAAAACCGCCATTGTCAGTAATGCCGCCGGTATTATGTTGTTCCATAACCACCCGTCCGGTGTATGCGCTCCAAGCAATGAAGATGTACAACTTACACAGCGGTTTATAGATGCCGGAAATCTTCTTGGGATTACATTGAAGGACCACATCATCTGTGGTATGGAAGGAAAATATTTTAGCTTTAAAGAAAGCGGAATCATTGACGGCTTTTAGGAGGTATCTACGGATGCCTCCTACATTTATGCCTTTTTGAAGGGAGGAAAATAATGTACACTACTACGTCAATTTTGGGGATGCCCCACAAAGACTGGCTTGCTCTTCGTAAGACGGGTTTAGGTGGCTCTGATGCCGGTGCTATCTGTGGACTGAATCCTTATACAAGCTCCATTCATGTGTATAAAGACAAAGTAAGTGAAGATGTGGAAGATTCAGATAACGAATCCATGCGCCAAGGCAGAGACCTTGAGGATTATGTAGCAAAGCGGTTTATGAAGGCTACAGGATTAAAGGTACGTCGTTCCAACATGATGTACCGAAGTACCGCGCACCCGTGCATGATTGCTGATGTAGACAGGCTTATTGTAGGTGAAGATGCCGGATTGGAATGTAAGACCGCTTCTGCTTACAACGCAGACAAATGGAAGGATGATAAGATTCCGGCTCATTATCTGGCCCAATGTTATCACTACATGGCTGTCACCGGGAAGAAAGCATGGTATATCGCTGTTGTCATTCTCGGAAAGGAGTTTAAATACGCCAAGATTGAGCGTGATGAGGAGATAATAAGTAACCTTATCTCCATTGAAGAAAAGTTCTGGAAAGACCATGTGGAAGCAAAGGTAATGCCTGACCCGGATGGAACGGACGTCTGTGATGAGATTTTGGATGAGTATTTCCATATTGCAAAAAAGGAACAGGCAGTGGAACTTCTTGGGTTCGATGAAAAACTTCGCCGGAGAGAGGAAGTTATTGCCCTGAAGGACAAGCTGGAAACGGAGCAGAAGCAAATTGAACAGGAAATCAAACTGTTCATGCAGAATAGCGAAATCGCCTTTAGCGATAACTACCGTGTTTCATGGAGCAATGTAGATACGGCACGAATTGACACGAAACGTTTAAAGGAAGAACAGCCGGAGCTTTATAAAGAGTTTCTGAAGGTCACTACTTCGAGACGTTTTTCTGTAAAGGCAGCATAAAAGATTGGAGGATAGCCAAATGGCAACTTTATTTATACTTCACGGCCACTGGGAAACCATGGAAGAAAGAGGCATGACGATTGTAAAAGCCTCGTATTCCGAGGATGAAGTGATTCGAATTCTCAATGGCATCGTGGAAAATGGCGCATCAAAGTATTGCAAAATCGAGGGAGATTTTGTTACTGAGGATTACCGAGCAACCATGTATGAACGGACGGATTCTGTAAACCATGAATTTCTCGGATTTTATATTACACCTCATCAGGTAGAGATTCCTGATACCTTGGAACAGGAAAGTTATGAAAAGGTAAAGAAACAGTATCTCTCCTGTGAGATTAAGAAGATGATGGCACATCTCCTTGGCAATGGTACTCTTACCACTCCACAATATGATTCCGCAGTGAATAACGAATCAGCGATTGATTCTATCGCTGAGCAGTACGAGAAGAACTGGGATAGGGATTTACCCTTTAGCGAGCAACTTGTAGAAGCAATTAAGAGCGTTCTTAATTGCGCGGATATGTAGGGGGTGACGTATATGGCTTATACATGGGACGGCATGAAAAAAATCAGTTTTTTAAAGGTCAGAAGACTTCATAAAAAAGGGAAGCTCGTGGGATGTTACCGGCTTTACCCGGAGTTCAACATGGAAGCACTGATTGGCGAAAACTATTCTTGGGCAGAGATTGTGGCCCATCATAAAGCCGGAGGAGAGTTTGGCTACGAAAAAGTGGCGTAATGAAAGGAGATTTATCTTATGGATATAAAGTCAGAGATTGAAAAAAAGGCGGCCGGGAGCAATGCCCCGGCTAAGATAACAAAGAGCATGTCTATTGCAGACCTTATTAAGACCTTAGAACCGGAGATTAGAAAGGCGCTTCCGTCTGTCATCAGCACGGAACGATTTACAAGAATGGCATTATCTGCCCTTAATAATAACCCTCAGCTTATGGAGTGTACCCAGATGTCCTTTCTCGCGGCTCTTATGAATGCGGCGCAATTAGGACTTGAACCAAACACCCCTCTTGGTCAGGCATATCTTATCCCATATAAAAACAAGGGAAAGCTTGAATGTCAGTTCCAACTGGGCTTTAAAGGCATGATTGATCTTATTTATCGTAACGAGAACGTTCAGACTATACAGGCTCATTGCGTACATGAGAACGATGAATTTGTCTATTCTTACGGTCTGAATCCGAAATTAGAGCACATCCCGGCAGTAAATGAAAAAGGTGACCGTGGAGAGGTTGTTCAGGTATATGCAATGTATAAGTTGGCAAACGGCGGATATGGTTTTGAGGTTATGTCAAAAACAGATATTGACCGCCATGCAGAGAAGTACAGTAAATCCTTTGGCTCGGACTTCTCCCCGTGGAGAACAGACTATGAAAGCATGGCAAAAAAGACGGTTATCAAAAAGCTGTTGAAATACGCACCATTGAAAACTGATGTAATCCGAGCAGTCAGCACCGATTCATCCATCAAAAACGAGATTGCGGTGGATATGTCGGAGATTGCAAATGAAATCGAAGCAGAAGAAGTTGCATAGGAGGATTTTTGTATGACAGAATACAGAAAAATGATATTTAATGGAATCAAAAAACGTCACCCGGATTGCAAAGTAACCCTTGAATTTGTTAAAGGCAACAACGGAACCAGCTACGAAGGATTTTTAATCCAATTTGCTGACACACAGTGTTATCCGGTGATTGAATGCGAACGTCTTGAACTCCCTTTACAGAACGGGGATTGTAGCTTAGAGGAAGTCCTTGATGAAATTGATATAATTTTAGAGGACCGTGTAGATTTAGATGCATCTTTCTTTATGGATTATGAAAAGATAAAGGACAAGCTCTATATCCGCCTCATTAACAAGTCTCAGAATGTGAACATGTTAGAACACGCCCCTCACAGAGATTTCCTTGATTTAGCGATTACATACCGCATCGGACCGATTCACGCCGCCAAAGCGGAAGGAAACACACTGGTAACATATCCAATGTTTCAGGCGTGGGGAATCACAGAAGATGAACTTTTCGAGATTGCTTATGAAAATAGCTTTAAGAAATCCCCGGAAATAATTCCAATGTCAAAGTTAATGGGACAGATTCTTGCTGATACCGAAGATGAAATGGAGTTCTTCTCAGGACTTTCCTCTACCAAAGATACGATGTATGTCTGCGGATACAGGTCAATTGCCGGTGCGGCGTGCATGTTAAACAAATCGCTCTTCCAGAAGTTCTCAAAAGAAGTCGAAAATGACCTTCTGATTCTTCCAAGTTCAATTTACGAGCTTATCATCTTACCGATGAAGGAAGCTTACTCTACCGATGCCTTTGTACAGATGGTAGATACAGTCAACCGGGAACATGTTGCACCAAATGAAATTTTGTCCGGTCACATCTACAGATACGATCAAGAAAGGGATGAAATCATCGATTTGTGTGCATGATGCAACCAGAGCTAAAACAATGCGTTTTAAAACAAACTGTTCTTAATCAGAATATGCATAATAGTAATTGGTGATGCATATGAATTTTGAACGGATTCGTAATTTACGAGAGGATATGGATAAATCACAAAAGGATGTAGCAGAATACTTGAACTGCTCGCAGGTGGCTTATTCTTATTACGAACTTGGGCGCCGGGATATTCCAACAGAAACTTTGATACGGCTTTCCAAGTATTACAAATGCAGTACGGATTATCTACTTGGTTTGACTGACGTAAAAGAACCATATCCGGAGAAAACAACAAGAAAATAGTATAAGAGGCGCAAGAAGACTGGTATGTTTGTGTACCAGTCTTTTTTTTGCAGATTTTGCGTAAAACAAAATGTTTTGTGTTGTATTTCAAAACATTTTGTTTTAGAATATTAAAAGAACTATTCATACGAGGAGGAGAACATTATGTGGTGTATATACTGTGGAAACAAATTGCCTGATGATGCAAAATTTTGTTTCAAATGTGGTAAAAATATCTCAGAAGCAATAGAAGGTAGTTCTGAACATATAGAAAGCTCTCCAAACGAGGAGACTGAGCCAATTAAGCATGAGATGATTAGCTTTAGCCTATTTAACAGAACCTTTGACTTAAGCAAAGATATTGAAGAATACGCAAGTGTGCATAGAGAATTAGCCGAATATGTGGATAAACTATGCAATGCATATCAATGGATGTTAATAGATAAAGTGCATAATATTGATGATTTTCTAGAAATCGGTATATCATCAATGGTAGAAGCTATTAATGCTGTTTTAAAACAAGGAATAAAAATATTGATAGATAATGGAATAGACAGCATTGACTTCGAGACCTTAAATGAAATTGCTTTCAAATATACGGATCCGACTCCCACAATAGAACCTTATTTAAAAGCTGCCGAAGAGATTGAGAGGTTATCAAATGAAATATGTGAGTATCGCTCCATACAAAGAGCTTCAAGGCCTAGGTGGTATGGTGGTGGCTTTGGAATAAAGGGTGCCTTAAAAGGTGCTTTACAAGCTGGTGTACTAAACACAGGTACTAGCATTATTTACGGAATTGAAAATATGTTTCAAGATGCCAGCGATAAACGCCGGATAGAAAGAGCAAAAGAAGAAGCCTTTGACATTGGCGAAGAATCTGAGCGTATTATCCTTGGTTTTTATAAGTGCTGTATTGGTGTTGTCAATGCTGTATATGATATCATGGTCCAAGAAGGCAAAAGAAAAAGATACACCTTTGATTCTGAAAAGGAGATACGTGTATTAAATAATTATAGAGCTCTGTATGAGGAAAATTCAGATGAGTACGAGGATAGATTCATTGATAAATTGGTAGCATGTATCGCATCAAATCCATATGAGATAGATTTTTATTTGGAAATGTATGATATACTCAAATATGAGGATGTTGAAATATCACACCAATATTTTTCTTTGGCCGGAGTATTTCAAATTAAAACAATGATTGAGAGGATATTGTGGTTAAGAATTAGCGAAGACTTCGATGACGAAATTGATTCAAATGCAATGAAATCCGAACAAGAAATAGAAGACTTCCGAAATATGATTACGTGGTACCGTTCCAGATTTTCCTTCTATAATTTTGATGAGTATGAAAAACATCTGCGGGAAAAAGAAGCACTTATTAATCAGGCTCAACAACTTGCGGAGCAATATGGCAAAGAATTCTGTAGTCTGGAAATGGTAGGGACATACATCAGTGACATTAATACCGCTATCGCCAGCAATGACTATGAGTACTTCTATCGCAACTTGGATGAAAAGAATGGTTTCATAGAATATTACATCGAAAGAAACATCATTCATCATCTGTATGCTTCTGATATAGAGAATCGTAATACAGACAAGATGTTAGGTATCGCCAAAACAATGGATAATCTTTCATGTGAAAACAGCAATTATTTTCAATATCTGTCCTTGGAAATTAAAAGACGTATTGATGAGGTCAAGTATAATACTAGTTCTCATATTAGCTACATTGAATTAAACCGACTTATTCGCGATAAGAGCAAGTGTTGCATAAGTGCTCTTGCATGTAAAGGTTTTTATGATGTCGAGTCTGAACCATACGATTTCGGAAAGGAGTTATTATTACAAGCTATTCAGCATTATCATCCAATGGCTATGGCATGGCTGGGTAGTTACTACTATGACGGCAGAAAAGATACCCCTTGCGACCAAGCAAAGGGGCGTTACCTAATGAGTATCGCCGCTATTGCTCGACATCCGTATGGGAAAAAACGAATGGATAAGATAGTCACGACTTCGGATCTGATGCCTATTACTGATATGACTCTCGAATTTTTTGAAAGCTTCATTAAATACTGTGAAGGTAAAACAAGAGAGATAAAGGAAGCAGAAAAGAAAACGCAAGAAGAGGAAATGACCCGGATTGCCGAGCAAAAAGCTGCAGAGCGAGCCGCAGAACAAGTCCGAATCGCCGAGCAAGAGGCCGCCCTACAAGCTAGATTGGCTGAACAAGAAGAAAAAAAGAAAAAAGAACAAGAGAAATTAAATGCCGCTCTAGAACAGGCAAAAGACGAATACAATTCCCTTCTTCAACGGCAAGAAACTACGGAAAAAGAATTGTTTTCTTCCTCTTCCTTACTAAGATTCGTAAAAACTTTAGTAATCATCTTACAAGGAAGTGCCTTTTTAGCCGCAATTGTTGGAGTTATATGGATGCTAATCGCTAAAGGATTCTGGTGGATGGTGTTATCCGTTATAATCTCTTTTGTAATGTTAGTGATTGTTCTTTCGGTCTCTGAATCTATTTTTAAAGCAGTAAAGAGACTTGTTAATCGCGAAAAAGCTAATGAACTTGAGGCCCTCAACAAAGAAGTAGAAGAAAAAAAGAAAGCTCTTGATGCCTTAGAAGACCAGCTACTCTAAATCCCATCCACACAGTAGTTAAAAGCTTCTTTCCAGTACACCGGAGTTACCAAATACAAAAACATATCAATGCATCCAACAACAGGCTAGGAAATCTCCTAGCCTGTTGTTTTTCATTCTCATCAAAAGGATTTCTTCCATCTATGGCTCGGCAATATAGAATTTCAATTCGTCCAATGAAATATTAGCTGACCAAACGCACTCCCGGATATGATAAGTTAAAAGTAACGGAACGATGGAATTTTCACTGTTCTGTAACTGACAATTATATTCTATTGTACTAAGCATTTGCGCCCTTTTAATACTCGAAACAATCTTAACTGAATCAGCACCAATCCTTATATAAAGCGGTTTAATTGTACCAGTAGAATCGAATGAAGCAATAACAGGAAGCGGAACTATAATGGTATCCCCCTTTAACTAAGTTATACACCCATTATACAGAACACATGTTCTTTTGTAAATGGTTTATTTTCTCATTCGACCATTTTACTCAACATATATCCGAATATCTGCTTCTTCCCCCCACATTTTCATCTCTATTCCGGCAGACACTCAAGCAATACAGATCATGTGACTTAATTTCATCAATCGCCTTTCTTACCGAAATAAATTCTCCATGTTTATGATAATACATCTCTGTAATACTATGCTTATGATATAGCCGAATTGGCTTCCTAGAATCTATTTTTTTTATTATCCAACAGTGTCTGGTATTTTTGGAAATGATTTCAATATAGCCTTCTACCTCTCTAATGATAATAAAATAACCCGATTTTATCATTCTTTTCTCTGGTATATAAAACAATTTATAGCCCTCCATATAATAACTAATGTCAATAAGATGCTCAACCCGCCTGTCCCGTATTCATGGCTTGCAACATATCCAGCGCCTCCGCTCCTCGTACTTCTCCCACAATAATACGATCCGGGCGCATTCGCAGTGCGGTTTTAATCAACTCCCGTACACTTACCGCACTACACCCCTCCGTACTTGCCTTTCTCACCTCCATGCGAATCAGGTTGGGAATTGTGGAAATCTGCAATTCCGCTGCATCTTCTATTGTAATCACTCGTTCCGTATCGGGAATATATGCCGAAAGCGCATTTAAGAAGGTGGTCTTTCCGGAACCGGTTCCGCCACTGATAAAAATATTCCGACGGTTTTTCACCGCCTCCTCCATATACTCCCTCGCCTCTTCCGTAAGTGCTCCCAGTTCCACCAGTCTGCTCATAGTATAAGGAACACGAGAAAACTTTCGAATCGTTACCGCCGGTCCGTCTAAGGAAGCCGGCGGCAACACGATATTTACTCTGGATCCGTCCGGCAATCTGGTATCCGCAATAGGACTGGCTTCATTGACCACCCGGTTGGCCACCGCCGCCATTTTCTGAATCACATCGTAGAGCCGTTCTTCCGAAGAAAACTGCTTTTCCCACAAAAACAATTTCCCCTTTCGTTCATAGAAAATGTGTTGATGACCGTTTATCATAATTTCCGTTACCGATGCATCCGTCAATAATTCCTCCAATATGTCGAATCCCCTGATTCCGTAAAATATCTCTTCTTTTAATCGAAGCTTTTCTTCTAACGGAAGAAAATGCTCTCTTCCGTAGGCCAAAATCTCTTCCTCTATCTCTGACCGTATCTGCTCATCGGTAAGTTCCTCCGACAAATCCATACGTTCCAATGTCCGTCTGCGAATGTCTTCCCTCATTTCCTCCCGGACGTTGCTCAAAAACTTCCCCTCCTTTTTTTACCGCCTCTCTGACTGCCTCCTCAAAATTTCCGTTTCCCACAACCGGAACCGAGAATTCAATCACACCGGAATACAACTTCGTTTCCTCGCTTTCCTTTAGCTGCCGCCTGAATTCTTCTTGTATCTTCCTCCCTTCTTCTGTCTCCCAAACCGGGATTAACACCTTGTCGCAACAGCGAAGCACCGTTCTCCCCGTTCTGTCAAACTGTCCCACCGCCACTACAAATGCGCGGTAGTCCGTATCCCAAATTTCCCGACAAAACAATCGCTCCAAATCCTCTGCCGTCACACTGTCCAAATCCGTAAACCAGCGTACCGGTCCGATGGCATCCATAAACTCTTCCCGTTGCAATAATGCTCGCAGATTGACTGCTCTCTCTTCCTCCTTTTGTCTGAGAAAAAACAACGCCTCGGAAAATCCGTCTCCCCACTCTCTTCCGTAACAACTGAAAGGAAACAATGAAAGGTATAATACTTTGCCGCCTGTTCCCATCTCCTTTGCTATCATACGAGAAAGCGTTTCTGCTTCTGCATTCCCCCCGGGTGAGAACACCCCCAGAATCGGAATCTTTTGCTCCACCGTTTTTTGTTCCGTGAATATCCGTCCGATTTCTTTTGCTGACTGGTATCGGTACACCATCCCTGTTCCGGTTTCATCTCTGATGTCCTGCAACAAAAACACTTCTGTTTTTGTACCCGCCGCAAACTCCAGTACCTCTCGCTCAAACCGTTTTGCCGCCAAAATTGCAGCCACAGCCTCTCGTTTTACATACCCTTCTGTCTCCTTCGGGGAGGAAAACACAACTGCACGGTACGGAAAATTGCGACTCCCGTTTAAATACACCGCTAACCTTGTGGCGTATTCCGGTATCTCGTCTATAATTCCTACAATTTTCTCCAACGATACCCTCTCTTTCGATTCAATTTTCATGTGTGGGAAGAACGGCTTTGTATCAAAACCGCATGCTCGAGTCGAGCTTCGATGTCACTATAATACCCGCTGCCAGCCGGAAAGTCAATGGTTTTAAATCAATTTAATTATTTTCGTCTTTTTTACCAAACTTTTTCACTTTTTTTGTATAAATTGACGAATTTTTTCAGTCGTCTTTTTTCAAAGAATCCTTTCTTTCTGCACATTTGCTTGCATTTTTATTCCCAGAAATTTACACAACACTTTTTTTGGGTATAATTTGCCAATTTGCTGTCTATACTTACAATATCTTTATGAAAGGGAGTGCACTTACCTATGGCATCATTATTTCAAAAAAAGAAAACACCGGAAAATCCGCTTCTAAAAGAGCTTCATGCAACCCGTCTCGAACTGGAAACCGCCTACTCGATATTCGAAAATGCAGTGGATCCGGATCTGGTCTCCAGCAGTATTTACCGCATCAATTCCGTACAAGAACGTTATCAATTTTTATTAAAACAAATTAAAAAGACCGAGGCTCTCTTGCAATCCTCTTAAGAATCTTTTATACTGAAACCAAAGAAAAACATCGGCATCCGATCAGACTGTATTATGGCACACATATCACTTGCCCGCAATACTTCCGGCCGGAACAGGAAAGAGAGGTCATTATGTCCATAAACCGCTATAATTTAGTTACAAGACACAATCCGAAATTATCTGCGGTGGATTTTTCTTCACCGTTGTCTGTAGGCAACGGTGATTTCGTATTTACTGCGGACGTCACGGGATTACAGTCGTTATCTGCAGAATATAGAGAGACGTTTCCCCTTTGTACCATGGCACACTGGGGTGTACATACATTACCGGCAACTCATGCACGGTATTTAAAAAAGGAACCGCAACCGGCAAACCAACCTTCCGGCGTGCGCCAGGGCGGAACTCCGACACAGACTACAAAGCAGTCCGGCATTTCCTTTGCAGGGCCGGCTGCCTCTGCACAACCGACAGGCTGTGACGGTACTGCATGTACCGTTTATACACTTTCGGAGTTAAGTCACACCGCGTATCCCTATCTTGACCGCACCGTCACCTATCCGGTGCACTGCGCACCGGGAGAAGAACCGATTTATACCTGGCTTCGGGAAAACCCTCACCGGGCCAATCTTGCAGAAATCGGCCTCCGTTTGAACGGACAGGCTGTCACCTCTGCCCGGCTTTCAAATATTTCACAGGAACTGGATTTATATACGGGAGTTATCCACAGTACTTATTCCATCGGGGATACTGCCGGAATGCTTTTTTCCGATTGCTCCGTAAAAACCGTATGCGACGGAGACTCCGATACGGTTGCTTTTCAGATTACTTCCGATGCACTGCCGGATGAACTTACCGTCTGCATTGCTTTTCCTTTCGGCTCTCCGGAAAAATCCGGCGGCATCTTTCCGGCTCCCGACGAAGATCAGGAAGAACTCATTTTATATCCTACAGAAAATTCTTTTTTTTCCGAGTTTTCGGATTTGACACAGGTACTTACTTTACGTCGTCGCCAAAACAACGACAGTTATTTTGTGACGATTTCCACGGAAAACGGCACCATCGAACCGGGCCCGGTGCCTCATACCTATTGCATCCGTTCCTTAGGGGATACCACTCTTTCCTTTGCGGTGTCTTTTGATAAAAACAATCCTCCCGTCCCGCAGGAGTTTGAAACAGTTTCTTATCGCAGCGCCGTTGTGAAAAAAAAGTTTTGGGAAACCGGCGCCGCCATAGATTTTTCCCGATGCAAAGACCCACAGGCAAAGGAACTGGAACGCCGTATGATTTTATCGGAGTATCTTCTTTCCATCCAGTCGGCAGGAAGCCTTCCGCCACCGGAAACCGGCCTTACCTGTAACAGTTGGTACGGAAAGTTTCATTTGGAAATGCACCCCTGGCATGCTGCATGGCTTCCTCTTTGGGGACATGGGGATTTATTAAAGAAAAGTCTTACCTGGTACGAATTACACCTGCCGGAAGCAAGAGAAAATGCAGCGAAAAACGGGTTTGCAGGAGCACGTTGGCCGAAGATGGTGGGCGAAACCGGCATGGATTCTCCTTCTGTCATTGCCCCGCTTTTGATTTGGCAACAGCCCCATCTTATATTTATGTGCGAGCTTTTGTATCAAACAGAACAAGACGAAGAGAAGAAAAAGGAACTTCTGTTACGATACTTCCCTCTATTAAAAGAAACCGCAGATTTTATGGCAGACTTTGGGGTCTATGATTCAGAAAAAGACGTTTACGTGCTTTTAGGTCCTATGATTCCGGCGCAGGAATGTCACAAACCGGCGGATACAAAAAATCCCACCTTTGAGGCGGAATATTGGTATTACGGCTTAAAGACGGCCGCCAAATGGGGGGAACGCTTGGAAAGTTTCCAAAACAACAACGCTGCCTCCGACTCCCTTTCCGTCTCTTCTGACCATTGCAGAGACACGGCTAAAGACAACCGCATCCCGCCGGATTCCACCGGTATCGTGACGTCGGTCCGCACCTGGAACACCGTAGCGGACAAGCTGTACGTTCCTTCTCCGGACAAAAACGGGCTTTATCCGGCCCACGAAAATTGCCCGGATACGTTCACAAAATACAACGAGGACCACCCGTCCATGTTATGTGCCTACGGCCTTCTTTATACCGGTCGATTAGACAGGAACATCGCAGCAAATACCCTGGGAAAGGTAGAGGATTGTTGGGATTACAACTCCCTTTGGGGCTGGGATTTTGCAGTACTTGCCATGACCGCATTGCGTCTCGGTGATTGCGAACATGCCCTTTCTCTGCTGCTTTCGGACACCCCGAAAAACCGTTACGTAACAAACGGCCACAACAACCAGGAAGGCGACTCTTCCCTTCCTCTTTATTTGCCGGGAAACGGTTCTCTGCTTCTGGCACTTGCCATGTTTGCAGGCGGATTCCCCGGAGCAAAACAACATGCCGGATTTCCGAAAAACGGATTATGGGATGACATTGAAATCGAAGGATTTGACACGAAAGATTAAATCAGAAAGGAAATGCACCATGAAAAAAATCAAAATACTTTTTACATTTAACGTACTTCTTTGTATCCTTATGATTGTTGCAATGTGGCTTGTCAACAATCATCAGTCCGAGGGTCTGGCTGCCCTTACCGACGCTGCAATTTTTTTACTGTACTTTATTATTTTTCTCGTTGTAACGTCTATCTTTGGACTCATGACCATCGCATTATTGTTGATATATCTCTTTACCAGGAACCGGGAAACCCCTTCCGACAAACCGTATAACATAGCGGCAATTGTATGGATTGTACTTCTTGCACTGGCTGCCGCCGGTGTCGTATTCGTACTTATTTGGGGAACCGTGTTAAGTATATAAAGAGCAAGGCTGACACTTTTCATCGGAAAGCGTCAGCCTTTTTCTCACCTCTTATCTCAGCAGTTCTAAAATCTCTTTGAACTCCTTACAATCTCTCACCGGGTCCAGTGCCGCATCCGCCAGCCATTTATCCCGCAAAATCTCCCGAAGCGGTCTGGAATCCGCCGTATCATAATTTACACTTTTAAGAACCACTTCTCCAAACAATAAACTTACCTTTGTTTCCTCCTCCGGACGATTATCAAAGGCGATGGCCGCTTCCGCAGACAGACGAAGTTGCTCCCATGCCTCCTCCGTGCGGCTAAGCTTCACCAGACGCTTTGCTCGTTCCAAATGGTCCTGTGTAATGCCCCAGCAGGTATTCCACGGCGCATCATCTGTCATCAGTTTTTCCAGTGCTTCCACCTTCTCCAATACAGCAAGTGACTCTTCCGTAGGAAGCCCCGGGTCATATATCAAACCGTTGATTGCATCTAACAAAAGGTCATAGGCCGCTCTAATGTACTTTCTGGTATGGGGAATCTTCTCATCCTCTTCCAATGCCCACCAGATTGCACGTTCTCGGCACCATTCCATGGTGGGAAGCGTCTCGTAAATGGCTCTTCCGATAGCCTTTCTTCCCATTTCACAATGCTGAAATGCAAGCCGCGCCGTCGCCTCGGAACGAATCTCCACATCCGGACAATATTTCATAATGCGCTCCCCAAGGGCAATGATTTCTCCGTCATATTTCTCCATATTCTCTTTCCAGTTCGGAATATCCGCATCGTCACTTCCCGCCACAAACAAGGCATACATCAAAAGATTCAACATCACGTAATTATTCGGAAATTCTGCAACACCTTCTCTTGCAATACGAATACACTCGTCCACCGCTCCTTTGCTGATTGCCTTCTGAAACTCGGTGCGATACCGTTCCACCGCCTTCTTTTCCATCTCCTCATCCACGCCCAGCAGCTTATCCACCGACACGGCAAAAAAGCCTGCAATGGTGGGAATCAGTTCCATGTCCGGATAACAGGTTCCGTTTTCCCAACGGGATACGGACTGACAGGATACCCCCAGCACTTCTGCAAATTCCTCCTGGGTAATCTCCCTTTCCTTTCGTAACTTCTTTATGGTTTCTCCGATTTTCAATTTCATTCTTTTATCCTCACTTTCTTTTTATGGAAAGCAGCGCTCTTTCTGATTGTATTGTACAGGAAATGCGCACCGGATACAATATCACGCAGAGAGAGTTTTTTTCACTATGAGAGTGAATAACATTTTTTTCTTGACACCCTTCCCCCTCTTATGCTATCCTAATAAAAAAATTTAAGGAGCACACATATGAATCAGAGCAGACAGACTTATGCGTATATTATTTATTACAGACGTATTTGCTTGTAGCCCCGCAGTTCGCGCAGCTATAAGCCGATAGGTCTTATATGTCTGTGCGAAAAGAATGTACGCTTTGATTTTACTATAAAGAGCCTACCGCATCGGACATAAAGACCTGTCCGGTGCGTTTTTTATTTAAAAAAACGCAAGCGGAACTCAATCATTAACCCTGATTCTTTGTACTCATGAAAAGGAGGACACTATGAACCCGAACGTAACCCTAACTTTAGCAACAGAAAAAGATGCCGAACTGATTCACCTAATGAAATACGAAGCCTTTCTTCCCCTTTACGAAATCTATCAGGACGACGAAACCAGTCCGGCGAAAGAAAGTATCGATAAAGTGATTTGGCAATTAACCCATCCGAATTCTCATTACCACCTGATTCTGGCAGATGGCGAGACGGTGGGGGCTGTTCGGGTTCGCCACACCACAGACCCGGATGCACCACAAAAAGAGGAACACATTTCACCGATTTTTATTTTACCAAAATATCAGAACAAGGGAATTGCGCAAATTGCCATGCATATGCTTTTCGAGCTTTACTCTGACACCGATGTATGGACCCTTGCCACCATCAAACAGGAAGCCAGGGATTGCCACTTCTACGAAAAACTGGGCTTTATTAGAACCGGAAGTGAAAAAGAAATCAATGACCAAATGACAATTATCGGCTATGAAAAGAAAAGCATGTCGAACACTCGAATATCCCTACGCGCCTTACAAAAAGAGGACTATCCTTTCATTGATCTCTGCATGCAGGAATTACATACATTACATGTAAATGCCCGCCCTGATTTATATGCCCCTTTGGAGCATCCTTACTCCGAACAGGATTTTCTTAACATTGTAGAAGATAAAAATCATTTGACCGTTGCCGCAGTGAATGAAACGAACACCATTATGGGATTCGGTATTGCTACCTTAAAAGAGAAAAGCGGAATGATTACAGATTTCAAAACGGCATACATTGACGACATTTTTGTGCGTCCGGAATACCGCCGAATGGGACTTGCAAAAAGGATTTTTGAAGAAGTGGAATGCAAGGCAAAAGAACAGGGTGCAAAAAGGATTGACCTAATGGTCTGGGGATTTAATGAACCGGCATTAGAACTGTATCAATCTTTAGGCATGAAACCGCAACGATATATCTTCGAAAAAACATTATAATGTGATATAATTATCTTAATTACAAGGAGGACACCCCTATGATAACCGAAACCTTTGACAATAAAACCAACGCCATCATCACTCCGCAGCGTGTAGAGAACGCCCCGAAGGTAGATGCCTGCATCCAGACTTTTTCCTGGAAAATCGAAGATTTTGTACTGGCAAATTTTGACTGTAAGAAGATTACTTCCATCTGGTCCGCCACCGGCGAAACACCGGTATACGGTTTTGAATACAAGGGCAAATACTTTGCTTTTTTTAAGACTTATGTAGGAGCCCCGGCCGCTGTTGCCAATACGGAGGATGCCTTACAGCTCCTTGACACGGACAAATTTATCGTGTTCGGCGGTGCAGGATGCCTCGCCAAAGAAATTGCCCGAGGGAAAGTCATGGTCCCGACGGAAGCCTACCGTGACGAAGGCACTTCCTACCATTACGCCCCGGCAGCAGATTACATCACTGTCAAAAACGCAGATATCGTTGCAAACTTTATGGAAGAGGCAGGGCTTCCTTATGTAAAGGGAAAGACTTGGACCACCGATGCGTTTTACCGTGAAACTACAGGGAACTTTGAAAAACGCAAGGCTGACGGTTGCATTTCCGTGGAAATGGAATGTGCCGGTCTGCAGGCCGTATGCGACTTCCGTGGTGTAGAACTTTACACCTTCTTTACCAGTGGAGATTTACTGGATGCACCAAAGTGGGACATGCGTCAAAAGGACGGCCAAATCAAAAACACCCAGCACGATGCCGGACATTTTGATATTGCGCTGGAGTTAGCGTGGTATGTAGCAAACAGATAGATTCTAACAAAAAATAATTTAAGTATTGACTCTCACGTAACGTAACCCCTTACACTGTGATTGGAAAGGAGAACTTATGAAAACAGTAAAAGAAGTATCGGAAATCACAGGAGTAAGCATTCGTACCCTACGTTATTATGACGAAATCGGTTTGCTTCCTCCCACAACAATCACAGAAGCAGGCTATCGCTTATACGACCAATATGCCTTGGAAAAGCTGCAGGAAATTCTTTTTTTCAAAGAACTGGAACTTCCGCTGAATGAAATCAGGGATATGATGAATCGCCCCGACTACAACAAGCAACAAGCTCTTGCTACCCAAAAGCATCTGTTGGAATGTAAGCGAAATCGTCTGAACGGGATCATTGAATTAATATCAGATGTTATGAAGGGAGTCAATACCATGAGTTTTGGAGCATTTAGTAAAGAAGAAGTAGAACAAATCGTAGACCACACATTACGCCATATGAATCCGGAGGCTTTGGCTGAGCAAATCGAGCAATTCGGAGGAGAAGAGGCTTACAAGAATTATCTTTCCAAAGGCTTTGAAAACGAAAAAGCCTCTGCCGAATTAATCAAATGGTACGGCAGCAAAGAAAAGGCCTTGCAAGCGGTGTTAGAAACACCGGACATCCCGGAACCAACCGCCTCTGCCGCAGACACCGAACTGATTTACCGGCAATTTGCACAGGCAAAGGAAAGCAACAACACCGCCCTTGCCGCTGATGCCGTAGAGAAGCTGGCAGACCACTATAAAACCATGTTCCACTTAGATAATGCACGAAATATCCTCTTGGATTTGGCAAAGGAATATGCCAAAGAGGATGTCCTTGCAAATGCTACCGACGCACAGTATGGAGAAGGTGTTTCTGCTTTTATTGCAAATACCATTCAATATTACTATGGTGCTATATAAAAGAATTCTTTTTTGCAACCAAACCCACCCACTTTGCGAGTAGATAGAGGAAGAGCTCTATCATACGAGGGAGGTACAAACGATGGACGATACACAAATTGTGGATTTATACTGGGCACGCAAGGAATGTGCTATTGACGAAACCGCAGCAAAATACGGTTCTTATTGTCATTCCATTGCTGAAAACATTTTACACAATCCCGACGATGCCAAGGAGTGCGTCAACGACACCTGGCTTGACGCCTGGAACAGCATGCCGCCACACCGCCCGTCTGTGCTGTCCACCTTTCTCGGAAAGCTCACAAGACGTATCTCCATTGACAAATGGAGGCAGCGAAACGCAAAGAAACGCGGCGACGGACAACTCCCCCTGGTTCTTGACGAACTGGAGGATTGTATCTCCGACGGAAAAAGCATAGAGGAGGAAGCAGAACGAAAACTCCTTCGCGAAGTAATTGCTTCTTTTGTAAAAACGCTCCCGGAAACAGAACAAAAGGTGTTCCTATGCCGGTACTGGTACATGGACTCCGTAAACTCCATTGCCACCCGGTTCCGTTTTTCCGAAAGCAAAGTGAAGTCCATGCTTTACAGAACCCGTGAAAAGCTCCGTATCCGCTTAGAACAGGAGGGTTTGGTATGAATACTGACGATATTTTAGATGCACTGAACGAGGTAGACGATACTTGTATTAAAAACGCAAGAACACCAAAGAAAAAAGGACACAAGGCACTGTGGATTTCCACCGGTGCCGTAGCTGCGGCCTGTCTTTTGGTGGCACTACGGTTTTCTTTCTCCCTCCGGCAGACACCACCGAACAAACACATCCACCACGATGGATATTGCGATTGTCCGGACTGTCAAATCACGCCTACACCGGCAATCGGACAGAAAAGTTCCCTGGGAATCGCCTACAAAAACGACTTCCGACAGCGGAACGGTTCAGGCCTATATAGTCCTGAGTCTATGATTACATGGCCGTGGGAATATATTTTTATTTGCGACCAATACCCGACTGTGGAATACAACGACATAACTTATCGTTCCCGTACCTCCTACACAGGAAACGCCGTATCCGAATCATGGATAGGGGCGAAAATTGCGGATACCGCAGCCAGGGGCGGATATGCTCCGGAACCGGCCTCCTACGCATACTCCATGGCCTGCGAACTGTTTGAGATAAAAGGCATTTCCACCGACCGGTTCCTGGCTGTCAAATACGAGGGTCACGAGGAATACTATGTCTTTATGCAAGATACGTTTAATCCTCCTGCCACCCTGGGCGATTTGATTACGGACTTAAGCCTCACCGAGACCTTTCCGCTTACATCTCTCTATTATGAGTCGGAATGTTACAGCTTATCCGAGACCGACAGTGATGCCTTATGGGAACTGTTTTTAACCCATGCCAACTGTAGCACCATTACCACTGATTTTGCCGAAGAACAGCTTTCTCTCGGAAAGAATGTAATGTCTTTCACCATAAATGCAGAAGCTCTTGGCATATATAACAACGCATGGTCTCTTACCTCCGGCGGCTATCTGCGCACTAATATTGAAGATTACGGCTATTATTATAACCTGGGAAAAGATGCGGTAAAGGAAATCATGGACTTCGCAGAATCTCACAAAAAGGCCGCTCCTCCGAAGCAGGAGTTCACCATAATGGGGGAAGTCACCGAGATTACCGACACTTATATCAAGGTGGATGACACTGTTTTCATGGAACACCCGGAAGTAGGAGTGGAATTTACGGTGGAATTAAACGACCTACGGTTAGAACGTTATGTAGCCTGCGACAGATTGCAGGTAGGTGACTACGTATTGATTTCTCATACCGGTTCGGATGCCGCTAACCCGACTCACATTGTCACCGCATACGATTTACGTATCGGTTACATTGATGACACCGGCACAATATATATTCCTATGTAAAAGCCCAAATTTCTTGACCGCATCCCATACCTGTGTTATTCTAAAACTAACAAATGAAGTACCAAAGGAGGCCATCGCTAATGAAAAAGAAATTTTCGAACACGCACTATTTAGCAACGGGCATTTTATTATGTTCGCTCCTTCTCTCCGGTTGTAACAACGACCCGGCTGTCAATACCGATCTTCCTTCGGACCCTACACCGGAAGTTACCCGCGAAGTTTCCCCGGAGACTCCCCCGGAAACCACTCCAACCGAGGCTCCGGTGACTCCACCGACCGAGACTTCTGAAGTTGCTCCAACCGAAGCTCCGGCAGTTGCTCCGACCGAGGCTCCGGCAGTTGCTCCGACTGAGGCTCCGGTAGTTGCTCCGACTGAGGCTCCGGTAGTTGCTCCGACCGAGGCTCCGGTAGTTACTCCGACACAAAAACCGGACGACGGCTATGCAGACAGCATCCAAATTACTATTGATGCAAACGGTCTGGCAAGTTGGAAGCCGGTTCGGAATGCGGTTTCCTATGAATACGATTTATGCCACTATGAAGACGGCGCTTTAATCGGCAGCGGTGAAGTAAAATCTACTACCGATACCTTCGTACAGTTAACACACGGTCAATTCCTGGAAGTTAAGGCTATTTTCAAAAACGGAGAATTCGGGCTGCCCGTACATAGCGAGGTTTTTGAACATACGAACATGAAGCTGGTCAGCTATCCGGAACATCTTGTAGAAGGCAGCCTTGTTTCCGAAAACGGAAACCTTTCCTTTACTCTGCAAACTCCGGACGCCAAGACGATCCGTATGATTGGTCACAAGTGTCGTGTGGAAGCCGACGGCACGATTGTCATATCTCCGGGCGGAGATTTGTTTACTGCGGACGAAGTTGGAAAGATTTTCAGTTTTTCTACAAAGTTGGCGGATAATACGGAGTTCTCTTTTTGCTACGGATATACCTTTAAAAAGGACGGTACTGTCACCTCCTGGAAAGAGGATACCTCCTACTATGGTTTTGGGGGAATTCCGAGAAACATGCCTACTGCAGATCTCTCCCCGAATTACCTGTGTTATGCTCCAAAAGAAGGAGAGGGGACCGTTTCTATTTCCTCTTTTACCATAAATTATACGTCGGGACGTACGGGCTTAAAGAGTTTGAGTTTTAACAGCGGATTTTTCCCTGAATTTTTACCGGGGGATCCATACAACAAATCCATTGAGGCAGCCTGGGATCCGGACAACGGTATTTTTGATTTCTACCTACTTGCGGTTCCGGATTCCCTGACCGGTACACCGGAAGCTAGCGAATATATTTACGGACCGTCAAACTATGTTACCGGTGATCTCAAGGACGGCAACGGAAAAATAGTGAGCAAGGACGCTCCGTTACCGGAAGGTGCTACTTTAGAGGTTTCCATCGGCGATTACACCTATGACGTCCCACTGGTACAGGAGCAATACGTCGGTGCGAAGACGTTCCACGAATTACTTCCGTCGGTTTACCCGGAAGCTACGGGAGACTTAAATGTACTTGTAGTTCCGATTTGCTGGGCTGACCAGAAAAGTCGCGCAACCGAGAAAAACATGGACTTCTTAAAGAAGACCCTGGGTACCGTTTTAGACGCCAGCGGTAAAGCAACCGAATATTCCGTAAGCAATGACGGCAAGTTCTCTCTGAGTGAGTATTACGACATATCTTCCTATGGTAAGTTAAATGTACGGTCCTTTATTACCGACTGGTACAATTCCTCCGATGCCTATGCAGAGGTTCGGGACAAGTCCTTAGAGCAGGAAGACACGACCCAAATTGCCGATTGGGTAAGAAAAACCTACCCGAACCTGGACTGGTCTCTTTATGACAAGGACGGAAACGGCCTTATCGATCTGGTCATCTTTATTAATACCGGTGATATGAGCGGTTCCGACAGCTTCATCACCCTTAGTAACGGTGGCGCATTTGCCCGTTTTTACAGTTACACCGGTGAGTTGGCCGGCACAAAGAAAGCCCCGAATGTAAACAATTTCCTTAGCATCAATATGGGCATGCTTTACAGCGATCGTCTGATCGGAGATGAGGCGAATTATTTCCCGAATGTGCTGATTCATGAGTTTGCACACTGTCTCGGCTTGGTGGACTACTACGATGTAAACTACACCGGCATTGATGCGGTAGGCGGCTACGATATGCAGTCCGCCAACTACGGTGACTGGAATGTCTACTCCAAGTACGGTGTGGGCTGGCTTACTCCTACCGTGATTACGGAACAATCCTTTGGAGGAAAGGACAGCATCGACGTTACCATTCAGTCCTCCGCATTGAACAACAGTGCCCTTGTGATTCCGGCTGCCGGCGAATCCCTTGACGGTTCCCCGTTCGGCGAGTACATTATGGTAGACCTGTTTACACCGGAAGGTGTTCACGAAAAGGATGCCGCACGATATGGCTTACAGGATACCGTAGGCGTGCGTATGTACCATGTACATGCACGGCAAATAAAGCGTGTTCTTACCGGTTCCGACGGAAAGACCTACACCATCGGTACGATTCAAATCGGAAACAACCAGGCTTACATGGGACAAAACTACGGATTTTACCATATTGAACTTATTCAGGCAAACGGCGATAACACCTTTACGGATTTATCCAATCTGAATTCCACTATTTCTAAAGATGATTTCTTTGGAGCAGGGGATACCTTTACCGCCGAAAGCTACGACGAATTCTTATACAAAGGAAAGATGGATAACGGTGTAGCGTTCGGCTACAGTGTTGAGGTGATTTCCGTAACAAAGGACGGCGCAACCATACGGATTACGAAGAGATAGCTCTGCCGAATAAAGTGCAGATTGATGTTCCCTGAAAGACCCAAAAGATGCATTAACAAAAGAACTATAAAAACCGGTCGGGTAATTCGGTAGTTTCCCGGCCGGTTTTCCTTTATATTCCTAAACATTTTGCATATTGAAACTCGACCCTATGCATCTTTTTCCTTTTCCTGTATAATGAGAATATCAATCACCATTACTATCGGAGGTTTACACAATGGAAGAATGGTTAAAACAAGTGGAAAAAAATATTGATTCCCTTGTGGAACATAATGCGGATTGGACTGCCGGTGCCACATCCGAACAACTACAGGAAGCACGAAACGGACAGCTTAAACTAAAGTTTTTTGATAAGGATGTCCCGGCAGAGTGGCTCAGTGATATCAAAGGAAAAAAAGTGCTTTGCTTAGCCGGTGCAGGCGGTTTACAAGCGCCGTTACTGGCTTGTGCGGGAGCGGACGTTACGGTTCTTGATCTTTCCGATAAAATGTTGGAGAAGGATCGCAGGATTGCAAAAACGGGAAATTTACCGATTCGGATTGAAAAAGGCAATATGTGTGATTTATCACGCTTCGGGGATTGCTCCTTTGATTATATTTTAAATCCGCCATCCCTAATGTATGTTCCGGACATCCGACCGGTCTTTAAAGAGTGCCATCGTGTACTGAAAAACGGGGGAACCTTTATCATGATGGCACCAAACCCCATCAATTATGTTTGCGACTTTGTCAATGACGAAACAGGCGGATACTATAAAGCAGTAAACCGGATGCCTTATTGCTCCGCGGACCATGACCCGGAAAGCGATTGGATTGAATACGGTCATACCATGGAAGAATATATCGGCGGACAAATCGATTGCGGTTTTCTGATGAACGGCTATATAGAATGCCAGTTGGAGGATATTACGGAGTTACACTTTATGACGAGAGCTGTGAAAAACGAATAATTATCGGAAGGACTTCTTTCTCCTATTCCCGCCAAAATGAGAATAGTTTTGTTGTAATGCGAAAGGATTTATGATATTTTATAAATAGAGTAAAACTTTTTTATCAGGAAACGGTACTATCTAACAGCAGAAGAAATTCTGACTAAATGAAAAGGCGGACTGATTATGGCAGCAGAAAAAGAATTGTTACGAGGCATTGCCCTCATGAAGGAAGGAAAGGAAGAGGGATTTAATATCCTTTATTCCCACACCTACAATTTTGTCTACGCACGTGCACGGGCGGCTACAAAAACCGAGGCCGATGCACAGGACTTGACCCAGGAAACCTTTCTCCTGGCTTACAAAGGAATCGCTTCTTTGGAGGATGCCAACCATGTCTATGCCTGGTTAGGAGGTATCGTGTTCCGACAAGGCGCAAAACTTCACCATAAGACGGAACGAGAATCGTTAGTGGATGAAGACCAGGAATTCATTTTTGACAATATCGAAACAAAAGATGTAGATTCCCTTCCGGAGGAAAGTGCGCAGTTAAAAGCCACTTCCGATGTAGTCATGTCCATGATTGAGGAATTACCGGAATTGCAACGTTCCGCCATTGTTTCCTTCTATTATGACCACATGAAACTGGAAGAAATCGCATCGATTTTCGACTGTTCCGTCAACACCATTAAAAGCCGTTTAAACTATGCAAAAAAGTTCTTAAAGGAGCGGGTAGAAGAACATCAGCTTCGCTACAATTACAAGCTTTTCTCCTTCTCTCCTGCCGTTTTACTTTTGGCACTCAGAGAGCTTATGGATTCCGAAAAATATACCCTGGCACCGGAATCCGCAGAAAAACTGTACCGTGTAGCCTGTGACTCTTTAGGTATTACAGCCTCTGCTTTGGCTACCGGTGCTGCTGTAGGTTCCGCTGCCACTGCTGCCACTACCGCATCTGCCACGGTGTCTGCTTCTGCGGCATCCACTGCCGCTACCGCAGCAAAAACTGTAGGCGCCATCGGAAAGTTTGCCGCTTATTCCGTAGCAAAAAAAGTAGGCGTCATCGCATTATCCGTCTCACTTTTAGCCGGAACCGTGACTACTGCAGTTCTACTGTCCAATCAAAAGGAAACTCCGGTGGTGGAACTGGCAGACAGCACCCCTACACCTCTTCCGACAGAAACTCCGATGCCGGAACCGACGGAAGTTCCAAGTCCGACTCCGGAACCAAGTCCGGAACCGACTCCGACTCCGGAAGTAGTACGCCATTCTGCCGACACCATGCGGGAGTACTATGAACTTTTGGGTGCGTTGGCGAAAACCGGTGTAGACGAAGTTACGGTAGCTCTCCATAGCTTTGCCCTTACAGAAGGACATATCCTAAATGACGTACCGGAATTACAGCGCTACGCGGGGATAAATGTATCGTTAACAGCAACCGAAACCGGGACCTACCAGGTTAATCCGCTGTACTCTCTGATTCAGATAAAGTTTACTTACGGCGAAACAGAAATTGCAGCATATAGCAGCGAAGATTACTGGGACAAGATAAAGAAAGCGACAGAAAAGCAATTAGAAAAGTTTACGGTCTATTACTATCCAAAGAGTAGCTACGAATGGACTTTAACTCGTATTACTTATGTAGGCACCTTTTATCTTCCGGACGATTTTCCGTCAAATGCCGTTATCAAAAGAAATGTTTGTGCCACTACGCGCACACACAAAGGTGCGTTTGTCTCCGATACCTATGAGGTTATGTATATTGATAACAACGACGTCCGAATCAGTCATAATGATTATGCCAAGACAGCTATAACCGAATGGTATGAAGGCGATAGAAATCCCGAGGTAACTTTTTATATCCGTTCTCAACTTTATACTGACGCCAACGGCCAGGAATATACAAATGACACAGCATACTATAAAAACTGGTTTTCCTCCACGTATCCTGACTCGGAATATCAATTAGAAGAGATTCTCACGGACGGAAAACCGATTTCCGATTTCTACGTTGCATTTGTCATTAAAAAAGCGGGAGAATCACTTCCACCTTCGGCTCCTATTGCACCAGCCAAAGAATCTGTTTCTTTGGCTCCTGTTGCTACGCCGAACCCTTCTCCTTCCTTAAAATACGACACCACGCTTGATGTCACTACTTTATCAAAAAACATTGTAAAGAACATTATCCACCCGGGAATGTCGGATTTAGAGAAAGTAAAAGCCATTCACGACTATTTGGTCATGCACGTGGATTTAGATATTAAAAATACCGTTTCCGATACTCCTGTACCGGAAAGTACCACTGCCGTCGGTGCCCTCAGCATCGGATATGCAACTGCTTCCGGATACGCCGATGCCTTTAATCTCTTGTGTAAGGAAACCGGACTTGAAAGTTCTTCTGTCTCCGGAACCTATAAACCACTACAAGGAAAATCACTTATTTGGCAACATGTTTGGAATCAAGTCCAAGTGGACGGACAATGGTACCATATAGATGTGGCAGCAGACGATCCTTTCAGTTCTCTGAAAGAATTTAGCGACCATTCCAAATGCTCTTATCAATACTTTTTAATAAACGACCAAGGAATCAATGCGTTCCAACACGTCATTTCCTCATCGGCACACCCATGTACAGAAGAGTCGGTGTCTTATGACGCATCAAAATACGGTTGTCCATGGGAAACCATAGGATGGAATCCCACCTTGGAAGAAGTGGTTTCCCTTACAGAGGAGGCCTG
Organism: Lachnospiraceae bacterium; assembly: GCA_017465475.1. Lineage (GTDB taxonomy): Bacteria > Bacillota > Clostridia > Lachnospirales > Lachnospiraceae > SIG307. Next base: position 98,010 of record JAFTWC010000039.1, read on the forward strand.
TAAGAAAGGCTATTCCGGCATAACACTTATCTATACAGAGGAGCTTGGCGATAACTTTGACATTTACTATGCTATAGATGAGGGACTCTGCAAACAATTGTATACTATTGACAAAGCCCACTCACGCGAACAAAGCCTCTTGTGGATTCCAAAAAGAATTTACTATGCTTATTATTTTCCGTTCGTAACTGTGGATGGAACTCTGACTCCATGTTCTGTTTTAGATTCCGAGAAACATATTTCGACTGTATTGAATAACATCCTAAAAAACAAAAGGAGAAAGACATTTGCTTATGCACCGGACAAAGCACTTGTTGAGAATGTAATACGTTCCTATCCTTTACCGGAAAATGTTACTTTACAATACCTCTTCTATGATATTGCCAACACAACCTTTGTTGAAATCTTTTATGATCAAACTGACGGTGTAACTTTTCCGTAACAAAATAAAACCTTTTCCTTTGTCGGAGGAACTATATAACAGAACGCTAACAGTATCACCCCGACAAAGGAGGAAGTTTTATGGACAAGAACTCAACCTACGAACAATTGCTTCAACCGTTACGCGCCACCCTTCCCATTGCGGAACTGTATGACTTTGACCGGATTAAGGATCGGATTCGTACCGTCTTCCTGCAACGTCCAACCGGAGGGCACCCGGCAAACACACTTCCGCAGATTCCCATGGAGATTTCGGATTTAACAGGGATCTTCTTGGTGGAATTATATTCCGACCGGGAGTTTACCGTGGGATATCATATTACCCACCAGCATTTGGCACTATGGAATATGACGGAGCAGGAGCTTTTAAAAACTCTGATACAGTCTTCCGATACTTAGTGTAAACAAATAAGGCTGTCACCATTACGAAGTACCGACACTATGTCAGACCTCGTAATTGCGACAGCCTCTTTCATTTCTTACCTACACTTCACTCTACTTCTTTTCCGGCTCATCAGGAGCATATTTGATAATCTTTGTCACATCACACTCCAACACCTGACACAACCAGTTCAAGGTATTCAATGTAACATTCTGATTATGCATGAGACTATTCAATGTCCCGCGACTGAGTCCATACGTATTAATCAACTTATACTTCGAAATATTCTTTTCCTTTAGGGTTTCCCATAACGGTTCAAATGTAATCATCTCATCACTCCTTTCTTTTCTTATTATAAAGTGTTCCCGTCTTCTTGAAAATTACCGTTTTGCCGTGATTGTCGGCTTGACGATATTGTCGGTATAGTGGTAATATATATCTAATAAACATCGTATTGAAAGAAAACTTTTTGAAAAAAATTTTGTTTTTTATAAAACTTTTCCTGTTTTAATCGGAACTATACAGTAGAACATAAGAAAAGAGGTATTCTATATGGGATTATTAGACTTGATTCATGGACTGGTCATCGGTAACGACCCGTCCATCAGCGACGCATTTTTACAGGATAACATTCCGGCAGCCAACCAACAGGCAAGCGGTTCCAAACCACAGCCGACTCCGGTACAACCTGTGACACCTACACCGCCGAAGGAGCCTGCCCCGACGCCTGTCACACCAAAACCGGTCGTTCAACCGGAACCGATGTCGGCTCCGCAAGCAACTCCGGTTCCGCAACCGGCACCGGCTCCTGCAGAGCCTCCGCTTATTATCCCGCCGCTCCCGGGGACAAATTCCGGCCCCAATACCATGTTTAGTTTCGACTTTCCGGAACTACTGGCCCGGGCCAAAAACGGTGACAGCGGCTTTGCAATTATGGTGGCAAGAGATTACTCGGACCGTTGCCCGGAGGAACATTGTTCCGACGACGCTGTCTATTGGATGTATGAAGCCTTTCGGAATTCCAATGCTCCCACCATTAATTTCATAAATTCCGCCATTACCTTGGGACGATGGTACACGTTAGGATTCCATGTTCCGGTCGACTATAACCGCGCTTTGGACTTCTTTGAACAGGCAGCTTCCCGCGGCAGCGAAACGGTACTTCCTTACATTAAAGAACTGCGGGAAGTAGTTGCACTCCAAAACAATCCGGAGCTTATCTATTTGGACCTGGTACAACTATTTGAAAAACTGGAACTTGCGGAACAAGAAGAAAAAGAAATTGTAACACTTTTTTATTCCAGAGAAATCATGAAAAAAGATCCGGGGCTTGGCTTTTCCCTTTACGGCGAATACATATTTTCCTGGAAACCTCTTGATTTTGAGGACCGCAACAATGACTTTGCCAGAGCATGCTTTCTCCGGGCCAAAAAACTCGGATATACCGATGTGGCATTATCCATTGCAAAATCCTATGAAGACGACTCCGTCTATGCCGGCAACCTGCCGCAATTACGACGTTGGGCAGAATTAGCCATCGAGCAAAACGAAGAGGGCGCACAGGAGTTCTTCGATGAAATGAAAGAAGCGGTAGAAGATTCTTACATTTTCATAGATGAATGGGAATCCGATGAGCCATTAATCGAGCAAGAATATCCCGACTGGTTTCTGGCCGGTATCTTTCAAACAGAGCTGCCAAAAACCGTGACCACCGGAGACAGCCGGACTTCAAACACCCCGATTTCGGAAGAACATACCGACCCGCGGGAACTTCCGGAAAATATCGATGGCTACTTTGAAGGCTTTATCGGTATGACCCATGTGAAAGAGCAGCTTCAAAAAATATACAATGCGGTAAAACTCCAGCAACGCAGAGACGAAATTCTGCGTCAAAGAGGGGAAGAACCGGCGCCGAATGACAAAGGCTTTAACTTCATTCTTTTGGGAAACCCGGGCACCGGTAAAACCTCCGTTGCCAGAATCATTGCAAAGATTCTGTACGACTTAAACATCCGGGAAAAAGACATTCTCTTGGAGGTGGAACGGTCCAAGTTGGTAGGGGAACATATCGGAAGTACGGAAAACCGCATGCGGGCTGTGTTGGACAGCGTACAGGGCGGCACCCTTTTCATCGACGAAGCCTATACCTTATACAAGGAAGATTCCGACAACGATTTCGGTCAGGAAGCCATTGACGTACTCATGAAAGACATGGAAGACCACAGAAATTCCTACTCCGTCATTATGGCAGGGTACAAACAGCCCATGCTTACTATGATTAAAAATGCCAACAGCGGATTCTCTTCCCGATTTACTTATCAGATTGAGATTCCGGACTATACGGAAGAGGAACTGATTGAAATCGCTCACATTCACATTGACAAGTTGAAATATCAGATGGATGACGGTGTGGACGATGCCATCCGCAAATGCATCCGCCACGATAAAATCGACGACACCTTCGGCAATGCCCGCTACGCAAGAGAGTTGGTAAACCGTGCTGTTGAAAATCAGGCTACCAGGCTGAATGCATTGGAACACGCCACCGACGATGATTTGTTCCTGTTAACCGCAGCCGACTTTTGGGAAGGAACCATGGAAGAGGAGACGGTGGAAAGCCTCTTAAAAGAACTGGATTCCATGGTGGGACTGGCTTCCGTAAAGGAGGAGGTGAAAACCCTGATAAACCGAATTACAGTTATGACAGAAATGGAAAAGCGGGGCCTTGCCCTGTCAGGAGACTTCGGAACATTACACATGGCATTTAAAGGAAACCCTGGCACCGGCAAAACCACCGTGGCAAGACTTTTAGGAAAACTATATGCCGCTCTCGGTATTTTAAAACGAAATGATGTGTTTGTGGAATGTAATCGGGCCGGCCTGGTGGGAAAATACCAGGGACATACCGCTGCCAACGTGGAAAAGGTAGTACAATCCGCACTGAGCGGCATTCTTTTCATCGACGAAGCCTATTCCCTGGTACAGGGCGAGGGCGACAGCTTCGGAAAAGAAGCGGTGGATACCTTAGTGGCAGAAATCGAGAACCACAGAAAAAATCTGGTGGTTATCTTTGCCGGCTACAGCGATGACATGGACCGGTTCTTTGAAAACAATCAGGGATTAAAAAGCCGTGTTCCGCTTTCCCTTACATTTGAGGATTACAATGAAGAAGAACTGTTTGCCATTGCTGCCGGTATGATTGAAAGCCGACACTTAAAACTGGCAGAAGATGCCGCTTTGCCACTCACTCAACTGATTCGTACTAAATCCCACGAACAGGACTTCGGCAATGCCAGAGGCATCCGCAACCTGGTAGACGGCTTTATAAGACAACAAAACGTACGCATTGCAAAAGCATTAGGCACCGATGCTTCCTCCGTAACCGATGAGGCATTGATTACCCTTATGAAAGAAGACATTTACTAAACATACGACAGGAGGATTTTATTATGGAAAATCAAACCCTTTTTCCTGACCAGATTAGCAGAGATCGTTTTTTACAGGACATGGAAGCCGCAAGACCTCACTTAGACGCCTTCACCACCGCTTCCACCCAAATTGCATCCTATAACGATGCCATCAACAAGCAGGTAGCTGAACTGGACAACCTATCCCCCATAGAACGCTTAAAAACCATGAAATGGTTTTTACTGGCCATTCCGGTGCTCTATCTTCTTGCAGATCTTTGGATTGACTCCGGCTTAAAAGACGGCGGAACCCCCAATCCCATTGCCGTTGCCTTCGGCCTTGCTGTTTACGGTTACATGGGGCTTTGCATCATCCTTTGGTTTAAGTGCCAACATTTGTACCGCTATACAAAGGACTACAAACTTCAGCTTGCAGAAATCGAAGCAAAGCGGGAAGAGCAGAAAAAAATTATGGTAATAAAGAAAAACGAAGAAGAAAAGGTAATGCAACATATCAGTTACGTCCCGAGCAAATACCTGTGTGCTAAAACCTTATACAAGTTAGAAGCCTTTATGCGTAACAACGGTGCAACCAATCTGGCACAAGCCATCAATATGTACGACCTTTATCGTCAGAATAACCACTAAGGAGGCATTTTTATGAACGAATTTTATGATCGCATTTATAAATCTATGGCAAAAAAAGAAAAGGAACAGTTAAATAAAACCGCAGGAAATATTATCCTCACTCCCCGGATGTTAAAAATCTACCGAACCCGCGGAAAAGATTTTACTATGGATATTATTTCCCTACTCCCTACCCTGTTACTTCTTTTCTTTTTATGGTTTATCCAGTACTCGGCAATGGAAACTTTGGAGAAAATGGAAGCTTCCGATTTTATCACTTATTTGGTGAGCGGAGTACTTTTCCTCTGGATTGCCTCCTGCCTTATTCTTTATTGCATAGATGTAAAGGCTTTGGAATGTTATTTTATCGGCTACAATAAGTCATCCTACTTTTTGTCCACCGGCACAAGACAAAAGCAGATTCGCTCCGATAAAGGATTGATCGGTGAGTTCAAATCCTATATACTCAGTCGCACCTTAACCGTACCTCATAAAGTGTTATACAATGTCTGCGTTCCAATGGACAACGGAAATTTCCAGGAAATCGACAGCATCATCATTACCCGTCGTATGATTTATGTAATGGAGTGCAAAAACATGGAAGGTGAATTTATCGGCTCCTATGACGATGAAGAATGGACCCAGATTATCGGAAGTAAGCAACACAAAAAGAAAAATGTATACCTGCAGAACCAGTTGCACACCATGGCATTGGATAAGTTCCTTTTAGACCGGGGCATCATTCAAAACGGCCAAAATGTATGTATTAATATGGCGCTGATTTCCGGTAGCATTAAGTTTCCTCAGACCAACATTCCCATGGATTTCCGCTACGGTACCATGAACAAGCTATCCTCTTTTATTAACACCTACGACAAGCAGTACAGTAGTCAGGTAGAAGGAAACGGCCTTTTAGACACTGCTTACGAAGCACTTCTTCCGTATGCACTGTACACCGACGAAGAGCGCAAAGCCATGATGGCAGAGCGGGATATCAGAAAAGAATCCGGTGAGTTTACAAAAGGTGTCTTCCGTGAAGTAACAATTGAGGGCGGTATTCCGGGAATTACTCCGCCGGACAAAATCACCTTACTCCGTTACAACAATTTATACACACAGATTCAGATTTCCGACGGACGGTCCACCTGCTGGCAAACCAGAACCGATATTCCGGACGAATACTTACAATAAAGGAGGTATTTTTATGAACTACAACAACGTGAATCATATTTCAAAAGGTGTCAGCGAACAAAGAGTACAGGAATTTAAAGCAAAGTATCAGGAGCAAAAGCCCCTTCTTCTTTATAAAATTGTTTGGATTACATTTCTTGTCTGCTCCATTTCTGCTGTGTGGGTATTAGCTAATATCTAACGACAAATCACCCCTTAGAGGCTGCCGCATTTTCCAAAAAAAAGAAGTTGCGACAGCCTTTTAAAAAAGTTTAAAAAAATTTTCAAATTTATAAAACCTTTTTTGATTTAAACAGAACTATATAACAGAAGGGATGAAAACATCCCCAAAAAACTTACAAAAAAGGAGATAAAATTATGAAGAAAAGAACACTTATTTTAGCAGCAATGGTAACCTTATGTATCGTATTCGCCGCTTGCGGCGGCAAAACCACCGAAACCTCCTCCGGAACCGAAACCAGTAAAGCGGAAACCACCAAGGAAAGTAACGACAGTAAGAAAAAAATCGTTCCGGAAGAAGAAATCGTTGTCCGCGTAGGTGACGTGGAAATCCCGCTTGCCTCCACCTGGACCGAATTATTCACTTTGGCATACGAACAGGGATGGGACGTGGATGATTCCCTCTATCCGAACGAAGCAGAAAAAAAATTCAGCAAAAAAGGGCATCTCTACACCCCACAGGGAGAAGTTTTAGTTTCTCTGATGGCAAATGAAGACAAGACTGAAGCAGTTGTGGAATACATTGCACTTTCTCCGTTCTACATGGAATCTGACGATGCCGACATCCTCGGTGTCAAAACAGACACTTCCGTAAAGAAAATCGGAAAATCCTTTGAACTCATAGAATCCGATGAAGAGACTTATTTCTATAAGGTGGACGACTTCGTTACCTTAAAAGTAAAGTTAAACACCGATGACGGCAAAAACACCGTAAGCGCCATTCGAACCAAATACTACAACCGCGAAGAGTAAATCATCGAAGCACTGTGGTCGATATTATCTTTAAGAACAAAGGAGGGCAAAAGAATGAAGAAAACCTTTTTATCCACCGTAACACTGTTTGCTTTTCTTATACTTTTCGCAGGTTGTAACACAATTTCTGCCGTAAAGGAACCTCACAAAACGGATAAAACAACACTGACAGAGAGTCCGGTGACAACCGGCTCTGCGGTTACAGCGGATCCTTTGGAGTCCACCAAGGTCCCGGCTCCTGCTTCGGAACCGACGGCCACTCCGGAACCGACTCCTACCCCGGAACCGACTCCTACTCCCGAGCCGACTCCTACCCCGGAACCGACTCCTACTCCGGAACCGACTCCTACTCCCGAACCGACTCCTACCCCGGAACCGACTCCTACTCCCGAGCCAACTCCTACTCCCGAGCCGACTCCTACTCCGAAACCAACGGCCACGCCAAAGCCGACCCCTACTCCGAAACCGACTTACACAATTACGGAGTTAGAAAAAACTATGTATGCCAAATCCACGGTTAATGTCAGGGATTTGCCTTCCACCGACGGAGCAAAACTCGGTTCTTTATCCAAAAATGACGAGGTCTCCGTCACAGGACAATGTAAGGAAACCGGTTGGTATCAGATTGTTTATAAGAAAAAAACTGCGTACGTCTGCAATGATTATCTCGTGGACAATCTGCCGACCCCTGCCGCGCCATGGGCATCTTGGGAACCTTCCCCGGACGCAGAATATGCCGTCATTCCTATTGTAGGTGCAGAAGAACCGGGCGTAGAAGAAACCTATTATATTTTCCCGGTATTCGGAACGCTGGACCGGACTTTGGCTATAGAAACCTTTGACTATGCAAACCAAATCCGAAAAGAACACGGATTACAAGAACTGGTTTGGGATGAAATGTTATATGAATGTGCAAGGATCCGTTCCGGTGAATCCAGCGTGTATTTTTCACATACAAGACCCATGGGTACTGACTGTTTTTCGATTTATGACCAATTACACGGCGAAAACCTGGCCAGCAATTATAACTCCGCGAAATCCGTTGTAGATGCCTGGATGACCTCCGAAGGCCATCGGGCAAATATCTTAAGACCGGAATACACACGAGGTGCTGTGGGCGTTTTCCAAACAACCAACGGTTGGTTTTACTGCCAGCTTTTCGGGTTTTAATAACGCAATGTTGCTTTTCTTGACAAAACTACTCCTAAGGGAGTAGTTTTGTCATTTCTATCACAAACTCTTAAAACCAAACTTGACACTCCTCCTCATCTACTTTTCATGCTATACTTTATCATAACAACATTATCTGCTTAAAATAACATAAGAAAGGAAGTTTGATCTATGAATAGAGACACCATTATAACTACTCTTACCGAATTATTAAAACCGGAAGAATCCGTCCATGCCCTTTGGCTGGAAGGTTCCGATGCCACCAGACGGCTGGATGAATACTCGGACATTGACATATGCATCTGTGTAGACGAGGGCTCCGTGGATGAGGTGTTTCAAAAGATACAAGAAACCTTCACCACGGACTATGTACATATAAATTATGACGACTCCGAGCGTCAAATGGTGTTTCACGTTGTCGGTACAAACAAATACCTGATGGTGGATTTTAATGCTTACTTTTATGGCAAAGCAAACACCACCTTTGTAACCGGGGATACCATCGACGTATGTAAAGTGTTATTTGATAAAAAGGAAATCATTCAATATAAAGACTATGACCCCACCGAAGGTGCCGGAGACTGTGACTACTGGAAGAGCGAGAGCGAATACCTATTCAGTCAACTCTGCCGGGTGGAGAAGTATTGTTTGCGGGGCTTATACCCGGAAGCTTTTGTGTATTATCAAAAATATGTGGTAACGCCGTTGGTGTTTACTCTTCGCAGGAAGTACACTCCGACGAAAATCGGGTATTACATGGTACATATCTCCGACCATATTCCACAGGAAGAAGTAAAAAAACTGAACCGTGTACTTCAAGTTTCCGGTGTGGACGATATTTTGGCAAACCTTACCTTTGCGGAAGAATGGTATAAAGAATTAACAAAAGAATAAGCAGAATGTCCTCTTACCGCATCATCTCAACGTCCACCTTGCTTGTACATAAAAAAGAAGAACTCATGATTAAAACCCTCCATGAGTTCTTCAAACAATCTTTCTGACGCTATAGACACATATTATGCTTTCAGTTTATATACCCTATATTTCTTCTCGCCTTCTGCAGCAACGATACCCTCTTCCACCATTTCTGCAAGTAAATCACGAGCTCTGGAATCTTTTACTCCAAGAAGTACTGCAACATCTGAGGTTTTTGCTATAATCTTTTTTTTATCGCTACTTTCTCCAATTAGTAGCGATAAATTAATTATCTTACTTCCTCACCATAATCGGAAACGCTCTCTGCACATTCTTAATTTCCACGTCCGTAAAGGTGCCGCCAAACTCTCCGTCCAGGGTCCAGTTTATTTCTTCTCTGCTCTTTATTTTCAAATAGGACGTCTTAAAGGACTGCATGCAAACCGCATCAAAGCTTTGCTTCAGAAGTGACATAATAATATCATTCAGTTCCGCAATCGTGGCCGGGCGCCGGATTAATATTACCTCAAATTTTCCGTCGTCAAAGGCTACATTCTTTCCTGTAATATTTTTAAAACCGCCTACACTTAAGGAGTTTGTCACCATAGCATAAATGTAATTGCCATGTATCATTCCCTCGTCACATTCGATTTGTACTTCGTAAGACTGAATGGAGGACAAGCTTTTTACCCCCTCCAATATATATGCCACATGCCCGAACACATTCTTCCATTGTTGGTTTGTGGCATAAGATACATCCGTAAACAGCCCAAAGGCCGCAATATAGACAAAATTTTCTCCGTTAAAATTTCCGGCATCACATAAAAACGGGGTTCCCCGGGTAATGATTTTCGTTGCTTCCTTGATGTCATCCGGAAGGCCCAGGCTTCTGGCAAAATCGTTGGTACTGCCTGCCGGAATATAGCCCACCGGAGTACTGACTCCGCTTTTCATCAGTCCGTTTACCACTTCCCGCAGGGTTCCGTCACCGCCGCTGCACACAATCAAATCGTACAAATCGGCGTCTCTTTTTTCTACCAGATTACAAGCATCTCCCCGCTCCTGGGTAGGATACACCGTCACTGAATCCTTTGCCTTGGCAAAGGCATCCATAATCTCATGCAGGTTCTTTACTACGGTCCCTTTTCCTGCCTTCGGATTATACACAAATAAAATCCGTTTCGGCTCTTTCTTCGATAGTTTTTTCATGTTCCATCCTCTCCTATTACCTTACTAATCTATATCCCTTATATTTCCAAAGTATACTACCGGAAAATATTATTTTCAACCCCCCAAAATGCTTATTTTATTACCTTTCTTCAATAAACACTTTAAAACAAACTTGACACTATCCATTCCTCCTCCCCCGTGCTATACTTTATTATGAAATAACATGAGAAAGGACGAAAGAAACAATGAGGCAACCGTTTCGCGCCGGTCTTGCCACTGCAAAGTTGTGTTTAAAGGAACAAAGCTATTTCGGCTTTGCAAACCTTCTGGCTCAATATCTTTTGCAGGCGGGAGCTCTGGCTGCACTGTTAATGATATGGCGTTCCCTGTTTTTACAAGGTGTTGACTTGGAGGGAATGCATTTAGAACAATTCTATACGTATACTGTTTTATCCACGATGCTGGCACCGCTTTTAAATGTTCACACGCCGGCCTCCGGCTGGCTTCATGACGGCACCATGTTAGGACTATACCAGCGTCCGGCAAGCATCTTTGCCCAACTGGCGGCCCATACCGTAGGCGGTTGGGGGATGCGCTTTTTATGCCTTTCTCTTCCGGTGTTTGTGATTTCCCTTTTGTGTGGACTTGACATGCATCCGGTGAGCCTCTGGTTTTTCCCGTCCCTGCTTTTGTCGGTGTTGCAAGGCTTTGCGGTGGACTTTTTGTTTGCTTGTCTATTAATCCGTATACAAAATCTGGAATGGACGGTGCATTGCCTCAGAGAAGCATTGACTGCACTGTTTACCGGTTCTTTGATTCCTTTTGCGGTACTTCCTTGGGGCATCGGAGACTTTTTGCAGTTATCTCCCTTCGGCACACTGGCGGGTGCTCCACTTTCCATTTACACGGGACTTTCGGAACCGGGCATTCTTATCATTACACAACTTATTTGGAACCTGATTCTATGGCCTCTTGCCATATATTGCTTCAGAGCTTCCGGAGAAAGGATGGTGTCCTATGGCGGATAATATAAAAAGTCTGTTGAAACTTTGGAAACTGTATGCCCGCATGGACTTACACTGGCTGTTACAGGACAAAGCCACCGTGCTCCTTGTAGTCATCACGGAAACCTTAACCAACCTGTCCGGCATGGCAGGGGTGTTACTTCTCGCTGTCCGATTCGGCGGCGTAGGGGGACTCTCTGCAGATGAAATCTTATTTATGCTGGGCTTTTTCGAACTGGCAGACGGTCTGAGCTGGATGTTATTCGGAAACTACAATGTCATCCACATCAGTCGCCGTATCGGCAGAGGCCAGGTAGATCACATGCTGATACAACCGAGACCCCTATGGATGCAGCTTCTCACGGAAGGCTTTATGCCATTTTCCGGCTGTCACGGCCTAATCATCGGCATTGCTCTCACCGCTTTGGGTATCTCCCGACTGGACCTTTCCTTGTCACCGACCTGGTTTTTACTGTTACTTTACTACCTTGTGATTCACACGGTGTTGCGACTGTCCCAAAGCTTTCTTTACGGCTCTGCTGCCTTTTATAAACCGGTGGCCTGCGAGGAGATCTCATCCATGATTTTGGATATGAACAGCCAGTTGGGGCGATTCCCGCTGTTTGGTCTGCCTACCTGGCTGGGAACCATCTTACATACCGTACTTCCCATCGGACTCTTAGCCTATTTCCCGGCACTGGCACTGCTTCGTGACCTGGGAAAACCTACGGAACTGGCGTTTCCGTTTCTCGTGGCGATGGTATTTTTAACTGCCGCCCTGATTTGCTTTAAGAAAGGACTTACGCACTATGCAAAATACAGTTGTAACCGATACAAAGAAATGGGACACCGTTGTTGATATTTCCGGTGTCACTAAATATTTTGATCAAAACCGCCCGGTTTCTTTATTTAAACGGGAAAAACACCGCATTTATGCTTTAAAGGATGTATCTTTTACCTTACAAAAAGGCGAATTTGCCGCATACGCCGGACCAAACGGTGCTGGAAAATCCACCACCTTTAAGCTTCTCTCCGGCATGCTTTGTCCTCAGGAAGGAACCGTCCGCATCTTCGGTATGGACCCGAACAAGTCCCGTATCCCGGTCATGCGTCGCACCGGAATTTTGTTCGGCAACCGCAGCGAACTGTGGTGGGACCATCCGGTCCGCGCTTCCTTCGAGTGGAAAAAAGAAGTTTGGGATATCAAGGATGCGGATTATGAGCGTGTTCGTGAAGAACTGACAGAGCTTCTTTCTCTCGGCGACCTTTGGAACAGCTACGCCAGAGAACTGTCTCTCGGTCAGCGCATGCGGGCAAACTTAGCCCTTATGCTGTTACATGAACCGGAACTGGTGCTCCTGGACGAACCAACACTTGGCCTGGATGTCCTTGCCAAACGCCAGATGATTGAATTCCTCAAAAAAATCAACCGGGATAAGCAGGTAACCATTCTTGTTACCTCCCACGATATGGACGATTTAACGGAAATGGCAAATCGAATTCTTCTCATTAACGAAGGACAGCTTGCCTTTGACGGCGACTATGAACAATTAATCCGTATGACCGGAGACAACCGGGTCATAAAGCTGACCGCAAAGGGAGAGGCCCCGATGCTTCCCGGCGCTGATTTTGTAGGTACTGAAGAAGGGAAACACCTCTACCGCTATGACGCAAGCAAACTCTCCGTTCCGGAACTGTTCGGAAACATTTCCAAACTTTCGTCAGTAGAAGATGTAGAGCTGGGGCATGAAGCCATCGAACAAGTCATTGCCAAGCTTTACGAGAACTGGAAAAATAAGGATTGACAATCAATAGGTAATATGTTACTTTATTTATGTAACAAGTTACCTATTGGAGGTCAATTATGAATATCAAGGATATCATACGAAACGAAAACGTAGATTTTACCGGGATTGAAGCCCCGAATTTCCTACTTGGCCTGATCAGTGCCTTTGAAAACCGTTTTCAGGCGGTGGCTGACAATGCCATGCAGGAAATCAGTTGGAAACAATTTTTTGCCATTATTTGTATCAACATGTGCAAAACGCCCCCCACGATTAAAGAACTGGCAGAGATTATGGGAAGTTCTCATCAAAACGTAAAACAGATTCTTCTGAAGTTAGAAAAAAAAGGCTTTGTCCGTCTTACAACAGATGAGAGCGACAAACGGAAACAACGCATCGAACTCATGCCTTACTGCTACGAATTTTGCAGAAAAAACGATGACAAAAGTACCGAATTAATTCGTAAGATGTTTGACGGTATTTCCGAGGAACAGTTACAGACCACCATACAAACCATTCTTCAAATTGAAGATAATCTAAAGGAGATTTAATACGATGAAGGGCATTATTTTATATCAATCCAAATACGGAGCCACAAAAAAATACGCAGACTGGCTGGCGGAGGAAACCGGCTACGACTGCATGGAAACGAAAAAGGCGAACCTTGCGTCTTTGCAAAACTACGATACCATCATTTTAGGCGGCGGAGTGTACGCTTCCGGCATTGCGGGGCTTTCCTTCTTAAAGAAAAATGCCGGTAATCTGTCCGGGAAGAAACTGGCAGTCTTTGCCGTAGGTGCTTCCCCTTACGATGAAAAAGCCATACAGCAAATCCGGGAGCTTCATTTTAAAGACACCTTAAGCAGGGTTCCGCTGTTTTATTGTCGCGGTGCCTGGGACGAAGAGAAAATGACCTTCGGTCACCGCACCCTTTGCAGAATGTTACAAAAGGCTGTGGCAAAACAAGACCCGACCACCTTTGAACCGTGGCAGACCGCATTACTTGGCGCCGTGGGACAAAAATGCGACTGGACGGATAAAACCTATCTGGAACCTTTATTACGTTATTTGGGAGAGAACGGGAATGAATAGAAAACAGTTTGAGGAGATTTACGAAAACTACAGCGAACGCACTTACCCGCCGGAAACGGCAGAAAGTGTCCGCAGATGTCACGTCCCTTATGAGAAAAAGGACGCTGCTTGCAAAGAAGCCGATATTTTACGGAAGCTCACAAAACAACAAGCGACGGCGGATGTGATTGATTTTTTCAATTGTCTGAAACGCACCTACTGCGGTTATGATTACTTTTTCACAGATGAGAAGTGTGACAAACTCCAAGAAACAATCCTAAAGACAATCAAGGGAAGACTGGGAAAAATCAGCAATAAAACGTTAGCTCGTTACCTTTTTCGGGAGCTGTATCCGATTCTCAATGACTGCCACTTTCGTCTGTATGTCTGCAAACGCGAACGTTTTTTTCGAAAGAATTATACTGCTTATGTGACCGATATCATTCTCCGCAAAGTAGACAACATCTATGAGATTGTGAACGAAACTTCCGAGGTTCCGAAAGGCTCTTTCTTCACAGAAGATGAAGTCAGAGAGTTTTTACTTCCCACACTGTATGTAGGGGAAGACAGCAATCCGGAAGACGAATACTATCTGCTTGGAAAATATTCTGTAGCAAAAGTAAACTCTCTTACTATCATGGGAAAGAAGTTTAAAACCCACCGGATTTTATGCGACTCAGTGACACAAACAGGCACTGACCGGATCCTTCAAAAAGACGGATATGTCATTGTCAACCACAGCTCCTACGGCATGCCTTGGAATGATGAAGACTTATTACAGGAGTATTATAATGACGGCTGTAACTGCGCCAAAAGCGACGCTGTCATACTGAATCTGGCCGGAAACGGCGGCGGTTGCTCCGATTATGCTGAACGTTTCTACAAAGGCTTAAACGGAAGCAATGAAGACGGACTTCACGGTGCCTTCCTGCCTTTCCCCGCGGAACTTCCCGATGAGACAAAAAGCTACCAAATGCGTTATCCGGAGGAGAACACTGTCTCTCCTACCTATGAGGGTACCCTGTATGTTGTCATGAATAAGGCCACTGCCTCGTCGGCAGAAATGGGTGTTTCCCCGTCCTACTTTGTAAAAAACGCCGTCCGTGTTGGCTCCGGAACCTTCGGATGCACTACCTTCGGCAACTGTTTCTTCTACCAGCTGCCTCATTCCAAGATTTGTCTCATGTACGGAAACAGACTTTTCTATTATGAAAACTTTGAAGAGGGCAAAGGCTTTATGCCGGATTATTGGATTGATGATAAGGACCCGGTAGGGGTTGTGGAAGCATATATCAAAAAGCAGGCTCGTTGAATTGTAAAAACTCGCGAACCCAACGAAATGAAGAAAAATGACGGGTTCGTTGGGGTGCTACGACGAATGGCACCCAACGAGAAGCAGAAAAAGTCGATTTTGTTGGGTTACAACGCCGAATGGCACCCAACGAGAAGCAGAAAAAGTCGATTTCGTTGGGTTACAACGCCGAATGGCACCCAACGAAAAACGGAAAAAGTCGATTTCGTTGGGGTTCTACGACGAATGGCACCCAACGAAA
>JAFTWC010000071.1 GCA_017465475.1 Lachnospiraceae bacterium
ATGCCACGGTCTAACATACCGTTGACAAAACTCATAACCGTCTCTTCATCGTAGTTGGTGGTGAAGGAGGTGGAGAGCCACAGGCCGAAGGTCCAGGCTGCTGGCAGGGATGGCTTACCGGTCAAATCAGTGTAGCGGGTCAGAACTTCCTTCATGGAAGGACCATTGATTAAGAAGTAGTCAAGGTAGCCGCCCTCTACGGAAAATTCTGCCTTGGTTACCATTTCGGTGCCGATTTCAAAGGAAACCTTTTCCGGATGGTTTACAAATACGCCGTAGCCCTTGTTGGAAATGTAAAACGGAATGTTCTTGTAGGACTGTTCGGTGCTGGTACCGCCGTCCTCGTTCCAAATGTCGATGCTCTGTCCGTTCTTTACAAACGGAGTGAAACGCTCGCCGAGACCGTAAATTAACTCGCCGACGCCAAGGCTTAACTGCTGGCGCATATAAGCGTTTTCATAATCGCCCTTATCATAAGCAAGGCCGGTCCACGCAGTCTTCATAAGAGCCAGGTCCTTACGGCCGCTCTTGGTGATTACCTTGCCGTTCCGTTTATAGGTCATACTCCAAGGATTCTTGGTGATTTCCAAGGAGAGGAAACCGCTCTTTACAATGATGAGTTCGTCGGTTTCTTCTGCGGTCATTGGAGAGTTTTCTGCAATGTTCAGTTCAAATTCCGGTGTCTTCTTCTGTGCGCCAAGATGGTGCCAGGTCTGAACCCGGATAATATCCTCTGCCGGAGAGGTGAGGACTACGGTTAAGTTGATACTTCCGAGGGTGTCGCCGCGGTGATTGATAAATACGGTTGGGGCACAGATGGTTACCTTGCCCGGTTCAATTTTTGTAAAATATGCCTGCTTTGGATCAAAGCATTCACAGTGCTCCTTCTGGAGCCAGCATCCGTTACTGAATTTCATATTTGATACATCCTTTCTTGGGTGTTTTTTTGCGGTGCCATGAAAAATGCAGACTACCACAGTTTGGCACTATTATAAGGGGTATTTTGAAAAAAACATACCGCCTTTTTCGGTAACGAATTACCATACTTTTTGTTGGTATCTTATGTCAAGAGGGGAATAATTATTTTGTGCACTCTATACAAAAATCAATAATTTTTTTCTACTTGCGGGAGAGGTAGACGTGGTGTATCATATAAGTACTCTCAAAACAAGCGACAACAAAGGAATACAGGCTGTGTTGGTGGCAGGACATAGTCTGGCTGTTTTATTTAGAAAATGGAGGGATGTATTTTGTTAGACATAAATGATTTAAGAGCTATCGAGCAATTGTTGGATAAAAAGATTGACCCGATGTATCAGCGCTTCGATGAAATAGATAAGAAGTTTGAAGCAATTGATGTTCAATTTGAAGAGGTAAACAACCGGTTTGAAGAGGTAAACAAACGGTTTGAAGAGGTAAACAACCGGTTTGAAGAAGTAAACAACCGGTTTGAAGAGGTAGATGATCGGTTCACAAAGATGGAAAAACGCTTTATCAGAGAACTGGATAAGAGAATCCGTGAGTCTGAAAATCTATTGCTCGAAACTATGGACCAGGACAGAAAAATTCTGGAGAAGCGCATGGATAAGATGGAAGTACGCATGAATCAGTTGGAGCAGCACACTCGCATAACGATGCATGAGGAAAGCATGAATGATATTATTTTGCAACAAATTTATGAATTGCAGAAAGATGTGGAACAAATAAAAATTAAGATTGCATAGTGCAGGAAAGACCGGCATCCCCGGTCTTTCCTTTTAAAGGATATACATAACAGGAGGACTATAATATGCAGTATACCAACCCTATCGTATCCGGTTTTAATCCGGACCCTTCCGTTTGCCGTGTGGGCAACGATTATTATCTTGTAAACAGTACCTTTGAATATTTCCCGGGACTTCCGATCTATCACAGCACCGACCTGGTTCACTGGGAGCAGATTGGTCATGTGTTAACCCGTGACAGTCAGTTTAAGCTTCCTTTGGGCGCACCAAACTGTATCGGTTTGTATGCACCAACCATCCGTTACCATGAAGGAAGGTTCTACTGCGTGGTAACCAATGTGGGCGGTAATCCGGGCGGCAACTTCTATGTATCCACCGATGATATTTATGGAGAATGGTCTGAACCGATTTTCCTTGACTTTGGCGGCATTGACCCATCCTTCTTCTTTGACGAGGACGGAAGATGCTATTATACCGGTACCGATGAAGGGGTATTTATCTGCGAAATAGATATTGAAACAGGAAAGCGCCTTGGGGAAAAGCAGTATGCCTGGAACGGCACCGGCGGAAATAATCCGGAGGGACCGCATTTATATAAAATAAACGGCTGGTATTATCTGATGATTGCCGAGGGCGGTACAGAGCTTTGCCATGCGGTAACTATTGCCCGCAGTAAAAATGTCTATGGTCCATATGAAGAATGTCCATGGAATCCGGTACTTACCAACAGTCATACCGAGATGCCGATTAAGGCCATCGGTCATGCCGATTTAGTGGAAGATGTTAACGGCGGCTGGTGGGCAGTTTGCCTCGGAAACCGTCCGATTGCGTATCCGTTCCGTCATACCATGGGCCGTGAGACTATGCTGGTTCCTGTTGTGTGGAAGGAAGGATGGCCGGTTATGGGTGTAAACGGCCGTGTACCTGAGGAGATAGCTGTAGAACGTTTTGCCGGTGAAATGACGCCAAATACCGGCAGATATATCCCGGGAAGTGATTTTGAAGATGATTTTACAGGAGATAAGCTGAATGTTTCCTGGAATTACATTTATAATCCTGTAGAACAACTGGTGCACCTCGACAACAAGGGCTTGTGTCTGCACGGTGCTTCGGCATCCATATCTTGCGATGATTATAAAAGTATTCTGGTCCGCCGTCAGGAGCATATTGATTTTGATGCCACCATGCATCTTTCCTTTGCTCCGGGGGAAGGAG
>JAFTWC010000072.1 GCA_017465475.1 Lachnospiraceae bacterium
ATATGTCATTATCGGGAAAGGCGTAGCCGCTGCAGGTTGTATTGAAGGCATTCGCAACGTGGATAAAAGCAGTACAATTATCGTCATATCCGAAGAGAATCACCCTGTTTACTGTCGTCCGCTTATTTCCTATTACCTTGAAAAGAAAACGGAGCTTAACCGCATAAATTATCGCAGTGAAGATTTCTACGATAAAATGAACTGCGAAGTAATCTATGGAAGAAAAGCAGAACACATTGATTCTTCTTCTCAAAAGATAATCCTTGATGACAGAACCGAAGTTTCATACGATTCTGTATGCGTTGCTACCGGTTCCTCTCCCTTTGTTCCTCCCTTTGATGGACTTGAAACGGTGAAAAACAAGTTTTCCTTCCTAACGCTTGATGATTCATTGGCGTTGGAAGCAGCTGTTACAAAAGAATCCCGGGTACTGATTGTCGGTGCTGGTCTTATCGGACTCAAATGTGCCGAGGGACTACGCGACCGCGTAGCAAGTATTACTGTATGTGATCTTTCCGACCACATACTATCGAGTATTCTTGAGACCGATTGTGCCGCTATCATACAAGAACATCTCGAAAGCAACGGAATTCGATTTATGCTTGGTGATACGGTCATCCGGTTTGAAAACAACATCGCCATAATGAAAAACGGTAGTTCTGTGGACTTTGACGTTCTTGTGCTAGCTGTCGGTGTCCGTGCCAATACGGAGCTCGTAAAGGAACAGAACGGTGAGGTAAATCGTGGAATCCTTATAAACGACCGTATGGAAACAAGCTTATCCGATATCTACGCAGCCGGAGATTGTACGGAAGGCAACGATATATCTATCGGGACCAAACGTGTTCTTGCCCTCCTTCCGAATGCCTATATGCAGGGACACGCCGCCGGTGTAAATATGGCAGGTGGTAACGAAGTCTTTGATAACGCAATTCCCATGAACTCCATCGGTTTCTTCGGTCTGCACGCTATGACTGCCGGCAGTTATAACGGAGAGGTTTTCGAAGAAAAGGAGGAAAACAGATTAAAACGCTTCTTTGTCCGCGACGGTTACCTTGTCGGTTTCATACTGATCGGAGACACAGAACGTGCCGGTATTTACACCTCATTAATCCGGGAAAAAATTCCTCTTGACACGATAAACTTTGAACTACTGAAAAAAGTTGCAACTTCAGCTGCCTTTTCTCCAGAAAACCGTAGAAAAAAATTTGGAGGTGTGATATAACTATTATGAATATTAACGCAAAAGAGCTTGATTACAAGACACTGAATGACACTCTCCGCAATGCAGAGGACGATTGCACGCTCACAGAATCTTGCGGGCAACGTTTCATAGCCGCAGGTATGTCAAATAAGAACATTACAATTGAAGGCATCCCCGGAAACGCCCTCGGTGCCTATTTGAACGGAGCTACCATCACGGTAAACGCAAACGCACAGGATGCTGTCGGTGACACCATGAATGAAGGTGAGATTATCATTCATGGCAATATCGGTGATGCGGCCGGCTATGCAATGCGCGGCGGTAAAATATTCATCAAACACAATGCAGGCTATCGGGCCGGTATTCACATGAAAGCGTACAAGGATAAAATCCCGGTTATGGTGATCGGAGGTATTGCCGGTAGCTTTCTCGGTGAATATCAGGCAGGCGGTGTAATCGTTGTTCTCGGTCTTGGAGCCAACGGAAAACGTATCGTAGGCAATTTCCCTTGTACCGGAATGCATGGCGGTAAGATGTTCTTACGCGGAAACTGCAAAGACATCTCCTTTCCCGGCCAGGTTACCGCAAGAGAAGCTACCGATGCGGATTTTGAGGAATTAGAGCCATATGTTGCCGAATATTGCAAGTTATTCGGTTATGAGAAAAGTGAGATACTAAACTCACCTTTCACTGTTGTTACACCCAACAGTCAAAACCCATACAAACAAATGTATGTAGCAAATTAAAAGAAAGCAGGTAGAACATTATGAAGTATTCAAAGGAAGAAGTAATGCAGTATGTCCAAGAAGACGATGTAAAATTTATTCGTCTTGCTTTTTGTGATGTGTTTGGCAAACAGAAGAATATATCCATTATGCCGGATGAATTGCCTCGTGCCTTTGAATACGGAATTGCTTTTGATGCTTCCGCAATCGCTGGCTTTGGTGACGAAACTCATTCCGACCTTCTGCTCCATCCGGATCCTGAAACATTGACATTACTTCCATGGAGACCCGAACACGGTAAAGTTGTCCGTATGTTCTCCAGTATTTCCTATCCCGACGGAACACCGTTTGAATGTGATACACGCAATCTACTAAGACAAGCTGTCAAAGATGCCAAGCAAGCAGGATACACTTTTGCATTCGGTGCCGAACAGGAATTTTATCTGTTTGAGCTTGACGAAAAGAACAATCCGACAAAAAAACCTTATGACGAAGCCGGTTATATGGATATTACTCCGGAAGACAGAGGTGAAAACATCCGCCGTGAAATATGCCTGACTCTGGAACAGATGGGAATCCGTCCTGAGAGTTCTCATCACGAGGAAGGACCCGGCCAGAATGAAATCGACTTCCGTTATTCCGACCCCCTTTCGGCCGCAGACAATACTCTGACGTTTCAAACAGTTGTTAAAACCGTCTGCCGCCGTAACGGTATTTATGTGGATTTCAGTCCGAAGCCTCTTGACGGAAAACCTGGAAACGGTTTTCATATCAATATATCTGTAAAAGCAGACGATGGTTCCGACCAGCTTTATCACATGATCGCAGGTATTCTTAATAAGGTGAAGGAAATGACTGCGTTTTTTAATCCTACCGAAGAGTCCTATAAACGATTTGGCGTAGATAAAGCTCCAAAATATATCTCTTGGTCAAGTGAAAACCGTTCGCAGCTCATAAGAATCCCCGCGGCAGTTGGTGAATACCGCCGAGCAGAGCTCCGCTCTCCTGACCCGACAGCCAATCCGTATCTTGCATTTGCACTGATGATTTATGCGGGTCTCTATGGTATCGAAAATAAACTGACAATGCCGGAGGCGGCAGACATTAACCTATACAAGGCAGATTCTAAAACATTGGCAAATTATAAAACATTGCCGAATAATTTGAGCTCTGCCTGTGCGATTGCAACTGCCAGCGATTTTATCCGTTCTCACATACCGACTTCAATTTTAGATATTTATTGCAGTAAATAATGTAAATGAAACCACCCGAAAAGGAGGGAGCAAACATGAGTCTGAAAGAAAGAATCTACAGCGTTCTGATTATTTCAGCATCGGACAATTTTAATAGCGTCTTATCAACTCTGCTCCCTGCATCCAACTACTCACCCACGCAATTTGTATCTAATATCAGTGCAGCGAAGCGAGCATTGACCGAACGTGATTTTGATTATGTCATCATCAACTCACCGCTTCCCGACGGTGTCGGTACACGATTTGCTATTGACACGTGTTGCTCCGGAGATACGGTTGTTCTACTTCTGGTACGTACGGAACTCCATGCCGACATTCATGATAAAGTTGCGGAACATGGTGTATTTACACTTTCCAAGCCAACCGCAAAACCTATCCTGACCACTGCACTCGGTTGGATGGCCAGTGCCCGAGAAAGACTTCGAAAGACAGAAAAGAAAACTCTTTCCATTGAAGAAAAAATGGAAGAAATCCGTATTGTCAACCGGGCAAAATGGCTTCTCATCCGTGAATTGAAAATGGACGAGCCGGAAGCTCACCGTTATATAGAAAAACAGGCAATGGATCAATGCGTCACCAGAAAAGCAGTTGCAGAAGAGCTCATTAAAAAATATTCATAGCAAAGAAGGACACCAGCATGTTTCATTCGGATAATTTATCAGTAAATACAAAAAATCATTTAATGATCGGCTCCCACGATACGGTAGACCTGGCACGTGAATACGGTACTCCACTTTATGTTCTCGATGAAGACTTAATACGCAAAAATTGTCGGGAATATAAAGAAGCCATCGAAACATACTTTGATGGCAACGGACTTGTACTCTTTGCAAGTAAGGCTTTGTGTACAATGCACACTGCGCGCATTACCGCAGAAGAAGGGCTCGGTGCCGATGTGGTTTCCGGTGGTGAGCTTTATACCCTATATAAAGCAGGCTTTCCGATGGAAAAAGTATTCTTCCACGGCAATAATAAGACCCCTGACGAAATCGAACTTGCCATCACCTATGGTGTAGGGCACATGGTGGTTGATAATCGGTTTGAATTGGATTTGATTAACGAAATTGCCGGTGCAAAAGGCATTGTTCAAAATGTACTGTTTCGAATCAAGCCAGGCATTGACGCGCACACCCATGATTTCGTCAAAACCGGTCAAATCGACTCTAAGTTCGGTTTCGCTTTAGAAAACGGTGAAGCTACACAAATTCACCGCTACGCTTCCACACTTACCAATATCAGGATTGACGGTGTTCATTGTCATATCGGTTCACAGATTTTCGATGTCGATCCCTTCTGCGAAGCGGCAAAAGTCATGATTAATTTTATCGCCGATTTGTATGAAAGCCTTTCCCTAAAAATTAAAATCTTGAATCTTGGCGGCGGTTTCGGCATTAAATACGTAGCTGAGGACGATCCGTTACCACCGACTGATTATATTAAGAAAGTTGCTGAAACAGTAAAAGACATTGCAAAGCAAAGAAACATTAATCTACCGTTCCTGGTCTTTGAACCCGGGCGTTCTATTGTTGCCGCTGCGGGCATTACCCTTTATACTGTCGGTTGTATCAAAAAGATTGAAAATATCAGAACCTATGTATCCGTTGACGGCGGTATGGGTGACAATCCGAGATATATCCTATACGGTTCCAAGTACTCCGCTGTGGTTGCTAACAATGCCTCCGCAGAATTGGTTGCTCCCATTACTATCGCAGGCAAATGCTGTGAATCGGGAGACATAATACAGGAAAACATTATGATGCCCGAGATCAAGGTCGGCGATACACTCGCCGTACTTTCCACTGGGGCATATAATTACTCCATGGCAAGCAATTATAACCGGATTCCTCGCCCACCTATTGTCGCAGTCAGAGGGAGCGAAAAGAAACTTATCGTCAAGAGAGAGACTTATGATGATTTGATTAAAAATGATATCTTATAATATGTTTTCCCATGTACCAAAAGAAGAGGCTCCATCCGGTGCCCCTTCTTTCTTTTCTGAGATCCTATCTCGCCTTATCCGCCAAAAACGCCGGATTGATGGCATAGAAATTCTTAGAATCCAAATTATCCTGCACAATCCGCAAGCTCTCTCCAAATCTCTGGAAATGCACAATTTCTCTCTCGCGCAGGTAACGAATCGGGTCACATACATCGTGGTCGTGTACCAAACGAAGAATGTTGTCGTAGGTGGTACGTGCTTTCTGTTCCGCTGCCATATCCTCCGTCAAATCCGTA
>JAFTWC010000073.1 GCA_017465475.1 Lachnospiraceae bacterium
GTCATCCTTCAGCTCATTGCCCAACGAATTCTACTTTCCTTCATTTCGTTGGGTCATTCTCCGGTCCGCCACCCAACGAATTCTTCTTTTCTAGCATTTCGTTGGGTCATCCTCCAGTTCTGCACCCAACGAATTCCACCTTTTCCTTCATTTCGTTGGGTCATCCTTCAGCTCATTGCCCAACGAATTCCACCTTTTCCTTCATTTCGTTGGGTCATCCTTCAGTTCTGCACCCAACGAATTCTACTTTTCCTTCATTTCGTTGGGTCATCCTTCAGCTCTGCACCCAACGAATTCCACTTTTCCTTCATTTCGTTGGATCATCCTCCAGCTCAGTGCCCAACGAATTCTACTTTTCCTTCATTTCGTTGGGTCATCCTCCAACTCATTGCCCAACGAATTCCACCTTTTCCTTCATTTCGTTGGGTCATCCTTCAGCTCAGTGCCCAACGAATTCTACTTTTCCTTCACTTCGTTGGAGTCCTTTCCTGTCCGCCTCTACAGCATTCCAACAAGCAATACTGCGGCTCCCAGCACCACCAAAATCACACCGGTTACACGGTTTAAGGTAGCAGGCTTTGCTTTATTTGCAAACTTCGCCGCAATCCGTGCCCACACAAGGGTAGATAGCACACAGCATATTAGGCAGAACCAGTCCGGAGCCCCGCCGATAGCAAAATGACTGAGTGCACCGGTAAGTGCCGTAAAAGTCATAATAAATACGCTTGTTCCCACCGCAGTCTTTAACTCATAGCCAAGCACACCGGTCAATATAAGAAGCATCATCATACCGCCGCCGGCCCCTACAAATCCACAGATAAATCCAATCAGCACACCGCAGACAATGGATTGCACCAGGCGCTTCTTTGCCGAGGTCTCAGCCATCTTTTCTTTTGTTGTCATCACCGGTTTTAAAATGAACTTCACGCCGAGAAACATGGTCATTACCACGGAAAAACTTCCCATGGTCTTATTCGGCACCAGACTTGCCACATAGCTTCCCACCATAGTAAAGGCAAGCACCGCAGCCATCATCACCAAACCGTTTTTTACATCCAGATTTTTATGTTTGCCATATGTGTATGCGCTGATTGCACTGGCAAGCACATCACTGGCGAGAGCAATTCCCACTGCTTCGTAGGCAGGCATTCCGAGAAACGCCACCAGCATGGGCGTAATTACCGCAGCCGCACTCATTCCTGCAAATCCTGTTCCCAGGCCCGCACCCGCACCTGCAATAAAACAAATCAATACTTCAAACCAATCCATAAACTTCCTGCTTTCTGCTTCCCGGATTTCATCTCCCGGAAACAATAAATTTTATACATCTTTATCAAATGAACATTTTACGGAAGCAGAAAAGAAAAGTCAATTAAATTATTCTAAAATTATCTTACACACACGCCCCACACGCAAAGCGGTGTCTGTTCTGCCGGTACAATAAGCTTCTTGTCTTCAATCAGTTGTTCCATAAGGAACGCCGCCACATCCAGACGATAGTGAATCTTTGCCACATCTCCGCACTGATTTTTTACCGCTGCCGGCGCATGCTCCGTCAAACGCTTTTCTGCCTTATCGGAAATCATAAGCATACAGTCACATACCACTTCCGTAAGCGGTGCGACCAGTTCCTGTACCTTCTTGTAGACCTCTGCGGTAAACACCGGGAAATTTGCTGAAAGTACGCCGTCCTTACATGTAACAAAGCCTTGCTCCACCAGCTCCGGCAACGTAACATTCTCTCTGTCAGCCTTATCCCCTAACACTGCAGCACACATTGCTTCTACCCTCTCCATAAAGTTGTTATGAGAATACCTCTGACAATCTCTGATTGCACTGTAATTCTCCGCAGAAAACCATGCACTTCCTGCCTTGTTCCAGGTTTCCATCGTAATGCCCTCAAAATGATAGTTCACATAATCATTGTCGCATCCGAAAATCCAACCGTTTCCCCCCAAGGCCAGTTTCGGCATTTTGCCAAGCGGAGACTTTGCTTTTGTCATGTTATACGCATTTACCATAACAATATTTAAGAGTGTAAACAACAGACGATTATCATCAAACTGATTTCCCGCAAAGTCCAGTGCCTTAAACTCCGGCAACAATGCCACCGCTTTTTCATAAACCTGTGCTGCAACGCTGCCATACACCAAGGCTGTATTCTTCACGAATTCCTTCTCAAATTCATTTGTGATAATCACCAAATTGGTCTGATACTTATTTCCAACCCTTGTAAGTACCTCTGCTGTCTCAAGAATCTCCAATTCCTCTTCCAAATACGGAACGGCCACCCCCAGTTCCATGGACAACTCTTCCATACTCAGCGGCGTATAATATGCTGCCAGCATAATCGCTCCCGGCAATTTTCTGCGGAATAAATCGTTGTAATAATTCCAATCGCCCCAAAAGTCAAGTCGGAACGTTCCCGGATTGTAACTCTTTTCACCTAATTTTCTCGTCATACCGATACCCTCTTTCAATAATTTTCGTGTTTTGAACAAGTGGTATTTCACCATCTCCAAGCTGATATTCTGTTCCGTGGCAATCTCACCGCAGCTTTTATTGTCTACATAGTAGGCAACGCACACCTCTCTGTGGGTTTTGGAAAGCAAGGACAGTTCCCGACGAAGCAAATATGTCTGCTCATCCTGCTCTTCCTCTTCCAAATAGGTCTCCTCTCGTGCAGGTATATAATTTCCCACAAATTCCTCGTTTCCATAGATTTCAGCTCTGCCTCGCAGTTCCTCCCTCTTAATAAATTTACGGAAGGTGTTTTCTGCGATTCTCCATGCAAAGCCCCAGAATGCCTCTTCTTTTTCCAGATTTTTCACGGAAGACAAAATCTCACACACAATTTCGGAAGTCAGATCATCAACTTTATCTTTGTCGTACAATCTGGCAAAGGCAAAACCGTAAATCGCCGTCAGGTTTTCCGATAGCAGCTTGGATGCTTGTTCTTTGGTCATTATAGTTCTCCTTTGAAAGCTTTCAACTAAATAGTATCAAGAGACGGGAATCGGTTAATCTCTTCGGAAAAATAATAGCACAATTTTTTTAAAAAGCCAATATCACCGATAACAGACTTACACATAATACTGTGCCTGTGCATTCCAAAGTTCCTGATACACTGAACCATCCGCTTTCACCAAATCCCCGTGACTTCCGCTTTGTACCACCCGCCCCTTATCAAACACCAGAATCCGGTCCGAAAGACGGCAGGCAGACAAACGGTGAGATACATACACCACGGTTTTTCCTGCGGAAATCCGCTCCATATCGAAGAAAATCTCCATTTCCGTTTTTGCATCCAGCGCAGATGTGGGCTCATCCAGAATCATCACCGGTGCATTCTTATAACGACATCTGGCCAGGGCAATCTTTTGCGCCTCGCCTCCGGAAACTTCCACGCCTTCCTCGTAATCGTGATATAATACCGTATGTACTCCCTCCGGAAGAGACGCCATTCTCTGCTCCAAACCGACTTCCCGGAAAATCTCCTTTGCCGATTCCTCATCAAAGTCCTCTCCCATGGCCAAATTATCTGCTACAGAGAAGGAAAACAGCTTGAAATCCTGAAATACTGTTGCCAGTAGCTCTCTGTAGGTTTCCTTCGGAATCCTCCTTACATCCACACCATCCATACAGATGCACCCTTTCTGTGGCTGATACAACCCACATAAAAGCTTGATAACCGTGGTCTTTCCCGCTCCGTTTTTCCCTACAATACTAAGACGTTCTCCTTTCCGAATTTCAAAAGAAACATCCTCAAGCACCCATTCCTCGGAGCTTGGATAACGAAAGTACACATGCTCGAAAGAAATCGTTTCCGGGTTCCACACTTCCTTAAACTCTCTTTTCTCCGCTTCCTGCTGCTTTGCTGCGGCTTCCTCTTCCTCCGCCATGGCAAACAGCTCTTCCGTATAGCCCAACCGGCTCTGTAACACGGAAAACTCACCAAGGCAGATAAAAAGTTCAGACCAGGTTCCCAACACATTCCGGATGCTGTCGGCACAGATCACAACACTACCGATGGAAATATAGCCAAGCACTGCAGCGACTGCCGTCAATACATAAATTACACCGCCTAAAATTCCGGAAGAAATATCGGACACAGTCGTCGGCATGCTTGAATGCAAACAAATCTTTTTATAGCAGGTTCCCATACTCTCTGTCATTTTCTTTAATTCATGATTTATCAGACCTTCCGTACGATAAATCCGGATATCTTTTCCCATGTTATAATTGTGAACATTGTGCTCCAGCAAATACATACCGAGACGGTTGCCCTTTGACAAATCCTGAAATAATCCCGGTACTTTTTTCGTAGAGGTCTCCTGCAAATGTCTTACGAGCTTTGCAGCGCCTGCCGCACAGCTAATGACCAAAACCGCCGCCACTGCCGTCCATACCACCACTCCCGGACGGTCTAACTTCGCAGAAACCACCATAGTAACCAAAATCCCGATACCAAACAGCATTGTAGCCACCGTCTCATAGAACCGTTCAAACAGCCCCGGAATACCGGAGAAAGTTCCCATGTTATCATCCGAGTGCCGGATATTCTGACGAAGATCCTGAAACCCCGCTGTTTCTACCCTCTCATAGTTCACTGCAAAGCAAGCTGCTGTTTTACTCTTTTTATACTGCTGTTCCATAAAGAACGTCTTTCGATCAATCACTTTTCCCAGAAGTAATCTTATAAACGCAAGAGCTCCGCTGCCGCAACCGATTGCAAGTACTACGTACATTACATGAAGTCCGGACTGTTGTGTCATGCAGTCAATTACAAATCCCAACGAAACAGAACTGAAATAAATACCGATACTGTTTACAATGCTCCGTACAAGCAGAAGCATTAATAAACTCTTATCATATTTTCTGATTAACTTCCTCAACTGAATCATATCCGCATATGGTTTCTTTTTTTCCATTTATCCTCACAGCTCCTCTTTATAATATCCGCTTTGCATCCGAAACAGTTCCGCATATTCGTTTCCTGCCGCCAGCAGTTCTTCATGGGTTCCTTCCTCCGCTACCTTACCGTCTTTTAAAAACAAAATTCTGTCACAAAATCTTGTACTTGCCAAACGGTGAGAAATAAACACGGAAGTCTTTCCTTTTGCAAAGGAATTGTATTTCTCATACAACTCAGCTTCCGCCACCGCATCCAGTGCCGCCGTCGGCTCATCCAAAAGCATTACCGGTGCATCCTTATAAATCGCTCTGGCAATTAACAGCTTCTGTGTCTGACCACCGGATAAATCCGTTCCGTCCTCGTGGGCTTCACTGACAAGCTTAGTATCCGGCCGCGTTGCATATGCTTCCAGGCCCGCGTCCGACAGACACTGCTTCACCTTGGTCAGGTCAATTTTTCCTTCCTCCTCCATGGCAACATTTTGTGCCACGGAAAACGGAAATACGATAAAGTCCTGAAACACCGCGGAAAACAACCGATACACTTCCGCCGGTTCATATTCTTCCATCGGAAGCTCATTAATAAGAATTCGTCCTTCCGTGGGCTGATACAACCCGCAAAGCAACTTAATCAGTGTGGTTTTTCCGGCACCGTTCCCACCTACGATTGCCACTTTTTCGCCTTTTCCGATACAGAGGTTTAAATCCGAAATCACCGTCTCACCATCTTCCGCGTATCGGAAAGAAACATGATCAAAACGAATGCTCACACCGTCAGTTCCGACCTCTTTTAACAACCCGCTCTTTTTGTTCTCATTTTCTCCCTGTTCCAGAAATTCGCGAATGATTTGCACATCCTGACTACCTGAAATCAAACTGTTAAATGCTCCGAAGAAACGGTTAATAAATCGGGACAATTCTGCAATCAAACCGATGTATAACACAAAGGACGAAATAGAAATCATTCCTTTCCCTACAGCCCAAACCGCATACCCCATTACAACCACATCATACACCAGATTCACCAAAATCCGTACAACTCCCAATCCCGTACTAAACTTCTGTACCTTACAAAACCATCTGCCTCGTTCCGCAATCAGTCGCTCCAAACGGTTCAAAATCCGGTTTTCGCAATGATAGGACCGGATATCCTTTGCGTAATCCTTTAAAATCAACTTTTCATTTATATAAGCAATCTTCCGGTCCGTCTTTGCCCATTCATCCCGATGAGTTCTGATATAACTGTCTACCATCCGGGACAACAGGGTGTTTATCACGGATATCACCGGAACAAACAAGAGAATCCAGCCGCTTAACTGTTTTAATATAGCTGCACAGGACGCCATACCCACTACCGTTAAAATCAGATTCATGACTCCGTTTAACACTGCATTGATGCCGATGGAGTTATCATCCGGCAAAATCAGGTTCATAATCTGGTCAATCCGGGCCTGTACTCCGGAATCTTCCAATGTCTGATATCTGCAATTCATAATCCGATTATTTACATATATATTGTAGTACTGACGATAATTACTTTTATGCACCGTATGTACCGCTGTTAAATAGGTAATTACCAAATGAGTCGCTGCAATTGCCAGTACGATAATTCCTACCGTGGGAAGGATTCGTTTTAAACTGCTTCCTTCTTCGATTCCGCTCACCACCGCCGTCGGCAAATATGCCCACAAAATCGACTGTGCCACCGATAGAAAAGAAATCAAAAGCGTACACACCATCACAAGGGGATATCTGCGAATCGAATCCTTCATAACATAGAAACAATTTTGTGTTACGGAATACGTTCCCTTCTTCTCTTGTTTTTTCATTTTCACGTTCTCCTTTTTTTCTTACTTTCATACATATAGTATCGAGGGCTTGTCATCGGTTAAGGTTTTTTTGAAAAAATTTTTAAAAAAATTTCACACTCTGTTTTTAGACAAACTACCCATCCTTTTGTCATAAAAATGATGAAACATGTCTTAAAATATTTTAACAAATATTTTCATGGAACCTCCTGACGATTATTGACAGAAAGCCTAAAAACAAATATAATAGGAGATAGTGTAACTGTATCGTTACAAAACCAATTTTTATGAAAGAAAGGAAGACAAAAAAATGAACAATATGCCAAAAGTTAAAATCGGTATTGTTGCTGTTAGCCGTGACTGCTTCCCGGAAAGCCTGTCCGTTAACAGAAGAAAAGCAGTAGTTGCTGCTTACGCTGCAAAGTACGGTATGGATGACATTTATGAATGTCCGGTATGTATCGTAGAGAGCGAAATTCAGATGTTAGAAGCTGTAGAAGACTTAAAGAAGAACGGATGTAATGCACTTTGCGTATATCTCGGAAACTTCGGTCCGGAAATCGCTGAGACCTTGCTTGTAAAGCACTTCGACGGTCCGGCTATGATTTGTGCAGCTGCTGAGGAGTCCCAGAACGACCTTATGGACGGCCGTGGCGACGCTTACTGTGGTGTACTTAACGCAAGCTACAACTTAAAGCTTCGTAACTTAAAGGCATACATTCCGGAGTACCCGGTTGGTACCGCTGAAGAGTGTGCTGATATGATTAAGGAATTCGTTCCGATTGCAAAGGCTATCGTTGGTCTTCGCAACTTAAAGATTATCTCCTTCGGTCCGAGACCGCTCAACTTCCTTGCTTGTAACGCTCCGATTAAGCAGCTTTACAACCTTGGTGTTGAAATCGAGGAGAACTCCGAGCTCGACCTTTTCGAAGCATTCAACAACCATGCAGGCGATGCAAGAATCCCGGGCGTTGTTAAGGAAATGGAAGAAGAGCTTGGCGCAGGCAACAAGAGACCGGAAGTTCTCGAGAAGCTTGCTCAGTATGAGCTTACCTTACTTGACTGGGTTGAGGCACACAAGGGTAGCCGTGAGTACGTTGCTATTGCAGGTAAGTGCTGGCCGGCATTCCAGACTCAGTTCAAGTTCGTTCCGTGTTATGTTAACAGCCGTCTGACCGCTAAGGGTATTCCGGTATCTTGTGAAGTAGATATCTACGGTGCTCTTTCCGAGTTCATCGGTACTGTTGTATCTGAGGACATCGTTACCTTACTTGATATCAACAACTCCGTTCCGGCTGATATGTACAAGGAAGCAATCGAGGGCAAGTTCCCGTACACCCACAAGGATACCTTCATGGGCTTCCACTGTGGTAACACCGCTTCCTCTAAGCTTGCATTCTGCGAGATGAAGTATCAGAAGATTATGGCTAGAAACCTTCCGATCGAGTGCACCAACGGTACCCTCGAAGGAGATATTGCTCCGGGCAAGATTACGTTCTTCCGTCTTCAGTCTACTGCTGATGCACAGATTCGTGCATACATTGCAGAAGGTGAAGTTCTTGACGTACGTACCAAGTCCTTCGGTGCTATCGGCGTATTCGCTATTCCGGAGATGGGACGTTTCTACCGTCACGTATTAATCGAGAGAAACTACCCGCACCACGGTGCAGTAGCATTCGGTCACTTCGGAAAGGCTCTTTACGAGGTATTTAAGTACCTTGGCGTTGAAGAAGTTAAGTTCAACCAGCCGAAGGGTATGTTATATCCGACCGAGAATCCGTTTGCTTAAATCTTAATACGGTATCTTACAGGGCCGTCCCGAAAGGGACGGCCTTTTCGTTGTCGTGCGCCATCCAATACTGGCCCGGTTTTCGTGTTCTTCACTTCTATACGCGAGAAGATTCCATCAAGCACTCATTCTCGTACTCCAGACATAAGACTTTTCTAAGCGCATCGTCTAGTTTCTCACATCGTGGCGCAACCGCTCTAACGCGGCCTCCATGCCGCGTATTCGCTCATTCGGACATCCATGTCCGAATAGTTGCTGAATAATAACGATGCGCCAAGAAAGTCTAATATCCTGCGTAAAGTTCATTCGCACTTGATGGAATCTTCTCGCTTAAATCAACTATAGTAACACAAAAACCTGCTCTGATACAATATCGCGGCGCACTCGGTTTCAAAAGACCGTGTTCCTTTTTTCTGAAAACCTCTGTAAGATACCGTAATATGAAAAATCTCTGAGTGCTCCTCATCCTTACAGTATTAAAGGATTATCAAGAACAATCCTGCTGCCAAAAACCTAACAGTGGCTCCGGGTATGGCGGAACTCTTTTTCTTTGTACGGACTCTCCAAAGAAAAGAAAGGGGCCCCATAGGAACACCTCTTTGAACTTTACGCAGGATATCTAGCCTTTCTTAATACTTCGATGGTCTGTCAGCAATGTTTGAACAGGACGTTCAAACAAGACGATACGCGACATGGAGGTCGCGTTGAGGCGTTTGCGTCACTCCTATGTTTTTCTAACCCGAAGTAATTAGAAAGACTGATCTCCGGAGTAGGAGAAAAGAGGTGTTCCTATGGGGCCACTTTCCTCATTTAAGCACCCGCCATAGAAAAAGAGCGAGACTTCATCAGCCCCGCTCTTTGGTTTCTTTTCGTTTATACTCGGAATACGTTTAACTTCTTATTGATTTCAGCCGCAATGGACTTTAACACTGCAGACTGCTTGGAGATTCCCTTTACCACGTCGTTTACCAACGAAATGGAAGCCAAGGTTTCTTCTGTACCGGCTGCATTCTCTTCCGAAATAGCAGTAAGACCTTGTACAATATCAATCACATTGATACGTGCTTCATCCATCTGCTCAGTCTGCTTCGCAACCTTATTCACCATTACAAAGGAATCTTCGATACCCTGTAATACTTCTGCAATCTTCACATTGGTTTCCTGCATATCCGCGTCTTGCTTTTCTACGATATCGCGTACATACTGCATGGTTTCTACTGCTTCAGTGGAATCCTGTACCAACAGCTCCGCAATTTCCGAAATCTGTAATGCGGATTCATTACACTGTTCCGCCAGCTTCTGAATCTGAGATGCAACAACCGCAAAACCACGACCTTGCTCTCCTGCTCTTGCCGCCTCAATGGAAGCATTCAGTGCAAGCAAATTGGTTTCATCCGCAATGGATGTAATGATGGCTGTAGCCTCTTGAATCTTCTGTGCGGATTCATTTGTTGTATTGGTCTGTTCATGAATCCGTTCAATAGACTGCATTACCTTTTGATTCGTCTTATTCAAAGCATCGAAGGTCACATTGGCTGCACGACCTGCTTCCTGCATCTTTTCTGCATTTGCATTCAATGCTTCTGTATCCTGCAAATTACCACTAATCATATTACCGATGGTAACAACATTTTCAGTTGCACTCTGGGTCTCTTCTGCCTGATTTCCGGCACCCTCGGCAATCTCACCTACTGCATTCTCGACCTGATTAATACTATCTACCGTCTCACGAGTCTGTAGCTTTAACTGATTTGCCAAATCATCCATCGTTTCACATTGCTTTTTAATTTCT
Organism: Lachnospiraceae bacterium; assembly: GCA_017465475.1. Lineage (GTDB taxonomy): Bacteria > Bacillota > Clostridia > Lachnospirales > Lachnospiraceae > SIG307. The sequence continues at coordinate 10,304 of JAFTWC010000073.1, forward strand.
GTAACAATATTCAAAAGATCATCCCGTAATCGATCAATCGCGCGTCCTATATTACCGATTTCATCTTTACGAGCCGTTATCTTACGAGAAACCTCCACATTCAGATTACCCTCAGATAACTCCACCAATGCACTCACGCCCTTATTCAGCGCCTTCGTCATATTTGTTACGATTAAATAACCTGCAATAATGGCAAATACAACAACGCAAAAAATGATAGTGGATATGTTATAAGAAATTATCTTACCGCCCTCGTCTACATGTTCCTGACCGATTGCTGCAATTATCATGCCCACCGGTGTGGTATTTCCTTCATTAAAGATAGGCAAGCAGTATGCAAGATAATGTTTCCCGCTTACTTCCGCATCCTCTGTGAAATATGCTTCGCCGTTTCCCAATACATGTTCCGCAATCTCACCGGTAATGGTTTCCCCTGCCGCGCGAACACCATTTTCATCCTTAATGGAAGTAAGATAACGTACATCTCCATAAAAGACGGAAACTTCTACTTCGGATTCCTCCTGAATAGAGTCCACCAATCCTGTACTCTTAGAAATATTAAACTCACCTTTTACCATCTCCCCGGCTTCATTCAAGCCGTATGCCCCCGGATCAGCATACATCAGTACGTTTCTGGCAGAAACCGCCGTTGCCGAAAGTGATGTTTCTAACTTTGACTCCAACACATTGGCAATCGTCACCTTACTGAGCTGCATCACCGCCACGCCTAGAAGCAGTACCGGAAACAATATAGTACAAACCAACTTTCCGCGTAATTTCAACCTCAACTTCATTTGTACACCTCCGAATATTTTACAAACAAAACAATCCAGCCCTATGCACATTCCATTATAACATATACATGTAAATATTTCCACATCTTTTTGAAATATTTACATTTTGTTTCATTTTTTTCATTATCGTGCAAATAATGTGTAATTATTCATCAAATAGCTTTTATTTTGCAATTCTTCCGCGATTCTTCTGTCGCCTCTCCTTCCTCAAGCCCCCTTATGTAAAAAGAAAAACCGGAGGTTCCTTTCGGTATCCTCCGGCTCTCTTACCTTCCCTATCTCGCCTTATCCGCCAAAAACGCCGGATTGATGGCATAGAAATTCTTAGAATCCAAATTATCCTGCACAATTCGCAAGCTCTCTCCAAATCTCTGGAAATGCACAATTTCTCTCTCGCGCAGGTAACGAATCGGGTCACATACATCGTGGTCGTGTACCAAACGAAGAATGTTGTCGTAGGTGGTACGTGCTTTCTGTTCCGCTGCTATATCCTCCGTCAAATCCGTAATCGGATCGCCTTTCGACTGGAAGAAGGTAGACGTAAACGTAACCCCGCCGGCCGCCTGCGGCCAAAGTCCCAAGGTATGGTCTACATAGTACTTATCAAAGCCGGATGCTGCAATTTCCTCCGGAGTCAGATTCTTGGTCAGCTGGTGAATGATGGCAGAAATAATTTCCATGTGAGCAAGTTCTTCGGTGCCCACAGGCGCATCGGTATTGCGCATTTCCATTGAGAATCTCGTTCGCGAGATTCTCCGCCTGCGGCGGGTCGCGATAAGCGACAGTTTCTCATCCGCCGCAGTGCGATCCCGCGGAGCGATTACTTGTGTGATAGGCATACCCTATCACACAAGTAATGCAGTAAAATCAAGGGTTTGACGCATCACTGATTCTACGTATCCTTTCTCAGTATCTCCAAATACTCCTCATACGCAAACACTCTGTTTCGTGCAGCATTGGTTGTCTCCTTCAATATCCCCAGCTCCACAAGCTTCTTTACGGCTGTAGCTACTGTATTGTAACTAATCTCTAGTTCTTTTGCTGTTTTCTTAATATCAATAATCGGATACTGCTCGATATAATCAAACACCGCACGTAGGTTGTCCTTGCTCCGCGTCGTTTTCGGAAGCTTTTCTATGTTTATGTCATGCAAATGTGAAAGCTTGTTGATGGATTCCAAAGAATCTGCAGCTGCTTTACTTACCGCTTCCAAAAAGAATCTAATCCATTGTTCAAAATTACCGCTTCTTCTGACCTCACTAATCCGGTCGTAATATTCCACCTGGTTCTTTTTCAGGAAATAGGATATATATATTACCGGCTTCGTAAGCACCCTCTGCTCCATCAGATAAAGCAATATCAGTAGTCTCCCGATTCTTCCGTTTCCGTCTAAAAACGGATGGATAGTTTCAAATTGATAGTGAATCAGAGCCACCCGAACCAACGGGTCATACTCCACACTTTCATTCATATACTTTTCCAAATCCGACATAGCAGCCTGCATATCCTCTACATTCGGCGGAATATATCTGGCCTCTTTCAATGAGCAGTTTGCCGGCCCTATCCAATTTTGAGAACGTCTGAATTCTCCCGGCGTTTTATCCTCTCCACGAACGCCTTCCATCAATACCTCATGTACTTCCCGGATGAATCTGCAACACAGTGGGAATTTCTCCAAACGCATCAGTGCGTACTGCGTTGCTTTTACATAATTAATGACATCCGATACATCCAGATTTACATTCGTATCCACCTCCGGATCAAGTACATCGTCAAGAGTACACTGTGTTCCTTCAATTTGAGAAGAAATCAACGCTTCCTTTCTGACATACATCGATATAAACAAATCTGCATTGGCAATCAGCTGTGATGCAGTATCAAGCTTTGCCAACTGATTGTTTGCATCTATTATGAGCCGTACCGTTTCTTCGTCCATTGTAAGCTCCGGCATCGGAGGTAATGGACTCGGCTTAAACGATTGATACGCAGACTCTCCTGTTAAGTTATCTACATAAATACCTGCTCGGTTCATAGAATCACCCCTTTTTTGAAATAACTACCCTTATTATAACCTCTTTATTTCAAAAAGTCACTACTTTTTGAAATAAACATCTTAGAATTTATTTCTTATTTCAAATTCTAACTACTTTTTGAAATAATAGCCTTGATTTTTTATTCCTTATTTCAAAAAGTATCGTTGACAAACCTTTCTCATCGCACTCCAAACCACTATCCTCAAACATTCCGGAATAAAAACTTTCTCTTTGCGCATATACTACTATTAATTTTCCCCTTAATTCTCAACAAAAAATAAGGTAATCTCCCCTTAGCAATTGACTTTTCCCTTATTTTCTGCTACTATTTAAGGGAAAGAAAGGAGGATAAGGGAATGAGAGACTTTAATTACTCAAAAATCAAAGAACAAAGCTGGGATTCCGATATCCTCGGACTCATTGCTGCCATCTATAAAGAAGCCGGTAAGCAGGAGCTCTACTTAAAGCAACGCCCGGAGGAACTGGAAAAACTCGTGGAGATTGCAAAAGTACAGAGTACCGAGGCATCCAATGCCATTGAAGGTATCGTTACCACCGGCACCCGTATGAGACAACTGGTGGAAGAAAAGACCACGCCGAGGAACCGCGACGAGCAGGAGATTGCCGGCTACAGAGACGTGCTAAACATCATTCACGAAAGCTTTGACGCAATTCCTCTTTCACAAAATTATATCCTCCAGCTCCATAAGATTATGTACAGCCACATGAATAATCCTATGGCCGGACGGACCAAAAACACACAGAACTACATTACGGCAAAGTATCCGGACGGACACGTAGAAACGCTTTTTACGCCGCCGGCTCCTTTCGAAACACCGGAAGCCCTGGATAAAATCTGTGAGAAATTCAACCGTGTGATCGGCAATATGGAAGTAGAACCCCTCATTGCCATCCCGATCTTCATCCACGACTTTCTTTGCATCCACCCGTTTAACGACGGAAACGGACGCATGAGCAGACTCCTTACAACGCTTCTGCTCTACCGGAACGGATTTTATGTCGGAAAATACATTTCTCTGGAAGCAAAGATAGCAAAAAACAAAGACCTCTACTACGAATCCCTGAACAGGTCCCAGGACGGTTGGCACGAGGGGAAGGAAGATTCCCTCCCGTTCATCAAGTATCTTCTCGGAACCATCCTTGCCGCCTACCGCGACTTTGAAGACCGATTCTCCATCGTAGAAGAAAAGCTCCCGGCCATCGACATGGTCCGAAAAGCCACACAGAACAAAATCGGAAAATTCACCAAACAGGACATCCGCGAATTGTGCCCTTCCTTAAGCATCAGCTCCATCGAAGGCGCATTGCGAAAAATGGTCGCTGCCGGCGAACTTATGAGAAGCGGTGTCGGGAAATCGACATTTTATGTAAGGGTAAAATAATAGATTAGGAGGCAGCCGGAAAGGTGCCTCCTAATCTTAATCTTATGATATCTCCGATACCGTTTCTTCTATCTCACCTTATCCGCCATAAACGCAGGATTGATGGCATAGAAATTCTTAGAGTCCAGATTATCCTGCACAATCCGCAAGCTCTCACCGAATCTCTGGAAATGCACAATTTCTCTCTCGCGCAGGTAACGAATCGGGTCACATACATCGTGGTCGTGTACCAAACGAAGAATGTTGTCGTAGGTGGTACGTGCTTTCTGTTCCGCTGCCATATCCTCCGTCAAATCCGTA
>JAFTWC010000074.1 GCA_017465475.1 Lachnospiraceae bacterium
CTAATCTATTATTAGTTAATTTTCAAGAGTAAAAACTACTATATTTTTACCTGAAATACTATCTTTTTTTATCAACTATCTTGATTTGTTCCTCGCCGTAGGCTTTTTTAAGTATTTCCAGTAAATCTGCAGAGAGTGCCACGCACCGGTTCTTTGGCAGACGCTTTACCGCCCGCTCTTCTTCCAGATAAATAACAACCTCCTGCTTACCGTCGCTGCCGGATAAGATTTCATAGAGCTTTTCCTCTGCAGCAAAGAAAGCGTCTTTGTTTTTGAAACGTATCCACAGTTCTCTCGGCAAATCATCCATGGAAATAATTTCGGTGCAGATTAGCTTGGCTGCTTTGTCTTCTTCTGCGGAAACCCGTCCACGGACAAGCACCTTGGCGTCCTCTGTAATAACACTGCGATACTTTTCGTAATCTCTTGGGAATACAATAATTTCTACCGTGCCAAGCAAATCTTCCAATGTCAGAAACGCCATGGTGGTATTGTTCTTTGTGGTTTTCCTAGTAATACCGGAAATCATACCACCAAGGGTTACGGTGTCACCGTCCCGGGCCTTTACCTCACCGGTTTCTTCGTCCAACTGGAAAGCCAAGGTATCTGCCGTAGTATTCTTTTGAAGAAGGGACATATATTCCTCTAACGGATGACCGCTAAGGTATACGCCTAGAACTTCTTTCTCAAAATCAAGCAGCTCTTCCTTGGAATACTCGCCTACGTTTGGCAGGCGGATTTCAAATTCCTGCTTCTCTTCTTCCGATGCAAAGTCAAACAGGCTCATCTGACCGGTAAAACTCTTTTTGCGTTCCTGAGCCACATCGTCCATAACACCCGCATATACCTGCATCAGCTGTTTTCTTGTACCGAAGGAGGCATCAAACGCACCGGCCTTTATAAAGCTTTCTACGGTACGCTTATTCACTTCCTTACCGGAAAGACGGTCTACAAAATCTTTAAGTCCTGTGAACTTACCGTTCTGTTCCCGTTCTGTAACAAGCGCTTCAATCACCGGCTTACCTACGCCCTTAATGGCAGAAAGTCCGTAGCGGATGTTGTTTTCGGAAACGGAGAATCCCATTTCTCCCTCATTCACATCCGGGGGCAGGATTTCAATGCCCATCTGACGGCAGGAATAAATATATTCGGTTACTTTGCCCGGGTTATCCACAACGGAAGTCATGAGAGCCGCCATGAATTCCACTGGATAATAATATTTCAACCATGCAGTACGGTAGGAAACCACCGCATAGCAGGCCGCATGGGCCTTGTTGAAGGCATACTTTGCAAAATCAGTCATTTCGTCAAAAATCTTATTACCGGTTTCTTCGGAAATGCCATTGGCGATACAGCCCTTAACGCCCTCTTCTTCGTTACCGTAAACAAAGTTTTTGCGCTCCCTGGCCATAACGTCTGCCTTTTTCTTGGACATGGCACGACGCACCAAATCGCTTCGGCCGTAGCTGTAGCCTGCCAATTCACGAACAATCTGCATAACCTGTTCCTGGTAAACAATACAGCCGTGGGTTGTTTTTAAAATCGGAATCAGTTCCGGACAATCATATACAATGCTTTCCGGATTCTGCTTACCCTTAATGTACTTTGGAATAAAGTCCATCGGACCCGGACGATACAGGGAAATTCCCGCAATAACGTCTTCCAAATTTTCCGGCTTTAACTCCTTCATGAAGTTTTTCATACCGGTACTTTCCAACTGGAACACACCGTCACACTTGCCGCTGCCAATCATCTCATAGATGTTCGGGTCGTCATAGTCGATGTTGTTCATATCCAGTTTTTCGCCCGCAGGACGGTTTTTATTAATCAGGTTCTCCGCATCCTTAATTACGGTTAATGTACGAAGACCTAAGAAATCCATTTTTAAAAGTCCCAGTTCTTCCAAAGTAGTCATGGTAAACTGGGTGGTAATGGCGTCATTGGAACCTCTGGATAGCGGTACATATACATCCGCCGGAGCATTGGCAATAACTACACCCGCCGCATGCATGGAAGTGTTACGAGGTAATCCTTCCAGACGCTTTGCCATATCTATCAAATATTTTATCTTTTCATCGCTTTCATAAAGTCCGCGGAATTCCGGACTGCTTTTCAACGCTTTTTCTATGGTAATGCCCAGTTCCATCGGAACCAGCTTTGCTACCTGGTCACAAAGGGCATACGGATAATCCAGGGCACGTCCAACATCGCGGATAACACCACGGGCAGCCATGGTACCGAAAGTAACAATCTGCACCACCCGGTCATGTCCGTACTTTTCTACTACATAATCAATAACTTCCTGACGACGTTCGAAGCAGAAGTCAATATCGAAGTCGGGCATGGAAACTCGCTCCGGATTTAAGAAACGCTCAAACAGGAGCTGATAGCGGATTGGGTCAATATCGGTAATACCGAGGGAATAGGCTGCAATACTTGCTGCACCGCTGCCTCGGCCCGGGCCTACCGGGATGTCGTGGTCTTTTGCATATTTAATGAAATCCCAGACGATTAAATAGTAATCGTCAAATCCCATTTTATGAATAACACCCAGCTCATAGTCTAAGCGGGCCTGTAACTCTTCGGTTACTACCGGATAACGGCGCTTCATACCTTCCGCACACAAATGCTGCAGATAGGTCCAGGCATCAAAGCCTTCCGGCACATCATAGTGCGGCAGTTTGTAATTACCAAACTCAATGGTAACATTACAACGTTCCGCAATCTTGTGTGTATTTTCCAGTGCTTCCTTTGCATACGGAAACAACTGCTCCATCTCTTCGACAGATTTTAAATAATACTGGCCGCCGTCATAGCGCATACGGTCTTCATCCTGCACCTTTTTCTGGGTCTGGATACAAAGCAGGATATCATGTGCTTCCACGTCGGTATCATAAATATAATGCACGTCGTTGGTGGCAACCAAGTCGATGCCGGTTTCCTGATGCATACGCAGCAGGGAAGCATTAACGGTCTGCTGTTCCGGAATACCGTGGTCCTGCAATTCCAAAAAGAAATTTCCCTTACCGAAAATTTCCTGAAGGCGCAGGGCCGCAGCTTTACCTTCTTCGTAAAAGCCACGCTTTAAATTCATGGCAACCTCGCCGGCCAAACAGGCAGACAAGGCGATAATTCCCTCGTGGTACTGCTGTAACACTTCATAGTCCACACGAGGTTTATAATAATAACCTTCCGTAAAACCTTTGGAAACGATTTTCATCAGGTTGGAATATCAAATATCATTTTCGGCAAGCAAAACCAAATGATAGTAACGTTCATCGGTTACGCCGCCTTCTTTATGAAAACGGGAGCCCGGAGCCACATAAACCTCACAGCCGAGAACCGGGCGGATGCCCTCTCTCTTGCAGGCACGATAGAAATCAATCACGCCATACATGACACCATGGTCGGTAATTGCCAGACTATCCATACCGAGTTCTCTTGCTCTTGCCACAATTTCATTGATTTTGGCAGAACCATCCAGCAAACTGTATTCTGTATGCACATGTAAGTGTGTGAAATTCATGCCATGACTCCTTTCTTTTTTCTTAACGGATTGTGTTTGAAAGTGCTTTCAAATTTGAAAAACCTTCCGATGCATTTTAACAGCACCGGAAGGTCTCATTCTCTTGTTATGCTTCTAAAAACTGTTC
>JAFTWC010000075.1 GCA_017465475.1 Lachnospiraceae bacterium
AATTATTTTGAAAATCTTTTTTTTCAAAACTTTTTATTTTTTTGCTTCGTTTCGACAGCTTCCACAGTATAACACCGAAGTGTTTATCTGTCAATACCTTTTTTCAACTTTTTTCTTTTCGAAAATCAGTTTGAAAAAGGAACGGAGAAAGAGGGATTTGAACCCTCGCGCCGCTATTAACGACCTACTCCCTTTCCAGGGGAGCCCCTTCAGCCGCTTGGGTATTTCTCCAAATGCTGACACAATGTCATTATTTAATTCCATGTTCCGGAAGAAGTCTGTTCACCATCTTCCTAGCGGAGAATGTGGGATTCGAACCCACGGTCCCTTTCGGAATCACTGGTTTTCAAGACCAGCCCCTTAAACCACTCGGGCAACTCTCCGAAACAGTGCTTGATTATAGTACCACGAAACCTTTTCCATGTCAAGCACTTTTTTATATTTTTTTATTTCTTTTTTTGAAAGAAAGTATACACTGCATGTGCCGCTGCTGCATTCATCGTATCTACTGCTGCCAGCTCCTCTTCCGAAGCCGCCTTAATCGCTTCCTGACTACCAAATGCCTTCATAAGTGCCCTACGTCTGGTAGGTCCGATTCCTTCTATTTCATCTAATATAGAATGTACTTGTTCTTTTCCGCGCAGGGATCGATGATACTCAATCGCAAATCGATGCGTCTCATCCTGAATTCGGGTCAGCAGACGAAAGCCCTCGCTATGCTGATTCATCGGTAACTCTTCATTATGAAAATACAGTCCTCTGGTACGGTGCTTGTCATCCTTTACCATTCCGCACACCGGAATATGAATCCCCAATTCATATAATACTTCCTCTGCAATGTTGACTTGCCCCTTGCCGCCATCCATCAATATCAAATCCGGAAACTTAGAAAACTTCTCTCCGTCTCCCTCTTCCAGTTCTTTTAATCCGTGCGAAAAACGCCTGGTCAGCACTTCTCTCATGCTGGCATAATCATCCGGACCTTGTACCGTCTTAATACGAAACTTACGATACTCCGCTTTATTTGGCCTTCCGTTTTCAAATACAACCATGGAAGCCACCGATGCAAATCCGGCCGTATTGGAAATATCAAAAGATTCGGTTCTGCCCAATTCCGATAAGCCGAGAAGCTCCGCGATTTCATCCGCAGCCCCCTTTGTCTTTTTCTCCTCTGCCGCGATTTTCTCTGCATCCTTTTGTAACACCATGGACGCGTTCTTTTCCGCCAATTCTACCAAACGCTCCTTTTCTCCTTTTTTCGGAACCAGAATCTTTACCTTTCTTCCGGAACGTTCCAACAAATAGGTTTCCAGTAATTCTCTTTCCTCGATTTCTTCCGATAATAAAAGCTCCTTCGGAATATGAGGAGTTCCGCCGTAAAACTGCTTAATAAACTCCTGCAACACAAATGCTCTGTTCTCACCTTCCACTCCGGTCAGATAAAAATGCTCTCTTCCGATCATCTTTCCTTCCCGTACGAAGAACACCTGCACTACTGCTTCTTCTCCCGCTGTAGCTATAGCTGCAATATCCCGGTCCACGGTCAAATCCGCATCCGCCTTCTGGCGTTCCGCCATACGCAGTACATTATTTAATAAGTCTCGATACTCCGCAGCCTTTTCAAACTCCAGATTTCCCGCAGCCTCCTTCATTAACTGCTCCAGTCGCTTTGTAATCAACGAAAAGTTTCCGGAAAGAAACGCCATCACTTGTTCAATGGACTTTCCGTATTCTTCTTTGGATACCAACCCCTGGCACGGTGCTTTACACTGTCCCATATGATAATACAGGCACGGCCGGTTGGAAGTTTCCTTCGGTAAACTCAGATTGCAATTTCGAATCTGGTAGGTTTTCTTTAACAAATCCAATGTTTCTTTTACTGCCAGACCGCTGGTATACGGTCCGAAATATTTCGCTTTATCCTTTCCCCTGGAACGTGCAAATAACACCCGCGGAAACGGTTCATTTACCGTTACCCGGATGTACGGATAATGCTTGTCGTCTTTTAACATGGTATTATATTTCGGACGATGTTCTTTTATTAAATTACATTCCAGTACCAAGGCCTCCATCTCAGAATCCACTACGATATATTCAAACCGCGCCACAAGAGACACCATCTTTTGAATTTTCGGAGACAAATTCCGGCTGCTTTGGAAATATTGACGCACCCGATTTTTAAGACTGATTGCCTTTCCTACATATATAATGGCATCACTCTTATCATGCATAATATAAACTCCCGGCTTAGCCGGGAGTTTTTTTAACTCTTCTTCAATATCAAACATAAGGGCACCGACCTTTCTTCACAGTCTTATTCCTCGTTTGTCAAAGTTTCATCTGCCACATCCGTTCCCGCTTGCTTTTCTTCCAAAGCTTCACAGTCAGCCGCTTCTTTTCCTTCCTCCGGCTCCGGAAGTCCCTTTACCTCACGATAAATCTTCATGAATTCCTTGCCGGTGATGGTCTCTTTTTCAAATAAGAATTCCGCAATCTTATCCAATACATCCCGATTTTCGGAAAGCATTTTGTATGCCTTATCGTAACACTCCTTCAAAAGTTCCATTACTTCATTATCAATAAGTGCTGCCGTGGCATCCGCACAATTTTGTACCGGTCTTCCGTCAAGATAACGATTCTGTACCGATTCAAGCCCCATCAAACCGAACTTCTCCGACATACCGTACTGGGTGATCATAGCCCGGGCTATGGAGGTGGCTTTCTCTATATCATTGGAAGCTCCTGTTGTTACTTTTCCGAATACCAACTCTTCCGCAGCACGACCACCGAACAGCGTCACCAAACGAGCCAGTAACTCGTCTTTTTTCATTAGATATTTTTCTTCTTCCGGCACCTGCATCACATATCCCAATGCTCCCATGGTACGTGGTACTATGGTAATCTTCTGCACCGGTTCCGCATTTTTATCCAGACAGGCAATCAATGCGTGGCCCACTTCATGATATGCCACAATCTGCTTCTCTTCTTTTCCGAGAATGCGGTCTTTCTTTTCCTTACCTGCGATAACCACTTCCACAGATTCAAACAAATCCGCCTGTGTCACTACGGTACGTCCCTGCTTCACCGCAAGAATTGCCGCTTCATTAATAATATTTGCCAAGTCGGAACCTACCGCACCGGAGGTAGCCATAGCAATTTCTTCTAAATTTACAGAATCGTGCATTAACGCATGCTTTGCATGCACCTTTAAAATATCAATACGGCCCTTCAAATCAGGCTTATCTACAATAATTCTGCGGTCAAAACGTCCCGGACGAAGAAGCGCCTTATCAAGCACCTCCGGACGGTTCGTTGCAGCCAAAATCACAAGACCCTTTGAAGTATCAAACCCATCCATCTCGGACAATAACTGATTTAAGGTTTGTTCTCTTTCATCATTTCCGCCACCGTAATGAGAATCACGACTCTTACCGATGGCATCCACTTCATCAATAAAAATGATACACGGTGCCTGCGCCTGCGCCTGCTTAAATAAATCGCGGACACGGGATGCCCCCACACCTACAAACATTTCTACAAAGTCTGAACCGGATAAAGAGAAAAACGGCACCTTTGCCTCACCGGCCACTGCCTTTGCCAATAGTGTCTTACCGGTTCCCGGAGGTCCTACTAAAAGGGCACCTTTCGGAAGCTTCGCACCGATCCGGGTATATTTCCCCGGATTATGCAGAAAGTCTACCATCTCCGTCAATGACTCTTTTGCTTCTTCTTGTCCTGCTACATCTTTAAAGGTAACGCCTGTTTCTTTTTCCACATAAACCTTGGCATTACTCTTTCCGACGCCCATCATTCCGCCGCTGCTCTTACTAATCATGCGGAACAAAAAGAACATTACACCATATATAATGGCAAACATCAAAACAGAACTCAAAATCGACTGTATCAAAGAATTGGTTTTATCCACCGTTAGACGACTATATTTTACGCCTGCCGCCTCACAACGTTCCTGTACTTTATTACCATCCTCCAAAATACCGGTATAATACGTAATCGTAAGATTCGGCAGTTCGGTAGAACTCTTTTCCGGCAAAATCAAAATCCGGCCGCTGTCGGAATCCACTTGTACTTCAGATACCTTTCCTGCTTCCAACATCGTCACAAACTCATCATATGTCACTTTCTGATTCGTACTTTCTTCAATTCGATTCATCATATAGAAAAACATCAAAACCATAAACAGCGCAATGACCAGACAGAAAATCATTCCGCTACGGTTATTCTGTGAACCCTTGTCCTTCTTCCCGTTATTATTACCAGTCTCTCCCATGCGTTTTCCTTTCTTTCCTTAACTTCCCCTGAAGTCTAAAGATACCTATGCTATTACATTTTAATCCTATGCCTATTATATAGGCACAAACTTTTTAAATCAATAGCAGAATCCTAAAATTCTTTAAAATTTCATAAACATTTCATGGAAGAGTTCAAAATTTCCTACCGTAACGGACGAAGTTTTCCCGGCAATCGAAAACATTCCCTTGTTCCCGTCACTTGCTTCATATTTGCTCGTGCCTGCTGATATTCCCGAATGGTACGATCCAGTCTGCGGTAACGTTCTTCTTCCCGTTCCTCTTGCTGACGGAACAAGAAGCGCAACTCCCTTGCCATCCGCTCCGACACTCCGTCCTCAATCTTCTGTGTCAACTGTTCATTATTTTTTTGTAACAATTCCCCCAACCACTTCGTCATTCCTTCTTGCAACAGGCGAACCCCGTCTGTACGCTCTTCCCGCACAGAAATACCACATTCTTCTCTTTCACTCACACAACTCGGAAGCGCCCGCTGTTCCGTATTATTATCCGTATCCTCCTTCGTATCCTTTTCCTCCGTCTTCTCCGTTTGCAGTTTTACTTGTTTCCCGCAACAGGCTTCTTCCTGTTCAGCTTCCATTCCTAAAATTCGATTCCGGAGTTCCGAAAGTTTTTCATCCGACAAAGCTGCCACCGCAGCCATCCGTTCTCCCATCGCCTTAATCTGGCGCAAGCCAAAGCCGGCATCTTTCAGTCGTTTTACATTTCGAAACATCAAAATCTGTGTTTCTTCATAATACCGATGCCCCGCCGCATTTCTCGGCACTTCCAGTCCCAACTGATTTTCCCAGTAACGTAATGTATATACTTCTGTCTCCAGCTCTTCCGCTGCTTCCGATACCTGATAAATTTTTTCCATTTCTGTTCCCCTTTCCGCCTTGCGCTGTCCTCATCTTTTTAGACGCCACGCTTATCCATGTCATACAGTATAACGAAAAAGGGAACAGATACACAAGTATCCATTCCCATTTTTTTACAATTTCATTCGACGTATCTCTACCTTTTTCGTCAAAAAGCAATGCATCGTTCCCTCATATTACTGCTTTCTGTTGTCCAGATTTGCAAATTTCGTATAATTACCGAGCCACGCCAGTTTCACCGTACCGGTCGGACCGTTTCTCTGCTTACCAATAATGATTTCAGACACACCCGGTTCTTCACATTTCTCTTTTGTATAGTACTCGTCACGGTAAATAAACATTACCACGTCCGCATCCTGCTCTATTGCGCCGGATTCTCGAAGATCGGAGAGCATCGGCCGCTTATCGTCACGGGATTCTACCGCACGGGAAAGCTGTGACAGTGCAATTACAGGGCAATTAATTTCTCTTGCCAACGCTTTTAAGGAACGGGAAATCTCAGAAATCTCCTGCTGTCTGGATTCGGATTTCTTTCCGCCGGTCATAAGCTGCAAGTAGTCAATAATCACCAAGCCGAGATCCTTCTCCAGCTTAAACTTTCTGCATTTCGAACGAAGTTCCTGAATGGAAATACCCGGTGTATCATCAATCATAAGCGGTGATTCGCCGGTAAGCCTTGCACTTTCCATCAGTTTTACCCAGTCATCGTCTTTCAGGTCACCGGTACGCATGGTCTGAGAATCCACCTTGGAATTCATGGCAAGAATACGATTTACCAACTGGGTACGGGACATTTCCAAGCTAAAAATCGCCGTCGGAATCTTACTCTTTAACGCAACAAACTCCGCAATATTTAACACAAACGCCGTTTTACCCATGGACGGACGAGCCGCCACCAATATCAAATCCGAACGTTGCAAACCTGCAGTCTTATAATCCAAATCATAAAACCCTGTGGCTATACCGGTAACCGCACCGCGGTTTTTCGCTGCATTTTCGATATTCTCGATTGTTTTTATTACAATACTTCGAATATCTTCCGTATCCCCACTGCCACGACGTTGCACCAGTTCAAAAATCTGCTTTTCCGTATCTGCTAAAATCTCATCCGTATCTTTTTTTCCAAGATAACAATCGTTGGCAATCGCCTCCGTTACCTTTATGGTCCTGCGCTTAATTGCCTCGTTCTTTACAATTTCCGCATAAAAACGAACATTGGCCGTTGTAGGTACAGAACCAATCAGTTCGTTAAAATATTTTAACTCATAGGCTTCCGGCGGTGCATCCTTCTCTTTTAATCGATTCTGCACCGTAAGGATATCCGCCGGTTTTCCTTCATTAAATAATGCTGTTATAATTTCAAACAAAAGACCGTACATCGGATTATAAAAATCCTCCCGGGTCAGCATTTCCGCCACCGTCATAATCGCCTCTCTGTCCAACAACATCGAACCGATAACCGACTGTTCGGCCTCCGTACTGTGAGGCATAACCCGCTTAATCAGTGCTTCATCCATATTAAAACCCTCTCATCGTATGCACATTATTCCTTACGCTTCTACTACCTTTACCGTAAGCTCTGCGGTTACTTCCGGGTGAAGTCGAACCGGAACAATAGTGGTTCCAAGGGTACGAATCGGCTCCGGAAGCACCAACTTCTTCTTGTCTACATCTAACTTTAACTGTTCTTTTATTGCCACTGCAATTTCCTTGGTAGATACAGAACCGAAGGTTTTCCCTTCTTTACCGGACTTAATTTTTAGCGTAACGCTCAGCTTCTTAATCTGCTCACCCAAAGCCTGTGCCTCCGCCAGTACTTCCTGTCTGTGCTTCTCTTCCGCTGCCTTCTGTAACTTTAAATCATTCATGGTTTTCGCATTCTTCTCCACACCCAACTTTTTCGGCAGGATAAAATTTCTCGCATAACCGTCGCTTACTTTTACAATCTCACCTTTCTTACCAAGGCTCTTTACATCCTCTAATAAAATAACTTCCATTTTCTTTCTTCCTTTCCGTTAAAATTTAATTTCTCCTTCTTCAATCATCTGTCGCAACACTTCTTTTACACGTTCGATTGCTTCCGGAATATCACAGTCATCATACTGAGCACCGGCCACACTAAAATGGCCTCCGCCTCCCAGCCGATTTGTAACAACCTGTACATTTAACTCATCAATCGATCTGGCACTGATAAAAACTCTTCCTCCTGATTGCGTAAATACAAAGGACGCCATCACACCGTTGATATCCATAAGGTCATTGGCCGTTTGAGCTGCCACCTCTGTCGGGCTTGTCAAGCCGGCACTTTCCACCACAGCAAACGCAAAACGATTTTCAAATATTTCTGCTTCTGCAATGGATTTTGCTTTTGCGCAATACTCCTGCATATCAGTCCGGAGCATTTTTCGAACTCGCGCCACACTTGCACCGGTACGATGTAAATATGCAGTTGCTTCCGCTGTACGGACACCGGTCTTTACTACAAAATTGTTGGTATCTATCATAATACCGGCATACATCGCATCCGCTTCTAACGGCTTCAGTACTTTTGCTCCATTCGCAATAAACTGTAAGCACTCCGCCACCATCTCACAGGCGGAAGACGGGTATGTCTCCACATATCTCAGCTCAGGATTCATAATCTCATTTCCCGAGCCTGCTCTGTGATGGTCAATTACCGCTATTGCCTTTGTCATGGAAAGAATGGCCTCACATTCCGTACGTCCCGGTATGTTCACATCCACCACAACAAGTAAAGTGCCGTCATCCACCAGTTTCTGTGCCTTTGCACTGTCAATAAACATATCATCTTCATATTCCGGACTTTCCAAAAACTTCGTCAACATCGGACGTATGGAACCTGTCACTTCATTAATTACAATATGAACCTCTTTATTTAACATTTTTGCAATACGATAAATACCGATTGCCGCTCCGAAAGAATCACTATCCCCTTTCACATGTCCCATTACAACAACACGCTCTTTAGACTCCATAAGCCGCTTCAAATCATCTGCTTTGACACGCGCCTTTGTTTTACTGTTTCTTGAATCATTGGATTCTTTTGTAGCACCGAAGGTTTCAATATTTGTCTCGCTCTTATATTTTATCGCCGTCTGATCTCCGCCGTTTCCTAATGCTTTATCAATTGCCATCTGCGCAAACTTGTAGCCTTCAGAATAGGTATCCGCATCCACGCCAAGCCCGATACTGATGGTTACACTTAAACCGTCATTACCCACATTGGTACCGCGAACTTCCTCCACCAAAGAAAACTTATTGGCTCTAATTTGTTCCAAATACTTCTGCTGGAACACAAAAATATACTTGTCCTTTTCCAGTTTCTTGATGATAGCATCCACACTGGTCATATACTTGTTAATCTTTCTGTCTACCAGTGCGGTAAGCAAGGAACGACGCACTTCATCGATACTTTCAAACGTTTCCTCGTAGTTGTCCAGATACAACAATCCAACAACAAGCTTCTTATCCTCATTTTCCTGACGCAGAGCCACAATTTCCGTCTCGTCATACATATATAACGCAATCAGCTCATTGGCGCGACGCTGCATATCCTGCCAAAGAATATCTTCATCAAAGTCCGGTGTATTCACTGTTCTGAGACACACTTCAAACTTTCTCTCATTCACTTCCACATGAAGTGTAACATCTTTTTCTACCGTCGGCAGGTTATTTGACGTAATTTCCGGAATCAGAGCTTTTATATTTTTCTGTCTCGGCGCAAACTGGGCCAAATCCATAAACTCATCATTTGCCCAAAGTATAGTGCCCTCCGTATCCATGACTACATAAGGGATAGCCAGTTCTTTTAACAGCTTACGCTGTACCTGGCTGTATCCCGCAGCAAAATGTACCAATTCATTAATAATCAACGGTTTTTTCACAAAATAAAGCAACACGGTTACAACCGCATAGATTAATACAAATATAGCCATCACCGCAGCTGCTTTTTTACTTACTGTCAGTATACTTAAGTTCATGCAAATCAAAAGGAAGGTCAAAAAAATCGGCCAGCTCAAATACAGCCGCATCGCTCCTTTTAATTTTATGATTCTTCTCATAGCGTTCTCCCTTTTCAAAAGTAAAGCCTAGCACTTTGTTTTTCTTTATCATTTTGCTTCCGGAATGTACTTTTTCCCGAAGTCCCTTTTAGTATACCACATTTTGGCTTCTATGTGAAGTCTTTCTTTTTTGGCAAAAATACAATCCCCCTGTTAATGTACGAGTACAGGCATTCTGTCTTTCGTCAACTCAACATTCCCCCTGCCATTCCACCGAGGCATACCGGTACCGCCACCCATAAAATATCACTTACAGACACATCCTGTAAGCAAAGGGCAGCTATGGCATATAATAAAAAGTAAACCGCACCAACCAAAATCCCCCACAAAAAACGATTCACCTTCCGTTTTCTCCCCAACATAAATCCTCCTATTGCCGGTGCCAGTACATACACGGCAATCATGACCTTAGCTACCACTTCTTCCGTCAAACCCGCTTTTAACATAAAAAATGCAATCAACAGCAAAAACAACAGTGTTGCCAAAAAAGACACCCCTACCGCTAACCCTGTTTCTTTCCATATTTTTTTCATTTCCATACTTTATCTCCGAACCACTCTTTGTTCTACTATATGAAAACAAGTTCCCGTCCATTCCCTTGTTGAATTATTTTTTTTATGATATAATGTGGGCGAACGCAAATTAAGTATAATTTCATATTGCTGTCGCAGAAAGGAGCTTTTATGATTGACCTTCATGTACATTCCAATCATTCCGACGGAACCCTGTCTCCGGATGAATTAGTCGCACTAGCCGTACAAACAGGCCTGTCGGCATTTGCCCTAACGGACCACGACACCGTTTCCGGAATTCAAATAGCAAAAGAAGCCGCCCTTTCCTCCGGTTCCGGTCTTACTGTCATTGCCGGAACAGAAATTTCTGCCGCATACAAGAAAAAAGATATTCATATTTTAGGTCTTTTTATTGACGATACAAATCCCACACTTCTGGCCGCGCTAAACGAAGCCGTCAAAGCCAGAGACTCGCGAAACGAGCAGATGGCGGAACGTTTTCGTGCCTTGGGTATTCCTGTCTCATTGGACGAGCTTCGCATCGACAATCCGGATACAGTAATTACAAGAGCTCACTTTGCCAACTACTTAATCAAGCACGGTCATGTAAAAACTTCCGAAGAAGCCTTTCGTCGATATCTCGGCTATGACGGGCCATGCTTTGTTCCCCGGGAATATATGCAACCGGAGCGTGCTATTTCTCTTATTTTAGAGGCCGGCGGCATCCCTGTACTGGCCCATCCGCTCCTATACCACCTTCCTCCTGCAGAGTTGGAAGCGTTACTGAATCGTTTAACCGATGCCGGATTAAAAGGACTCGAGGTATATTATTCTTCCAACACCGGCTACGATGAACAAATCAGCTACAGCCTCGCGAACCGCCATGGTCTTTTAATGACCGGAGGCACCGACTTCCACGGTGAGAACAAACCAAATCTTTTTCTCGGCACGGGACGAAACAACAATTTAAACATATCTGACCAACTTTTAGACCCTCTTTTATCTTATCTTTCGAATAAATAATAACAGGACACTGTACTCGAATCTCCCAACGGGAATACACTCGCTTACAGTGTCCTGTTTCATTTCTCTGTCTCGTTTTAGTGCTGTCGATAGAATTACTTCGCCTTTGCCTCTTCTTCCATCGGCTTCTCAACTTCTACAATAGAACGTTTCTGCATCGGAATACGGCAGTTCTTATTGTTACCAAACTCAACAATAACCACTTCATCCATAACATCGATAACTACACCGTAAAATCCGGCAGTAGTAAGAATGCTGTCACCGATAGCAACAGATGCCATTAATTCATCCTGCTTCTTCTGCTGCTTTTTCTGCGGTCTGATCGCCATAAAATAGAACATCAAGCCAAATACAGCAATCAAAACTACCCAATACAACAACGTACCTACCGGATTAATCTCCGCAGGATTGCTCGCTGTCCCTGTCAAAAACTGAAACATAACTTCCTCCTTCTTGTGCTTTCACACGTTTAATCTTCTCCGGCTTCAAAGCCCGCAAGCTTCTGCCGTTTATATTCGGAAAAACGCTTCTGCTCAATGGCTTCACGTATTTCTTCCATCATTTTGTTATAAAAATACAAATTATGCGTCACCAAAAGCCGAAGTCCCAACATCTCCTTTGCTTTCAGCAAATGTCGGATATATGCCCTGCTGTAATGTTTACACGTCGGACATCCGCAGGTCTCATCAAGCGGCCTGTCATCCAACTCATACTTTGCATTCAATAACGTCATTTTTCCGTGATTGGTATAAGCATTTCCGTGACGCCCATTTCGTGCCGGATAGACACAATCAAAGAAATCCACGCCTCGTTCTACCGCTTCTAAAATATTAGCCGGTGTCCCGACTCCCATCAAATAGGTAGGTTTTTCAAGCGGGAGATACGGCACCGTCTCTTCCAAAATACGATACATTTCATCATGAGACTCGCCTACCGCAAGACCACCCAACGCATAACCATCCAACTCAAATTCAGAAATACGTTTTGCATGTTCGATACGAATATCAGCAAACGTACCTCCTTGATTGATTCCGAATAGCATCTGATTACGGTTAATGGTATCCTCCAAAGAATTCAGCCGGGTCATTTCTTTCTTACACCGCTCCAACCACCGGGTTGTACGCGCCACAGAATTCTCCATATACTCTCTGGTGGCCGGATGCGGCGGACATTCATCGAACGCCATAGCAATGGTAGATGCCAGATTCGACTGAATCTGCATACTCTCTTCCGGACCCATGAATATCTTACGCCCGTCTACATGGGAATTGAAATAAACGCCTTCTTCTTTTATCTTCCGAAGACCCGCCAAAGAAAACACCTGAAATCCGCCGGAATCTGTCAGAATCGGCTTGTCCCAATTCATAAACTTATGAAGACCGCCCAGTTTCTTCACCACCAGGTCTCCCGGACGTACGTGAAGATGATAGGTATTGGAAAGCTCCACTTGGGTTCCTATCTCCTGCAAATCCATGGTAGATACCGCACCTTTTATGGCGGCTGCGGTACCCACATTCATAAACAACGGTGTCTGCACCGTACCGTGAACTGTAGTAAGTTCACCGCGTTTTGCATTCCCGTCACGACAAATCAAACGATACATGTTGCTCCTCTAACAGACCGCAAACTTTTCCAACGTCTTCTCAAATGCAACGTCTTCGCCGTGGCTATAAACCGAAATCGGATTCACTGCCAAACCTAATACTCCAAGAAACGACTTTGCATCCACAATAATGCGATTGTATTTTGCGTCAATATCAAAATTACATTTTCCTGCTGCGTTAACAAACTCCTGTACTGCTTCCGGACTATCCAAACGAATCAATGTGCTCTTCATACGCGATACCTCCTTACAATATGAATCACAAGTGAAATGAACCGCAAGAAAAAAAATTCCTGCAAAGTTATATTTCCCATTTATACCACCGTTTTCTTGATTCGTCAATACCCTTTTTTATTTCTTACCGATATTGTCCAGTATTCTTCCCGCTGTCGGCAAGTAAACATTCGGAAGTTCCACATTCTCATTTCCGAATAACAGCTTTGCATAATCACCACAAACTTTTGCAAAAACCTCTGCCGTATACTTAACTTGCAACTGCATTGCTGCCAAATCAAACAACACCGGCATAACCGCAAAGCCCCAGCTTTCCCCCATGGTCTCCACAAGGCAAGACTGTGTTAAACTTTCCGGGGTAATCTCATAACGTGTTCCCGTGACGCTGTTTTCGCAAACAATGTGTGCAAAATTCTTTTCATCTTTCTCATAAAGCAACATACACTGCTCTCTCTGTACAGCGATGTCCTTTTCCACAGATAACACCGCATTGCCATAAAAACGTCCGTTTGCACTGTCTTCGGATTTCGCATCCGTCAAAATTTCCACCAGTCGGTCAATACTGGACTGGTCCAATACGTCACCACCGATTTTGTCTTTCGTCTTCAAAAAGTTGACCAATGCGTCAATTTCCGACTGTGAAAGTAATGCCTTATTATCACTCATAGCGTTCTCCTTTCCGTATATTACTCACGTTCATCAATAGTTGTAATATATTTAGTATAACAAAAATCACACCTTTCGTCAATTAAGAACGCCTAAAAAAAGAGTCGTTTTATGCCGGTGCATCACTCCGGAACTCTGTCATATACGGGCGGAACCGTAACGGAAGATTATTCCGTTGTAATGCAATATTTTCTCTCTCGGAGATTGCGATACTTCGATGGAATATTTTCCATAAAGTCACATAGGAATCCTCTTCCTTGTAAACCTCCGAAAAAAAATTATATTCCTCCGGTGTCAAACGATATACAAACCAAGGTGCTCCTTTCTTATGCACCCCTACAATCCTGCGTTTTTCATCCATTATCATAAAATCTTCCCCATTCATCCGGTCTGAAAAATGTTCCATCAAATCCCCCAGCACGTTATTTTTCGGTGCGCAGCGGGCCAGTAACAAACCGTTCTCTTGTTCGTCAAACCGCAAAAATCCCTTCAGATGATGAGATTCGTTATCATAATTCCGGACAGCAGAAAACAGCTTCATCACCCACGGATTCCCGTAACTTCTGCAGGCCCGCACTCCTTCCCTATAAGCATAGATCAGGAAACGATAAATAATCTCACCCTTTTCCGGCTCTTGGGAAAGCACGGCTTTCATCACCATCTCATAAGCCTCTTCCGAAATACGTAATCGAATCGAACGTTGCACCTTTTCACTTTTTTCCCTATCCGGCACTACCTCAATGTACTCTGCAAACAGAAGTGTTTCTTCCCACTCCTCATTCTGTATTTCGATCCTGTTTCCTTCATGACGGTGCACTGATGACCACGCATCATAAATCCCCGTAAAAATCCCTTCTGCACTGTCCTCACACCGGTATATATACTTTTGCTCCATTTTTCTCACCTCTTCTACCCCGCCGCAGGAAATCCCGGCAGTTCAAACAATGACATCTGATGCCCATAAAGCGCATCTTTTAGATTCTTAGGAAGCTTTTCGTTTAACATCAGGCTCTGTGTCACATACGTTTCATCCAGATGTAAGTACCCCAAAGTCTTCCCTGCGCAAGTGATAAAGTACTGTGCCCGCTTTAAAACAACACCAATCTTTTTCAAATCTTCAAACGACAGGCTTCCGTTTCTTCTAGCCTCTACAATGCGTTTAGCTGACTTCGGCCCGATTCCCGGAACACGAAGAAGCATAAAATAGTCCGCTTGTAACACCTCCACCGGGAACAATTCCATATGATGTACCGCCCAGTCACACTTAGGGTCCAGTACTGCATTAAAATTCGGTCGCTTCTCCGTGAGAAGTTCGCCTGCCGCAAATCCATAATAGCGCATAAGCCAATCTGCCTGATACAACCGATGCTCCCGCAGAAGCGGCGGTCCTCCCGGCAGGTCCGGAAGCAGGGAATCTTCATTTACCTTTACAAAGGCAGAATAAAACACTCGCTTTAAATCAAACTTCTGATACAGTGCCTCGGCCACCGATACCAACTGATAATCCGTTTCCGGTGTAGCTCCGATAATCATCTGGGTACTCTGCCCCGCAGCAGCAAACCCTCTTCCGGTAGGTCTTCCTATCTTTTCCGTCAGAGAAAGCTTCGGCATGTATTGCCCATGTACTACCGCTGTCAAATCCTGCTTCGTCACAATTTCATCATGAGGTAACACAGTTTCCTGACGTAGGGCCGGACTATGAAATCGTTCTTCAATCCCCTCCCTTTTTGCTGCCTTGCTTGTATGATAATACGCGCTGCGATTGCCTCCCTTAAAGCCCAAAAGCTGCCTGCTTTCCGTAATTCCTGACTGAATCTGTCGCATGGGAGCCAGAATATTTTTTCGCGTTTTATGAGGCGCAAGCTGACGCAAGCCCTCATTGGTAGGAAGTTCCAGATTCACACTCATACGATCCGCATACCACCCGGCGTACTCAATCAGCACAGGATTCGCCCCCGGTATGGCCTTGCAATGAATATACCCCCTGAAATGATACTCCTCCCGAAGCATACGTAAGGTCTCACAAATCAGCTCCATGGTATAATCCGGCGTATGTAAAATACCGGAACTCAAAAACAACCCTTCTATATAATTTCGTTTATAAAAACCGATAGTCAACTCGCAAAGCTCCCGGGGTGTAAAGCTGGCCCGGGGCACATCATTGGAAGAACGATTGATACAATACTTACAATCAAAAATGCATTCATTGGTAAATAACACTTTTAACAAAGAAATACATCTGCCGTCCGACGAAAAAGAATGACAAATCCCTGCAGCAACGGAATTTCCGAGTTCTCCTTTCTTTCCTTCCCTCTGCATCCCGCTGGAGGTACAAGCCACATCATACTTTGCTGCATCAGACAGTATCTCCAGTTTTTTCTCTACGGACAACCCTTCTTCCAGTACCATATTGCACCTCCCTTATCGTTCTTCTCTTTATCAAGTCTCTGTTTTCGTTGTGTATATCCATCATACCACACGTTTGTTCGATTTTCAAGTATATTTCGAAACTATGTTCGAATATTTTAGATTATCATAGGATTTTCAACCGGATTTCACCGTTCCTTCTTTCCTCGCATATCCTGATACAAAGACTTATCTGAGGTCTGTTATGGAACAAAAAAACTATTTCTTATCTCTTCTTTCCGATGCCGAACCGGACGCAATCGCTGTTTTAAAGGGCAGTTCCCTCTATCCTGACATCAACGGCGTTGTAAAATTCTTCGCCCTTCCGGAATCCGGTATTCTGATTGCTACGGAAATTTCCGACTTACCGGACGGTGCAAACGAAGATACTCCTACTTTTTTTGCTTTTCACATTCACGAAACAGGCAACTGCTCCGGTGATTTTTCTGCCACCGGCGTTCATTACAACCCGGACAATGTTCCGCACCCGGAACACGCCGGAGACCTTCCGCCCCTTCTTTCCAACGACGGTTACGTTTGGATGATTGTCTACGACAGTTTTCTTACCCTGCCCATGATTCTGAACCGTTCTGTTGTCATTCATCAGAATCCGGATGACTTTACCACACAGCCTACCGGCAATTCGGGCGAAAAAATCGCCTGCGGCGTGATTACGGTAAACAATGGCACTCCTTCCCCTTATCCGTATGATGATGACGATGATGAGCCGGAGGACTAATCTATAGAATCTCATAAAGGGGCTGTCGCACATCTTCTGTGCAACAGCCCCATGTATTCCTATTTGTATCTATAACCAAATAGCTTCGTTAATCACACTTTGTACCTGTACATTTTCCACGCAGACCAATTTTACCAACAGCCAGGCCCGTTCTTCTTCCGTAAGCTCCTGTAGCTTTTCTGCGTCCTTGGATGTCACCAAACGTTCCGAAATACTCTCAATGGCATCGATTTTACTCTGCGCCATAGTCATGAGATTTTCCCAATTTCTCCGCTTTTCCTGCATTGCCTTATACAACGTTTCCTTAGAACTTCCGCCCACCATAACATCCTTAATTTCATCCAGCGAAAAGCCCAATGCCTTCAGCTCCAGCAAAGCTGCCAACTGATGCAGTTGATCCGGTGTATAATAACGATACCCGGACTCCGGATCCACATAAGAGGGGACTATAATTCCCTTCTTTTCATAGATACGCACCGCCTTCACCGAAATTTGAAAAAAATCTGCCACTTCTCCGATTTTAAGCAGCATATCTTCCCCGTCTTCCATTCGCTTATCTTCCGTTTTCTGTTCCATATATTTCCTCCATCCTTCTCAGCCCTACGCTGTTTTTCCTTACTTCGGCGTACGAATTTAACCACATCATCGTACCGGCCAACATTCCGCTCCGGTACTGAAAGGCTTCGGTCAATGTCCCGAAATCTAATTTCCCTGCATGTATCATCTCACACCCCAGACAAAATAGCAAGAGATATCCGCCTCTGTTTAACAACAGTTGCAAAAACTCCCCTATGGTCTTTCTGATATTACTGCGCAAGCGGAACTTCACCAAAAAAAGACTGTTTGCCCGATACCTCTCCAACAATAATTCCTCTGCCCCATATAACCGTATCGTATCGCCACACTCCACAGTACTTTCCAAATACACCGCGGCATGTTCCATTTTCTCCTGTGATTCTTTCATTAGCCGCTCCATAGGCCGAACCACAAACCATTGCCTAAAAAATGTATGCGGCACCAATATTACCAGTTCCACTGTTAAAAGAAGAGGACTGATTTTTCCGAAAATCAGCGATGTTACCGCAATACGAACCGTTGAAAACACCAGATGGGGCAGATTCAGCGCTCCGGTCAACAGATTCAGGGTCATCGTCACATCGCTGTTTAACCGTGTCAGCCATCCGCCGGTTGTTTTCTCTTCTATCTGCTCAAAGGGTAGTTTCAACATAGTGTCAAACAGAAATTGCTTCAGTTTTCCTACAAACCTTGCGGAAAACACCGCAAATTTCCCCCACATTGTTCCGTTATATAGAAACAAACAAAAATTTGCCACACCAAACCCCGCACAGGTAAACAAAAGTCCTGCCGAATCTCCTTCTTCGATACTCTGAAATGCCTTTCTCAAAAAAACTGCATTGATTATACAAAATACCGTATCCACCGGACAACGTAACACCAATAGAAAACAATAGGTACAACCTCCGCCTAACCTTCGGAACACGTTACAAAGACTCTTTCTCAAACAGTTTCCCCTCCCTTAACACCAGAATTCTGTCATACCCTTGTATTGTCTCCTCCCGATGAGTCACATGAATCACCGTCTTTCCTTTCGTCAAAGGTTCCATAGCCCGCAAGAGAGCATCCGCCGTTTCGCCATCCAACGCAGACGTAGGTTCATCCAGCAATACCACCGGCGCATCTTTGGCAATGGCTCTTGCAATGGCAATGCGCTGTGCCTGCCCTCCGGAAAGATTACTGCCCCGTTCTTCCACAAGGCTGTCCAATCCCTCCGGCAGACTCCGGACCCATTCTTCCAGTTGCGCTGCCTGCACCGCCTCCCACACCTTCTCCTCGGAAATAGGATGCCCGCAGGTAATATTCTCTCTGATTGACAGCGGAAACACACCCGGTGTTTGCATCACCATAGCCACTTGTTTCCGGATTCCTTCCGGTTTTGTCTCACCCTCCACTTCACAATACCCTTCTTTTACCGTATACAGCCCCGACAGAAGCTTTAACAATGTACTTTTTCCTCCGCCGCTGCATCCTAAAATCCCAATGTGTTCCTTTTCACGAACCGCCAAGGAAACCTTATCAAGTATCCTTTTATCTCCATATCCGAAGCTAACCTCTTTCAGTAAAATCCCCATGGTCCCAATCTCCTTTCTCCTGTAAGCATTCCCTCACACGCTCTAAATTTCCGCAAAATCGTCTAAAATTCGCCAGATGTACCGAAATATTTATCATCACCCCCGATACATTTCCGGACAAATTGACAAACGCGTAGAGCGTTCCGATACTAAGGCTTCCCTTTAAAATCATGGAACCGCCCGCCGACATCAGAAGCACAAGAGGAATACAAGACAACATTCCGGACACCGACATCAGTCTTGCCTTTACTCTTTCCTGGGCCACCACCGCATCGTTCCAGCCGGCAATACGCGACTGATAACGTTTTTCCAGCAGACGTTCTGCCTCAAAAATCCGCACTATAGGAAACACATTCAGAAGAACTCCCGTAATACCGTTCATCTTCTTTTGTTGTTCCTGCTCTATCTTGGTATATCGATAAATTACCTTTCCGGAAACTGTTGTGTACAATGCCAACCCTGCAACCGGCAGCAGGTAAAAAATCGTCAACCTCACATTTTGCGTTAACAAAAACAACAATGTTAGTATAAAGCTGATGACCGTTGTGCATAGTGTAAACAAATTCTCCGATACGTACCGGTTTATGTCCTCCATCTCATTTTGTAACACGGAAACCGGTTCCGAACCATTTTCCCTTGCGACCTCCCCATACTCTCTTTTCATCGTTACTTTTGCAAGACTCATTCGCAAATCATGTACGGCATACTCTCCCGTATATGCTGATAGAAACTGCATCCCCCCATGAAACAAGGCTGCCCATATCAAATAAATACTACATCGCACAACGCCTTCCCGGTATAAGCCGTTTCCTTCCTGCACTCTGTCAATCAGTACCGCCAATTCTTTATTCCAAAATAATGAACTCAACACAGAACCCATGCAACACAACAGAGTAAAACATACCGCCCGTTTCCGGTTTTGAAACAACTGAAAAACACGCCTCATTCTTTCACCTTCTTCCGTTTCGTTTCTTCTTATCCTAAACTATGTCCCAAGGACAGAGTCAAGATAAATTCCAAATAAACGAACAAGGGCGACACAGCTTCCTGTGTCGCCCTTTCTTCTTGCGTATAACGCTATAACATATGTCGCCTGTGCCAAACCCAATGCAAACATATAATACATTACTGAATTTCTTATACCGGTGTTGCCGAACCGTATGCCTTTATCGGACGTCCGTTTGCATCAAACTCCGTAGTGTATTTCACCCGGAACGGTACTCTCGCCTCCGTGAGCGGCATCACCGCCTCAAGCTCCGGTACGCCGGCCTCAATCTGCTTATGCCAGTCACGATACATATCCGCCACTTCCGGCGGGAAAATCCCCCGTTCAATGGCACTGTCCGGATAGTTCGTTAAAACCTCCGGCAGACCAAGGTCGCGCATACAGCGGAAACACGGTCGCATCTCCTTTGTAGCCACATTGTACTCCCAGTAGAACATATTGGCATGCTCACTTGCCGCTTTAAACCTTTTCTCATTATCCTTCAGAGCTTGATAGTATTCTTTCTCGATGGTCACATTCCGTATCATTGCATAAAACAGATAATGATTTCCGTTGTGCCCGATCATGCGCACATTAGACCGAATACACACCTTCTCTTCTCCGCAACAAGAGGATGACAACATTCTCCAAGTATCACACTCTTGCTCTTCTCCTGTTTCTACCGCCCGACGTAACGTATCGGAATAAGTTTTTCCGTTCTCTTCATCGAAAAACGACATCGGATCTGTTTCAATCAAATCCTTCTCGGATAAATTCATTCCCAGTTCCCGGAGATATTTCTTGTTCACCCGCAGGATTTCTACTTTTCCGCTATGGTACTCAAAAATCGCCGCACCACCTACAAAATTACTGAAGATAAGAGTCTCCTGCGATTTCGGCTCCCAAAAGTCTCTCGCATTCTGCGTTTCACCCTGATTTTCCTTAAACGTCGTCACATCCAGTGTACTCTTTCCTAACAATTCTTCAAACTCCTCTTCCGGAAGAGGTTTTGAATACAAGTAACCCTGAATATATTCACAGCCGATACTACGCAAAAAGTCTGCCTGTCCCATAGTTTCCACACCTTCTGCTATGACCGGCATATCCAGCCACTTCGCCATACGGACAATGGAACTGATAATGGTGCCGCCACGGTTGTTGTTTGCCTTTTCTGACAAAAATAACATATCTAACTTAATAATATCCAAATCCACTTCCCGCAGCACATTCAAAGAGGAATATCCGCTTCCGAAATCATCCATCTCCACCACATAACCACAGGCACGCAGACGTTTTACAATCTCGTTGACCCGATCACTTCCGCCTACAATGGCAGACTCCGTAATCTCTACCCGCAAGTACTTTACCGGAACATCATACTTCATGCGGAGTTCTTCCAACTTTTCCACAAACCGCGGTTGAAAAATATCATACTGGGAGAAATTAGATGATATCGGTACAATCGGTATATTACGGTCCAAACATTTTCTCAGAAAACAACAAACCTGCCCGAATACATACAAGTCAAGCTGTGTGATAAATCCGTTCTTCTCAAAAATCGGAATAAACAGTCCCGGCGAAACCAAGCCTCTTTCCGGGTGTTTCCAACGAACCAAAGCCTCCGCGCCCATCAAACTTCCCGTTGCATGATTGTACTGAGGCTGATAGTACACCAAAAACTGCTGTTCCGCCAAAGCCTCTTCCATAATACCGGCAATTTCCTGCTCACTCAGCAAATTACTTCGAAGGGATTCCGTATAATAATTGCACTTCAAAGTATAACTTCCCTTAATGGTAGACTGGGCCAGTATTGCACGGTCCATCATAGCAACTGCAGAAAGAGACTCCCCCGTTGTTACATAGATACCAACATTACATGCAATGGCAAACGGTAAATCAAACTCTGTGAGCCCGTTTAACAACTGTTCTACCAACTGTTCCAACGCTTCGCCGGAAGTTTTGGTAAAGAAAATGAATCGGTCCGAATTAATTCGGCAAGCTAGATCCTTCCTGTCAATCAAACCTAAAATCAAATCTGCCACATAACAAAGAACCCGGTCCCCCTCTGCCATGCCGAACATATCATTGATTGCTTTAAAGCGAAGTACGTCAAAATAAACCATAGCATACTTTCCGGCTGCCGTATCCTCCGGATTTTTCTGCATGATTGATTCTACTTTTCTGCAAAATGCATTTCGATTCAAAAGTCCCGTCAGTTCATCATTTTCCGCTCTCTGCTTAAAGCGCTGACTGGTGGCAATCTCATCTGTAATGTCTGTAATCGTGATTGTCAGTGCGGCACCGGGAACAGCAGAGATAATACCGATACAGTACCATCGCCCCTCTTGTCCGGTGTTTCGAATGAAGTATTCCTCATACGTTGCCGTCGGAATACCCGCAATAGATGTTTCATTAATTTGGGTTTGAAGCTGTTCCGCAACTTCCTTTGTACACAAACCATCCTGAGCAAACACTTCCCATAACGGTCTGTCATCAAAATTTGCCGTAAACATTTCTTTTATCGTATCAGGATAAGAAAAGCGCTTCGTACTGCAATCATATTGAATCACCAAAGACTGCTCATATTTTCTTCCTGTTCGATTTGCGATTTCATACCCGCTTTTCATCTGTCCCGTTCGCCTAACTCCTCTTACGGGCACTTGCGCATTCGTTTGTCTAACCATATATACCTCCTCCACTTCTCCCGTAAGGTATTCCGTCCCGGAACAGCTTGACCGAAATCAGTTTTAGCGCAATATTGTCTATTAGATGTACTTATCTGTATTATAAGCGAAATTAACTAAAATAGCAACCGTTTTCTTTAATAATTACTGAAAAACGGTTGCTACTGTCAAACTCTGTCAGCACCTTTAATCCAACTTTTCACTGGCCTCTTTTAACAGCTCAATAATGGATAAATGCTGCGGGCAAACACTTTCACACTGTCCGCAACCGATACAATCCTTTGCGCGACCGCTCCGTCCCACCAATCCATTGTAAAAGAAATGCGGACGATTATCATTTTTCGGATACAAACGCTTTGTATTTAGTGCCCGGAACACATCCGGAATCAAGATACCGGAAGGACATCCGTCCACACAATACCGACAAGAGGTACACGGAACAAGCGGCATGCTGTGCATCTTTTCCACCACTGTGTCAATTGCTTTTTTCTCCTTCTCATTTAACGGTTCAAAATTCGTAAACGTGTTGATGTTATCCTGCATTTGTTCTTCTGTGGACATACCGCTCAGAATAGTTGCCACTCCGTCTAAAGACGCAACAAACCGAAATGCCCAGGATGCGATGGAAGCTTCCTTATTTTCCGCCTTCAAAATCGCCTCCAGATTATCTTCCATCTTCGCTAACATTCCGCCCTTTACCGGCTCCATAATAATCATCGGAATATTACGCTTTCTTAAAATCTCATATAACTTTCCGGAATGTACAATCGGGTTGTCCCAGTCCACATAGTTTAACTGAATCTGAACAAACTCCAGTTCCGAATGCTCGTCCACAATCTTTTCCAAAAGAGCCGGCGTTCCGTGGAAGGATAAACCGAAGTGCTTAATCTTTCCCTGCTTTTTCTTTTCCACCGCCCAGTTAAAGCAGTCATACTGCACGTACTTGTCATAATTTCCGCCGTCTTCCACACTGTGAAGCAGATAGAAATCAAAATAGTCCACACCGGCACGCTCACACTGGATATCAAATATCTTATCTCTGTCTTCAAAGCTATGTATTTCCCAAGCCGGAAGCTTCGTAGCAAGATAGAAAGAATCTCTCGGATACCTCTTTACAACAGCTTCTCTTACCGCCACTTCAGACTTTCCCCCATGATATACATAGGCAGTATCAAAGTAGTTCATACCATTTTTCATATACGCATCTACCATGTCACACACACGGGACATATCAATTTCTCCATCCTTTTCCGGCAAACGCATCAATCCGAATCCAAGCTTCGGTAACTTACTTACATCTACACTCATTTCTGTTCCTCCTGATCTTCACAAACATCGTTGCTCTGTTCTTTTCATTATATTCATATCTTTTGTGTTCTCAGTATATCATAGGTTTTTTCAAATCGCACCAATATTTTTCTGTAGAATATGAACAAAATAAAGTAAAATGAAGAAATTGATTTTTCCCCTTTATCACGCTAAAATGAAGTATTTCAAAATACGCAGTTGACCTTTTCCCCGCAAACTAATATAATATATTTAATCTCATTGCAATTCATTTTCTTGCATTTAAGCATACGTATACAAAGGAGGTTTTTTATGAATATTTACGTAAATCAGTTAGGTTATCTTCCAAACACTGCAAAACACGCCGTTCTCGCTTGCCCGCCGGAACAAAGTGCAGAACTTTCTGCTGTTTCCGATAAAGCACGAATTTGTAAGGAGGACGGCACCTGCCTCTTAGAAAAAGAACTGATTCCCTTCGGACCGGACACCGCTTCCGGCGACTACGTATTCCGTATCGACTTTTCGGAAATAACCGAGTGCGGCACCTATGTAGTAAAATGGAACAATGAAACTTCCTATCCGTTCCGGATTGCACCGGATTTATATACAAAGCTTAATGTACTTTTATCAAAAGCTTTATACTTCCAGCGTTGCGGCATGGAACTGACAGCGCCGTATGCCGGAAAATATGCCCGCAAAACCTGTCATACCGCACCGACCGTTCTTTGGACCGAATACGAGAAGTTTTTAAACAATGAGTTACCGGAAGATTCCATGCAAAAGTTTGATATCCGGGGCGGTTGGCACGATGCCGGTGACTACGGGCGCTATACCACCGCTGCCGCTTGTGCCCTGGGACACATCCTTTACGCATATCGCTTTTTCCCGGACGCATTTACCCAATCCCTTAACATTCCGGAAAGCGGAAACGGTATTCCTGACATTTTAAACGAGTGTCGCTATGAACTGGACTGGATGCTTCAGATGCAGGCAGAAGACGGCAGCGTATATCACAAACACACCACAAAAAATCACGCAGGATTTGTAATGCCTTGTGATGATACCAACCAAATGATTTTGTTGCCGCCTTCCTCTATGGCCGTTGCGGATTTTGTTGCCACCATGGCATTAGCCTCCCGTATCTACCGCCCGTTTGATGCAGAATTTGCAGACCGTGCATTGACCGCAGCAAAAAAATCTCAGGCATGGCTTGTTGCCCATCCGGAGTTTTTATTTGAACATATCAAAGAATGCGGTACCGGCGGATACGGTGACCGTTCCGATATAGATGAACGTATGTGGGCTGCCATGGAGTTATACCGCACCACCGGAGAAGAACATTATTTAGAACTGGCACGAAGCTTTTTCGAGAAACATCCGAACCCGATTCAATACGGTTGGGCCGATATCAGTGGGTTTGCGGGCTGGGCCTTATTAGAAGACGAACTGACCCTTGATGCTTCTTTTGTACAGTCCGGTACTCTTACTTCCGCAGAGCAGGACTTCCGTGTCGCCTACAAGGCTCTGCTTCAAAAGGAAGCAGACCATCTGTTAGAAGTCATGACCTCCTCCGGTTACGGCGTCGCCCTGGAGGAAAAAGAATATTGCTGGGGAAGTAATCTTAGTGTACTGAACCGCGGCATGCTGTTCGGTACAACTTACCGTTTGAATCCGAAGCCGGAATACTTTACTGCCGTGGTTCGTCAAATGGATTATCTTCTCGGCATCAATGCCACAGACTACAGCTACGTTACCGGCGTGGGTGCGCATGCTTTCTGCAACCCGCATAACCGTATTACCGTAGCGGCTCATTTAGAGGAAGGAGAAACCATTCCGGGCTATGTATCCGGCGGAGCCAACGGCACCCGTTGGGTAGACCCGTTAGCAAAAGAACTGATTCCGGAAGGCACTCCGCCGATGAAGTGCTTTGTGGACCGTTGGGAATGCTACTCTCTGAATGAAATTACGATTTACTGGAACTCCCCGGCCATTTTCTGCGCGGCGTTTTTGGATTGTGTGAAGTAAACATAAGCTTCGCTATCATTGCAATCGAGAAGTTCCATAAGAAAGAGTCCGCTTTGCGGACTCTCACGCCGAGCGCAACCGGAAAACTACAGTTACGCCACGTGATTACAACTTTTTGTAGCTTACCATGATAAGAGTGCATAGGCAAATATCTCATGGTACAGAAACAAAACTGAATTTAAAAAATACCATGAGAAAAGTACACGAATAAGAATATCAGGGTACAAAAACAAAACTGTTTTTAAAAAATACCATGAGAAGAAAATACGAAGGAATATTTCATGGTATTATCTTACATTATTTCCGTATCCGGTCAAGAAAATGTGTGATCAACACAAAAAGAAAGCGTATTTTTACCATGAGAAATAACAATCTTAATACATATCATGGCAAAAAGAAAAAGGTGCAATAATTTTCTTACCATGACAACGTAAAAGAAACCGAAAACTCATGGTAAAAGAAAAAAGAGGTATAAATAATTACCATGAGGTTACCCCAAAACAAATATCTTCATGGCAATTCTAATACCTATTCAGCAAAACAAGAACCCCTTGTATCGCCACCATTTATGTCGACACAAGGGGTTCCCATTTCATACATTATCTTTTATACTTATAATTCCATGCATCCCCGTCCGGATGCTCGGACTCAAACTGAAATCCCGCCTTTTCAAAAGCTTTCTGTGAAGCAACATTATTTGGATATATTACCGCACGCGCCTCGAAAATTTCCCTCTTCAAAATCTTTTTTGCTTCCAGCAGCACTTCAGCAAGCGCAGACGGCCCGATGCCTTTTCCTCTATAATCAGGAGAAATGATATACTCCGATACAGTAAAAGCATTCTCCCACAAAGCAATCACC
Source organism: Lachnospiraceae bacterium (assembly GCA_017465475.1). GTDB lineage: Bacteria > Bacillota > Clostridia > Lachnospirales > Lachnospiraceae > SIG307. The sequence goes on from JAFTWC010000075.1 coordinate 26,446, forward strand.
AAAACACCCACCGGAATATCCTCTTGAAGAATGATTTTTGCCCAGAAATTCTCTCCCAACGTCGTATCCGGTTCGTTTACCCAATAATTGTAGTACCCCTCAAATCCGTCATCGCACCCGGTGAATTTCTTTGCTTCCTCATCCAACCAAGTCTCTACTACGTCTTTGTATGTAGCGGAATAATCGTCCCAAGTGAACTTCATTTATACATCTCCCAAATTCCAAATTGCCCGAGCGAACTCCTATAAATTCAACCCCTTCGCCTCATCACATCCGAGAAGCACATTCAGACACTGGATTGCTGCGCCGGATGCTCCCTTACCGAGATTGTCAAACTGTGCGGAAACTACGATACGCTCCTCATTACCGGTCACGTAAATCTTCATACCGTCCCAACCGGACAAGCCGTTTCCCGCAAGGAAGCCACTGGCTGCCACTTCATCATCTGCAGCTGCCACCTTAATAAACTGCTCTCCCTTATAGTAATCTGCATAGTAGGAAAGTAAGGATTCCGGAGTCTCTTTCTTTGCAAGCATATCTGCATACAACTGAATGGTTACTACCATACCGCTGTAATAATCGTCAATGACCGGAGAAAACAACGGTGCACGGTCAAGGCCGGTAATCGCCTTCATCTCCTTTAAGTGTTTGTGCTGCTGGGTCAGTGCATACACACGACCGGAGGCAAGCTCCGTCGGTCTGTCCTCACTTTCATACACCGCAATGGTCTTCTTTCCTGCTCCGCTGTAACCGGACAGCGCAAAACAACTCACCGGATAGTCCTTCGGCAAAATTCCTCCCTTTACTAACGGATACACAAGGGAAATAAAGCCCGATGCATAACAGCCCGGCACTGCGATACGCTTGCCCTTCTTAATATTCTCTCTATGCTCCGGAGATAATTCCGGAAAACCGTATGCCCAGCCCGGCTCCGTACGATGTGCGGTAGACGCATCGATAATAACCGTATTCTCATTCTCCACAAAGGAAACCGCTTCCTTTGCTGCCGCATCCGGCAGACAGAGGAACGTCACGTCAGATGCATTAATCATCTTCTTTCTCTCTTCCGGATCTTTTCTCAGCTCCGGATCAATCTTCATAATTTCAATATCGTCACGATTCTGAAAACGTTCAAAAATTCTAAGTCCTGTAGTTCCTTCGCTTCCGTCGATAAATACCTTTGTTTTCATAGTCGGGTCTCCTTTTCTTTTGGTTTCATAATTATACAACTGTCTTTGTTTCTTGTCAACATTGCGGTCTAAGTATCGATACGCTCTAACTCGTGGATATCTTTATTTCGATATACTAAATCTTCGCGAGCAATGAATCCTCCTTTATACGATACCAATAACTGTACACATCTTCAAATCCCAAACTTTTATACAGCTTCTTCGCCACTTCGTTACTGTCCACCACCTGCAGCCACCCCGCAGATGCACCTTTTTCTTTCCCCTTATCCAACAAAGCACGGCACAATATCTTCCCAAATCCACAGCCTCTGTATTCTTCCTTCACAACGATATCAAGAAGTCCCACATGCTCCTGCTCCAACACTCCCAAACCACAGGCCACCGCTTTTTTATCCGCATATACCGTCGCACATAACACCGGATTTGTAATCTTTGCCTGTATCTTCTTTGCCGTAGGAATTGCCGCCACCGGTACACGATTAAACGTAAAATAATAATACTGCCAAGCCTCGGTAAACTTTTCCTCAATAGAAACCGTAATATCTTCCTTCATGTTTCCGGTGCTCTGCTTCTTTTGATTCTGTTTCTCCGGCGCCGTTTCCTTCTCTGTTAACTCCACCGCCATCACATTGGTTTTATCAACTGCGGAATACCCTTTTTTCTCCAGCACTATGTCCAGTTCCAGTGCCATGGGTGCGATTTTAAACACCGGCGTCAAATGATGTTTTACATATTTTTCTTCGCAATACGCTATTTTTTCCTCCACAGATAATGTAGAAATACCGATTACATTCACCGAGTTCGCGCGTTTCGTATATCCTTCCGCAAAACGCAGAAGCCATCCGTCGTACTCTTCCGACACAAGACACGGATGGGTATTAAAGCTAAGCATTTCATAAAACAAACTATTCATCATCGTACTACCTCCCTTACATGCATACTAACATTACGCCTTACTTACAATGGCATAATTATACATTCTGTATGCATATTTGTCAACATTGTTTTAAGTTTTATATAATAATTATTCATTATGTTATTAAATAGTATCACCTTCATCCCTCTCATTCGCTCCCAGCGCATTCCCTATAAAACAAAAAAGAAGCTACAGTTTTTTCTCTGTAGCTTCTCCGTCTTACTTCTCAACTTCAATCCACATTTTCGCAAGTTCTTCCGTTTCAACAACACGACTTATCAATTCACAGACCTGCTTATCTTGCCTGCTTTGCATGCTCAACACGCTCATTTGCAGCAACAGTTCTTTCCTTGGCAGCGGCAATCTGCTTTTCACGCTCCGCCTGCATCATCTCCTGTCTTGCCTTCGGGGACATCTTCGCCTCTTCCCACTGGGCCCTACTTTCTGCCTTAGCTGCTTCAAAATTAGCCTTGTCCACCTCATGCTGTGCCTTCGCACTTTCCTTCATATCACGGAATGCTTTCTTAAAAAATCCCTCTGCCTTTTCGCTTACCTTCTCTGCCATGTTTACCATACCTTCCTGCTGATACATATCCTTTTCGAATTCACTCATCTTTTTTCCTCCTGCTTTCATGCATTTTTCTGCACCTGTGTGCATCCTTTGTTGTCATCTGATGAGTATAATATATCAGCCGATTGTTCACGAATTGCTTCGGAAATGTTTTTGTTTTATTAATTTATACCAAACTTGATTTTTTTAATACCACAGCACTGATAGTCCCTAACCCCAGGGCAAACAACATGCCGCACGCAAGGCAAAAAAGCACATTCAGGATTGTGGAACCAAGCGGTGTAATCATTCCCACCATCATGAAAAGTAACATTCCCGCAGCCAGACTACCGCAAAGACAAAGCCATGTTTTCTGCTTTGCCGCCACACTAATAAGGACAAAAATTGAAATAAACACAAGCATCAAAAAGATTTTTGCCAGAATACACATGACAATGTTTCCTGTATTTAAAGTGCTCAGTTCAAAGGACAAGCCGGAAATGGCACCACCGAGCATAGCACCGATAAAGTAGGCAAGTAACATAAGTGCTCCGCATACGAAACCGGAAAGAGTTTTGGAAATTACATATTCACTCTTCTTCGCACGGACCGCAAAAAGATTCTTCGCATAACCGCTTTTAAAATCCTCGGAAATGAATAGGCAGATAAATACAGCTGTCAACATAAACATCATATTAATATTACACATCCCCATCACGTCCATACCACCCATCGCTGTTGCCTGTCCGTTTTCGGTACCGGCTGTTGGGAGCGTTCCGATGGACTGCCAGGTATTTTCAGGTCCTTCCATCACTGTTTCTACACCGGTCTGCGGATTCACGGAAACCGAACCATCCATCATGGTCATCATAACGGTAATAAGAACAGGAATAACGAGGGCACAGGCAAGTAAAATGTAGAAGATTTTTGATTTGCCCATTCTTCTGAAATCCACTCTTACCATGCTGCCAAGACGTTTACCAAAACTGACAGATTCAAACTTTACCTGGTTTTCCATGCTATTTTCCCTCCTTCATCAGATCAATATAGTATTCTTCCAGACCGATTTTATCGGTTTTGATTTCCGTAACACAAATTCCGTTTTCGTAGAGATAGGTTACAATCTCTTCCGGCGTAGTCTCGTCATACACACGGAGGTATCCGGCTTCATCCTCTTCCACACGAGAAAACTTACATCCAAGCAACATCTTGCTTCGACTCATATCAGCATTTTGCATTGCCACATAGGTACGGCAGCTTGTATCCAACTCCTCTGCTGTCATTTCTCGAATCATTTTCCCGTGCCGAATGATTCCGTAATGAGTGGCAACCTTTTGAAGTTCTCCGAGAAGATGCGACGACACTACTACACTGCGCGTCCCGTCTTTTACAATATCACGAAGTACTTCCCGCATAATACGCATACCGTCCGCATCCAATCCGTTTAAAGGCTCGTCCAACACTAAAAGGGTAGGATCTCCAAGAAGTGCCATGGCAATTCCCACTCTCTGTTTCATACCAAGGGAGCAGTTTTTAAATTTATTCCCTGCAGCACCTTCCATACGAACCCTTTTCAGTACCCTCACCACTTCTTTTTCCGCCTCCTCAATACCCAGATTCGTTGCCTGTAACATCATATTTTCCCAAACGGAAAGCCCTGGGAAACATCCCGGTGCTTCAATCAACACCCCAACCTTTGCTCTTACCGCTTCGTCCTTATAATCCTTCCCATACAATTTAATCGTGCCACCACTTGTAGGAATCAAACCGCAAATCATTTTTTCCGTAGTAGATTTGCCCGACCCGTTTTCCCCGATAAAGCCATAAATTGCGCCCATAGGTACCGTCATTTCAAGACCGCATACCGCCTGTTTTGCACCAAAATTTTTTGAAAGATTTCTTATTTCAACCGCATTCATCTGCCCAGCCTCCTTTTAATATACATCGCTTTTTACAAGAATCCGTGTCCCTAAGACATTGTAAATAACTGTCCAAACACCCGATACCACAATACAGATAAGCAGCGTACCTATATTGCTTACCAGACAGGCATTCACCGACGAGCCGTATAAGAATATGTTCAAAAAGAAGGTTGGAAAGGTTAAATTTTCCACTATAGCAGCTATACCGATAATTAAAATACCCGTTCCGAAAAAGAAGCTGGAGGCAATAGAAACTCCGAAATATCTTCTAAAAATAATATTGAGGAACGTATACAAGCTTGCCCAACCAAGACTCATTACCATCTTCCCAAGAATAGCAAAGACCAAAGAACTCACATTCACTTCAAGAGAATACCCTGCCAGGATACCTCCCACCGTTCCTCCGATGAGATATGTAAGGCACATGCACGCCATAGCAAAAGCACATACAATACTCTTGGACATCATATAATCCTGCTTCTTTGCGTGGGTAGTAAATAGTTGTTTTACATAACCGCTTTTATAATCATGTCCGATAAAAATAGAAACCATAATCCCGCCGAAAATAAATACCATATTCATATTGGCATAATCCGCAATACTATTAATGACATACAGCGGTTCTGAAGCTGCAATAATCTGCCAAACATTGGAGTACAACGGTTCCATCGTGTTTCCGTTTTGATCCGGCAACATGGTCATAGCCGACACCATGGCCGGAATAATGGCTGCAATAGCAAGAAAAATGTAGAACATCGGCGTATGAAACAAACGATAAAAATCCACGCCCAACATCCCCTTTAGACGCTTTGAAAAACTTGGTGACTCAAATTGAAGTTCTCGTCGTGCTTCCATTTTACTTTCCCTCCTTTTGTGACATCAGTTCAATGTAGTATTCTTCCAAACCAATTTTATTCTTTCTGATTTCACTTACAATATGACCGTTTTTTATTAAATAATCTACAATAGAAGCTGTATCCTCCACATCATATACCCGAAGGTATCCTTCTTCTTCCCGTACATCCGCAAACTTTGCCGCAAGCACTGTTTTCGCTCCTTGCATATCCTTCGTTCTAATTGAAACAAACACTTGGGCTCTGGCATCCATCTCCTCCGCAGAAAGCTCCATAATCATCTTGCCTTGACGAATAATTCCGTAATGAGTAGCGATTTTTTCCAATTCCCCGAGAATATGGGAAGAAATCAAAACGGTGCAACCGCAATTTTGTGTTATATCTATCAGGATTTCCCTCATAATCCGCATACCATCGGTATCCAGTCCGTTAATCGGCTCATCCAGAATAAGAAGTACCGGATTCCCAAGAAGCGCCATAGCAATACCGATACGTTGTTTCATCCCTAAAGAACAACTTTTGAATTTAATGTCGGCTGAATCCTCCATACGGACAATCTGAAGTACACGTTTAATTTCCTCGTCCCGGTTTTCAATTCCTAAGTTAATTGCCTGCATCATCAAATTTTGATATACGCTGGAGTTCGGAAAACATCCCGGATCTTCAATCAGTGCCCCCACCCGTACTCTGACTCCGGGATCCGTATAGTCTCTTCCGAACAATTTAACTTCACCGGCCTCCGGTACAAGATGCCCACAAATCAACTTTTCTGTAGTAGATTTACCGCTTCCGTTTTCACCGATAAATCCGTAAATTGCTCCCACCGGCACAGTCATATTCAGGTTGTCCACCGCATACATTCCGCGAAAACTTTTTGACAGGTTTCTGATTTCAATCGCGTTCATTTTAAGCCTCCTAGCATGATGTAATCCTCTTAATTTTGTTTTACCGTGTCTAATAACCGAACTTTTTCATTTTATATCCGAATTATATCCCGCAACTGTTTGAGAATGTTTAAAAAAATGTTTCCGAAATGTTAATAGACTAGTTCTAAGAATCGGGCCTACTTCGAAAAAAACCGAAAAAAGACCGCTTCCGATATATTGTTACAATACCGGTCACAGTCTTTTTTACACAACACACATTATCATTTGTTATTTAGTGCAGTTCATTTAACAACAACAGCCGCTCCATCTCTGCCTCGGTGATGGTATCCGTAATATCGGAAATAAATACATAAAACAATTTATTCTCATCACCGGAACCTGCATCTTCCAAATGTCCGCAATCATCAATCCAACGAACTCTTCCGTCCTTTGTAATAATACGATATCGTATGAAATCCAGTTGCTTGTCCGTCTGCACCACCTGTTGACCGATTTCCCTTTGCACTCTGTCTAAATCATCCGGATGAACCATTCCCTTAAAGGAGTTATTTACCAGTTTACGGAACTCATCCATAGTATCACAGCCGAAAATCTTAAGCACCGACGGATTGGCATACAGAATCTTTTCATCTCCGAAGGCATTGTAAATAAAGAACCCGTCTGACATATTCGCAAGTACCTGTGCCATACTTTGATGCTTAAATTCCTCTTTTTCCCTCATCAAAGATTCAATACTGCGGATGGTCATAATTGCCGTTTTCGGAACACTACCGTCTCTTTCCTGTACCTGGAACGTGGTCAAACACCATTCTTCTCCGACCCCTTCCTTATACCTTCGGTACTTATACTCTATCGTATCTTTTTTCGTCAGAACAGTACGGAGATTTTCCAAGGATAGGAAGCGACGCACATTTTCCTCGTCCTGTCGCAAAATCCGACCGGTTCCGAAATGTCGGTTGACCAGCTCCACGTAATTTCCTCGCTCCAAAAGCTGATTTTCATCCGGATATACCATTCTACAATAATTATCCTGCAAATGAACAAAATAAACCTCGCGATAGGACTTTAAAATCTCCTTCATGGTACTCTGGTACACTTGAAATTTCGTCATATCCTGCACTAAACAGTTGGCATATCCGTACCGATATTGACTGAAGGTCAGTTGTATATAACGATTCGTCGCCGGGTTATACCCGAAGTATTCTTCAACTTCCCCCAAATACGCTGCCCGGTACACCTTTTCCAAAGGATTTCCGCCGTTATGAGCAAATAACCTTTCCACCAAAAACTGCATTCGCTTTAAATCACCGCCGCACAAGCGACTTAGTTCAGCATTGATATATAAAATTTCATACCCCTTCGGCGTTCCTTCCTCAGATAAATTCACCCTACCGACTGCATACCCGCACGGTAAATTCCCATAAAACTTTTCCATATGCTCTTTTTGCTTTTCCGTCCATTCTTCTACTTCCTGTTCCGCAAAAATCACACTACGCTTCTTTTCCTGCAACGCAGTCATATCCGTCAAAGAGGCATAGAACTGCTTATGACCGTCCACTTCCCTCAAGAAAAAGACACGCATATAAACCCAAAGCACCTGTCCGTCGGTTCGCACAAAATGAATATACCCCTGTCCGCCACTGTTCCCGTTATCATATGCATTGGTAAAAATTGTAAATAACGTGTTTTTATCATCATCCCTGACATGATTTCCGACTTTTTTATAGTACTCTGCTTCTCCCGCGGAAGAAATCCCTGCCAACTGATAATACTGTTCGTTAAAACGCGTTACCTCTATATGATTTTCATACATGTCATAAAACGCCGCCGCGCCCAAAATATTGTTTACCATAGTATCCGTAAACAAATTTCTGTCCAAAAACTCTCTTGCATGCAATGACTCAATTTGCCGACACCAGATTCCGTTTAAATCCAAATTATTTTCATCTGCAATTAATTTTTCAAACTCCTCCACCGGCATAGGCTTATAGTAATAATACCCCTGCATATAGCGACAACCCATCTTCAAAAGAAAGCTTTCCTGTTTCTGCGTTTCCACTCCTTCCACTACGATAGGCATACGCATCTGTCTGGCCATATTTACCACAGACTCCAAAATGCTGATTCCCTTTTCTTCTTCCTGCTCGTCAATATCAAGAAAACGCATATCAATTTTAAGCACATCCACCGATACACTTTTTAACATATTCAAAGATGAATATCCGCTGCCGAAATCATCCATCATAACCAAAAAATCAGAGTCCCGCAACTGCTTTACCGTACGAATGATATTGTCGTTACTTTCCGCATAGGCACTTTCCGTTACCTCTACTTTCAACAACTTCGGCGGCAAATCATACTTACGAAGCAATTCCTGTAAATACCCCGGCACATCCATGGAAAAAATATCAATCCGGGACACATTGACAGAGATCGGCACTGCCTCGTATCCTCTGTCCAACCAGTTTCTGAGCCACTTACAAACTCTCTCCCAAACATATTTGTCAAGATCTGCGATAAACCCGTTTCTTTCCAAAACCGGCACAAAAACCCCGGGAGATATCATTCCTTTGGTGCTGTGCTTCCACCGCACCAACGACTCACCTCCCACAATTTTTCCCGTAGAAATATCACACTGGGGCTGAATATAAAAGACAAACTCTTCCTTTTGTAAGCCTTCCTGCACTTCTGCCAACAGCCGTACTTCTTCCTCTACCTTTTCCTCCATATTTTGATTATACACGCAGGTTCTCACCTGATAATTTCCCATTACATGAGACAACGCTATGGTGGCACGGTCATACATCAGCACCGCAGGCACGGAAGCATCATCTATCTTATAAATACCGAAAGCCGGCCAAAAGCCCATGGTATTAACGATTGTTTTCACCTCATCGTTTACTTCCTGTTGTAACCGGGTCATAATTTCTTCTTCATAAGGTAACAAAACACCGAAATTATCTCCGCCAAGATGACCGATTACACCTCCGTACCGCTTCTGAAATGTTATCAGGCATTCTCCCATGCGTACCAACAGGCGGTTTCCCAGCTCTCTTCCGTACAACTTATTGAACACCCGAAAATGTTCCACATCCATGGCAATCATGCAAAAAGTATTATTTTTTATCTGTTCCTTATACTCATCTACCTTCACAAAGAACTCATTTCCGGCATATAAGCCTTCCATTTGGTTCAACTCCACATAATGTAACATATCAGTTCTTGCCATCCCTTACCTCCTTGTAAAAAACACGCTCGCCCCAATTTATGTAAATTCAAATAATTTTCGTCCCTCATTATAAATTTTACATCCAAGAACGGAATATGTCAATTATTTTCCACTTTTTGCCACTATTCTTCATCGTTTCCTTCATTCAAATGGGTATTGTGTTTATTTTTGCATTAATATTTATATTTTATCACAAAAAAGAGCCTGTATGTGAATCACTTCACAGCAGACTCTTCTTTTCTCTCCTATTTTCCATGAAACAACTACTTCTTTTTCGAAGCTTCCTCTCTCTGCCTACAAATCTCCGTCCAGCTTACCCTTTTTGCCAGGCGGTCACTCAAATCACGCAGGGCACTGGGAATGTCAATATTCTGCGGGCAAATCGCCGTACACGCACCACATCCGATACAAGCAGAAGGGCGTTCCTCCTCCGGCATAAACTCAATTCGCATCCCCGCGTTCATGGACGGTGCCGTCCGAAGCTCATTATAGGTATGTAAAAATCCCGGAATATCAAGCCCCATTGGACAACCGTCACAGCAATACCGGCATCCGGTACACGGTACGGAATCTTTCATTCCATCCGCGATTTCCAACAGTGTATTACGCTCCTCTTCCGATAACGGCTTCCGTTCCTCAAAGGACAGTACATTGTCATGCATCTGGGCCTCGTCTGACATACCGCTCAATACCATCTTCACATTGGGCAGTTCCTGCAGAAAACGAAAACACCAAGAAGCGGTAGACACGTTCGGACGAAACGCTTTTAATTTTCCTTCTTCTTCAGCGGACAGCTTTGCAAGTTTTCCTCCCCGAACCGGTTCCATGACCCAAACCGGAATACCACGCTCCGTAAGAAGCTCATACTTTCCCTTTGCATCCTGCAGGGTCCAGTCCAGATAGTTCAACTGAATCTGACAAAACTCCATATCCTCACCGCAGACATCAAGAAACTCCTTTAAGCCCTTTACCTCTGCGTGGGTACTGAAACCCAAATGTTTAATCCGTCCCAGCTTTTTCTGCTCTTTAAAATAGTCTATGATCCCCCACTGCGGGTCAAGGTACGTCTCCATGGATTTTTCATAAACATTATGTAATAAATAAAAATCAAAATACTCCACACCGCACTTCTTAAGCTGCTCTTCAAAAATCTCCGCCGGATTGTAGCCGGTACTTAAAATCTGGTGCCCCGGATATTTGGTAGCAAGATAATAACTGTCTCTCGGATACTCCGACAAAATCCGCCCCATGACCCGTTCCGAATCTCCGTTATGGTACGGCCAGGCAGTATCAAAGTAATTTACTCCGTGCTCTATGGCATAACGGGTCATTTCTTTTACCTGAGGTTCATCAATGCTTCCGTCGGCAAGCACCGGCAGACGCATGGCTCCGAACCCCAAAAGGGAAAGCTTTTTCTCTTGAAATGTGGTGTAAATCATGATTATTCTCCTTTGTTTTTGCGTCATATGAATCATCAGATATACGCTCTGTCACAATATTCATAGTGTTCATTGTACCTCTTCTTCCATTTTACCGAACTCTCTCCAAATATGCAACAAGATATTCACTTGATTGTTTACTTTCCCTTCGCACTGTTCAGTATCATACAAATGCCGCCCCCCGCCGCACCTGTCAGCAGAATAATCAGGATATCTACCGGAGCCAGCACAATTCCCGGAAGACTCCGAAACAAAAATCCCGTGCCGAATAAATAGAGATGTCCGCTAAGCAAACATAGTTCTCCGATGTACATCGCTAAGGCGGTAGCCGCACTTACGGCTGCCGGAACCCACACCGCCAATGCTTTCCTCTTTCCCAAAAGGAAAGACCCCACATAAAGTCCTACCGTCACACCCAGCAGCAGAAAAAACACCCCCATCAAAACCGCAGACACCGGAGATACCAAAAGTTCTCCGTCTCTGAAAAAGGCAGTAAAGCATGCAAAAATGCAAAGTCCTAAAAACAACCCCGTACACACCGATTGTATCATCAGTACTTTTTTCTTCTCCCGGTTTCCGGTCAAAATCATCTTTCCAAAACCGTACAGACAACTTAAAATCGTCAAAATCAACACTACGGAAATCAAATAGAAGTGTATCTTAAATGTAGGGCTGTACTCTCCGATTAAAATATCCACTGCACGCCATTTTCTTGTTTCAAACAACTCCGGTGAAACATAGCACATCATCATCTGCCAGCTTTCCAGTTTGGTTTGTTTTGTTCCGTTTACAATGATTTTATTTTCGAACAAAAACTCTGCCACAAAAAACATCGCTAATGAAATCCCCGATGCCGCAAACAACGGATGCTTTTTCACCTTCTTAAGAAGAATGAACATAAGACACACCGCCACTACTACCGCTATGGCAATGGGTGTATACGGGATAACGTACTTCGGAAACCTTGCCTGCGGCACAAATCCGTAACGTGCCATATCATGAAGCACTTTGATTCCCATATAAATCGGATACCCGGATACCGCCAGGGTTCCCAGCAGCACATACAACCAATATTTTTTTAACTTTGTTTCCATACAACTACCTCCCGCTTCTCTTCTTCCGTTTTTCCTTTCTCCCTCTCCTTCGCTCCGCACCTACTCTTCCCAGAACAACGCTTCCAGTTCTTCCCGATACTTTACCGGATCTTCCACCGGTACCATATAACTGGAATAAGGCATGGAAAATGGTACAATCGTTACCGCCTCCCGAGGATATCCATAGCTTTCTACCGCGCTCCTTGCATCTTCCATACGCAGGGATTTCATACTCCATAACTCTTCCGTTGTATAGCCTGTCTCTCTTTTCTCCATCACTCCGCAGGAATAAGCACCTGCACCCAGTTGCCAAATAAAAACATACAAGCCTTTTTCATTGCTCCCTTTCCTATATTCCGGAAGTTCATATCGTTCTTCTCCCACCAATGTAGCTGTCGGCCCGTCCGCGCCTCCGATAACCGATATTCCTTGAAGTTCTGTAAGCTCGTCCGGATCCGGCTTCGGATTGGTCAAAAAGCAAACTGCCACCGCAAGTCCTGCCACAATCGTTACCGCCACTATCCAAAAAGCAGGCTTCTTATAATTTAATACTGACTTTACCCGATTTTTCACACCTACTTCTCCGAAGGCCAACGGGCAAGCAAACATCCTGCGTTTTTGCAAACTACAGGATACTAACGCCTCCGCATACCATTTCCGGTCCTCCGGTTCCATTTCACGCACCACCCGTTCGTCACAAGCCCGTTCAATATCTTTAGAAAACAACAGATACGAGATCCACAAAAGCGGCTGAAACCAATATACCGACAACAAGAAAAAAGCAAGGGTTTTCCACCAGTGATCTTTCCGATTTAAATGGGCCGATTCATGGGCAATAACACAGTTCATCTGCTCCTCTTCCATTCCGGACGGCACATAGATTCTCGGCTTTATGACCCCAAACACAAAAGGTGTGGCAATACTGTCACAAATATAAATATTGTCCCGATAGCAAAGAGATACCTTTACTTTGTGACGAAGCCACAAATAAGAAGTAAGACTGTAGGTAAACATAAGTCCCATGCCAACAATCCAAATCACCGCTGCCACAAAGGCAATTATCTGCATCGGATTGGCACTGGCCCCCGGTGTCGGCGTCCCCAAAACACTGTAGCCCGGGGCAAAATATTCCGAAAGGAGGGGATTTACCGTCGAATTTAACATAGTCACTCCGGTATGTATCTTCGGCTGTTCCGCCAGTAAAATGTCCGGCGACACAATCTCTGCACTGGGAATCAGACTCAACACACTTTCCATAACAAAGGGACAAACAAGGCGCAGTCCCACCAGACCCCACAGAGCTACCACTAACGACCGCGGCGCCTTATGACACAGTCCGCGCACCGCCAATACCGCCAGTACAACCCAGGTAGCGGTCAATCCCATATTCAGAAGTTCAATAAAAAACTTCTCCATACTCAACCCTCCCCAAAGGAATCCAAAATCTTTCGAATTTCCGCCAGTTCCTTTTCAGACGGCTTTTTTCTGGAACCGAATGCTGCAATAAATGCGGGCAGAGAACCTTCAAAGGTTTCCTCTACAAATTTCTCACTTTGAATGGCATAAAACTCCTCTTTTCCGATAAGTACCGTAACCCGGCTGTTTTCCATCTCAAATATGCCCCGCTCACAAAGCTTCTTCAGCACCGTGTAAGTCGTGGTCCTTTTCCAGTTCAGTTCCTCTTCGCAACGTGCCACCAGCTCTTTTGTGGACAACGGTGCATTCTGCCATACAATATCCGCAAAGCGGGCTTCTACCATACCAAGCTTGATTTCTGCCATTGTAATGCCTCCTTATGTAAAAATACCGTGATGTTCCCTATAAAAAAACTGTCTATCCGCAATAGTCATTTTCATTCTATCGCAGATAGACAGTTTTGTCAAGCTCACTTATACGGATTATTGTTCTCTAAACGTAGTACTTCCCGCTGAAAGAAAAAAAGACAGACTACCATATCTGTCTTTTACATCTCTGCATTTTCTCTTTGACTTCTGTAAGAAATTATATTACATTTGTATACGTCGGTTCCGGAATCTCTCTTCCCATCTCTTTTGCCGTTTCAATCCATTCCCCTATCACAATTTGAGCATTCTTCGCAGCTTCTTCCGGTGTTGCTCCGTCTGCCACGCACCCCGGCAAATCCGGTACGGATACTATATAACAATTATCTTCCTTTGACCATTGCACGAATAACGTATATTTGTACATAGCTTCACACCTTTCTATATGTTATATTTCAAAAAGATATATCGTACTTGCTTTACTTGATATGGCTTCGCCTTATTCCCGTTCGGTTGGATGTTAATAATTTCTTCTACATCCTCCCTTGTATAAATATAATGGTCACCTTTTATTCTACATCGAAAATTTACTTTTGACAATATGTATTGTAAATCTGCAAGGAACTATGTTTTTACCCGAAAGACTCATTTCATTACGAACTTCACTAGGAATCAACAAGGCCGAAGCTGCACGACGCCTGAATATGTCTGCCATGGGATACGGTCGCTATGAAAGTGGTGAACGAGAACCGTCTTATCAAACCGTCAGCTTCATCGCACAGACATTCCACTGTTCCGTCGACTACTTATACGGTTTATCCGACTCCATGGAATCGCCTATGATTATAGTCTCTGCTTCCGAAGAACCGGATTTATTTCTGCTAATAAAGACCATTAGAAATAATAACAGCGACTTATTAAACCGTATGCTTGTTTATGCCGAATATTTAAACGAAACCAAATAATAAAGAACAGCCTTTCAGAAAAATGCCATCCATTTCCGAAAGACCGTTCTCTTTTATACAACCCAACCGTTTCTATCGACTAAACTCACACTCCCACTCACCATGAATCGGAAGCGGCTGATCTGCTTTTTTCTTTCCGGTTAACTCCGTAATTACCAGTTTGTAAGTACCGGCAGCCATCTCCGGAAGCGCTACGGAAACCGATGCTGTTCCGTCTGCTATCGTTGCTACTGTTGACACCTCATCCTTTGCTACCTCCTCACCGCTTTCGGATGCAATCTTCCATTTGCTCACTTCAATAGTCTCAAGCTCACGATACGGAGCCTTTGTTCCGTCCATCTTCATGTCGATTACGAGAATATCCGATACCTCCGTAATACACATTTCGATTTCGTCCGTTGCCTGCTCATACGTCGTTCCCGTTACTGCACCAAACATGCCTTTTACATCCCGGAAAAATCCTGTAAGTTTTCCTGTTGCCGCCATTGCAGTCACACCCGTCAAACACAAGCAACCTGCAAGTACCGCCGCTGCCACTATCGGTTTTCTGAATCCGTTCTTCACACTATTCTTTTTCATTATCATTTCCTCCTGTTCCGAATAACATTTGTCCAAAATACGTTTTTGCATTTCTACCGGCATTTCAATCTTCTTCATCTCTTCCGTCAACTTTTTTTCTACCATTTCTGATTCTCCTTTCGATATGCTTCTCCTAATAAAATGCGTCCCTTTTGCAACCGCATTTTCACGGCAGATGCTGTTTTTCCTATAATTTTGGCAATCTCTCCCACACTGTATTCTTCCACATAATACAGTGTCAACACCATTCGAAATTTTTCCGGCAATGTCAGCAACGCTTCTAAAATACCGCTGTCCGGTTCTTCCGTTGTATACTCTTTTATTTCCTCTACATCTATTACCGGATGTCTTATTCTGAATCGCAACATATCCCTGCAATTATTTGTAGCCACCGTAATGAGCCATGCTTTTTCATGCTCAGACGTTTCAAATACAGGTTTCTTCTGAATATATTTTATCAACGTTTCCTGCACCGCATCTTCTGCGTCACTTGCATTTCCGAGACTGACCAGACACAATCGGAACAGCATCGTTCCGTAGGTTTCCATCACATCTTCGATACAATCAGCCGGCCGTGCTGATGTACTTTTCATCTCATCAACCTCCTTTCACTTATAACACGTTTAAAAACGGGATTCGGTCAATTTCCCGTAGAAAAAGCTGCAGAATCTCTTCCGCAGCTTTTCCATCTCATATTCTTTCTCTTTTAATCTGTTTTCCTATTACGAATACTGTCCGAACAGTAACCTGTTCAAATACTCATCCACAGGAAGCGGTTTGTCGAAATAATACCCTTGAATAATATCGCAGCCGGCATCTCTCATGTACTCATATTGTCGTAACGTTTCCACACCTTCCGCAACCACCTGAAATCCCAGCGCTTTCGCGAGAGATACAATACTTTCAAACATAATGCAGTCTTTTTGGTTGTCACTATTAAATCTACCGAACGGAATCAATGATTTGTCAACCTTCAGAATATCCGTATGAATCATTTTTAACATATTCATTGAAGAATATCCCGTACCAAAATCATCTACTGATACACTGATTCCTTCTGCTTTTAACTTATCAATCAGATTAGACATTACGATGTAATCCTTTGCATCCTCACTTTCCGTCAATTCAATTTCAATCAGTTCATGAGGTACTCTGTGTGAATCTAATACATTCACAATCTCATTCACCAAATGGGGATTCTCTACATGTCGCTTGGAAAAATTCACAGAAATCTTATAAAGCGGCTTATGTTCGCGAATGCATCGGTTCAAAAAAGCGCACACCTTATCCAACACATAAAAATCCAAAAGACAAATACTTCCGTCCTTTTCCAAAATCGGAATGAACGCCATCGGAGGAACCAAACTCTCGTCCGGTTTTCGCCAGCGAACTAATGCCTCGGCACCGCAAAGTTGTTTATTCTGCGTATTCACCTTCGGTTGATAATACACCACAAACTCCTGTTTTTTTATGCCGCGGTGAAATTCACCAATCACCTCTTTTTGTCGCATCATCTCTTTATAAAGCTCTTCATTGTAGTATACAACGTCGTTGCCTTCCTTTTGCCGCGCCGCCTGATAGGCGCTACTGATGCGTAGCATAATTTCACCCGGATTCCGGATTTCCTTCAGCTGCGCCGCACCGATAGTCGCCCCGAAATTAAACACCTTCTCCTCACTGTCACCCTTATATCTGACATTGATATCACTAACCCAGCGAATAAACGCGTCTGCATTTTCATTACGAATCAATGCAACAAAATTATCTCCTCCCAGTCTGGCAACACACTCATCCTCTTCTATTCCGCTTAATAACTGACGAATATACAACCACATTACTTCATCCGCATTCTGATGAGGAAGCACTTTATTTACATACTTAAAGTTATGTGTATTCAAGTAAAAACCGGTGTAATGTTCAATACGCCCTTGTGCGATAACCCCGGCTAAACGTCCTATAAATCCGGCCGTATTCGGAATTCCTCCCGCCAAATCCATGGTAGCCGTTCGTTTTAACAAATCTCCCATGATAATCAATCGAAATGCCCAAAGAATTAAATTCCCCAGAAGTAGGAGTTCCCGCTGTTCTTCTTCCTCCCATCGGTAATTCTTTACCGGATAATAAGACAGTGTCGCAGCCCCGCCATCATCGCTACGATAGGTAAGTTCCAGTGCATCATCACCGACCAACGCATCGCTCTGATATAAAACCACTGTGTGCCTGTCAATTTGCGCACGCAGTCTTGAATCGGGTGCAAACCGGCACACCTCCACCTTCCCGATTTTCATCTGCCCGGCAATACATTCCAGTGCCATCCGTACATTCTTTGCCAATTCCTCTTCCGAAGACACCGGCTTTTGCAATAGTTCTAAAAAGGCAGTTAACTTATCCCCCAAAAGCGCTTTTTCCATATCGCACCTCCTCGGCTGCGTGCATTCCCCTCTGATACACATACGACACAACTACTGTTCTGATTCCATCACCCATTTTCTAAATAGTATATCACAATTTTCCCGAAAAAGAAATAGTTTTTTCTCAATTCATAGTCGCAAAATAACATTTCTGTCAATTTAATTTCATGAAACATTTTACATTCAACTGTTCTTAACAAAAAAAGAGGAAGGAATCCATCTCATTCCTTCCTCCGTTACTAATTTTTAATTTGAAACTCCACCCAATACGTTGCCGTTTCATAATCGTCGGACTCAGGCCGATCCATAAAACTTTTCGTCAACCGGTAAGTACCTGCGGTCAGCTTTCCGTACAACCACTCCCAGTCAATTTCAAATTCCGTATCTGTTCCTTCCGAAATCCGGTATCCCATGGAATTAAAACCATAATTCGTAATGACCGTCGGCACCGTCTTCCACGTGCCATCCTTTAAAGTAATCAGCTGATACTCCTCACCGCACATTAACTCCCCGGTTGGATTTCCTCCGTTTTTCGTGCACACAAGAGTCAATCCGGATGTAGTCACGTCTTTCACCGAAAGGGTTAGTCCCCAATCCGGGAAGCCTTCATCCATACTGACTACCGGTCCAATCCATCCCATTGCCGTCAAATCATTCAGAACCTTTCCCGGAATATCTCCTATGCCGCCGTCATCCAATTTAAACACCGCATATACTCCGGTACCTCCCGGATAAGACTCCTTGACTCCCCCATGCACAAATAAAATTTTATCTCCCGTATTCAGTTTTTTGAACAAATCCCGTTCCGTCCGGTTTGACATCACAACCGGTGACATATACCGCTCCCGTTCTGACCGATCTTTAATACTATCAGGTGCATCATCCATTACCACCATGCTCACTCCGTCATCTGCCGCCAGGTACCTGCCTACGGAAAATCCTAATTCTTTTTTTGCCATAACGGCAAGCAGTATAAAACACGCAACGATAAACACAGCAATCACACTTGCTGCAACCACAATCGGTATCACACACTTTTTCTTCTTTCTTGTAGTTCCTACCTGTTCGTTTCTACGTTTCATTCCGTAATCCCCCTTTCCGGTTTTCACTACTGTTTCACTTCCCGTTCCGACTTTATTTTTGCTCTATTCTACTTCCGTTCCGCCCCATTCCACTACCGTAAAACCGGTACGCTCCGGCGCCGTCAGATTTTGTTCCGAAATCTCTATAAACTCTTCCGCACTCTTCCACGCCATAAATACACGAAGCAACGTATCCGGTGTCGGATTTACTGTAAGCTTTGCGGCTTCCGTATACACATCGGTCTGGAAGGCAATGAGGTTGTACGGGTTCACTTCCATCATCGGTAACCAAAACACAATAAACTCGTTGGCTTCTCTACGGGTCAGACCAAGCTGTTCCAGTGCCTCTTCCAAAAAGGCAGCCGTATCCTCTCCTTTGATGCAAAAGCCTTTGGAGAAATCATACTGCACATGTGTCTCCCCTTCCCAGTACAAATAATTATAGCTCTGCCCCTTTGCATCCGTCAGTGTTCCGTCCGGCGCCGCCGTTACCCGCCATCCATCCTTATAGGCCGGGTAGGTACAGGTCAATTCTCCGTCAAGGGTAAGTTCCACCGATACTTCCGTTTCCTCTTCCGGGTACAGATAGATAACCGGCTTATAACATGCATTAGGATCCGGTTCCCAATCACTGACCTCTATGGTCAGCAAATCAGCCTCCATACGGCCGTGCTTGTCATCATAATAAGTGTTCTCGTAGGTACAAATCACCTGATCTCCCACACACCACTCCTCCGACAGGGTTCCGTTCAGCTTAATATCATAAGGCATCGGAATCACTGTCCGGGCAAAGAAACAGTTGGAGTAAATCTTTGTAATCCGAATATCTCGAAACACGTTATTGTCGTATGGTTGTGCAGCTTCCTTATCAAGCCATGGTTCCGTGTAGGAAAGCTCCCTCAAACGTTCGGAAAACTTCCAGCGAATTGCATTGACTCTGGCGGGCGATGTATTCTCAATGGCTCCGCGGTACACCACTTCCACAATATCTCCGGCTTCCGCATCCAACCAGTCCAAATGCCCCGTAGTAAAGTGTATCCGGTCACAAAGTTTGCTTTCATACTCTCCTTCTTCCGGTTCCACCAAAACCATGCCTTCTCCGGCACTCACTACGGTTGCCACAAAGGAATACTCCATATTCTTCCGTTCTGTTTGCCACAACTTATCAATAGACTTATTTTTTTCCGAGAAAAAATACACCCTCGTCTTATCATAAACCGTATCACCTTCAATTCGATTCCAGTCCACAATCTTGTAAGTCAGTGCCACGTATTCCCTTGTGCCGCCGTCATCATAAGCCCCCAGCGGAATCGGCACAAACAAAACCGCAAGTGCTGCCACAGCTATCACTATGGGTATCCAAAGCTTTCTTTTCCGATTTCTATTCTGCGTTTCTCTTTCCAAAGGTTTCTGTTTCATCCTTTCCATCCCCCTATTCCTTTTCTTCCTCAATTCCAAACTGCGTTTTCAACATCTGTAGTTGTTCTTCGGTAAGTATGATTTTACGATCATTTGTCCTATCCGTCAGTTCGTTTCCGGACAATCGGAACTCTGCCTCCTTACCGGCTTCCATTTGAAACACAAACTCGTAGATGGTTGCTTGCTCTGTACTGCCATATGTCGCATCGTCACCCGTCGCGTTTTCGCCCATTTGATAATTTATCTTGCCTGTTGTGGTATCCTTCGCGACGGTTCCCGCCGTGTCCCGGTCTGTGTCTTCTGTTCCTTCGCTTACTCCTGACTGATAGTCCTTCGCTGTATCTTCCACCGCGTCGTCCTTGGCAGTATACTCTTCTTCAATTACAAATAACCCCACTACCATATCGTAGGAATCTTTCGCCGCTTCTTTTTCCGTGATTCTGTCAAGCGTCTGAAACACACTGCCCTCTTTTGCACATTTTACATATGCGTATGCAGGTGCCGCGCTTTTCTCTGCTCCGTCACTCCTATTTATAAACAACTCGTCTACCGGACCAAGTCTCGGTATCACTACTCCTGCGACAAGCAAAACACACAACGAAGTACAACATACCATTGCACGCTGTCTTTTCTTCCTCCGCATCTTAATTCTCTCATTACTGCGTCGGAATACTTCTTTTTTACATTCTTCTAACTCTCTCATTCCAACAGCTCACCATCCTCTCCAAGCAGGATGCGAAGTTCTTTTTTCGCTCGATACAAAAGATTGTCCACCTGTTTCCGATTCTTTTTCATCACCTTTGCCGCTTCCTCGTAGGTCATGTCCTCAAAGTAAATGAGGTGAATCACCACCCGCATCTCCTCCGGCAACCGGCCAACAGCCCCATTTACGATGCGCTTTTTCTCCTCGGAAAGTACGCTCTCCTCCAGCGTCTTTTCTTCTGCCGACACCTCAGTCGCTTCCGAAAGTTCCGTAAATTCAATGACTTTCCGATGCTTCAGATAATCCAACGCACGACTTCTGCCTACCATGAAAAGATAGGTTTTTAACGTCACCTTAAAGTTATACCGATGCTTATGTACAATCAAATCGGATAGGGCATCAATGGCAATATCCTCAGCGGCATGCACATCATGCACATAGCGGTCCACAAAAAACACCAGACCGTGAAACAATTCTTTCATAATATCGTCAAAAGCACTTTCATCCCCATCAAGGAAACGGCGGTAGCTACAGGCACCGTTATCCATTTGGTTTCCTCCTGACTGATTGGGTAATTACCCTTTCACTTATTATACGACTAAGGAACACTTTTTTCCTTATACTTTTTTATATCTTTTCAAAACACCCTTTCAACATTTAGAAAATTCCCGGCATCAGGTTCGCCACATACAGTCCTGCCGCAAAAGATACTCCGTTTGCCGCCAGCGCATACACCGCATAAAACCACTTTGGCTTTATGTTCTCCGACAAACGGTTCATGTATTTACCATACACTAACGCCTCCAAAATGAACACAAGCAGCTCAAATAACACGTAGTAGAGCACAAATGCCATGTGACCGGAGTTATAATTGATAACATTCAACAACACATTTAAAACAACCTGGGTTCCCGCATTTACTCCCATAAGTAACAACAACTGTTTCTTGTTCCGGAAACCGAATAACAGTGCAAGTACCATCTCAATGGCAATAGTGACAACAATCCGCGCAAGGAGAGAAATCACCTCCACCCGGTAATTGTAGGAACGATGGGCTTCAAGGCGGGCATCGGTACTCAGTTCCTTATCATACTCTACCGACCTCATGGTTATTCCATCCATGTCTACCGTATAATAAGTATCAAAGGCATACTTTTCATAAATTCCACTGGACACAAAGGTTCCCGTTTCCGGATAGTACAAAAGAATCTTAAAAGGGCTGGGCGGATAATAGGTCCAGGCAATTTCTTTCGTCTCGCTTACCTTCCAACCCTCCTGCAAAAAGAAGTACCCATCCGGGTCCTCATACTCCACGAAGGCTTTCCATGTCTCATAATCCAAGGTCATCCAAGCATAATTCTCATTTCCGTTATGTTGCGCATCTTCCTCAATCCCATTCCAGACACTTGCCGGACCGGTTGACTCACGCGCCGACAAAAGTGTACCGTAGCACAACTCATCCCCCATGTTTTCAAAAAGAATCCGTACCGACGGTTTCGGTCCCATATCTGCCTTTGCTGTCGCCGGTGCAAAACACAGTACCGTCATCACCAGACATAAAATGCCCGTAAGTAACTTCCGTTTTCTGTTTCCTTTTATCGTATTACTTTTCATTGCTACTCCTCCTCCAGTGTAAAATGATACTCCGTAAAGTGCGGTCCGAAATAGGCCGACAGAGTTTGCTCCAAGGACTCCAGTAAAAGGGTCTCATCCGTCTGTTCATAATAGGTTTCCAGACTCTTTGAAACAATCACATGCATACTCATGACTTCTCCCTGTTCGATAATCTCACTCCATGGCTCATAATCCAGAAGCAGAACCTCTTCTCCGATCCCGTTTCTCTCCTTCCATGCATCAAACACATCCATCACCAACCATTTCACCGTACACTGTTCGTTACATAGTTCTCCGTTATCCACGTAATAAACCCATATCGTTTCCTCGGAAACAATTCCTTCTCCATCACATTCTCCCGATGCATTCTCCATAGGATTTACATGTTCCTCACACTCCATCCCCACCGGTGCATCCGAACCGCATCTTCTTGTAGCAAAAAATAAAAGCGGAGTTGCAAATATCAGCATAAGACAAGCTGCCGCCGATGCTAAGGTTATCCACAGCAGCTTCCGATTTCCGGTCTGTTTTTCCCCGGTTTTCCGAAACTCATAGTTCCCTGCCCACTCAATCAAATCTTCCCTTATATTTGTGATTCCGTCATAAATCTGTTCTTCTTTCATAGTGCGACTCCTTTCTGTTCCAAAGTAAACCGCAAATCTTTTCTTAGCCGTAACATTCGCTGTGCCATCTGAGCCGCAGAAATTCCGCACTTTCCCGCCAAATCCTTTACAGAATCTCCGAACCAATATCGGCGAATAAACAATGCGCAATCCTCCGGCGGCAATTCCTCCAGCCATTCATTTATGTACCCGGCAAGCTCCTTTGCTTCCATACTTTGTTCCACGTTATCAGAAGAAGGAACGCAATCTCCAAGTTCCGACAGCATCACATCCATACTGTTATATCTCTTTTTTGCCCGCATATTACGAAACCGGCTAATGGAAAGATTACGCACAATCCGACCAAGAAACGCTTGAAAGGAATCCGGTCTGGTGGGCGGAATCTGCTTCCAGGCCGAGAAATAGGTATCGCTGACGCACTCCTCCGCATCTTCCCGTACCCCCAGCACATTCAGGGCAATTCGCAAACAAAACCGGCCGTATTTCTGCTCCGTTTCGGAAATCGCCTGCTCATCCCGGGCAAAATATAACTCAATAATCTGACTGTCGTCCACGTCCGTTCCTCCTTTCCGTAGTTTTGTTTTAAGAGCTCTTATAAGTAAAGTCGCAAAAGAGGATGGAATATTGAAAGAATCCTAGATTTTTTGAAAGTTTAAAAAATTATTTTTCTTACTCACCCTCTTAATTTTCTCACCACACATGCCATGTGTCTGCAATCCGTGCCGTTTCGTTCTGATTAAACGGCTGTATCAATGCCTTATACAGGATACTCGGATGAACACAGTTGGTCATATAGCAAACCGGCTTGTCCCTCAATATACCGCATCACATCCCGCAATATCTCCAAACTCTCAAAAGGCTCCCCTTCCACTTCCAACGAATGGTTCGCACCTTCTATGTACATCGGCTGTACTCCGTGTTCGTCAAAATATGCCTTACACTCCGGATAGACTTCATCTGCGGTCCCGATGACTACCGTGTCTTCTTCTTTAATATACGGCAGTGCCCTCGGCACCGGAGTCAAATAGATTTGTATCGGGTTTATTCCAAGCTTTTCCGCAAGAATACCTGCCTCTGCGGTTCCGAAGCTTTTAGAGAAAAAGACCACTTCCTCATATGCAGAAAAATCGATATCCTTTGCCTTTTCCCACACATAAGCTCTCGTTTTCAAAGTCTTTTCCTCCCTCGATAAATCCGGATCCAAAAGGATGCTGTTATACTTCATATGAATCTGCTCATAGCCCTTCGCTTCGTATAAAAAACTTGCGTAGTACATGAGCGGAAAATCCATGGTGTAACCTACACCTGGGAACATGATAACTAGTTTTTTCATCAAACATTCTCCTCCTTATTTTTTACAAGCTCCTTCAACTCATCCAAACTCCAAATCGTCCAATCCGGATACTCCAACGCTTCTTTGGGAGTTGCATAAATCCAATTTCCTTGCTTAATCCAAATGGTATACATTCCCAGTTCATTTGCCGGAACAATGTCGTTATCAAGACGGTCCCCCACCATGGCCGCCTCGGACGGCTTACAGCCTGCACGATTAAGAGCGATTTCAAAAATACGCTTGTCCGGTTTCGCCACGCCCTCCTCCGCAGACGCAACCAGGAGATCAATATATTTCAGAATTCCGAACCGCTCCAGACGTTCTTCGCTTCCCAGTGACTGATTTGCAATAATTCCGATTTTATAACGCTTATGAAGACATTCCAGACACTCCACCGTTTCCGGATATAATCGCTCATCCTCCTTATGCCATGGAGTTTTGGTTAGTCCAAAAAATTTTATTGTTTCCAAATCTGCCGGTTTGTTTTGTTTTGCAAAGAATACCTTCTTCTCAAGAAATTGCTCGTATGTAATGTCGGTTTCTTCAATCACTTCCCTGATGCGGTGTTCTATCGCAACCGATTCATCAATCAAGGTGGAACCCATATCAAAAAATAGCCATTTCAGCTTGTCTCTGTTCATATTCTCTCCCATTATTTTATTCCATTGTTTCTTTCGTCCCTTGAATTTCCATCCGTTCCTTAATCAACTCCACCGCCCATGCATGATGCGGATGAACCTCTTCTCGTCGAATACTTTTGTTTCCATTTTGTACCGCCTTTCCCGTAATATACACTACATTCTGTGCGTTTCCATTCCCCCCCATTATAACGTTACTGTCGTCACTCTTCAATCTTTTTTCGGGACATTTGTAACAAAAAAAGATTCCCACAAACAACTATGTGTTCCCAAAATCCCCTACAAAGAAAAAGACTTCGGGCAATTCCCAAAGTCTTTCTGCTCTTATTCCTCCGTCAACATTCCGTTGTCGATTCTAAAGATACGATCTGCTGTCTTCGCAATCTCCGGTTCATGGGTAATCATGACAAGGGTTCCGTTAAACTTCTTAATGGTGTTTTGCAAAAGCTGCATTACCTCTTCTGCCGCATCCTTGTCCAGGTTTCCGGTAGGCTCGTCTGCAAGAATC
>JAFTWC010000076.1 GCA_017465475.1 Lachnospiraceae bacterium
AAACGGGGAAAAGCTGAGATTAGTTGGGTAAGAAATCAAAAGCTACCCCAACTAAACGGGGAAAAGCTGAAATTAGTTGGGTTAGAAACCAAAAAACAGCCCAACTAAACGAGAAAAAGCTGAAATTAGTTGGGTAAGAAATCAAAAGCCAACCCAACTAACTGAGGAAAAAGCAAGATTAGTTGGGCGAGAACCCAAAAACAGCCCAACTAACTGAGGAAAAAGCAAGATTAGTTGGGCAAGAAGCCAAAACCACACCGCCGAAATAAGGGAAATACAAAGGGGGGAGATACCAAATGATTCTTAGTGTCAGCCGAAGGACGGATATTCCGAATTATTACTCGGATTGGTTTTTGAATCGCATAAAAGAAGGCTTTGTTTGTGTGCGAAATCCGATGAATCCCCATCAGGTCAGTCGGATTTCTATCACGCCGGATGTGGTGGATTGTATCGTGTTTTGGACGAAGAATCCGGAACCGATGTTTGACAGACTGCATGAACTTTCCGAGTATGAGTATTATTTTCAATTTACACTAACATGCTATGGCAGTGATATTGAACCGGGGGTACCCCATAAGCGAGAAAAGATGATTTCGGTATTTCAGAGGCTTTCGGAGAACATCGGACCGGAGCGTGTGATATGGCGATATGATCCGATTTTGTTTAATGAAAAGTATACACCGGAGTATCACGTAAAAGCGTTTTCCCGGATTGCAGAGGCACTTTCCGGGTATACGAAAAAATGTGTCATCAGTTTCGTGGATGAGTATGCGAAGAATAAAAAGAAGCTTAAGCAACTTGGGATTGATACACTGGAAGAAGAGGAACTTTATGAATTTGCAGTGACTCTTAGCGGTATTGCCAAGAAGAACGGCATGGAAATCGGAAGCTGTGCGGAGCAGATTGATTTGAGCAAGTGTGGCATTGTACATAATTCCTGTATTGATAAAACTTTGATTGAGTCGTTGTTAGGATGCAGTTTAAAAGGACAGAAAGATACCAATCAACGTCCTGAATGCGGTTGTATGGAAAGTGTGGAAATCGGCACTTATAACACATGCAAAAACGGGTGCGTGTATTGTTATGCCAATGAAAGTATGGAATCGGTGGCAAATACATGCAGAAAGTATCATCCGCTGTCTCCGATTTTGTGCGGAGAGATTACGGAAACGGACAAGGCGACTGAGCGTAAAGTAAAGTCATTAAAAGTAGAACAATTACAATTGAACTTGTCGAAATAGACAAAGTATAAATGCAATGGGAGGAAAAAGATGAGTATTACATTACCAAATTATATTACAGGGACTTACGCCGTGGGTACGGAACGATTTACTGTGACGGATGACACCAGAGAAGAAATTTTGGGCCCGAAATGCGGACCGCGAAAGATGGAGGTTCGTTTGTTTTATCCGGTGCAGAAAGATAAGATGGCAGGAAAAGAACGAATGAGGCTGTCAAGCCAACGGATAGAAGCATTAAAGAAGATGTGTATGGTGAAGGAGTTGCCGGAAGGATTGATGAGTCCGGAGTGTTATGTGGAGGTGCCTCAGGCAGAAGGCAAGTTCCCCCTTGTGATTTACAATCATGGGTATGGAGGCGGATGCGCGGAAGGAAACCTGTTACTTTGTTGTGAACTGGCTTCCAACGGATATGTGGTGGCATCCATCGGACATGCTTATGAAGGGGCGATTTGTGAGTTTGATGACGGAACGGTTGCTCTGTATGACAAGGACATTAAAATGCAGAACAACGGAGTAAAGTCGTTTTTTGCTCAAATGAAACTGATGCGGATGGAGGCAGAACCGGAGAAAGTCTATTCCTGTTTTGATGAGCTCCAAAAGAAATATATGGGATTTATGTTGGGACGTATACCGGAGTGGGGAAAAGACACTCTTTGCGTGGTGGAAACGTTAAAGAAGTCCTACGGAGACCGGATTGATTTTACAAAAGGAATCGGAGCCACGGGACATTCCTTTGGCGGCGCGGTGGCATATTGGCTATGTCAGTATTCCGAGGAAATTACATGCGGTGCTAATATTGACGGCGGAGTATTCGGTGATTATACGGGAATGGTAATGAAAAAGCCCTTTTTACAAATCGGATGTAAATCGAGCCGCAATTTTGAGCTAAAGCCGCTTCTTGCCACGGTCGCACCGGTGCGGTTTGAAACCTTTGAAGATATGACGCATTCCGGCTTTACGGATATGAAGTTTATGTATGATCCGGATTCTGCAAAAGCAAAAATGATGGTGGGAAGGATGGACGGATGTGAAATGCACCGGAGACTTGTGAACTGTCATTTGGAGTTTTTCGGAGAGTACTTGCAGAAAAGTTGACAAACTTGTTTCAAAAATACCGATGTAATAGTTAAGGAAAACTATTGTTGTATGGCAAGAGTTTAGGGAGGATTACACATGATTATATTGATTGCAGGTGCATCCCATACGGGTAAAACCGCATTGGCACAAAAATTATTGGAAAAGTATCATTACCCGTATGTGTCCATCGATCACATAAAGATGGGATTGATTCGTAGCGGGCAGACAACGCTGACACCGTGCAGTGACGATAGACTTTTGACGGACTATCTCTGGCCGATTGTGCGGGAGATGATTAAGACCGCCATTGAAAACAACCAGAACATGATAGTGGAAGGGTGCTACATTCCGTATGATTGGGAGAAGAGTTTTGAGCAAGAGTATCGGAAAGAAATAAAGTATCTTTGTCTGGTAATGAGCGAGAACTATATCCGGACGCATTTTAGAGATATCAGAAAGTACGCAAGTGTGATAGAAAGTCGTGGCGAGGATCAGGATTGCACCTTGGAAGCGACGATTCGGGATAACGAGGAAGTGCTTGCAGCGTGCAGGAAACATGGGGTGAATTATCTTTTGATAGAGGAAAATTATCCGGCTGATATGGAGAAGTATATAAGATAGGAGTTGAGAGAGATGATGAAAAAAGTAAAATATTTCTTATTGGTGGTACTTTGCCTTTGTTTGATGGGCTGTAACAATGAGTTTGCAAAGACGGAGTATAATGATTCAGAGAAGATTGCCGCATCCGGAGACCGCTATGCCAAGGAAATGTCTGTGTTCAACCATGTGAACGGAGAATATTCGTTGACGGTTTCTAAGTTTAACGGGAGACAGACTCTTTGGACAAAGTCATTCAAAGAGGAACAGGAAGTGTCGATTGACCTTTCTTTTGTACTTTCTAAGGGACAGGCAAAGGTAGTACATATTGACGGGGATGATACTGTGACAACAGTGATGGAATGCACACCGGATACATGTACGGAGGAAACGGTGACCGTATCTGTAACCATGAAAAAAGGAAAGAATCGAATAAAAATCGTTGGATACGATTGTGAAGATTTGGAACTAAAAATGTTGTTTGGGGTAGAAGATTAACTTAGAGGTTGAACTTAGAAGAACAGGAACAAAGGAGAGAAAGATTATGAAGCAGGTGTTATGTTCCACGGGAGCTATCATCGGAATACCGAACGGAAGGGATTATAAGTTACTGGAGCCTCTTAGTAGGCAGCTTACCTGTGACGGGTTTGAGTTTATGATGTACACGTCCTGGTACGAGTGTGTGGAAGAAATAAAAAAGTATTTACAAGGTTTAAAACTTAACGTTCCGGTACTGCATTGTGAGAAAAGTATCGGAGAGTACATAAGTAAGGGGAGCCCGGAGGAGATAGAGGAGGCATTTCGTCGCTTTGAAATCAACTGCGATTTGGCAAAGAGTATCGGTGCAAAGAAGCTGGTGCTTCATTTATGGGGCGGTCTGGCCTCTGATTCCAATTTTCAGAGCAATGTGAATGCCTATCCTCGTTTGAATGAGATGGCCCTATCCTTTGATTTGGATTTGTGGATTGAAAACGTGGTATGTAACGTGGAGAATCCCATGAAGCATTTGTGTGAACTGCGGGAGAAGTACCCGGACATTCGGTTTGTATTCGATATGAAGATGGCAGCCTTTCATGAGCAGCTTGATTTATTGTACGAAAAAGAGTACGAGTGGCTTTGGAAGGAGGGTCATATCTGCCACTATCATGTGAACGATTACGGCGGAGGCTATATGGACTGGGCAAACCTTCGGACGCTGCCAATCGGAAAAGGAAAAGTAGATATTGAGAAGTTTTTTACATTTATTAGGGAAATCGGATATAACGGTGACTATACCGTGGAAGCAACAGCATTTAACAGTGAAGGTGTTGTGGATGTGGAGATGTTAAATGAGCAGTTTGCGTATATTCGGGAGCATATGTAGCAGAAATAAACGAAGGAGGCGTAACTTGGTTATCAGAAAAGCAAAAAGCACGGACGCAGAGGATTTAAAGGTATTATATTTTGAATATTTGACTAAGTTCCCACCGAAGGAAGAGCAGGATATGGAGTATTGGGCAGATCTTCTTACGAAGTTCGAGAATGATAATTATATGCATTTGCTGGTAGCGGAAGAGGACGGAAAAGCAGTTGCATCTGTGCAAATGGCGATTATTGAGAGTCTGACCCATAATGTGCGCCCTTTTGCTGTGATTGAAAATGTGGTCACTCACGGAGATTACAGAAACAGGGGGTATGGGTCTGCTTTGCTTCAGGAAGCGTCAGAGATTGCTAAGAAATTAAACTGCTACAAGGTGTTTTTTGGAAACCGGTTCCAATAGGGAAAGCACGTTGAACTTTTATCGGAATAACGGTTTTATGATTGATGAGAAACATTCTTGTTTAAAGAAATTGTAAGAAGGAGAGACGTATGGCTAATCCGTGGGAAGAGATTAGGCTTGATGATTACGAAAACCACATGAGTCTTGAGAACGTATATCAGCTGCAAGTATTAAATGAAATGATGCGGGAGCAGTTTGCAGTTGCCGAAAGCTGATTTGCTTGTGGCGAATCTTTTGGTGGAATATATTGGTTACGAATGTTTTCAAAATGTCGTAAACGCGGTGGCACCGAAATGCGTTTCCTGTATCATACAAATCAATGACGGCAGTTCTTTTGTATCGGATTCTCCATATTTGCATGCCTTTGATTGCTTGGAAGAAGTGCACCATCAGATGGAAGAAGATGCGTTGGTAAAATGTATGTCTGAGATAGGGTATCGAAAGGCCGAAAGACTGGAACAGTATTTGCCAAACGGAAAGAAGTTTGTACGAATTGATTTTTTGAAATGTATTTAAAACTAAGGAGGAGTAACTATGGGACCACAAAACGGAAATTTTTTTGCACTGATAACAGCACGGGAACAGAAGGACAGAAAACCGCGCACGATGAAAGCATATAAGACAACAAAGGAATGCTTTCCATGGCGTGTGGCGGCGATACCGGCGGTATTTCCGGGGATTGGTTTATTGATTTTTATGAAATCGGCGGCGGATTTTTCCAGGGGCTTTAAATTCGGCGGAATCTTTTATTTGATTCTCACCTTGATTTTTGTGGGAATGGGGTTGATGTTCTTTTTTGGCTATCCGTGCAAAAATGATGTCGATTCCTGGAAACAATCTTGTGCGGCAGTAAAGAAAGCAAGGGACAAAGGAAAACGTTATCAGGGGGAAATCATCGGATACAAAATAACAATAGCCAGATGGATCGGTGATGGAAAAAATGCTCCGGAACCGGTGTTAAACTATGTACTTGAAGTGGAGTTTAGGGAAGAGACAAAGTACAAAACCATAGAAGTATCGGCGTTTCGGTATCATCCTAACGCGGTTTTAAATGGAAATCGTTGCAAAGTGTATGCCTATGAAGAGAAATACTATTTGGGCGATTTTGAACTGCGTACCGGAAGGGATGATAAAACGACGGAGATTCCGATGAAGGGATTGACGGGCTGATGGTGGGTAGTGTATGAAAATATTTTTTGTCAGACACGGAAAAGACGATGAAAACTTCCGTGGCGGTTGGAGTAATCTCGGGCTGGTGCCGGAGGGAATAGAACAAGCTGGAAAGCTTGCAACATGGATGCAGGAACAGAATGTAGAATTCGGCATAAAAAGATAGTATCCAGTGATTTGCCTCGCGCAAGAGAGACCGCAGAAATTATTTCTGCTAGGTTGGGATTACCGGTGACGACCGATGAAAGGCTTCGGGAAGCGGACAACGGTGATTTGGCCGGAATGCTGAACGAAGAAGCGTTACAAAAATACCCCAGATTGTTTTGGAATCTGCTGAAACCGGAGGAATGCTATCCGAACGGGGAAAGTCCGAACCGGTTCTATATACGAATAAAGATGTGGTTTGAAGTGTTTTTAAAGGAACACAAGGACGCAGACGGGAATATTCTTGTAGTAACTCATGGCGGGGTTATTAACGTGGTGTATCATTTGGTCAAATGCATGGAATGGAGCAATACAAAAAAGCCGGTTCCGGTAGGAAATTGCAGTGTACATGTATTAGATACGGTGCAGATGGAGATTAGTGAGAAGAAAACGGTGTTTTAATAATGGCGGTAAAGGAAAGGAGTTAGGGAAAAATGATGATTGATAGGGCATCAGAAAGAGAAATTGATTCATTGGTGGAATTACGACTTGCTTATTTGAAAGAGGATTTCGGAACAATATCGGAACAGGATATTCAAAGTCTGCGGGAGATGTTGCCGCAGTATTTCAGGGAACATTTGAATCAGGATATATTTGTTTATGTTGCAAAAGAAGCAGAAGAAATCGTTGCATGCGCATTCCTTTTGGTGATTGAGAAGCCGATGAGTCCGACCTTCCTTAACGGAAAAACAGGAACCGTGCTGAATGTGTATACGAAGCCGGAATACAGAAAGAGAGGCTATGCGAAGCAGTTAATGACCATGTTATTAGAAGATGCAAAGGAAAAAGAGCTGTGTGTAGTGGAACTAAAAGCAACTGATGCAGGGTATCATGTGTATCAGTCGGTGGGCTTTGAGGATGTGGTATCAAAGTATCATAATATGAGAAAACATTTACTTGAAAAAAAATAATAGAGATGCTATGATTTGAATAGGTGTTAAGGCTACAGTAAGGGAGGCTGATGAAATGAGTGCAAAGAAGGAAGGGACAGGGAAGAAGCTTTCGGTGAAGGTGGTTCATTCTTCAAAGCAAGGCTGTTCGATTTCTGTGCGCGATGCGGAAATGGATGCCAGAGCAACACAGGCTGTCAAGGCGGCCGTGGCAAAGGCACAGTTTTGCAAGAAGCCTATTGCAAAGTACGATTTGGTTGCGAAAAGAGCGTATGTAGAGTATGCAAACGGGGAGAGAAGATATGTCAACTAAAAAGCCGATGGTACTTGTTTTGGCAGGACCAAACGGTTCGGGAAAAAGTACGATTACGCAGTATTTTGAAACTGTCGGAATTTATACAAATGCTGATGAAGTTGTAGCAGTTACGGGAATGAGTAATGAAGACGCAGCGCGAATGGTTGATGAGAAGAGATATGCATCAATTGATATAAAAGAGGATTTTACTTTTGAAACAGTGCTGTCTTCAAGATATAAGTTAGATATTTTAGAGAAAGCAAAAGAGGCCGGATACTTTATCAAATGTATATTTGTTTTGACTATAGACCCGTATGTTAATGTTGCGCGGGTGGAAGCGCGGGTTGCTTCGGGTGGACATGGTGTGGATAGAGAGAAAATAATTAAGCGCTATTATAAGTCGTTAGGCAATATTAAACGACTAATGGAGCTTTGTGATATTTTACATGTTTATGATAATACGGTGGAACCGATTAGAATTATTCGTAAGCATAAAGAAGATATTTCAATCTTTCCAAATGAGATTTGGTCAGAAGAAGATATACGCAAGTTAATAGAAGAAGCGGCAGAGTGACTTGTCGCTTCTTTTTAGATTGTTACCGAAGATAGACGGATGAAGAGAGAGGGAGGCAATGAACGTGATTATTCCATACACAAACAGTATAGAGAAATATTTAGAGGTAAGCGATATCATTGACTATGAAAAAAAGTCAATTGCAGACTTAGCAGAGTTCTTATTTGTAAAATCAATGGACACGACGGATTACATAAAAAACGCTTATGAATATGTCCGTGACCGAATTTCTCACTCGGCGGACTCAGGAGAAGATGTG
>JAFTWC010000077.1 GCA_017465475.1 Lachnospiraceae bacterium
AAAAACTGCAAACAGCTAAACGACCCGAAGGGGGTGTAGCAGAGTTTGCAGGAGTAAAAAGTTCGATAAGCCTTTAGGCTTTGCAGGAAGAGACCCTTATAGGGTCAGAGCAAGCCACCGGCTAAGCCGGTGGTCTTGACTAAGCTTCGTCTTCTTCGTCAAAATCACATTCCATATCACTCATAAATTCACGGTTGGATACTCTCTTTGCCATACGTTCCTGTTCTACTAAGTCGGAAAGAAGGTTCTTAACTTCGTATGAGCGCTTTACATTGATAATTTCAAAATCTCCCATGGTTTTATCACTGGAGTGACAAAGAATGCTTCCGGTGCCGAAAATCTTTTGGAGTAACGTTCTTTTTAAAGAAATATCCAAAATGCGGTAGAGACGCACTTCGTCTTCTCTGGTGGTAAAAAAACCACGTTTAATGAGTAAACGGTCTTTCGTTAAACGATATACGGTGAAAGTCCATGGCAGGGCGAAAAGCTTGGTACGTTTTCTGTCGCGCCATAAGAGTTCGTTTTGATTTGCCTGCGGTAGTGTAGATTCTGCCATAAAAACCTCCTAAACGGTATATTTTTTGAAAAAAGAATGATAGTATAGTTCTTACAAAATTAGTTTAACATAAGGGAGAAAAAATAACAAGCACGGGTGAAGAAGTACTGAGAGGTTTTTCGGGTGGGAGAATTGACTTTATTTTGAAATCCGTATATACTGATTATGTAACAGGAATTAGAATTGTGACAGGAAAGGAGTATACTATGGCAACAATACCGACCGCTCATAATGCGGCAAAAGAAGGCGAAATTGCAAAGACAGTGTTATTACCGGGAGACCCGCTTCGGGCAAAGTTTATTGCAGATACGTATTTAGAGGATGTGACCTGTTTTAATACGGTACGTAACATGTTTGGATACACCGGATCGTACAAAGGAAAAAAGGTATCGGTGATGGGTAGCGGTATGGGTATGCCGTCCATCGGTATTTACTCCTATGAATTATACCATTTCTATGACGTGGACCGGATTATCCGTATCGGTTCTGCCGGAGGTATTTCTGACAAGGTAAAGCTTCGTGACCTTGTAATCGGTATGGGGGCTTCCACTAACAGTAATTATGCGGACCAGTATAATTTGCCGGGGACCATTGCACCGATTGCGGACTATGAGTTACTTCGTCATGCGGTAGAGGTGGCGGAGGGCATGAAAGTGCCGGTAACAGTAGGCAATATTTTGTCCTCCGATGTATTTTATAATGCGGACCCGACCTTTAACGACCGTTGGAAGAAGATGGGAATTCTTTGTGTGGAAATGGAGGCGGCAGCACTGTATCTGAATGCGGCCTATGCCGGAAAGCAGGCCCTTTGCATGTTGACTATTTCCGATCATTTATATACCGGGGAGGCACTTTCTGCCGAGGACAGACAAAACAGCTTCCATGAGATGATGCAGGTGGCATTAGAACTGGCGTAAAGGAGAGTTTTATGGATAAAAATGTGGTAAAGTATGTGGACCATACACTGCTTACCCAGACGGCGACCTGGGAAGAGATTAAGCAGATTTGTGATGACGGAGTGGCGTACGGTACGGCATCTGTTTGTATTCCGCCTTCCTTTGTAAAGCGTGCAAAGGAATATTTGGGGGACAGACTTCCGGTTTGTACCGTAATCGGGTTTCCGAACGGATATAATACCACTGCGGTGAAAGTGTTTGAGACAAAGGATGCGGTGGCAAACGGCGCGGATGAGATTGATATGGTGATTAACATCGGCATGGCAAAGGAAGGAAATTTTGCCGGCCTTTTGGACGAGATTAAGGCAGTAAAAGAAGCCTGCGGCGGTAAGCTGTTAAAGGTCATTATTGAGACCTGCCTTTTGACGGAAGAGGAGAAGATAGAGATGTGCCGTGTGGTAACAGAGGCTGGTGCGGAGTTTATTAAGACTTCTACCGGTTTTTCCACGGCAGGCGCTACGTTTGCCGATATTGAACTATTTGCAAAACATATTGGAAAAGGGGTGCAGATGAAGGCAGCCGGCGGAATTTCTTCCTTGGAGGATGCGGAGAAGTTTGTTGCATTGGGTGCGTCTCGTCTGGGCACCAGTCGGATTGTTAAGATTTTGAAGGCAAACGGTTCTGCGGTGAAAGAGGGGTATTAAGGAAAGGACGGTGTTTGTATGGGAGAAAGCAATACACAGTTACAGACCTATGAAAAAAAGGTGCCAGCGGTACAAGACTTAGGAAAAAAGTTTCCGGATGCCATGAGCGATGCGGTGTGCAGAAAGTTAATCCGTGTGGCTTGCGAATATCGGAAGAAGGCCTATGCCCCATATTCGGGATTTAAGGCGGGAGCGGCACTTTTGACCAACAGCCATGAAATGATTGGTGGTTGTAATATTGAAAATGCGGCATATACGCCCACCAACTGTGCAGAACGCACTGCATTTTTTAAGGCAGTCAGCGAAGGAAAGAAGGAGTTTCTTGCCATTGCGATTGTGGGAGGAAAGGGAGAAGATGCAGAGGATTTTTGTGCTCCCTGTGGCGTATGCAGACAGGTGATGACGGAGTTTTGTGATCCGAAGACTTTTTTGATTATTTTGGCACGTTCCGAAGAGGATTATATGATTTATACATTAGAGGAATTGATGCCCTTCGGTTTTTCAGGGAAGAACTTAGAGTAAGAGAGGATTTTTATGAGCAATTATCAGGATTACATTGTAAGAGCAAGTGCAGCGGACGGACAGATTCGTGCATTTGCGGCAACGACAAAAGATTTGGTAGAGAAAGCAAGAAAGATTCACGGTACCAGTCCGGTGGCAACGGCGGCATTAGGACGCCTTCTTACGGGAGCGGCTATGATGGGCAGTATGATGAAGGGCAGAAGCGATGTCCTTACGGTGCAGGTTGTGGGGGACGGACCTATCGGTTCCATGACGGTAACGGCAGATTCCATGTCCAGGGTAAAGGGCTTTGTTCAAAACCCGGAAGTAATGCTTCCGGCAAGTGCAGAAGGAAAGCTTGATGTAGGAGGAGCCGTGGGTAAGGGCATGCTCCGAGTGATTAAGGATTTGGGGTTAAAGGAGCCGTATATTGGCGAAACCGAATTGATTTCCGGTGAGATTGCGGAGGATTTAACCGTTTATTTTGCAACATCCGAACAGACACCGTCTTCGGTAGCGCTTGGTGTGCTTATGAATCGTGACAATACGGTGGCACAGGCAGGTGGTTTTATTATTCAGCTTATGCCGGATGCCACAGAGGAAGTGATTTCTCATTTGGAACAAAAGTTGACGGAGGTGACCTCTGTATCCGGTCTTCTTTCCGAAGGAATGACTCCGGAGGAAATTTTGGAGTATATTTTTGCAGGATTTGATTTAAAGCTTCTGGACAAGATTCCGACATCCTATTATTGCAACTGTTCCAAAGAACGTGTGGAAAAGGCATTAATCAGTCTCGGAAAAAAGGAATTGGATGCTATCATTGCGGATGGCGAGCCCATTACCATGAACTGTCATTTCTGTGATACAAACTATACATTTTCTGTGGATGAGTTAAATGAGCTTGCGCAGAAATAGGTCCATAGGAAAGGTAGGAAAGAGAATGAAAAAATGCCCACAGTGTGAGGGAAAGGGAATTTCCGTTTGTGTGGTTTGCTTCGGAGATAAGATAAACCCGATTCACAAAAACAAGGTGTGCGGATTTTGTGGCGGACACGGAGAGACGAAGTGTATTATTTGCGAGGGAAAAGGGATGTTAGAAGATGACGACATCTTTGCGGTGGATGGAAAACTACCGAACTATCCGGCAAAATTAAGTAAAGACTAGTGTGAAGGGCTGTCGCGGAAAACTGCGAGGGCCCTTTTTCTGTGCTTTGGGGACTTTGGTTAGAAGCGCCGGTCTGCGGAATGTTTTTCTCTCGCGATTCGGATATAAGTCTTTCTAATTACTCCGGAGAAGGGTGGATAAAGTGACGCAATCGCCCTGATGCGGCATCCATGCCTTATGGCGGGCTCGCCCGAACCTCGTGTTCGGGCGTTGCTGATAACTTGCGGAGTAATAAGAAAGTCTAATATCCTGCTCAAAGTTCGAAAAACATTCCGCAGACCGGCGGTTCTATAACGAAGGAAAGCACAGAAAAAGACGACGCTTCCAGTACGGCAGCCCTTCTTTTTCTTTCGGAATTCTTTCGTTTTTTCTGTCGGTTTTCTTATGATTTGTATGTTAGCATAGAGTTATGGATGGTTCCGGAACTGTCTTGCCCTCCGAATGAGAGGGAGTGTATTTCTGAATTGTAACGAAAAGAAAGTTGTCGTATAATGGAGGCAGAGTATTGGAAAACACGGAGGAGCGATATGTATAACATTTTAGTTGTGGAGGATGATCGGGAAATCAGGGATGGCATTGAAATCTTTCTGAAGAGTCAGGGATATTGTGTATTTAAAGCGGAGGATGGAATCCGAGGCTTGGAATTGATGAAAGAGAATGAGATTCATCTTGCCATTGTGGATATTATGATGCCACGGATGGATGGGATTACCATGACCATGAGGTTAAGAGAAACCTATGATTTTCCGGTGATTATGTTGTCTGCAAAATCAGAAGAAACCGATAAAGTGGTGGGACTTAACATCGGGGCGGATGATTATGTGACAAAACCTTTTACACCGTTAGAGCTGATGGCACGGGTCAATTCACAGCTACGGCGCTATATGAAGTTCGGTTCGCCGCAATCCGGACAGAAAAAGAATGGGCGGCATTTTGTGGAAGGCGGGCTGGAGCTGGATGAGGATACGGTGGAAGTGACCGTAGACGGCAGTCCGGTGAAATTGACGCCGATGGAATTTAAGATTCTGGCATTGCTTATAAAACAACCGGGGAGGGTGTTTTCCGCAGAGGAGATTTATGAGCGTGTGTGGAACGAAAGAGCCGTAAATACGGACACGGTAATGGTACATGTAAGAAAACTTCGGGAAAAAATTGAAGTAAACCCGAAAAATCCAAAATATGTAAAGGTGGTGTGGGGCATTGGATACAAGCTCGAAAAACAAAAATAAGTTACGTTGGTTTATAGGAATTATAGTAGGAATTATAGTGACGGTGGGTGCGTGCCTTGCTATGCAGTTTATTCTGGCGGCAAAAGAGTCGGTTGGTGATTTTGCATGGACAGAAAGGTATGATTATACCGGAATGAGGGAATATGTAAAATACATTAACGGGCAACCGATTCATTACATGACGACGACTCAGTCGGATGTATTTGGAATTGTGTTGGGAGAAGAGTTGGCCGGAGTTTTGGCAAAGTACGGAGAAGTGCTTTTGTTTGCCGGGATGATTTTTTGTATGTTTCTTTTGGTTTGTTTTTTGCGCTGTGAACGTATATGGAAGCATACAGAGAATCCGCATCGGAAGGGAATCGCCTATGTGGCGGAGTTGTTGGTGGTAGCATTGTGTTGTCTGCCAGCAGTGTATTATGAATATAGTTGGTATTATGACAATTTTTATATATGGCAGAGATATAGTAGCAATGATTGGGTGGGGATGATAGAGTATGCCATTGACCTATCTTATCCGATTGTTGAAATGCTGGTATACTTTTTTGTGTGTTTATGGTTTATTCGCCCGGTATTTAAGCTCGGACTTAAGCAATACTTGAGAGAATACAGTTTGTTATGTCTGATCGGCAGAGGGTTCAGAAAGGTATGGAGAACTTTTAAAGAAGAGTTGGATGCCATGGATTTCAGTAAGAAACCGATACGAGTGCTTGGAATTTCGGTGTTGATTCAGTTCGGAATCTTGTTCCTTTGTGTTTGCTGTTGGTTTGTAGGAATTCCTTTGTTGATTTTGTATTCATTGGCTTTGTTCTTTTTCTTAAACAGACAATATAAGAAGGCAGAGAGCGGTTATTCGGCAGTGCTCCGTGAAGTGGAAGGTATCGCAAGAGGTGATTTAAACGGAACAGCAGAGGGAGACTTTGGAATGTTTCGCCCGCTTGGGACGGGGCTGACCACGATTAAGGACGGTTTTCGTAAGGCAGTGGAGGAAGAAGTAAAAAGCGAGCGTATGAAAACGGAGCTCATTACCAATGTGTCTCATGATTTAAAGACACCGCTCACTGCGATTTTGACCTATGTGGAGTTGCTGAAGCAGGAAAATCTTACGGCGGAAGAACGGGATTCTTATATCGGGACCCTGGAACAAAAATCCCATCGCTTAAAAGTATTGATTGAGGATTTGTTTGAAGTGAGTCGCGCGGCAAGCAATAACATAGAATTGTTCCGGACGGAAGTGGATTTGGTTAAGCTTATAAAACAGGTGGCAGTAGAACATGAGGAACAGTTTGCAGAGGCAGTACTTACCTTGCGCCAGACCATGCCGGGGGACATTTGTAAAGTGTATGTGGACGGGCAGAAAACCTATCGTATCTTTGAAAACCTGTTTTCCAATATCTGCAAATATGCCATGCCGGGAAGCCGGGTGTATGTCCGGGTATATGAGAAGATGGGCTGGTATTATGCTGAATTAAAGAATATGTCCGCAATGGAACTTACGGTTGCGGCGGAGGAACTGACGGAGCGTTTCGTCAGAGGAGATTCGTCTCGTAACACCGAAGGCTCCGGATTGGGGCTGGCCATTGCAAAAAGTCTGACAACCTTACAAGGCGGAAGCTTCCGCATCGAAACGGACGGAGACTTGTTTAAAGTAGAACTGGGTTTCCCGCAGGTAATGTATGTGGAGGAGAAGGCAGAAAAAGAAGATAGTGAAAGAAACATAGAACCTCAGGATGTGGAGATGGAAGCGGAAGAAGAAATCGAAGTGTTTCACGAAACGTCGGA
This sequence comes from Lachnospiraceae bacterium, assembly GCA_017465475.1. GTDB lineage: Bacteria > Bacillota > Clostridia > Lachnospirales > Lachnospiraceae > SIG307. The sequence continues at coordinate 6,831 of JAFTWC010000077.1, forward strand.
AGACGGGGAAGAGGAAAGTGATAGCGAAGAACAGAAAGCAGAATGCGACTCGGAAGAATGGGCGGTGCAGGAAGAAGACAAGCAGGAATAAAATGTATACAGCATTTTCTCAAAAGCTTATATAAAACAACATCTGAGAAAAAAATTGGCATTTCCTTGGGGACAATCAAGTAAATGGAATAGTTCTGAGAAAATCTGTCGCCTGAATCATCAAATATGTTGTCAATATAGCGATTAAGCGATATGTTTTTGGGCCAAATCGTATATAGAGATGATTCTTGAGAAAAAAGCGTAGTTACTGCTGGTAGTAGCTACGCTTTCTCGCTTTATAGGAAATACACAATTTCCTATAAAGCAAAAAACACTCCGTGAGGATGCGCACGCTTTTGCAGAAGAAAAATGTTGCATAAATGCGACGCAAAAGCGGCGCGAGAGTTTCGCAAGCGAAACTCTTTGTTCATTCTTAATCGTAATTATACCCCGGCTTTTTATATAAATATTTCTCGTCGGGAACGATATCGGTATCCCATACTTTTTCTTTCCATTCCGCTTCGGAAATGTCTTTTATAGCAATGGAAACGCTTGAAGTGTTGCATCCCAGTATTTCTGCAATGTCTTCCGCAATTTTTTCGGCACAGCGTGTTTTCTGTTCTTCGGTTCTTCCCGGAAAACATTTGATTTCTACATGTGGCATATGTGTTCTACTCCTAAAATCCGATTTGCTTTAATGATGCAGTGTCATGGAATCTGTCTGAAGTTATTTACAACGGAATTGTCACCAAACGGTTAATCGGCTGGTACTTACGGTAGGTTACTCCGGCGGAGTCAAACATCCGCTTGGAGGCTTTTACGGAGTCGGTTTCGGCATACTTGTCCGAGTGATAGATAACTTCGGAGATGCCGGTCTGAATCAGAGCTTTGGTGCATTCGTTACACGGAAACAGGGTGGTGTAAACTTTTGCGCCCCGCATATTGACACCGGTATAGTTTAAGATGGCATTCAGCTCTGCGTGACATACGTAAAAATACTTGGTTTCCAAAGCACTGCCTTCCCGTTCCCAAGGATATTCATCATCGGAACAGCCGGCAGGCATGCCGTTGTAGCCCACGGAAAGTATTTTGTTGTCCTGGCTGACAATACATGCGCCTACGCTGGTGTTCGGGTCTTTGCTCCGCATGGCGGAAAGCATGGCAATTCCCATAAAGTATTCATCCCATTTTAAGTAATCCTGTTTCTTCATAGCTCCTCCGTAAGTAAAAAATCAAATAAATATGTATCGTATCCGGTAATTCGGAATCAATAAGTTGCGTCACAGGGAAAAGCCGCAGCGAGTAAAAATCCCCATATCATTAGTTTAGCACAGCCTATCTCATACCGCAATTTCTTTTTGGTATTTTGGTAAAAAAGTGACTGCATGAGGAAGAATAAATTGTAGAAAGTGCCGTTTCTTAAGAAAAACTGAAATTTTGACAAAAAAGGTATAGACGAAATCGCTTTTTTGTGAGAAAATAGGAGTGGAGTGTGCGCAAGTGCGTATGTAGTGGATTGTTAAAGATATCACATTCTCCGCAAGATGCGAACACTAATATTGCAAGATGGATTGAAAGGAGTCTAGGCATGATTTATTCACACGAAGTAGAAAAGATGTGCCCGGTTGCACAGGGCGTACATCACGGCGCAGCCCCGATCCCGGAGGAAGCAAAGTGGGTACAGGCAAAGGAAGTTAAGGATATTTCCGGTTTGACACACGGTGTCGGCTGGTGTGCTCCGCAGCAGGGTGCATGTAAGCTGACCTTAAACGTAAAGGATGGTATTATCCAGGAAGCATTGGTTGAGACCCTCGGTTGCTCCGGTATGACCCATTCCGCAGCTATGGCTTCCGAGATTTTACCGGGTCTTACGGTAATGGAAGCATTAAACACCGACCTTGTATGTGACGCAATCAACACCGCTATGAGAGAGCTCTTCTTACAGATCGTTTACGGTCGTACCCAGAGTGCATTCTCCGAGGACGGTCTTCCGATCGGTGCAGGTCTTGAGGACCTTGGTAAGGGTCTTCGTTCCCAGGTTGGTACCATGTACGGTACGTTAAAGAAGGGACCGCGTTACCTTGAGATGGCAGAAGGTTATGTAACCGGTATCGCTCTTGATGCTGATGACCAGATCATCGGTTATCAGTTCGTAAACCTTGGTAAGATGACGGATTTCATCAAGAAGGGTGACGATCCGAACACCGCTTACGAGAAGTCTAAGGGTCAGTATGGTCGTGTGGCAGATGCTGTCAAGATTATCGACCCGAGAGAGGAATAATCTAAAATAAATCAGGAGGATACATATCATGGCTTTGTTTGAATCATATGAAAGAAGAATAGACAAAATCAATGCTGTATTAAACAGCTATGGCATCGCTTCCATTGAAGAAGCGGAAAAGATTACAAAGGATGCCGGTCTGAACGTTTATGATCAGATTAAGGGCATTCAGCCGATTTGCTTCGAGAACGCTTGTTGGGCTTACATTGTAGGCGCTGCAATCGCAATCAAGAAGGGCTGCAAGAAGGCAGCAGACGCTGCAGCAGCAATCGGTGAAGGTTTACAGGCATTCTGTATTCCGGGTTCCGTAGCAGATACCCGTAAGGTAGGTCTTGGTCACGGTAACCTCGGTAAGATGCTCCTTGAGGAAGAGACCGACTGTTTCTGCTTCTTAGCAGGTCACGAGTCCTTCGCAGCAGCTGAAGGTGCAATCGGTATCGCAGAGAAGGCAAACAAGGTTCGCCAGAAGCCGCTCCGCGTTATCTTAAACGGTCTTGGTAAGGACGCAGCACAGATCATCTCCCGTATCAACGGTTTCACCTATGTTGAGACTGAGTACGATCCGTACACCAACGAAGTTAAGGAAGTATTCCGTAAGGCTTACTCCGATGGTCTTCGTTCCAAGGTTAACTGCTACGGCGCAAACAGCGTTCCGGAAGGCGTTGCAATCATGTGGAAGGAGAACGTAGACGTTTCCATTACCGGTAACTCCACCAACCCGACCAGATTCCAGCATCCGGTAGCAGGTACCTATAAGAAGGAAAGAAACGAAGCTGGTAAGAAGTACTTCTCCGTAGCAAGCGGTGGCGGTACCGGACGTACCCTTCATCCGGATAACA
>JAFTWC010000040.1 GCA_017465475.1 Lachnospiraceae bacterium
AAGATGTGATTACCTGCAGTGCGTCTGATGTGTTGGCGGCGGGGCATGGAATCTGTTTTGCAAAGTCTCATTTGTTAGCGGCATTGCTTCGGAAAAAAGGGATTCCTTGCGGATTTTGTTATCAAAAGTTAATTTTGGACGATGAAACGGCGCCGGTGCTGATTTATCACGGACTAAACGGTGTTTATCTGGATGTGTATAAGAAGTGGATTCGCTTGGATGCCAGAGGAAACAAGGAAGGAGTGAATGCACAGTTTTCTGTAGAGGAAGAACAACTGGCCTTTCCGATACGTCCGGATAAAGGAGAAGAAGATTTGTTTGTAGTGTATTCGGAGCCGGATAAAGAGATAGTAAGAACGTTGAGAGAGAGCAAGACGAGAACGATACTTTGGGATAATTTGCCTACTAGGCTGGCATATCGTATGTCTGAAGAATTACATTACGAAGAAATGACAGAAACACATTTGGATGAGCTGGCGAAACTTTACGTGGAAACCTTTAATGCGGCCCCATGGAATGATGAATGGACCTTTGAAACAGCGCGGAAAAGACTACATATGATGATTCACACGGAGGTTTCTTTCGGATTGTGTGTATATCGGGAAGGTCAGATATGCGGGGCAGTTTTGGGAGCCATGGAACAGTTCTATGATGGACTCATGTTTGAGGTAAAAGAATATTGGGTGAAAAATGAACTGCGTGGAAAAGGAATCGGGTCGAAGTTGTTTGCTGAGATGGAACGGCGTTTACGTGAGCGGGGAGTAAAGAATATTGTATTAATTACATCAAAGGGGGATGCTACGGAGCATTTCTATCATAAGCAGGGAATGGGGACCGACCCGGATATGGTGTTTATGACAAAGAGGATAGGAGACTAACATGTTACCAACCAAAGAAACAGCAGAACAGGAATTACAACTTGCCGGAGAGTTAAATCCCGGGCCGTGGACAAAGCATTCCATCAATGTTGGTATTGCTGCAAGAAATATCGCGGAAAAGGTGCCGGAGATGGATGCAGAGAAGGCTTATATTGTAGGTGTGCTTCATGATATCGGGCGACGCGTAGGAATCGTGGATATTCCGACCCATGTGTACGAGGGGTACAAGTATTGCATGGAAAAAGGATGGGATGAAGCGGCACGGATTTGCATGACTCATTCGTACCCTTTGATGCAGGAAGAATTTACTTATGAACTGAAAACTGAAGCGGAGCGGGAGATTAAGAAGTACATTGACGGTTGTCAGGCAGATGAGTATGACATGCTGATTCAGCTTTGTGATGCATTGGCAACGGATTATGGATTTGTCATTGTGGAAAAGCGGTTTGTAGACGTGACAAGACGGTACGGCATTATGGAAACCTATATCAAAGGCTGGGAGCGAACTTTTGCAAGTAAGGAGTATTTTGAAGAGAAGATGGGGTGTTCCGTGTATGATGTATTGCCGGATATTGGGCGGACAACGCTGCTTTCTCCGAAACCGTGGAAACCGGGAAAGTAACGTTACAGGTACTGAAGTTGTCGGGAAGAAAAGGTTTGCAATAATAAGGTTTGATGACGTAAGTAAGAGTCATGAAAGGAGCAGTTATGTTTCGGGAATTATTGAGAAAAAATAAGCAGCTTCCTAAGGAACTGTGTGTGGAGCTTTTGAAAAACGAGACTCGCGGTGTGTTGTCGGTCATCGGAGATGAGGGATATCCCTACGGAATGCCCATGAATCACTGGTACAATGAAGAGGATGGTGCCATTTATTTCCACTGCGGTAATGTGGGGCATCGATTGGAGTCGCTGCAAAAGAGTAACAAGGTGTCTTTTTGTGTGTACAATCAAGGTGTCAGACCGGATGGTGAATGGGCCTATCAGGTACAGAGTGTGATTGTGTTTGGGAAAATGGAAATCTTAGATGATATGGATTTGATTGCGGATATTACCACGAAGCTTAGCTATAAGTTTACACAGGATGAGGAGTACATAAAGAAAGAGATTGCGCAGTCGGGGCACAGGACGCTGTTACTTCGATTGATGCCGGAGCATATGTGCGGGAAATTGGTAACGGAGGCGTAAGGAGGAGTTGTATGCTTGCTAAAAACAAGTCCGGCTGGGTTTTGCTTGAGCATCTTAATATTAAGGAAGAGGAAATCGGCAATTACGAGAACGTGACAGGAGCATTTGCTATTGTCACGGTGGACGGGCAGTACATAATCGGCTATAATAAATGGAGACAGCAGTGGGAGTTTTGCGGAGGCGGTATTGAACCGGGGGAAACGGCTCGTGAGGCGGCACTGCGGGAACTGTTTGAAGAGACCCACCAAAAGGCTGTAGAACTTACCTTTAAAGGGATATCGCGTATGCAAAGACCAAACGGAGAATTTTGCTATCAGGCGGTATTTGTGGGAACGGTAGAGAGATTGGAGCCTTTTGTGGCGACGGATGAGGATGAGATGGGCGACATTATGTTGTGGGATTTAAAAGAGGATGTCGGCTATGTGGATGAGTGTGATTTGAAGATTGTGGAGTTAGTATGTGCCGATGGAAAGAGAGGTTCCTATGAGTAAGGTTTCAGGTAATCGCAAAAATAGAAGAATTATTTTAGGTTTGTCTATTGTGGCAGTGTTCTTGATGCTGGTAATTGGTTGCGGGATTTACCTTGGTGACTATTATCATGGAGATATGGAGAGAATAGAAAGCTTTGTGACAGAACATCCAACGGAGGAACGAACGCTTTCTGATGGTGTGAAGGTATATAGTCCTGAGGGCGGAGTGACTCCGGAAAACGGATTCATTTTCTATCCGGGTGGTAAGGTGGAAGCAGTGGCTTACGAACCGCTTTTAAAGTCACTTGCCTCGGAAGGAATGCTTTGTGTCCTTGTAGAAATGCCTTTTAACCTTGCAGTGTTTGATATGAAGGCAGCAGAAGGTATTCCGGAGCAGTTCCCTGAAGTTGGGAATTGGTATCTTGGAGGCCATTCTTTAGGTGGTTCCATGGCAGCATCTTATCTGGCGGACCATGTGGCAGATTATGAAGGACTGATTTTGCTGGGGTCTTATTCGACGGCGGATTTGTCGAAAACGGGACTTTCCGTACTTTCGGTGTACGGCAGCGAAGACAAGGTGTTGAATAAGGAGAATTATGAGGCGGATAAGACAAATCTTCCGGCAGATTTTACAGAGATTATCATCGAAGGAGGTTGTCATGCGCAGTTCGGTATGTACGGAGTGCAGGATGGTGATGGGGTACCGACGATATCCAATGAGGAGCAGATTGGGGTAACTGTAGATGCGGTGATGCAGTTTTTTGAGGAATAGGAGACAAATAATGATAAGAAAAGCAACCATAGCAGATGCTTTGTGTGTAGCGAAACTGGCGATACAAATGTGGGAAGATAATACATTAGAAGGTTTGAAAGAAGATTTGGCGGAAATCATTGCAAATCCGGAAAGTGCGGTGTTTTTGTTATTTGACAAAGAACAGGCAGTAGGTTTTGCTCAGTGTCAGCTTCGTCACGACTATGTGGAGGGCACCGATAGCAGTCCGGTGGGGTATTTGGAAGGTATCTTTGTGGAAGTAGGATATCGGAATAGAGGCTGCGCGAAGGAACTGTTAAAGCAGTGCGAGAATTGGGCGAAGATTATGGGGTGCACCGAGTTTGCCAGCGATTGTGAACTGGAGAATACCGGGAGTCTCACATTTCATTTGAAGATGGGCTTTGAGGAAGCAAACCGGGTGATTTGTTTTACCAAGAAGTTGTAGGAGAGAAAAATGGAACCAAAGTTAATTACGTTGTCGGAAGAACAGGAATGTGAAATCCGGTATTATCTGGATGAATATAATGCAAAGCATATTAAGTACCGTTTGGACGGTATGATGCGAATCGGTTTAGAAAAGGACGGAGAGCTAATTGCCGGACTAATCGCTTACATGAGCGTATACAAGATTCTGTATGTGGATACGGTGTTTGTGGATGAAAGATATCGTCGTCAAGGGTATGGACGGAAGCTGATACTGGAAATGGAACGACAGGCGGAGGAACAGGGAGTCAACACCATTCGTTTGGATACGTTTAACTGGCAGGGAACGGAGTTTTATAAGTCGTTAGGCTATGAAGCGGCAGGGAGTTACGCTAATGAAGAGGATGGCTTCGAGGAGACATTCTTTGTGAAGCGAATTTGAGTGGGAGGCAAGAATAATTATTATGAGCAAAATTACAACCATAATTTTTGATATGTACGGTGTTATTATAGAGGAAAGTAAGGGCAACTTTATTCCGTACACCTACAGTCATTTTGAAGAAAAAGAATATGAGCGTATTACGAGGCAGTTCAGAGTGGAAAAGCTTTTTGGGAAAGCCGGGAACGGAGAGATTACCTCGGATGAATTTTTGTCATTACTTGGTTTTGAGAATACGCAATATCATTTGAAAGATTACATAGAGAATCATTTGACATTAGATGCCGGGTTCATCCCTTTTGCGGACCGGTTCGCGGGAGAGTATGAGTTTGTGCTTTTATCCAACGATGTGTCTGAATGGAGCAAATATATTACGGAATTTCATGGTCTCGACAAGTATTTCACTCATAAGATTGTGAGCGGCGATGTGAAGTGCCGTAAGCCGGAACGTAAAATCTACGAAATTGCTTTGGAACGAACGGGCAAGAGACCGGAAGAGTGTCTGTTTATCGATAATACCGTAAAGAATCTTCTTGTGGCGCAGGAGATGGGGATTGAGCCTGTGTTGTTTAACCGGGACAAAGAAGAATATACGGGGACGATTGTAAATTCTTTTGAGGAATTAGAACTTGTTTTAATTAGTAAAAAATAATACAGAAAATGTGAGCTGTCGGATGAGAACTGTGTTATAATCGATAGGAATCGTTTATTAAATCGGACATAAATGAGGTACACGAAGGAGAACGAAAGAAAATGAAACATAAGAGATTGTTAATGACCGTTTTGGTGGGAGTATTATGTTTAGGCGCATGTACAAAAGGGAACGGAAGCACACCGGTAATGAATACCGGAGATGGTTCGTTGACGTCTTCGGTTACAGAAGCTACAGAACCGACGAAAGTTCCGGAACCGACTGCTACACCGGAGCCGACGGTTACACCGGAACCGACTGCCACGCCGATTCCTGCGGATACTACGGCACCGGAACTTACTCTTACCGGAGAATCTACAACCAAGGTGGTGGCAAGAAGAACCTTTGAAGAACCTGGCTTTGTGGCAGTGGACGACAGAGACGGGGATTTGACGGCATCGGTACAAGTATCCGGTGAAGTGGACGTTAACTGGTGCGGAAGTTATACCCTGACCTATACGGTATCCGACGCAGCAGGAAATGTAACCACCACAGAGCGTGTGGTGGAGGTGGCACAGCCGGAGACGGTATATCCGGAAGGAAAAGTAATCTATCTGACCTTTGATGATGGTCCGGGACCGTATACGGATGATCTTTTGGCATTGCTTGATAAGTATGGAATTAAGGCTACGTTTTTTGTTTGCGGGACGAAAAATACGGATTTGTACCGAATGATACATGAGGCCGGGCATACCATTGGCGCCCATTGCATGCTTCACAATTACGATGTGGTATACGAAAGCGATGAGGCCTATTTTGAGGATTTGAATTCAATTTTGGATTTGATATATGAAAGTACCGGAGTACAAACCACATTGATTCGTTTTCCGGGAGGGTCTTCCAATAAAGTCAGCATGATTTGTCCGGGAATTATGACGCGAATTACGGAAAAGGTTACCAATATGGGCTATCAGTATTTTGACTGGAATGTATCTGCAGAAGACAGTGTTACAAAAGTTACGGAAGAGATTTTGGCCAATATGATTAATGAAACTCCGAAGTGGACGTATCCGATTGTGTTACAGCATCCGGAAAATCGTGGGTTCAGCTTTGAAGCAGTAGAAGATTTTATTGTATGGGGGCTGGAGAACGGGTATACCTTCCTGCCGCTGACCCCGGAGAGCCCGAGAGTAACCCATCGGATAAAGAATTAACAGAAAATCAGTTTGCCATAGGGTGAAAACGACATCAATAGAGGAGGAAGTTTTTTGGAGTTACAACGTTTTACGGAAGAACAGAAAGCTGCAATTACGCATACCACCGGGCCTATGTTAGTTCTGGCCGGACCGGGAAGCGGGAAAACTACGGTGATTACGGAGCGGATACGGTACTTAACCGAACAGTGCGGAGTATATCCGGGGAATATTTTGGTGATTACCTTTACAAAAGCAGCTGCCGAGGAAATGAAAGAACGTTATGAAAGAGGACAGACTGCAGGAAAAGGTACGGTAAATTTCGGTACCTTTCATGCGGTCTTTTTCAAGATTTTACGGTTTGCATATCACTATGAAGCATCCAATATTTTAAAAGAAGAGGAACGGTATAAAATTCTTCGTGAGATTGCTTGCTCCAGAATGCAACAGGAGATTACGGATGAAAAAGAATTTGTAGAAGCTATCAGTGCGGAAATTTCCAATGTAAAAAACGAACGGTTTTCCTTAGATAGTTACTATTCTTCCAATTGTCCGGATGAAGTGTTTCGTGAAATCTATACGGAATATGACAGGTGGCTGCGAAAAGAGAATAAGGTTGATTTTGACGATATGCAGCTTCTTTGTTATGAATTGCTTATGAAACGCCCGGACATATTAAAGCAATGGCAGAATAAGTATACCTATGTGTTGATTGATGAGTTTCAGGATATTAACAGGGTGCAATACGATACCATACGACTTTTGGCGGCACCGGAAAATAATTTGTTTATTGTGGGAGATGATGACCAGTCCATTTACCGGTTCCGTGGAGCAAGACCGGAGTTGATGCTTCATTTTACCACGGATTATCCGGAGGCAAAACAAATTACACTACTTTGTAACTTCCGTTCTACGGCACCCATTGTACAAGGGGCACTTCGCGTTGTGGGAAATAATAAAAAGCGTTTTGAAAAGGCATTATACGCAAAGGAAGAACAGGGAGAGGCCATTGAATACAGACAGTATCCGGAGCGAAAACGGGAGTGCGCGGAAATTGCGGAAGAGATTGCGGTACTTCACAGAACCGGGCTTCCCTGGAGGGAGATTGCGGTATTGTATCGGACAAATCTGCAGTCCAGAGCCATCATGGGGAAATTTATGGAATATAATATTCCCTTTAAGACAAGAGATTCCGTTCCGAATTTATACGACCATTGGATTTGCAGGGATATTGTAAGTTACATAAAAATGGCTCTGGGAAACAGGGAACGAGGCTTGTTTTTACAAATAATGAATCGCCCGAAACGTTATATTGCGAGAGAGGCGCTGGAACATTCCACGGTGGATTTTGAGTGTTTAAAGAGTTTTTATGAAGAAAAAGAGTATGTAGTAGACCGGGTGGAAAAGTTGGAATATGATCTTGCTATGATAAAAGGGCTAAATCCTTATTCGGCAATCAACTATATTCGCAGGGCGGTGGGATATGACGGCTTTTTGACGGAATATGCCCAGTACCGGAGAATGCAATCGGAGGAATTGTTTGATTTGCTGGCAGAACTACAGGAGGATGCATCGGAATATCCTACCTTTGAGGCTTGGTTTGCCCATATGGAAGAATATACGGAACAACTGATGCGGCAAAAATCTAAGGAAAAGAAGAATACTGCGGAAGCGGTAACATTATCTACCTATCATTCTGCAAAGGGTTTGGAATATCATACCGTGTTTCTGCCGGAACTAAACGAAGGGATGACACCGCACAGACAGGCACTTTCGCCGGAAGATGTGGAAGAAGAACGGCGGATGTTTTATGTGGCCATGACCAGAGCAAAACGCCGGTTGGTGCTTTCATGCATGAAGGAGCTACGCTCAAAGGAACTTGTTCCCAGCCGTTTTGTGGGAGAAGTTTTTCTGGATCGGGCAAGGCTGACTGCAGGAATGCGGATACGTCACACGGTTTACGGAGAAGGAGTCATTACCGGAAATGAAGAGGGAAGACTTCGGATTTTGTTTGACCGGTTCCCGGAAGAAAAGCTTTTAAATGAGGCATATTGTGTTCAAAGTGGACTGCTGAAAGAAATAATTGAATAAACTGTAAACATTCAATTAATAATGTTGTTTGAAAATTGACAAAAATACTGCGAAATGTTAAAATGTATCTTGCAGATTGGGGCGTATGGACTATAAAATAAAAATTATTTTGGGTGTCCTATTAAAAATGTAAAGGAGAAGGTAAGATGCAGGAAAAAACAGTTACACAAGTAGTAAATGATGTGGAAGGAAGAAGAATTATTGTGTCCGCAGGAATCGGCCAGACGAATCCTACTGATTTACAGTGGCTGATGGATACGGTATTGAAGCATGCGGCAAAGTGGAAAGCAACCGGTTGGGCATATGTAGCCGATTGCACCCAGATGAAACCCATCGGACCGCAGGAAAGCAGTGTTCTTGTTAAGATGACAAAGGCATTTGTGGATGCCGGATGTAAGGCCTTCGGGTTTGCGGAAGGTGCGTCTATGATGCTTAAGATTCAGGCAAAGAAGAACACGCAGATGTCGGATACCGGTGTAATCGAAGGTCATTTTGCAACGGTAGAAGAGGTGTTGAATTGGTTACATACCGATTTGAAGTTATAGAATGAATGATAAAAGAAGGGCTGTTTTCCTGCTGTGAATTGCAGAAAAACAGCCCTTTTGCATTTTCATTTGTTATGATAATGAAATTATTCATCAAACATTTCATCGAACTCCGCATTGTCCAAGAGCTCATCAAAAGCATCGGATACAGCTTCGAATTCGTCGTCGTCTTCAATGTTGATTAAGTCGATATCATCCTCGCCCTTTTCTTCAAAGCGGTACAGGAAGATTTCGGCATCCGGATCATCCCCCTGCGGAAGCAGTGCAATGTAATTCTTATCGTCTACCGGGAAAATGGCAAGAACGTCGCAGATTAACTCGCTGCCGTCTTCTAAGGTTAAGGTGATTTGGTCATTGGTATCTTCATAAAGTTTGGAATTTTCGTTCATGTTATGCTCCTTTCAATTTGGATTATGGATAATCCGTTTTATACAGTATAACAGAAATCTAAGGGGTTGAAAAGGGGCTGTTTTATCCTTTTTGAAGAATGGGAGAGGTTCGGTATATGCAGAAAAGACCGGATATACAAGAAAATTTTGTCGGATTCACATTTTTGACACAGGAATGTCAAAAAAGATTGCTATATTTTGTATAACACTATAATATTTGGATGAAAAGTTACCGATATATAGTTATGTATAGTAGTTTCCGACGGGAGAAGTTGTACAAGGTTTAGCAAGACCAAGGAGGCATGCTTATGAAGAAAGCAAATAAGTTGTTTAAAATATATATAGGGGCGCTTGTTTTTTGCGCCCTATTTTCGGTTGGAATGAAAAAGGAGATGGCGGCCCAGGCAGCTTCTTTGGATTACAAGTTCGTTTACAGAGGAACGGAAGTGAATTCCGGTTCTGAGATTTTGTTGGATGCATTAAACAGCTATTTGAATGTACGTTCCAAGGCGACGGAAGAGGAGTCCGGTGGTTTGCCGGCGTCTGCTACGGTTGAGTTTCTCAGTTCCGATGAGAGTGTTGTGGTTTGTGAATCGACCGGTACACAGGGTATGACAAAGTTAGTTCGTAAAGGTCCGGGATATTCTACGGTTACGGCGATTATTAAAGATGGTGATTATAATTATGCCATCAGTTGTATTGTGCGGGTTAAACTCGAGATTACCAATCAAAACTTCTCCACCATTGACTGGGAAGGCCATCAGGCATTAAAGTTAGACAAAGTCGGTGACAAGAAGCAGGTTGTTTTGAAATATGTGGATTATGAAGGAAACGGTGAGTTTAAAGATAATACGTTAGTAGAATGGCGTTCCACCAATGAGATGGTAGCGACGGTAGATAAGTTTGGTAATGTAACGGCTGTGGGTGCCGGACGCGCACAGATTGAGGTATACACCTTGACGGCATCCGGTTCGGATAAGCCATTGATTGACGATGCGACGGTTATTGTGGCACCGGTCGGTTCTTTTACGGAAGATAAGGATTACAAGGGGTATCAGGATAAGATATCCACACAGATTTCAAAAGACAATTTTATGATTTACATAAACGGTCAGTCTGCGACACCTCTTCACTGGAAGGTTTCTCAGTTGATAACCGTGAAAGGCAAGCCGCAGGAAAAAGAACTTTCACCGAACAGTGATGTGATGAAGTATTCCATTAACGAATACAGCGGCAGCGTGAACTTCACCGGCGTAAAGGCCGGTACTTATGTGATTCGTGCCTATGTAGATAAGGAATATATCGGAAACGGAGCCATTCCGAGTTTTGAGGCTAAGGTTGTTGTGCTGTTTGATTTGACGGATAAGAAATTGTTGATGAACGTAGGGGATACCTATGATATTATTGAGAATTCCAATATTCCGGCAGCAGACCAGTTCACTTACCATTCTACCAACAGAAATGTAGCTGCGGTAGATAGCAAGGGTGTGATTACGGCGAAAAACAGTTCTCCGGATACGGTTACGATTACATTGTCCTACGTGGACAACGGCATTTTTGAAACCGGTGGTACCGGGGAGTATGCAACCGGAGTTCCGGAAATGACCATTGAGGTTATCGTTATTGACGGAATTAAGTTAAATTATTCCGAAGTGACCATTCATACAAAGGGTACGGTACAGTTGGATCCGATTCTTACAAACCGTGTAGAGCCGGTGACATGGACCACCTCCGATTCTAAGATTGCTACCGTAGAAAACGGTCTTGTTACAGGTATCAAAGAAGGTACGGCAGTGATTACGGCCCAGCAGATTATTAACGGCATTGTAAAGACTGCAACCTGTACGGTATATGTACAGGCATCGGTAGAAGATGTGACCTTGGACCCGGAAGAGATTACCTTAGGAATCGGAAAGTACGAAACCATTCAGGCATCCGTAAAACCGAGTTCCTTAAACGGTGTTTCTTTAAAGTGGGTTTCTTCCAATGAAGATATCGTTAAGATTACCGAGACCGGAAGATTATCGGTAACTATTCAGGGTGTTGCGGGCGGAAACGCAGTGATTTCTGCCATTAATCAGGATAATGTTGTGGTTGGATTTACCAGTGTGACGGTACTGCAGCCGGTGGAAGGCATGACCTTATCAGAAACAGAGGTAACGTCCAGAATCGGTGACAAAGTCCAGCTTCGTGCTACGATTACTCCGGATAACGCAACTAATCAAGAGGTAACCTGGAAGTCATCCAACGAAAAGGTAGCTACCGTATCCAATAACGGTTTGGTTACCATGAAAGCGGCAGGAACCGCATCCATTATTTGTACATCTGTGGATAATCCAGCGGTACAGGCATTCTGTAACGTGACAGTCTTAAAGGCTGTAAGCGGTGTGGAATTGGATATTGAGTCCAGAGAAATGTATGTGGGTGAAAATTATCGTTTAACCTATCAGGTGACTCCGAAGGATGCAAGCACACCGGAGGTAATCTGGATGTCTACCAACACTTCCGTGGTACAGGTAGATAATACCGGTATGTTAACGGCAAACGGTGTGGGGCAGGCAGAGATAATTATTAAAACAGTAGATGGTTCTTATATGGACCTTTGTACGATTGTTGTAAAGCAGAAGCCGACGGATGTTAAGCTTTCCGTATCTAACTTAACTATGAATGCCGGTGAGTATTTCTATCTTGACCCGGTGCTTACTCCGGCCAACAGTACCAAAGAGGGATTGGTTTGGGAAAGTGTTGATCCGGATATTGCGACGGTATCTTCTTCCGGACGTGTGGCTGCCAAAGCAGGCGGACAAACTCTTATTATGGTAAAGACGGAAAACGGTGCAACCGCATTTTGTAAGCTTACGGTTTTGGAAGCGGTTGTATCTGTAGAGTTAGATGAAAAAGAAGTGCTGATTGATGTAGGCGAAGAGATTTCCCTGACACCGATTTTCTTCCCGGCTACCGCCAGTGATACAACGGTAACCTGGACCAGCTCCAATGAGGATATTGCAACCGTAAACAAAGACGGTGAAGTGGTAGGTGTCAGCGGCGGTGTGGCAGTTATCGAATGTAAGACCTACGATGGCGGATACAATGCATTTTGTATTGTGACCGTCTATGAAGAGGTTACCAGTCTTAAGATTGTTCCGGAACAGTATAAACTGGGTCTTGGAAAAACATATACGTTGTCGGTAGAGATTAATAAAGAAACGGCGACCAATAAAGAAGTAGAGTGGTTTTCCAGTGACGAAGATGTTGTAACAGTGGATCAAAAGGGTAGAATCAAAGGTATTTCCTTGGGATATGCTACCATTACTGCAGTGGCACTGGATGGAAGTGATGCGGAAGCAACTTGTGAAATCAGGGTTGTTACGGAAGTGACCGGAATGACCATGAATTATACGTCCATTACCTTGATACAAGGAAATACATTCCAGTTGGATGCGGCAATCCGTCCGGCAGATGCGACCTACAATACGCCGGCATGGGAGTCTGACAATCCGGATATTGCAATGGTAGATGATGACGGTATCGTCACTGCAATTTCACCGGGCACAGCATGGGTAACTGCAAGTGCGAGAGACAGTAGCGGAAAGTATTGTAAGTGTTTTGTAACGGTTATTGAGCCGATTCCAGCTACCGGTGTAACCACTATGGTGGATGAGATTGTGATGGCGCCGGGAGAAAAGAAGACGGTTGTTGCGAAAGCCACTCCGGCAAATACGACGGACTCCATGATGTGGACATCGTCGGATGAATCCATTGTGCGAGTAAACCCGGTATCCGGAGAGATTACAGCAATTGCCCCGGGAAATGCTACTGTCATTGTTATGATGGATTCCGGTAAGAAAGCCGTGATAAATGTTATTGTTGTCGGTTTAAACCGTACCTCGGTTGTGATGGATTATTATTCCTCCGGAGTTACGTTGTATGTAGAAGGTGCCAAGTCCACCGTACGTTGGTATTCCACTAATCCGAGAGTAGTAGAAGTAAATAACGGTAGATTAACCTCCAGAGGTTCCGGAACGGCAACGGTAGAAGCAAGAGTAAACGGACGAACGTTAACCTGTACGGTAAGAGTAATTTCACCGTAAAATAAGAAAATGGTACTGTTAGTAAGCCGGAGGAGAAACTCCGGCTTACTGTTATAACAAAAGGACAAAGAGAATCGGATTTTTATGAAGAGAAGGGGAAGAGAAAGGAGTTTTTATGTTACAAAGCTTGAGGGTGAGTAATTTTGCGCTCATTGAGGAACTGGAAGTTACGTTTAAAGAAGGGCTTAATATTTTAACCGGCGAGACCGGTGCGGGAAAATCCATTTTGTTAGGTTCCGTACAAGCTGCATTGGGAGCGAAAGCATCAAAGGAATCCATTCGGAACGGAGCGGAATCAGCCTATGTGGAAATTGTTTTTGAAAACTGTTCCAAAGCGGTGGAAGAAGAACTTGCTAAGGAGGAATTGTCATTAGAGGATGGTAGTGTTACGATTTCGAGAAAAATTACGAGTGCAGGAAAAAGTGTCAGTAGGATTAACGGTGAGACAGTGACTGCAACCACGGTAAAAGCGGTAGCTTCGCTTCTTCTAGAAATCCACGGTCAGCAGGAGCATCATACCTTATTAAATAAGGAGAAGCATTTGGAGTTATTGGATCGTTTTGCCGGTGAGGCGATTACGAAGAAAAAGGAAGAAGTAGCGTTATTATTTCATCGATATCGTGAATTGAAAACAGAATTATCAAAAGCGAAGGAAGACGCCACGAATAAAAACCGCGATTGTTCTTATTTGGAATTTGCTTGTCGGGAAATTGCGGACGCCGCGTATCGAAAAGGGGAAGAGGAACAACTGGAGCGAGATTTTGAACGCTTGTCTCATGCAAAGGCATTGGCAGGTGGTGTGGCGGCGGCATTGTCGGCTACGTCAGACGGGGCGGGAGAAACGGCAGACAGTCTGGTAAACTCTGCGGTGCGCAGTTTGTCCAAAATCAGTGGATATGATACGGAAGCGGCGGAGTTGTTGGGGTGTGTGGAAGAAATTGCGGCTCTCCTTTCTGATTTTAATCGCAGTGCAGGACAGTATTTGGAGGCGTTAGCTGACAGTGAAGAAGAATATGTCAGAGTATCGGAGCGCCTGGATTTACTGAATCGTTTAAAGTCGAAGTACGGAAAAACGATGGAAGAAGTGCTTGCCTACGGAAAAGAATGTGAAGAAAAACTAGAGAAATATGCGGATTACGATGCATACATGGAACGTCTGGAAAAAGAGTATACAGCTGTAGAAAAAGATTTAAATAGGGCTAGTGAAGCTTTGAGTACAATTCGAAAAGAAATGGCTGTGGGACTCGCTGAACAAATTAAAAAAGCTCTTTCTGAATTGAATTTCCTGGAAGTGAGGTTTGAAATTCGGTTTGAACGGACAGACTATGGAATAAACGGAGTTGATGCAGCAGAGTTTTATATTGCTACGAATCCGGGAGAAGAGATAAAGCCTTTAATAAAAGTGGCATCCGGCGGAGAACTTTCACGTATTATGCTTGCACTTAAATCAGTGTTTGCGGATAAAGACGAGATTCCGACCTTAATATTTGATGAAATTGATACAGGAATCAGCGGACGGACTGCCCAGATGGTGTCTGAAAAAATGGCAGCAATTTCAAAAAATCGTCAGTTGTTGTGTATTACACATTTGCCTCAGATTGCGGCAATGGCTGATACTCATTATTTGATTGAAAAGACGACTGACGGAGTAAAGACAGTAACGAATCTTGCGCGTCTTTCTGAGGAACAATCCGTGGAAGAACTTGCAAGAATGTTGGGTGGAGCTATCATTACCGATGCAGTACTTGAAAATGCAAGGGAAATGAAATCTTTGGCAGTTACAAAAAAATCGAATCGATAAAAGTTTATAAAAAAAGGAAGTTTGAATTGTCACTTCCGACGCATACTATTAGGGAACCTGTTTTTTGGCAGTGTTCCCTATTTTGTTATTTAGGAAAACAAGTTAGGGATGCCACCGGGTTTAAATGGAAGGAAAGGGTGGTATCGTATGAAGAAAAAATATCGTGGTTGGTTAGTAGCGGCACTTGTGTTAAACATAATCGCATTGTTGGGATACGGAATTCATTATTACAAGGAGAGTATTCCGGAAGAAATCAGAGTTATTACAGGACAGGAAGAGAAGTTATCGTTTCTGTTCCCCTTTTCTGCGGAAATAGAAGGGGACAGTGTCGGTGTATTGGAAATAAACAGAAAGCCCCTTGCAAAGGGAAGTGTAAAAATTGACTTATCTGATGCTGTTACGGTAGAGGCTTCTGAGAAAACCAGCGCCACTATGGAAGTGAAGTTGTTCGGATTTATCCCGTTAAAAAAAGTTGAAATTTCGGCGGTATCACCGGAAAGTGTCACCGTAGGCGGTTCGGCCATTGGAATTCATGTAGAAACAAAAGGAATTTTGGTATTGGGAACCACTTCTGTAACCGGTGAAGACAAGATGACCTATGAGCCTGCGGAAAATCGTTTAAAATCAGGGGATTATATTGTAGAGGTAAATAATGTAACAATGACTTGTAAAGAAGATTTAATGGAAATGTTAAAAGAATCCGACGGGAAATCCTTGCAGATGAAAGTACGAAGAGGAAAGGAAACGGTGGAAACGGTGGTGACACCGATACGAACAGCGGACGGAAGCTATAAAATCGGAACGTGGATACGAGATGATACCCAGGGAATCGGGACCCTGACCTATATCACCCAGGATGGAAAATTCGGAGCATTGGGACATGGGATTACAGACATAGATACCGGTGTTCTGTTAGAAGTGGACGGCGGAAATGCGTATGACGCAGAAATCTTGCGGATTGTGAAAGGAGAGCCGGGCACGCCGGGAGAATTGAGCGGTGTAATACACAGGGCAGAAGAAGAACGTTTGGGTACCGTAAGTAAAAATACAGCCCAAGGAATATTCGGAACCGTAAAAGAGAATTGTTGGTTAAAAAACAGTGGGAGAAATATTGAAATCGGTTTGAAACAAGAGGTAAAAAAAGGAAAAGCGTCAATATTATGTGAAATCAATGGAAATGTAAATGAATACGAAATCGAAATCCAACAAATCGACTACTCAAACAGAAACCATGCGAAGGGCCTGGTTCTAAAAATAACAGATGAAGAACTGATAGAACTAACCGGCGGAATCGTTCAAGGCATGAGCGGAAGCCCAATTATACAAAACGGAAAACTGATTGGGGCAGTAACCCATGTATTTATAAGAGATAGCACCAAAGGGTATGGAACATTTATAGAAAATATGATACACAATTGAGTCCGGACCTAAAAGAGAAAAGATGCGATTACGCGGAAAGCTTGCTTTCCGGAGTGATCGCATCTTTTCTCTTTTAAGAGCCGGCGAAAGCCGGCTCATGAGCAGGAAGCGGAGCAAACTGCGAATGAGGTCCGGAGGGACAGAGCAGGAAGCGAAGCCGTTTACTTAAGATTGCATTTTCTATTAAAAAACGTTATAATAACTCCAGATACATCAGAAAGGCGGGGTTACATATGAAACTTACAAATGAACAACTGAAAACGATTTATTGCGGTGCACTCTATTTTAAAGAATCGGAAGACGGATGGCTACAATCCTTCCAGTATACCGAATCTCAAATGGAATACTTTAAAAACGCATTTGATTTCTGGTATGACCGATGCTTTGCTACAACAGCGAAAACGTTAGAAATGAAAACCACGGCAAAGAACATTTCCTTTGAGTACAAATTCATCTGGCGCGGTTCGGAGGATTCCGTAGAACTATGGATAGATGGATTGGCAACGCAGATACAGTATGTGAAAGATATGGGAGAAGAGGGAAAGGTGTCTTTTACCCTTCCTGAAGGCGAAAAGAATGTAGTGATTTATTTGCCGGCGGATGCAACTCTTTGGATTCGTAACTTTGAACTGGACGGTGAGTATACTCCGGCACAGAAAGGTGAAAAAGTACTTTGGATTGGTGATTCCATTACCCAGGGATTCGGACCGCTTCGCTCTGCATGTACCTATGTCAGTGTGGCAAACCGTTTGTTGAATTATGATATTATCAATCAAGGAATCGGTGGTTATGTGTATGACAAAAACACGATGGTTCCCATGGAAGGCTATGCACCGGATAAGATTATTATTGCTATGGGAACGAATCAGTTCGGTTCCGAAACAATGAAAGCCGTAGAAGAGTATTATTGTAGTTTAAAGGAAGTATATGGTGATACTCCGGTATTGTGCGTGAGCCCGATTTGGAGAGGGGACTGTCCGGACCGGTACGATGTGTTTGTACGATTTTGCGAAAATGTAAAAAAGATTGCTGCGAAGTATTCCAATGTTACTGTAGTAGATGGTTTTACGTTGGTTCCGCATCTTTCTGAGTACTATTTGGATAATTTACATCCGAATGCATTGGGAGCTGAGGTGTACGGAAGAAATCTTGCAGATGCAATAAAAAAAGCGGGATTCTAATTTGATAAGAATAAATTGAATAGAGATATTTAAACAAAGAAAAGGGATGGGCTTAATGCCGCATCCCTTTTGCTTCTTCTAATTTTAATTTTCTACGATTCTTAATATGTTCCGGAATCGGCTGGATTTCACCGGCGGACATAAGTGCCTGTCTGGTAAGTAACGGGCCGAACAATTCATAAATCAATACTGCAAATAAGGTAATGTTTCGAATGAGATTTCCCTGTTCTCCCAACTGCATGGCGGTGGCACACATTCCGAGAGCAACACCGGCCTGAGGGAAAAGAGTAATACCTAAATATTTGCAGATATTGGAGTCACATTTGACGGCTTTAGCACCGAAAAGAGCGCCGAAATATTTTCCGAAACAACGGAAAATGATATAAACGCCACCGATGCAAACAATCGCGATATCCGTAAAAACGCTTAACTCCAGTTCTGCACCACTGATAACAAAGAATAATGCAAACAGAGGAGAGGTCCATTTGTCCGAAGCTCCCATTAAATCGTGAGAAAGAGGACAAAGGTTACAAAATACAGTGCCTAACATCATACAAACAAGCAAAGAAGAAAAGCTGATATGTACCGGGCCGATGTGGAAATCAAGCATTGCCAAAGAAACGGTTAAGAATACAAAGGCAATGGTGAGATTCAAACGATTTGTGTTGGAGTTGAACAATTTTTCTAATTGAGTCAGTAACCAGCCCATGATGGCACCTAACAAAAGAGATGCGGCGATTTCTACCAATGGGTTAACAATAATGGAAAACAAATCTACCGAGCCGCTTACTAAGGTTTTGGAAATACCGAAGCTCACAGCAAATACAATCAAACCTACCGCATCGTCCAATGCAACAATCGGAAGCAACAGATTGGTAAGAGGGCCTTTGGCCTTGTACTGGCGTACCACCATGAGAGTGGCAGCCGGAGCGGTAGCGGTAGCAATGGCACCCAAGGTCAAAACCTGCGGTAAGGAAAGCTTATCCGGTATAGCAAGATGAACTGCAAATAAAGCTAAATCTACGCATAAGGTAGCAACCAGTGCCTGAAAAACACCAATAACAAATGCCGCTTTACCTGTTTGCTTTAAATCATCCAGGCGAAATTCGTTTCCGATGGAAAAAGCAATAAAGCCGAGAGCAACTTCTGAAATAAGCGAAAGGTTTGTTACACATTCAGAGGTCGCGAACCCTAAACCGTCAACGCCAAGTGCACCTAAGCAATAAGGGCCGATCAGAACACCTGAAATCAAATATGCCGTAACGGATGGCAATTTAAATGGTTTGAATAATCTTGTCATGAGTAATCCTGCCAAAAGGGCAATGGATATGGACAATAGTGTATTATGCAAGAAAATCCCTTCTTTCTTTCGTTTTTTTACCAAAGTGAAGTATACAACTGTTGGAATAGAAAATCAAGTACAAAATGGAAAAAAAGCAAAAGACCGCAGAAGTGGTCTTTTTATGCTTAGTTTTCTTCCTTTGGGGCCGGCTTTAACTTGCCGTAGTAGAGAAGACCCAAAGCTCCCGGGCCGGCATGGGTTCCGATACTTGGGCTGATGTCGTTAATAATAATGTTGGTAAACCCGGTTATTTCTTTAACAAGTTCAGCAACGGTGTTGGCATCTTCAAGACAGTTACCGTGTACGATACCCACCGGAAGAGATGTATCGGTGTTTTCTTCTAACGTTTCTTTCATGCGCTCTACCAGAGTGCGGATGGATTTTTTTCTGCCTCGTGCGGTTCCGTCGGAAATCAGAGTTCCGATATTGGTAACGGTAAGAAACGGCTTTAAATTCAATGCACTTCCTACCAGGGCAGTCGTTTTACTTACCCGTCCTCCGCGTTGTAAATGGAATAAATCATCTACGGTGAATTGTACATTAATATGTTGTTTAAATTCTTCCAAAGAGGAAATGATTTCTTCATAAGAAGAACCGTTTTCTTTTAATTTTGTTGCATGTAACAGCATAAGAGTTTCTCCCAGGGAAACATTCATGGAGTCGATAACGGTTATTTTTGCATCCGGATATTCCTCTTTTAATTCATTGGCAACCATGCAAACGTTGTTATAACTTCCGCTTAATGCAGAAGAAAAGGCAATATGAATGATATCGTAGCCTTTTTCTAATACTGTACGGAATTTGTCTTCGATGACAGCCGGATTGTTTGCCTGAGACTGAGGTAGTTCCCCATTTTTCATGCGTTCATAAAACTCTGCCGGCGGCATGTTAAGTTCGTCGCCGTAAACCGTATCTCCGAAGGAATAGTACTGCGGGATGATGATAGTTCCTAATTTTTGAATGTAGTCCTGTGGTAAATCCGAATTGGAATCCGTGGTAATAAGAAAGTCTCTCATGTGTATGTTGTCCCCTTTCAAATATCTGTTTGTACACTATGTTAGTGTCTGTTAGAGAGGAATAAGTTACAAGAAAAGTAAAAATGTAAAAAATTTACAATTTTTGCTTGCAAATTTGAAAAATGATGTTATAATATGGCTTGTAAATAATTTACAAAAAATGGAAAATGTTGGAGAAAGGCAGAGAAGAAAAAAAGATGGAAAAGATTCGTGTTCTTACGGTAGATGACAATGTTCGCATTTTAGAACTTTATGAAGAACTTTTGAAGAAAGACACGGCGGTTGAATATGTTGGTAGAGCAGAGGACGGTGTGGAAGCTGTCAAAAAAATCAAAGAATTACAACCGGATGTGGTGTTATTAGATATTATTATGCCGAAATTGGACGGAATCGGAGTATTGGAGCAGATTCGTAAAGATACGGAACTGAAAAAGCAACCGCATGTGATTGTGGTGACTGCCATCGGTCAGGAGAGGGTGACAGAGAGTGTGTTTGCACTGGGAGCAAGTTACTATATTATGAAGCCTTTTGATAGTGCGGTAATCATGCAAAGAATTCATCAGGTGATGGGAATCGGAACCATTTGCGGTGTGGAGCATAACCGATTGACAGTCCAGGATGTTAAAGTGCAGAACGGGAACCATCTGGAAGTGGACGTGACGGATATTATTCATGAAATCGGAGTGCCGGCCCACATTAAAGGCTACCAGTATTTGCGGGATGCCATTATGCTGTCGGTGGATAATTCCGAGATGTTAAATTCCATTACCAAACTGTTGTATCCTTCTATCGCAAAAAGACACAAGACAACGCCGAGCAGAGTGGAACGGGCAATTCGTCATGCCATTGAAGTGGCCTGGAGCAGAGGAAAGACCGATACGATAGATGCATTGTTCGGCTATACTGTGGCCGGGGGAAAGGGAAAGCCTACGAACTCCGAGTTTGTTGCGTTGATTGCGGATAAAATTCGTTTGGAGTATAAACTGCGTACTCAATAAACAGTATTAGGAAAGGAAGACACAAAAAGATACAGAATCCTTGAAAAATGCTTTTCAAATAATGTGAATTGTGGTATACTGATGGTATGTAATTTAGTCTGTATACGTAAGGAGGAGAACTGTGAAAAATATTCTATTTGTAGCTTCAGAGTGTGTTCCTTTTATTAAGACCGGAGGTCTTGCGGATGTTGTGGGCGCTCTTCCGAAATATTTGGATAAAGAGCGTTACGATGTTCGTGTCATCCTTCCGAATTATATGTCCATTCCGGCAAAATATAAGGAAAACATGCAGTACAAGACCCATTTTTATATGGAACTGGCATGGCGCAGTCAGTATGTCGGAATTTTGGAAACGGTGATTGACGGCATTACGTTTTATTTGATTGATAATGAGTATTATTTTGCGGGGGATAAGCCGTACGGGAATATTCATGAAGATATTGAGAAGTTTGCGTTTTTCAGTCGTGCGGTATTATAGGCACTTCCGCAAATTGGATTCAGGCCGGATTTGATTCACTGTAACGATTGGCAGACAGGTTTGATTCCGGTGTATTTACATGATAGTTTTGAACAAGGTGAGTTTTACCGCGGAATTAAAACCGTGATGACGATTCACAATCTAAAGTTCCAAGGCGTTTGGGATAAGAAGACGGTTGCGGATATTACGGGACTTGATATGTATTATTTTACTCCGGACAAGCTGGAAGCATATGGTGATGCCAACTACTTAAAGGGTGGTATTGTGTATGCGGACTATGTTACGACGGTAAGTGATTCCTATGCGGAAGAGATTAAGACGCCGTTTTACGGAGAAGGTTTAGATGGTCTGATGCGTGCCCGCTCCAACAATCTTTGGGGTATTGTAAACGGTATTGATTATGAAGAATACAACCCGGAGACAGACCCGTTTATTGCACAGAATTTTAATGCCATGAACTTCCGAAAGGAAAAGGTAAAAAATAAGCTGGCATTACAGGAAGAGCTGGATTTGGAACGTGACGGAAAGAAATTTATGGTCGGTGTTGTTTCCCGTCTGACGGATCAAAAGGGCTTTGACTTAGTGGAGTGTGTCATGGAGGAGCTTTGTGATACGGATATACAGCTTGTAATCTTAGGTACCGGAGATTCCAAATATGAGAATTTATTCCGGTATTACGAGTGGAAGTATCACGGAAGAGTTTCATCAAATATTTATTACAATAACGAGCGTGCACATAAGATTTATGCGGCTTGTGATGCTTTTTTGATGCCGTCGTTGTTTGAACCGTGCGGTCTCAGTCAGTTAATCAGTCTTCGTTACGGTACGGTTCCGATCGTCAGAGAGACCGGCGGACTTCGCGATACGGTACAACCATATAACGAGTACGAGGGTACCGGTACCGGATTTGGTTTTGCTAATTATAATGCCCATGAGATGCTTTCTATTGTACGTTATGCAAAACATGTGTATTACAATAAGAAAAGAGAATGGAATAAATTAGTGGATCGCGGTATGGCAATCGATTTTTCGTGGAAAGCTTCAGCAAAGAAATACGAAGAATTATATCGTACCATGTTGGGAGAATAATACTGATAGCCCATTTTGGACCTTGTGTCCAAAATGGGTTTTTGTCGGATAAAGATTAGTACGATACAGAAAATACCGGAAGCGGATGCATACAATTTAGTAAGAGGGAATTAAAAGGAGCACAATATGAAGTTAAAGGAACTGTTGGAACAATTATCTCTTGACGGACAAATTGAACGGATATACGGAAAAACAGAGGCAGAAGTGACGGATTTGGTATATGATACCAGAAAGAAGATATCTGTCGGAAGTCTGTTTGTTTGTATCGCAGGTGCTGTGTTTGACGGACACGAATATGCCCTGACGGCAACGGAAGCGGGAGCAACGGTTGTCGTAACACAAAAGGAGCTTTCTTTACCTGAACAGGTAACGGTAGTGCTTGTAAAAGACACCAGAAAAGCATTGGCATATTTGTCAGCAGCGTGGTTTGGGTATCCGGCCAAGGAACTGATTACCATCGGTATTACCGGGACGAAAGGGAAAACCACCACTGCCAGTATGGTATACCGTATTTTGGAAGAAGTGGGAATTAAAACCGGATTAGTGGGAACAGTGGAAGTAAAAAACGGTGCGGAAACCATACCGGCCAGTCATACAACGCCGGAGTCCTATTTGCTTCAGATGTATTTCCGGCAAATGGTAGATAACGGTTGCAAGGCGGTAGTGATGGAAGTATCTTCACAAGCTTTAAAGTTATCCCGTGTGGGCGGAATAGAGTTCGATTACGGTGTGTTTACCAATTTAGAACCGGATCATATCGGTCCGAATGAACATGCCGATTATGAGGAGTATGCAGAGTGTAAATCCAGATTATTCCGACAATGTCGTTTCGGTATTTTGAATGGAGATGACCCGATGGCTGTACGGATGTTAAAGGGAAGTAATTGTAATGTGATGACATTCGGCTGCAAAGCAGGTGCGGACCTTTTGGCAGAAGACATAGATTTACATCGTTTGGATGGAAAGCTGATGGTATCATATAAGACAAAAGGAGCATTGGAAACAGAGATTAAGGTGCCGGTACCGGGAATGTTTACGGTATATAACTCCCTGACGGCAGTGGCCATCTGTATGCAGCTTAAGGTACCGACAGAAGTAATGCAAAAAGCTTTTTTGAAGGTACAGGTAAAGGGACGCATGGAAAGCGTGAATATTTCTACGAAGTTTTCCTTGATGATAGATTATGCCCATAATGCCATGAGCTTAAAAAGTCTGTTAACGGCACTGAAAGTGTATCAGCCGAAGCGTTTGGTGTGTTTGTTCGGCTGCGGCGGAAATCGTTCCAGAGACCGTAGATTTGAAATGGGTGAGATCTCTTCCAAGTATGCTGATTTGACTATTGTGACTTCAGATAATCCGCGGTTTGAAGAACCGGAAGCCATTATTGAAGATATTTTAACCGGAGTGAAAAAAGCAGATGGTGCTTATGTGACCATTCCGGATCGGAAAGAAGCAATCCGATACGCGATTTTAAATGCCAAAGAGGAAGATGTTATTGTACTTGCAGGGAAAGGACACGAGGATTATCAGGAAATCTGCGGTGTTAAGTATCCGATGGATGAGAGAGTATTAATTGCGGAGATTCTTTCCGAAATGACAGAAGAAGAAAAAGAGCGACTGGCAATTATATAGTTGTAAAGTTGCAAAAAGGAGGGCGGAGTCGTGCGGTATGCCGATGTAATTGTAGACATTTCGCTTGAAAAACTGGATAAGACATACCAATATGCGATTCCGGAACACTTACAGGAAGTAGTCACGGTGGGAGCAAAGGTAGAAGTTCCCTTCGGTGGAGGAAACCGCAAATTAGACGGTTATGTAATGGAATTGTCCGATACCCCGGTATTTGATCCGGCGCGTACCAAAGAGATTTTATCGGTTGTACCGGGAGCGGTATCCTTGGAACATCGTTCCATTCGTTTGGCGTATTGGATGAAAGAACACTTCGGCGGGACGATGAATGAAGCATTAAAAACCGTACTTCCGGTCAAACAGGAAGTTCGCAATGTAAAAAAGAGAACACTGGTGTTAAATGCCGAAAAAGAACAGTTTGCTAAGTATTATGAGCTGGCGGTGAAACGAAAATACGAGGCGCGGCTTCGGTTGTTGGATGCGCTTGCAGAGAAAAAGGAACTGGATTACGGAGACGCGGTACAGAAATTAAAAATTTCAACAACTACCATAGAAGCAGTGTGCCGGGACGGAATCATTACGTTACGGGAGGAAACACTTTACCGAAATCCGGCAAAAGGGGTAAAACAGACAGAAAAGCCTTGTTTAAATACAGAACAGCAGGAAGCTGTAGATCGGGTTTGGCAGGAATATGAAGTCGGAAAAAGAGGAACCTATTTACTATTCGGTGTTACCGGAAGCGGAAAAACCGAAGTGTACCTGGAATTAATTGAGAGGGTAGTAAAGGAAGGAAAACAGGCAATTGTTTTAATACCGGAGATTTCGCTTACATTCCAGACTGTGCGCAGGTTTTATGAACGATTCGGAGAACGGGTGTCGGTGCTTCATTCCAGATTATCGGCGGGAGAGCGATTTGATCAGTATACGAGGGCACGAGAAGGCGAAATCGACGTGATGATCGGCCCAAGATCTGCATTATTCACACCCTTTGAACACTTGGGACTTATCATTATGGATGAAGAACAGGAAGGGGCTTATAAAAGTGAAGGAACGCCGAAGTATCATGTCAGGGAAACCGCGGAATATCTGGCGGAGTTGACGGGAGCTTCCTTACTCCTGGGTTCTGCCACACCGTCGTTAGAGGCCTATACAAGGGCTAAGGAAGGAACGTATTGTTTGCTTACGTTAAAGCACAGAGCCAAAGAAGCTGTCATGCCAAAGGTGGAAATCGTTGATTTACGACA
The DNA here is from genome assembly GCA_017465475.1 of Lachnospiraceae bacterium. Taxonomy (GTDB): domain Bacteria; phylum Bacillota; class Clostridia; order Lachnospirales; family Lachnospiraceae; genus SIG307. The sequence goes on from JAFTWC010000040.1 coordinate 25,305, forward strand.
GGAATTGGCAGAAGGAAATCGTTCCATGTTTAGCAGAAGGCTAAAGCAAAGCATGGAGGAGAAGCTCCAAAAAGGCGAGCAGGTGATGTTGTTTTTAAATCGACGGGGATATGCAGGAACTGTTTCCTGCAGAGCCTGCGGGGAAGGAATGAAATGTCCTCACTGTGATGTGTCACTAACCTTTCATAAGGGTGGAAAGCTTTTGTGCCATTATTGCGGCTACGAAACGGTACAACCGAAGCTTTGCCCATCCTGTGGCTCCAAATATATCGGGTTGTTCGGTACAGGGACACAAAAAGTGGAGGAAGCGGTTTTGCGAGAGTTTCCGGGGGTAAAAGTACTTCGAATGGATGCGGATACCACAAAGAACAAAGGCGGACACGAAAAAATCGCGGAAGCTTTTGCAATGGGAGAAGCACAAGTTTTAATCGGAACCCAGATGATTGTAAAAGGACATGATTTTCCAAGGGTTACGTTAGTCGGGATTATTGCGGCGGACTTGTCATTGTATGCCGGAGATTACAGAGCAGCAGAGCGTACGTTTTGTCTGCTTGCACAGGCGGCAGGAAGAGCAGGAAGGGATAAATTGCCGGGAGAAGTGGTTATTCAGACATATCAACCGGATCATTACAGTATTGTAACAGCGGCAACGGAAGATTATGAGTCTTTTTACACACAGGAAATGGCATATCGCAGGTTATTACGGTATCCGCCGGTAGCTCATGTGCTTGCTGTATTAGTGCAGGCAGAAGAAGAAATTCAGGCAAAAGAGGCAGCAGAAAGGATTGCATCTGCGCTACAGAAGGCAATAAAACCGGAGGAAAGGTTCGGGACCGTGACGGGACCGGTGCCGGCTGGACTTGCAAAAGCGAATGATTTGTATCGTTTTTTGATTTATGTAAAATCCGCAAGTTATGAGCGATTGATGGAGTTTCATAAGGTCGCCGGAGCGGAGAAAGTATTGACAGAATCGTCAATGAAGTGTAACATACAGTTTGACTTTAACCCACTTGGCGGGTATTGATACCATAGGAGGATAAAAAAATGGCATTGAGAAAAATAAGAACATTAGGTGACCCGGTTTTAGAGAAGGTGGCAAAGCCGATACCGGAAGTAACTGAAAAAATTAAAGAATTGGCTTATGATATGTTGGATACAATGTATACTGCTAACGGAGTGGGTCTTGCGGCGCCACAGGTAGGAGTGTTAAAAAGAATCGTGGTAATCGATGTGTCACCGGAAGGAGATAAACCGATGATTCTTATTAATCCTGAAATTATTGCGATGTCAGGAACTCAGAGCGGCGACGAAGGCTGTCTTAGTGTACCGGGAAAAGCTGGTTGTGTTACCAGACCGAACGAAGTAACGGTACGTGCGTATAATTTAAAAATGCAGCAGATAGAATTCACGGGAACGGAATTACTTGCAAGAGCCCTTTGTCATGAGATTGATCATCTGGATGGCATTGTTTATGTGGAAAAAGTGGAAGGCGAATTACACGATGTAGCTGCACAGGAGTAGCAGGAGGACAGAAATGAAAGCTGTTTTTATGGGAACGCCGGATATTGCGGCAGAGGTATTAAAGTGTTTGCTTACTTCGGAACATGAGATTATTGCTGTTGTAACACAGCCGGATCGTCCGAAGGGGCGCGGAAAGGAATTGGCAAAGTCTCCTGTTAAGTTGGTTGCAGAAGAGCATAATATTCCTGTGTTACAGCCGGAACGTGTGAAAGCACCGGAAGCAGTGGCGGAACTTCGTGCGTTGGCACCGGATATTATTCTGGTAGCTGCATTCGGTCAGATTATTTCAAAAGAGATTTTGGATATGCCGAAATACGGTTGCATTAATGTGCATGCATCGTTACTTCCGGAGTATCGCGGGGCGGCGCCGATTCAATGGTCGATTATAGATGGGAAGGAAAAGACCGGAATTACCATTATGCGTATGGATGAAGGAATCGATACCGGTGATATGATCTGTAAGGCAGAGGTTCCGATTACGCCGGAGGAGACCGGAGGAAGTTTGCACGATAAACTGGCAGCAGCAGGAGGTCCGTTGCTTCTTTCTGCTATCAAACAAATTGAAGAGGGGACCGCAGTCTATACACCGCAAAATCATGAGGAGCATACTTATGCAAAAATGTTACGTAAGGAACTCGGCAAGTTGGATTTTACGTCTTCTGCGGAGAAACTTGAGCGTTTGATTCGTGGTTTAAATCCTTGGCCGAGTGCGTATACTTATAAGGATGGTAAGACGATTAAGTTTTGGAATGCATCGGTTTCGTATGAGAAGTTTGAACCGTGTCCGTGCGGAACGTTAGTATCTGTCAGCAACGGAATGCTTTGGATTATGACCGGTAACGGAATTCTTGTGGTAAATGAAGTTCAGCCGGAAGGAAAACGCCGCATGACAACGGAAGAGTATTTAAGAGGGTATCCGTTGACACCGGGAGTGGTATTCGGCAGTTAAAGGAAATGTATAAAGTTGTGTTTCGGGACAGATAGGTGTGACCGGATAAAAAGCCGGTGGGAAGAACGGAGGTAGCGAATGTATTGGTATTATGACTGGACGTACATTTTAATTATTATCGGAGCAGTATTGTCCTTATGGGCTTCTGCAGGAGTAAAGGGAACTTTTTCCAAATATTCCAAGGTTTTGTCAAGAAGCGGCATGACTGCAGCTGATGTGGCGGAACGTATTCTGCGTGGTGCCGGAATTTATGATGTGAAGGTGGAACGGGTTTCGGGAAACTTGACAGACCATTACGATTCATCTACAAAGATACTTCGTTTATCCGATACGGTATACGGAAGTTCTTCTGTGGCTGCCATCGGTGTGGCGGCACATGAATGCGGGCATGCCATTCAGGACAGTGAATCTTATGTTCCGCTTCGATTAAGGCATTTTCTTGTGCCGGTAGTAAATATCGGAAACACGTTATCTATGCCGTTATTTGTAATCGGTTTATTGCTTGGCATGTATGATACGTTGGTCCCAATCGGTATTTTCTTGTTTTCCTTTGCGGTTTTGTTTCAGATTGTTACATTACCGGTGGAATTTAATGCTTCTTCCAGAGCAGTGGCTGTTTTGGGAGATAGCGGGATGGTGGCATCGGAAGAGTTACCGAAGGTGAAAAAAGTGTTGCGTGCGGCAGCTTACACCTATCTTGCGGCAGCTGCGGCATCCGCATTACAGCTATTGCGTTTGATATTACTTGCACGCAGAAGGAGAGATTAGGATGGCTACGGAAGAAAAGCGCAGTCTTACTGCCAGGGAAGCAGCGGTGAAAATGCTGATGGAAGTCTGTAAGGACAAGCAGTTTTCCCATGTGATAAAAGCAAAGTATCTGGATAAAATTGAAGAGAAAAGAGAACGTGCGCTGGCCACCAGATTGTTTGAAGGCTCTTTGGAACGCATGATAGAGCTGGATTATATTATTGATTCTTTTTCGAAAACGCCGGTACGTAAGATGAAACCGGTAATTGCCGCTATCTTACGAATGACGGTATATCAATTACGCTTTATGGACAAGATTCCTGACGGAGCAGCTTGTAATGAAGCTGTAAAACTTGCGAAAAAGTACGGTTTTGCCGGATTGTCCGGATTTGTAAACGGTGTAGCCCGTTCGGTGGCGAGAGCAGAAGAGATAACGTATCCGAAGAAAGAGGAGGATATACGAAGCTATTTATCCGTAAAGTATTCTATGCCGGCGATGATTGTAGATCAAATGATAGAACAGTACGGAGAAGAAACGACGGAAACCGTATTTTCTGATTTTTTGGAAACGGAATCCTGTGTAACCGTACGATGCATGACACATTCTACGGATGTAGAAAAGCTAAAGTTTGAGCTTCAACAAGCCGATGTAACGGTGGAAGAAGGGTTTTATTCCAAGGAGGCGTTACGGCTGTTTGGAATGGATGCACCGGAACGTCTTCCGATGTTTTCCGATGGAGCGTTTTATATTCAGGATGAAAGTTCCATGCAGGCAGTGCTTGCGGCAGGACTGTCAGGAAACGAATCGGTACTGGATTTGTGTGCCGCACCGGGTGGAAAATCCGTGATGGCAGCTGATATTTTATTGTCTCGCGGAACCGGTACTGTGACGGCCTGTGATGTTACCGATGCAAAGGTTAAATTAATCAATGAAAACAAATCCCGATGCAGAGTAGAAAATCTTATAACCCGCAGGGCAGATGCGACCGTATTTCGGAAGGATGATGCGGAGAAGTTTGATGTGGTATTGGCAGATGTGCCGTGTTCGGGTTTGGGGATTATCGGAAAGAAGCCGGACATTAAGTTGTTTATGACAACGGAGCAGGAAAAAGAGTTGTGTGTGTTACAAAAAGCAATTTTGAAAAATGCGGTACAGTATGTAAAGCCGGGCGGAGTGCTTGTTTTTTCTACCTGTACATTAAATAAAGAAGAGAACATGGGTGGGTATGAGTTTTTAAAAACGGAATGTGATATGATACCGGAAAGTTTAGAACCGTTTCTTCATTCGGAGCTGTGGGGGGGAACGGCGAAAGAAGGTTATGTGCAGATGATTCCGGGAATTCATAAGACGGACGGCTTTTTTGTTTCCAGATTCCGTAAAAAGGCATGAGGTGATTGAATGCAGGATGAGAAAAAAGATATCAAATCTTTTACAATAGAAGAACTTACGGAAGAATTTCTGGCGATGGGAGAAAAAAAGTTCCGTGCCACACAGGTGTTTGACTGGTTACATAAACGAGGTGTGACGGATTTTAATGAAATGACAAATATATCTTCCGGATTAAGGGAAAAGTTAGCAGAGCGGTATCAGCTGGTAACGTTGCGGGAGGTAAGAAGGCTTGCGTCTGCGCAGGACGAAACCGTAAAGTTCTTGTTTGCCCTGCCGGATGATAAGGTAATCGAAAGTGTATTTATGAAGTATAAGCATGGGAATTCCGTATGTATTTCTTCTCAAGCCGGATGCCGTATGGGATGCCGTTTTTGTGCCTCCACGTTAGGCGGTTTGGAACGTAATCTGTTACCTTCGGAAATGCTGGAACAGATTTATCGGATTCAGGAATTGACCGGAGAGAGGGTTTCCAATGTGGTGGTAATGGGAACCGGAGAGCCGATGGATAACTATGACAATCTGGTACGTTTTCTACACTTGGTTTCCGATTCTGCGGGACAGGGAATGAGTTTGCGGAATATTACGGTGTCTACTTGCGGAATTGTGGAAAATATGAGACGATTTGCGGAAGAAGGGCTTCCGGTAACGTTGGCACTATCGCTGCATGCGCCAAACGATGAAGCAAGAAAACGGTTGATGCCGGTAGCCAATAAATATGCATTAAAGGATGTATTAGAGGCTTGTGATTACTATTTTGAGAAAACCGGGCGTCGAATCAGCTATGAATACAGTCTGGTGGCAGGAGAGAATGATAAGGAAGAAGAAGCAGATGCTTTAGGAAGATTGTTACGTGGGAAAAACTGCCATGTAAATTTGATTCCGGTGAATCCTATAAAGGAAAGGGAATATAAGCAATCAAGTTTTAAAAATGTTTTAAATTTTAGAAAAAGACTTGAAAAATATAATATAAATGTTACTATTAGAAGAGAATTAGGTGCTGATATCGGTGCGGCTTGCGGACAACTCAGGAAAAGTCATTTAGATGAAGCATCTGAGACGGGGGGATTGTTGTAATCGGGTGATGAGTTACGGAGGAGGTGACATACCTTGCGTGGGTATTTTACTACGGATAAAGGGAAAACGAGGGAAATTAATCAGGATTACATATATTGCAGCAATGAACCTGTAGGGGATTTGCCGAATTTATATATTGTTGCGGACGGAATGGGAGGCTATAATGCAGGAGATTTTGCGTCCCGATGCAGTGTGGATTCTTTTGTGGAATGCGTACAGAAGAAGGAGCAGCTGACGGTAATCAGCACTATGAAGACTGCCTTGGAGTGCGCAAATAAGACTGTATTGCAGCAAGCCAGAGAACATGAAGAGTTCAGTGGAATGGGAACTACGTTTGTTGCGGCCACCGTGTTTCCGGAGAAAGCTTATGTAATGAATGTTGGTGACAGCAGACTGTATCTTGTAGGAAATGAAATACGGCAGATAACGGTAGACCATTCTTATGTGGAAGAAATGGTGCGTAAAGGGGAATTGCAGCGTAAAGATGCCAGAGTACATCCGAAAAAGAATGTGATTACCCGTGCAGTTGGTGTTACGGAAGATATTGAGGCAGATTTTTATGAAATTGAGACGGAAGAAGAGTTCCGTTTCCTTTTGATTTGCACGGATGGACTGACCAATATGGTTGAGGATGCAGAAATCCGTCACATTATAATGAAACATGAGGAAAACCCGCAGGATGCGGTGCAGATGTTGGTAAAAAAGGCAAATGAGTATGGTGGGAAAGATAACATCTCAGTAATCATTGTAAGCATGAAGCAAGAATAGAAAGGTGAGGTAGTATGGTAAAACCAGGAATGTTTATCAGCGAGCGTTACGAGATAATTGAAAAAGTAGGTTCCGGTGGTATGGCGGATGTTTATCGCGCGAAATGCCATCGTTTAAATCGTTATGTGGGAATTAAGATTTTGAAGCCGGAGTTTTCGGCAGATAAGAATCTTGTATCTAAGTTTCGTGCGGAGGCACAGTCTGCGGCAGGACTTTCCCATCCGAATATAGTAAGTGTGTATGATGTAGGTGACGACGGTGATTTACATTATATTGTTATGGAGTTGGTGGAAGGTATCACCTTAAAGAAATTTATTGAAAAGAAGGGAAAGCTGGAGATTAAGGAAGCTATCGGTATTGCAATTCAGATATCCCAAGGTCTTGAAGCGGCTCATGATAATCACATCGTACACCGTGACATTAAGCCACAGAATATAATTATTTCCCGTGAGGGAAAAGTGAAAGTGGCGGATTTCGGCATTGCAAAAGCAGCTACTACCAATACGGTGACTCAGAATGCAGTAGGTTCGGTACATTATTTGTCTCCGGAGCAGGCAAGAGGCGGTTACAGTGATGAGAAGAGTGATATTTATTCTCTTGGTGTAACAATGTATGAGATGTTGTGCGGAAAGGTTCCGTTTGCGGGAGATAATACGGTTTCCGTGGCACTTTCTCATATTCAATATGAACCGGTTCCGGTAAAGGAAGTAAATCCGGCGGTTCCGTACAGTGTAGATAAAATTGTTCAGAAATGTATGCAGAAGAAACCGGAAAACCGCTATTTATCCGCTTCCGAACTGATTGTGGATTTAAAGCGTTCCGTGATGAATCCGGAGGGAGATTTTGTCCGTATTACAGCTGGGGTTGTATCGGATTCTCCGACGAAGAATATGACCCAGGATGAGTTGGCGGTAATTAAAAGTGCTGCCAAGTCTCCGGCACCTCGTTATGAAGTAAACCAGCAAAAGAACGCTAAGGTTCTTCGAGAAGAGGAAGAAGAGCTGGACGGCAATGATTCCAAATGGGATAAGACGGTAATTGTTGCAAGTATTATTGTAATATTTATTGCTATGGCTGCTATTATTTTTGCGGTGATCAAGTTTGTGGATTTCTTTGGTCAGGGGAGCGCTACACCGACTCTGGAACCGACAAGGGCCCATGGCACACCGGTTCCGACGGCGACTCCGTATCAGTCACTTACCACTACACCTTTGCAGAATGTAGTGGGACGTAAGTTAGAAGATGCGAAGGAAATGTTGTATAAGCAATCCGAATTGTTTACGATTTTGGACGGTGAAATCGATTACAGTGACAAGTATCCTGCCGGGACTGTTATTTCCCAGTATCCTGCCGGAGGGGTGGATGTAGCATTGGACGAAGAGATTACTTTGGTCATCAGTGCCGGACCGGAAATGAAACGAGTACCGGATTTTACGTTGTATGATTATAACAGTGCAAGAGTTGAAGCAGAATATGATTTTAAAGTTCGTATTCAGTTTGAGAACAATGACTTGTTTAATCCGAATACGGTAATTCGTACCGAACCGGCAAGAGGAGAATATCTTGCAAAGGGCGGAGAGCTTGTATTAATTGTCAGTCGGGGGCAGTTAGAAAATGAAATGCCGAATTTAATCGGTATGACGTTGGAAGGTGCAAAGGTTTTACTGGAAGAACGAGGATTTAATCTTGGTGATGTAGATTATGAAGGTTCTCCGACTTACGAAGAGGGAAAGGTTATTTATCAGAGTGAATCCAAAGGAAATAATCTGGCGGTTGGCACTACCATTCATTTAACAGTAAGTAACGGTATTGTACCGGCTACTCCGACCCCGGTTCCTACAGTAACGCAGGGACCGACCCCGACCCCGGAAGCGGAAAAGAAAGAAATGTGGAAGGTGACGGTGGATATTCCGAGAAACCCGATGTATGAAGGGGATGTAACGTGGGTATTGATTGAAGTGGACTGTGAGGGAAATGACTGTACGTTATTTGATGACGATTACGGTTCTTATGAGATGTTTAATGCTCCGTCTCTTACCTATACGGTTCCAAAGGATAAGCTGACAGGAAAAGAGACAAAAGCAATTGTGTATTTAAACGGAAATCCTGCAGCTGAATTCCCTGTTTGGATTGAGGAAATTTTACAATGACGGGAAAGATTGTAAAAGGAATTGCCGGATTTTATTATGTGTACGGAGAAGACGGCGTTTTATATGAATGTAAGGCAAAAGGGATTTTCCGGAAAGATAAAATTAAGCCTCTTGTAGGAGATGATGTTTCAATCTCGGTGGTGGATAAGGATGCCTGTGTCGGAAATATAGACGACATCCTTCCGCGAAGCAGCGAACTTCTTCGACCGGCAGTGGCAAATGTGGATCAGGCTTTGGTGTTGTTTGCGGCAGCGAAGCCTGCACCGAATTTTAATCTGTTGGATCGTTTTTTGATTCGAATGGGGTTGGAGGATGTTCCTGTTGCAATCGGATTTAATAAGTGTGAGCTTGTTAGCGAAGCAGAGCAAAAGGAAATGGAAGAGCTTTATACTTCTGCCGGATATCAGGTTTTTTTCTGCTCCGTAAAAGAACAAATCGGTTTATGCAAGCTGAAAGAAATGTTACAGGGGAAGACAACCACGTTAGCGGGGCCGTCCGGTGTAGGAAAATCCAGTCTTATGAATTATCTTTGTCCACAGGCAGAAATGGAAACGGGAGATGTGAGCCGGAAAATTGAACGGGGAAAGCATACGACCCGTCATGCGGAATTGTTTGTAGTGGATACGGATACGTTCGTGATGGATACTCCGGGATTTTCTTCGGTATACATCAGTGAAATTGAGGCTCCGGAATTATGGCGCTATTTCCCTGAGATGGAAGAGGCTGAGAAAGAGTGTCGTTTTACGGGGTGTCTTCATTTGGAAGAACCGGATTGCGGCGTAAAAGCCCGGGTACAAGAGGGAATTATTAAGAAAAAGAGATACGAAAGTTATCGTCAGTTATATACAGAGTTGAATCAGATTAAGCGATATTGAATCAATTGAGGAAATGGATTCGGAAGGTGAGTATAGTATGTTTAAGTTAGCACCGTCAATTTTAGCAGCGGATTTTGCACGATTAGGAGAGCAGATTGCACAAGTGGAAGCAGCAGGAGCTGACGAACTTCACATTGATGTAATGGACGGCATGTTTGTACCAAGTATTTCTTTCGGAATGCCGGTGATAGAATCTGTGCGTAAAATCACTAAGATGTTTTTTGATGTACATCTTATGATTATGGAGCCGGTGCGTTATTTGGAAGAGTTTGTAAAGGCCGGAGCCGACAGTATTACTGTACATGCGGAAGCATGTGAGAATTTGAAAGAAACGGTGTTAAAAGTAAAGGATCTGGGTGTAAGGGTCGGAGTATCCATAAAACCGGACACGCCGATTTCAGCACTTGCCGAAGTGGAGCAGTTGGTGGACAGAGTGCTGGTAATGACGGTAAATCCGGGCTTCGGAGGACAGAAATTAATTCCGGAATGTGTGGAAAAAGTAACAGAACTGGCAGCGCATCGGAAGCAGATAGGCGCAACGTTTGATATTCAGGTAGACGGCGGAATCGGTCTTTCTAATGTTAAGTCGGTGGCAGAAGCAGGAGCAGAAGTATTTGTGGCCGGTACGGCAGTGTTTCGCGGAGATATTATAAGTAATGTCAAAGCGTTTAAGGAGGAGGTCGGGGTTGCAGATTAAGGAAATGATACTCGGTAGAAAGCTGGAGATATTGGTAGACCGTGAGGGATATCATTACCGGCTTGTCAGTAAGGTAGAAGGAACAATAGAAAATACAGTAGCGGTTTCGCTGATTTCTGCAAAGGGACGTGTATTTCATTTTCAGGAAACGGATGATATTACCATTGTGTATCGCGGAACGGAGCGAATGTGGAAATGGGACCATGTAAAGCCGGGACTGGCGAGATTGGATGGGTTTGCCGTGCACACTTTTTCTTCCAAAGAACAAGGAAAGATTTACAATCGACGTGAGTCGTTCCGGGTGCCGATCGGTGAGAGCCTATTAATGAGTAAAATCGTTTCTGTTACGGAAGAGGACGACAATGTAGTAGAACATATGGAAAAATTTGAAGCATTGTTGGCGGATTTGAGTGTAAACGGTGCCGGATTCTATACCAATGAGGAGTTCCAAAAGGGAACTACGATCCTTTTTGAAATGCCGACGCATTTGGGAATTTTATCCTGCAGAGGAGAGATTGTCAGAATTTCCAATGTGTATGATAAACCCTTTCGGTTTTTTTACGGATGCGGTTTTACCGTGGTCAGAAAAGAACTGGAGCGCTATTTGTTCGAGCGTCAGAGGTTGATGCTACAGAAGGAACGAGGCGGAGAGAATGTTCGCCTGAAAGACAGATAACGAGTGCGTTACGGAGGATTCATGAGAGCTATTTTAATATGCGGAGGATTGTTATCCGAAGGTTTTTTGAATCAAACAATCAAAATGTATCCGGATGCAGTAGTATATGCAGTAGACGGCGGACTGGCGGTGGCGGATAAGGCAGGCATTATGCCGACGTATTTAGTTGGAGATTTTGATACGGCGGATGCATCTTTGGTTGAACAATATGAAGCAAAATGCGTGACTCTGCGGCATCATCCGGAAAAAGATGCTACGGATACGGAACTTGCCATTGAGGATGCATTGGAGCGCGGAGCGGAAGAGTTATATTTGCTCGGAGCGACGGGAAGCCGCCTGGATCACACCTTTGCTAATGTACACATGTTATACAAGGTGTTATTACGGGGAAAGAAAGCTTGGATAGTAAATGAAAATAACCGGATTTCTTTGCATAGAGAGCCGTTTTGTAAAAAGAAAGAAGAGTTGTTCGGAACCTATGTTTCTTTCTTACCTTTTTTCGGGGAGGTAACCGGAATTAAGTTATCCGGGGTAAAGTATCCGTTAAACGGTGCTACTATGACAGCGGGGAATAGTTTGGGAGTCAGTAATGAATGTGTAGAGAATTCCATCGAGGTATCCTTTACGGATGGGTATCTGTTAATGATAGAAGCAAGAGATTAAAGTCACGGAAAGTGTGAAGAAAAGGAGAATTGTAAAATGAAGTTAGGTATTGTTGGTTTGCCGAATGTAGGCAAAAGTACACTGTTTAATTCTTTGACAAAAGCAGGAGCTGAGTCTGCTAATTATCCGTTTTGTACCATTGATCCAAATGTGGGTATTGTTCCGGTGCCGGATGAGCGTCTGGACGTACTGGGAAAGATGTATGATTCCGAGAAAGTTGTTCCGGCAGTAATTGAATTTGTGGATATTGCCGGTTTGGTAAAAGGCGCATCCAAGGGTGAGGGTCTCGGGAACCAATTCCTTGCAAATATTCGTGAGGTTGATGCAATTGTACATGTGGTACGTTGTTTTGAGGATTCCAATATCATTCATGTAGATGGTTCCGTAAACCCGCTTCGTGATATCGAAACCATTAATTTAGAGTTGATTTTCTCTGATCTTGAAGTGATGGAGCGTCGTTTGTCCAGAGTAATCCGCGGGGCGAGAAATGATAAGGCGCTTGCGAAAGAAGAAGATATGTTGAAGCGTCTTATGGCTCATCTGGAAGCAGGAAATATGGCCAAAACCTTTGAGACGGCAGATGAGGAAGAAGAGGTGCTTTTGGCGTCTTACAATTTATTGACAGCAAAGTCTGTGATTTACGCAGCAAATGTAAAAGAAGACGATTTGGCGGATGACGGAGAAAGCAATGAATATGTAAAAGCTGTTCGTGAATTCGCAGCACAGGAAAATTCGGAAGTGTTTGTAATTTGTGCACAGATTGAACAGGAAATCGCAGAACTTGACGAGGATGAAAAGAAGATGTTTTTAGAGGACCTGGGACTTTCTGAGTCCGGTCTGGAAAAGTTGATTCGTGCAAGTTATCGTATTTTAGGTTTGATCAGTTATTTAACTGCCGGACCGAAGGAGACAAAGGCTTGGACCATCACGAAGGGAACCAAGGCACCGCAGGCGGCAGGTAAGATTCATTCCGATTTTGAGAGAGGCTTTATTCGTGCGGAAATCGTTAGTTATCAAAATCTGACGGAGTGCGGCGGTTTTAACGGAGCAAAGGAAAAAGGTTTGGTTCGTTCCGAGGGTAAGGAATACGTGATTCAGGACGGCGACGTGGTTTTATTCCGCTTTAATGTATAATAACGTATTGGGAATCGTTGCAACCAAAGAAAGGCAGGTGGAACCGAAGTGACGTTAAGGTCGGGTGAGATTTATTTTGCCGAGCAGAAGGAAGGAATTCTTATTCCGGAATCCATATCTTTATTTGGGTTGTCTGTTTCGTTTTATGGACTTTTTTTGGTGATTGCCTCACTGGTTGCATTATGGGTAATAGTTAGGGAAGTGCGTAGAAAAAAACTGAATACCGAGTGGTATTTAACGCTTCTTACGGTGTCTATTGTAGCTGCACTGGTAGGGGCAAGATTATATTATGTGATATTTCAATGGAATTTGTTTATGCAGGAACCGCTCAGCTTGTTGAATTTTCGAAGCGGAGGCTTATCGTATTTCGGAGCACTGTTTAGTGTATGGGGTGTGCTGAAGTGGATTTGTCGTAAAAAAAAGGAAAATTTCAATCAAAGTGCGGATTGTCTTTGTATCGGAGCTGCTGCCGCTGCACCTTTTGTATGGTTAGGATGTTTGTTTGTAAGAGAACCTTTGGGGCGCTTTTATGAGGGATGGTGTGCCGTACGCATCGGAACGGAGTACTTACCGGAATCCTTAAGCAGTACATATTCCGAAACATTGGCATCTAATATGCAAAGAATGAACGGAGTAATGTATGTGTCCACTCATCCTGTGGCGTTATACGGTATGGTTCTGAGTATAGTAATTTTTGTTCTGTTAGTATTATATAAGCAGAAAGCAAAGACTGATGGCTTGGTGTTTGTTGTATACTTGTCGGCGTATTCGGTGATGATGGTAGTGTTGGAGTTTTTCAGGGCGGACAGGTGCTATATTTGGGGTACGAAGATTCCGGTAAATTATATTGTGGCGGGAGTGCTGATTCTTATTGTGGGAATCGGAGCAGTAAGACAGGTTTATTTGAAACGAAAGCATAAGAGTAATTTGCGTTTTATTTGGAAACGATAGCTTAGAATGGGTTATTTAGTTCTGAAGAGGGCGGATTTTAAAGGCATTTAGGTTAAAACTAAGTGCCTTTTTTTATTTTCTTTCTATTTAGGGGTTGAAAAAATACAAAAAGTGGAGTAAAATGGATGTAAAGTGGAGGGAAGTGGAGGAAAGTGGAGCGAAAGGCGGTGAAATTCATGTTCATGGGTGAGTATGATCATACGTTGGATCCGAAAGGGCGTATGATAGTTCCGGCAAAGTTTCGCGAGGGCTTGGGGGAACGTTTCATTTTAACTATGGGCTTGGATGGATGCTTATTCGCATATCCGACAGATGAGTGGGAACAATTTGTGGAAGGGTTAAAGAAACTTCCGGGCACGAAAGAGGCCAGACAGTTACAACGCCACTTTATGGCAGGGGCTGCCGAGGTGGAAGTGGACAAGCAGGGGCGCTTTTTGATTCCGGGAAAGCTTCGTGAACAGGTCGGACTTTGCAAGGATGTGGTTTTGGTGGGTGTGGTTTCCAAAATCGAACTTTGGAGCAAAGAACGCTGGGAGCAGAACTGTTGCTATGACAACATGGATGAAGTTGCGGAACACATGGCAGAATTTGGATTAAACTTTTAAGAAAGGTTAGGTGATACCGGATGGGAACTGAACAGGAAATCGTATTCCGACATAAGTCGGTATTGCTTGATGAAGTATTAGAAGCATTGAATATACGGGAAGACGGAATCTACGTGGACGGCACACTGGGCGGCGCCGGACATGCAGGAGAGGTTTGTAAGAGATTAAAGGGTGGTACTTTTGTAGGAATCGACCAGGATGCAGATGCTATTGCGGTGGCATCTGAGCGGTTAAAGAAGTTTCCGTTTGCAAAAGTAGTACGAAGTAACTACAGTGAGATGAAAACGGTATTGCAGGAATTGGGTATCCAAAAGGTAAACGGCATTTTGTTGGATCTGGGTGTTTCGTCATATCAACTTGATACCGCGGAAAGAGGCTTTTCCTATATGGAAGAGAGTGCTCCGTTGGATATGCGAATGGATCATCGTATGGAGATGACCGCAAAAGATATTGTAAACGGATATAGCGAAGCAGAGTTGTTTCGGATTATCAGGGATTACGGGGAAGACCCGTTCGCAAAGAATATTGCGAAGCACATTGTAATGCGGAGAGAGAAAAAGGCACTGGAGACCTGTGGCGACTTAAACGAAGCCATTCGGGCAGCAATTCCGATGAAAGTGCAAAAAACATTGGGACATCCGTCGAAAAGAACATTTCAGGCGATTCGAATCGAATTGAACGGAGAGTTGCGAGTATTACAAAATACATTGGATGATATGATTGATTTACTGGAAGAGAACGGTAGATTGTGTATTATTACATTCCATTCATTGGAAGACCGAATTGTAAAATCCGGGTTTAAAAAGAGGGAAAATCCTTGTGAATGTCCGCCGAGTTTTCCTGTTTGCGTATGCGGAAAGAAGTCCGCGGGCAAAGTAATTACAAGAAAACCGATTTTACCGGGGGAAAAAGAATGTGAAGAAAACTCAAGGGCAAGAAGTGCAAAGTTGCGGGTGTTTGAACGCAACTAATGTAAAGGAGGTATCGGCATGGATGCGCGAAATCGATATTACAAGGGAGAATATATGGTAGACGGTACCGCGGCAAGACAATTACAGGTGGTTCCGGATTATGAAAGACAGCACGAACAGGAAACCCGGACAAGGGTTGTTGAACAGCCGAAAAAGGCACCGAAACTTAGTCACGGAATCGATTTCATTTCCATGATTCTTTTGAGTGTGGCACTGGTAATTACGTTATACTTGTGTTATAATTATCTTCAGGTACAGGGTAATATTGTACAGTTGGAGAGAGATGTGATGGTAATGGAACAGGAATTGGACATCATGTTGGCAAAAAACGACGCATTGGAAGATGGATTGAACGGACAGGTAGATTGGGAACAGGTGTATCTGACTGCGGTTGGTGAACTTGGTATGGTATATCCGAATAATAACGAAGTGATTACATATGAGTCCAGGGAAACGGGACATGTAATTCAGTATAAGGATATTCCGGAGTAGGAGTCTTATATGGAACAGGATGTGCAGAAAAAAAAGAAACGAAAGAGAATGACAGGCAAAATGCAGACGACGTTATGGGTTGTGTTTTGCCTTTTTCTTGTGGGAATTCTGATTGTAATGATTCGTGTGGTAATTGTCGGTGGCAATACAAGTTATGCCAAGGCATCCTTGTCACAGAAAACCGGTATGAATACGGTGCTGCAATATAAAAGAGGCGATATCTTGGATCGTAACGGTACCGTACTTGCCAAAAGCGATAAGGTATATCATTTGATTTTAGATTCCCGTTTGCTTGTAAATAACGAAGAGTGTATTGATCCGACCATCCGAGCATTGTGCAGTGTGTACGGATATGACGAAGGGTATTTGAGAGACTTAATCAATGAAAAGAAAAGCAGTGCCTATTATCGGTTGAGAAAATATATGCCTTACGATGAAAAGGTTTTATTTGAAGAGTACGAAAAAAATCTCCCGAAGCAGGAAGACGGTTCTCCGAATAAGGATAAAGGTAAGATTATAGGTGTTACATTTGAAGAAGAGTATTTACGAACGTATCCTTTTGGCTCTTTGGGTTCCCATGTACTGGGGTTTGCAAAGGCGGACGGAGACGGTACATACGGAATTGAACAGCAGTATAATGAAGAATTGACCGGTGTGAACGGTAGGGTGTACGACTATTATGATGCGGATTTGACGGTACAACAGGAAACTGTGCCGGCGAAAGACGGACAAACCATAGTTTCTACCATTGATGCAAATTTGCAACGAATTGCTCAAAAGCATGTAGAGGCATTTATGGAAGAAATCGGAGCAAAGAATGTGGGTGTTCTGATGATGGAGGTAGACAGCGGAGAAGTATTGGCAATGCAGTCTAACTACAGCTATGATTTAAATAATCCGCGAGACCTTACGGGCTGGTATACCGAGGAAGAAATTTCGGCTATGGATAATGAGGCACAGTTAGATGCCTTGTACGGAATTTGGCGTAATTTCTGTATCAGTGATTCCTATGAACCGGGCTCTACCTTTAAACCGTTTACGGTGGCGGCAGCCTTAGAGGAAACCTTGATTAATACAACAGAAACCTTTTTATGTAATGGTGGAGAACAGATTGCAAATTATTATATTTCCTGTCACAACGAATGGGGACACGGCTTAATTAATGCGGCGCAAAGTATTATGCATTCTTGTAACGATGCTTTGATGGAAATTGCGAAAAGAGAAGGCCGTACTTTGTTTGCGGATTATCAGAGACGTTTTTTGTTCGGTAGTCTTACCGATGTGGATCTTCCGGGAGAAGTACCCGGAATTCTTATGGAAGAAGCTCAATTGAACGATACGGAGCTTGCCACCAGCAGTTTCGGAATGTCCTTTAATACAACAATGATTCAGTTGGGGGCCGCATTTTCTTCTATGGTAAACGGAGGGATCTATTATGAGCCGCATGTGGTAAAGGAAATCAGAAACGCAGACGGTGCGGTCATTGAAAAGATAGAGCCTCGTGTGGTTCGGACTACAGTTTCGAAGGAAACTTCAGAGTTTATGCGAGATGCATTTTATCTTACAGTGCAGGAAGGTACTGCTACAGCGGCAAAAGTGGAAGGATATCTTATCGGCGGGAAAACAGGAACTGCTCAAAAGTTACCTCGTAGTGAAGGAAAGTATTTGGTGTCCTTTATCGGATGTGCGCCGGCGGACGACCCGCAAGTGATGATTTATGTGGTGGTAGATGAGGCGGCAGACGAGGAATTGCAAAGCAGAGCATCCATAGCCTCTGCATTGGCTGCGGATATTTTGGAAGAATCCCTGCCGTATTTGAAAATTTATCCGGATAAAGAGATTGAATATCCGAGTTTTGTTATAGACGAAGAGGATGTCAAGATGCAGGAAGGAGAAATCGGAGATACCGGTGTGGTATATGACCCGGAGAAGAATGAAGAAAACATGCAGGCAATCCCTTCTGACATGGAATAGAAACAGCGAGCATAAGATAGTAAAAAAATGTTTGGACGTTCATGAAACAGATATCAACCAAACAAAGGAAAACAGCGCTGTTTGTAATCGGTGTTTTATTTGCAGCAACCATCGGTTTAATGGTTCGACTTTCTTACCTAATGATTTTTCATTCGGAAGAATATGCAGTGAAGGCACAGGAGTTGCATGAAAGAGAACGCACCATTAAGGCGGCAAGAGGAATTATTTATGACCGGAATGGTGTAGTCCTTGCAGATAATAAGCCGGTGTGTACCGTTTCGGTGATTCATAGTCAGATTACTGACCCGGAACGGGTAATATCCGTACTGTGTGATGTGCTTTCTCTTTCGGAGGAAACGGTACGAAAGCGGGTGGAAAAGGTTTCTTCCATTGAACGTATTAAAGCCAATGTGGATAAAGAGACCGCGGATTATCTTCGCAGCTTTGAACTGGACGGAGTTATGGTGGATGAAGATTATAAGCGTTATTATCCTTATGGGTCGTTGGCTTCCCGGGTAATCGGGTTTACCGGAGGTGATAACCAGGGAATTATTGGGTTGGAGGTAAAGTATGATTCCGTGTTGGAAGGAATTCCGGGAAAAATTCTGACGTTAACGACAGCCCACGGAACCGAGATTCCCAATGCTGCAGAAAACAGAGCAGAACCCATTGACGGAAACTCTCTTACCGTAAGTCTTGATGTGAATATACAACGATATGCGGAACAGGCAGCAAGGAAAGTATTGGAAGCGAAAAATGCTAACCATGTCAGTATGATTTTGATGAATCCGCAAAATGGTGAAATATATGCCATGGTAAATGTTCCGGAGTTTGATTTAAACGAACCGTATACATTGAACACGGAATATACGAAAAAAGCAGGAACCGATGAATTGTCATCGGAGGAAAAAAGTACGTTGCTAAATCAGATGTGGAGAAATCCTTGTATCAGCGATACATATGAACCGGGGTCCACATTTAAAATTGTGACCGCTACTGCCGCCTTTGAGGAAAAAGTCTTATCGGTAACGGACCGATTTTACTGTCCGGGATATAAAATAGTGGAAGACCGAACCATACATTGTCATAAGGTCGCCGGTCACGGAAGTGAAAGCTTTTTAGACGGGATAAAGAATTCCTGCAATCCTGTTTTTATGGAAATCGGAGCAAGAGTGGGTGCGGAAAAGTTATATGAGACATTTCAAAAATTAGGATTGATGCAAAAGACCGGAATTGATTTGCCGGGAGAAGCTTCGTCCATAATGCATAAAACCGAGAACATTAAAGCAGTGGAACTGGCCACTATTTCGTTCGGGCAGTCCTTCCAGATTACCCCGATACAGCTTCTGACAGCAGTAAGCACTGTGATTAACGGTGGGAATGAAATTACACCGCATTTGGCTATGTATGTAAAGAATACAGAAGAAAATACGGTAAAAACATATGAATACAGCGGAGAAACGGGTGTGATTTCAGCTGAAACCTGTGAAACCATGAAGACGTTATTGGAGGCTGTGGTACATGACGGTACGGGGCAAAGAGCGTATTTACCGGGATTTCGTATCGGAGGAAAAACAGCTACTTCAGAAAAACTTCCCCGGAGTTCCAATAAATATATCTCTTCTTTTTTAGGGTTTGCTCCGGCAGAAAATCCGCAAGTGATTGCGTTGGTTATGATTGATGAGCCGGAAGGAATTTACTACGGAGGAACCATTGCGGCACCGGTAATTGCAGAGGTGTTTGACGAGGTACTTCCTTATCTCGGAATCGAACCGAAGTATTCGGCAGATGAGCTGAAGTTGGATGGTGTGGGGAGTTTTCCTGTACCGAATCTTGTGGGAATGACAAAGAAAGAAGCAGAACAGCTGTTAAAAGCATATGAGTTTGAAACAGTGTATTTCTCCGGTGAGGGGGATGCGATTGCAGAGCAGTTTCCGGTGGCAGGAGAAGAAGTAAAGAAAAACACAAACTTGATTCTATATATGAAATAGAATATAATACATGGCAGGAGGGTGAAGATATGGCAAAGCCGGTTGTACGGAAAACTGAATATAAACCGCATACATATTATGACTATAGCCTGCTTTTTATTACGTTGATATTGGTTTGTATCGGACTTGTAATGGTGTACAGTACCAGCTCTTATTACGCAGTCAAGCAGAAGTTCGGTGATGCAGCGTATTTTTTTAAGCGTCAAACCATTTCGGCAATCATTGGCGTAGTTGTTATGATACTGGTTTCCAAAATTGATTATGTGTTCTATGTCAAGGGAATTGGGAAAAAAGTAAAGATTCGATTATTGTTTCTTGCCTATATGGCGTGTATTGCATTACAGATTTATGTATTGTTTTTCGGAGAAGAAGTAAAGGGTGCGAAGCGGTGGATAAAAATTCCGTTGCTCGGTACGTTCCAGCCGTCTGAACTTACGAAGATATGCGTGATTCTGTTAGTGGCCTATATTGTGTATGCTGCGCCGAAACGTTTGGATACGGTATACGGATTTATACGGGTTTGCTTGTATGTATGTCCGCTTTTGGCTCTGGTTGCGGCGGAAAATTTGAGTACGGCAATTATTATAGCAGGAATCACTTTTTTGGTTTGTTTCGTAGTGGCCCGCAAAAAAGGATATTTCTTTGTAGCCGGGTTATTGGCAATCGGTTTGGTTGCAGGTTACATTTTTCTGGGTGAGGCATTCCGAGGAGAACGTATTGATGCATGGTTGAATGTGGAGACACATCCGAAAGGATATCAGATATTGCAGGGCTTATATGCCATTGCATCCGGGGGATTGTGGGGAAAAGGCTTGGGACAAAGCATGCAGAAACTGGGTTTTATTCCGGAATCCCATAACGATATGATTTTCTCTATTATTTGTGAAGAATTGGGTATTGTGGGTGCATTGGCAATTATTCTTCTGTATGTACTTTTGCTTTGGCGCTTGTTTGTGGTAGCAGTGAACGCCAGGGATTTGTTCGGTTCTTTGATTTGCGTGGGAATTATGGTACATATTGCCATGCAGGTTTTGATTAATATTGCGGTAGTAACCAATACCATGCCGTCTACCGGTATTCCGCTTCCGTTTATCAGTTACGGAGGAACATCACTGGTTGTATTGATGGCAGAAATGGGAATCGCACTCAGCGTATCTAACCGAATCGAATACGAACGGTAACATGATTTGATTTTGGGCATACTATAATACAGAAGAATGCCCGGAGTGATGTTATGTCGTATATTTCAGTTGTCGGTGGAACCGGACTAAAAGGAGAAGTTTGTCTGCAAGGCTCTAAAAATGCCGCATTGCCGGTAGTGGCGGCGGCAGTATTGTGCAATGGAACGGTAACAATAAAGAATTGTCCCGACATATCGGATATTCGGGATTTGATGCAGGCTCTGTCCTATGCGGGGATAGTGAGTACATTGTGCGATAATGTATTGGAATTGGATACCACCGGCGCCAAGCCTGTGTTTTTCGGACCGGACCTTGCTGGGAAAACAAGAGGCGGAGTATTGTTGTTGGGGGCATTTGTCGGCAGGTTCAAAGAAGCCGGTATGGCATATCCGGGCGGCTGTGTTATCGGTGCGAGACCCATTGATTTACACTGTAAGGTGTTTCAAAGATTGCATCTTGATTTGAGGGAAGAAGAAGAAGGTGTTTTTGTTAAAGGGACACCAAAAGGAGCGCGGATTGTGCTTCCGTTTCCCAGTGTGGGTGCTACAGAGAATGCTATTTTGGCATCGGTTTGCGGAAGAGGACGAACCGAGATTATGGGCGCAGCAAGGGAACCGGAAATTACGGAACTTTGTTTGTTTTTAAAACATGCGGGAGCACGGATTTGGGGAGAAGGTACCTCGTGTCTTGTGATAGAGGGGGTTCCGTATTTGCACGCAACGGAATATACACTCTCCGGTGATCGAATTGTGGCGGGAACCTATTTGGCGGCGTCTATGATTACCGGTGGGGAAGTGGTGATAAGAAAAACGGAACGTGTGTGTATGAAAGGGGTATTAGAACCTCTTCGGACTATGGGAGCAATGATATACAGAGAAAAGGAATTGATGTATCTTCATGCGCCCAAGGTGTTGCAACCGATTCGTTTTTTGGAAACGGCACCGTTTCCCGGATTTCCTACGGATATGCAGTCTCAGACAGTAGCACTCCTTTCTGTTGCGAAAGGAAATAGCTGTATTTGTGAAACTGTATTCGAATCAAGGTTTGGTGTGGTACCGGAACTTCTGAAAATGGGAGCCGATATTACTTGTAAAGATCGTTGTATTTTTGTTCACGGAAAGAAGGGACTTTGCGGTACAAATGTTACGGCTTCCGATTTGCGCAGCGGAGCTGCGCTTGTTCTGGCTGCATTAGCGGCAGAAGGCGAAAGTAAAATATCCGGCTGTGAGTATATTGCAAGAGGATATGAAAATATATGTGAGACTTTGCGAGGAATCGGAGCAAAGTGTAGTATGAGGGAAGAATAAGAAATACGGAGAAAAGAAATGAGAAGGAACGAAACAGGACTGCGTGACGGAACGAAGCGTTTGATTCGTGGGGTCGCGGTGTGTGTTATTATTTTGGCGTCATTATTGTTGTTTATTATGGTGTTCCGGACGGAACAGATTACGGTAAGCGGTCTGACGTATTATACGGAAGATGAATTTCTTCAAAAGATATCCGGCGAAACAGCCAGAAAAAATACGGTATTGTTTCGGTTAGAGCAGCGAAGAAACGGTGAAGTAAGGGTTCCCTATGTAGAACGTTATGATGTGACGACGGAAGGGAAGAATATTATCCGGATACAAGTATATGAAAAAATTCTGGTAGGTTGTGTAAAAGTAATGGGCCAGTATTTGTATTTTGATAAGGATGGATATGTAACGGAATCTTCCGCGGAACAATTATCCGGAATACCTTTAATTAAAGGGTTGGAATTTGAACGGATTGTTTTATATGAGAAACTTCGTATTCAAAAAGACGAACTGTATGATATACTGTTAAATATCACAAAGCTGGTCAGAGAGTATGAAATACCGGCGGGAACGGTTTCTGTAAACGGGAAAGGTGAAGTGGAATTGGAAGTGGGGGCGTTGACGATAGCCATGGGAAAACGCAGAGCATACGATATACCGATACAAAAACTTTCGGAACTTTTACCTGTAGTTTCAGACCAAAAACTTTATATTGATTTGTCGGGATATAACGGGGGAACGGAAGATATCATGGCAAAACCGAAGGAACAATAAAAAAAAGCAGAAAATATGAAAAAAATGCTTGCTAATTTTACTATTTCAATATATTATATAGTATAGAGGATGGGTTTTTATAGGAAAAAATACACAACATCTAGTTGTTCATAGGGTTGTGACAGAATAAAGGAGGAGTCACCGTGCTTGAAATAATGAGTAATACTACGGATGTAACCGCAAAAATTTTGGTTATCGGAGTTGGTGGTGCGGGAAATAATGCCGTAAACAGAATGATAGAAGAAGGGATTGGCGGTGTGGAGTTTGTCTGTGTCAATACGGACAAGCAGCATCTGAAAAATTGTAAGGCCTCCCAGTGTATTCAGATTGGTGAGAAGCTGACGAAGGGTCTTGGCGCAGGAGCAAAGCCTGAGGTTGGTGAGAAAGCAGCTGAAGAGAATATTGAAGAGCTTACCCAGATTATCAAGGGAGCAGACATGGTGTTTGTAACCTGTGGTATGGGTGGCGGTACCGGTACGGGAGCAGCACCGGTTGTAGCAGGGATTGCAAAGGAAATGGGAATTCTTACGGTAGGTATCGTAACGAAGCCGTTTACCTTTGAGCATAAAGTTCGTATGGCAAATGCGATTTCCGGCATTGAAAAATTAAAGCAGAATGTAGATTCTTTGATTGTGGTGCCGAATGACAAGCTTCTTGAGATTGTAGATCGTCGTACCTCCATGCCGGAAGCATTGAGAAAAGCAGACGAAGTATTGCAGCAAGGCGTACAGGGAATTACGGATTTGATTAATATTCCGGCATTGATTAACCTTGACTTTGCAGATGTGCAGACGGTTATGCAGAATAAGGGCGTAGCACATATCGGTATCGGTGTAGGCTCCGGTGAGCAGAAGTGTCTGGATGCCGTACATAAGGCTGTATCCAGTCCTCTTTTGGAAACAAAGATTCAGGGTGCAACAGACGTTATTTTAAATGTATCCGGCGATGTAAGCCTGATTGAAGTAAACGAAGCAGCAACAGAAGTTCAGCTGCTTGCGGGAGAAAATGCAAATGTTATTTTCGGTGCAATGTATGATGAATCCATGCAGGATCAGGCAGTTATTACGGTAATTGCAACCGGTTTGGTGGAAAATGGTGCTCCGGCCCAGAGAACTATGAGCGGTATGGGGGCCACGGGAGCAAAAGCACCGGGAGTATCCCTTCCGAATTTCCTGAGTCGTGGCAGTTCTTTTACCGGAAATAGTGCATCTACGGAACGCGGAACGATGGAACAGTTCGATTATAAGTTTGATCCGAATGCGGCTCGTCCGAAGCCGACTACAACGGAATACAAGCCGATGGGTGCAGGTCCGTATGCAAACCGCTCTACGAATCC
The DNA here is from genome assembly GCA_017465475.1 of Lachnospiraceae bacterium. Lineage (GTDB taxonomy): Bacteria > Bacillota > Clostridia > Lachnospirales > Lachnospiraceae > SIG307. The sequence continues at coordinate 49,519 of JAFTWC010000040.1, forward strand.
GATGTTCGGAAAGCAGGACGGAGCAACAGATAACGGAGAGGATAAAATTAAGATTCCGCCGTTTATTCAGAATTATTCTTCGAAGAAAAAGTAAATTTGTGAAGTCCTTTTTACAACCGTATTCGCGGATTTTGTCGAATACGGTTGTTTTTTGCGATTAAATTGGAAAAAAATCCCAAATATTTACAGAAATTGGAAATGATTTGTTGTATAATGGGGGAGGAAAGACAAGGGAGGTGAAACAAGGTAAAGATTTATCTTGACAGTTACATAGTAACTGCTTTTTGGTTACATTTGCTGTGTTTGTATATTGTCGGTACATTGTGGAAAAAAAGATACGAAAAAAGAAAAATGAAACGAATGGTTACTTCGGCACTGATATGTGCATTGGCAGATGCGGCAGCAGTGGTTTTACTTGGAAGTGTGGGGAGTGCATTTGGCATTATGTTCCTCTTGATAGCAATATTGGAATTTGGAATTGCAAGCAGAATAGCCTTCGGAAAGCAGGATGTCATGCTAAATGCACTGTTATTATTTTTGGTAACGGCATTGTTTTCCGGTTTGTTTCAGGTATTACCGATTCAAAATGTCGGACTGTGTTGTTTGCTGGGCACGGTATCGCTTCCGATAATCAATAGTGTGATTAGAGTGGTGTTTCGAAGTAAGCAGATACAGAAAGAATTGTATGAGGTTAAATTTTATTTTAAGAAGACAAACCAAAGTTTGCCGGCATTTATGGATACGGGAAACAGGTTGCATTTATACGGAAGTCAGGTCCCGGTGGTGCTTGTGAATGAGCATTATCTGACCGGATGGATAAAGGAGGCAAGAGAAAGTATGTCTCAAAAATTAGTGTTTCTTCCATATAAAGGTGTGGGAGGAAGAGGATTGTTACATGGTATCCGGTTACAGTGTGAAGTGTTTTTGGAAAACGGACAGTGTATCCGGGGCGAAGTGGCTGCAGTGGCTGCAGAACATAAGTTATTTACCGGATGCAGATATCAGGTGATTTTGCAACCGGAAGTATTATCAATGGGTTGTGTAAATGGTGCACAGGAAGGAGAAAAAAATGTTATTTAAAGTTTCTTTACCGAATCGGTTTCAATTTCGGATGATTCCGAATCTGACTGCGTTATTGTTGGGACAGTACGGAGAAATACATTATATCGGAGGTACGGAAGTATTGCCTCCGCCGTATACGTCGGAGGAAGAAGCCAGAATGCTGGCTGCACTTTCGGAAGATGAAAGCGGAGAAGTGCGTTCAGACCTGGTAGAACACAACTTACGTCTGGTTGTATATATAGCAAAGAAGTTTGATAATACTGGAGTGGGAGTGGAAGATTTGATTTCCATCGGAACCATCGGGTTAATAAAGGCCATTAATACGTTTAATCCAAATAAAAACATTAAGTTGGCAACTTATGCATCCCGGTGTATAGAAAATGAGATTTTAATGTATCTGCGTCGAAGCAGCAGGCAAAAACTGGAAGTATCTATTGATGAACCGTTAAATGTGGACTGGGACGGAAATGAATTATTGTTATCTGATATTCTCGGAACGGATGAAAATGAAGTGTATCGGGGGTTGGAAGAAGAAGCTGACCGTAATTCCTTGTTTCAGGCACTGGCTTGCTTAAATGACAGGGAACGCTTGATTATTAACCTTCGTTACGGATTGGAAAGTGAAGACGGAAATGAACATACGCAAAAAGAGGTGGCAGATTTGTTGGGGATATCCCAATCCTATATTTCAAGACTCGAAAAAAAGATTATGAAACGGCTTCGGAAGGAAATGATGATAGCCTGACAGAACATGACAAAAGGTCTTAGTATAAACAGAAGCGTCATGGTACATCCTTATTATAGCAGAATTTGAGAAATTTTCTTGAATATTGCTATGACAGGAGGAATGTATCATGGCGCTTTATAAAGTTGAGATTTGTGGTGTAAATACAGCTAAATTACCACTTTTAAGTAATGAGGAGAAAGATGCCTTATTTGTACGTATTAAGAAAGGAGACCGTGACGCCAGAGAGCAGTATATCAGAGGAAATTTAAGACTTGTACTCAGCATCATTCAAAGATTTTCCGGAAATAATGAAAATGTGGATGATTTATTTCAAATCGGCTGCATCGGACTTATGAAAGCAATTGACAATTTTGATATTACACAAGGGGTTAAGTTTTCTACCTATGCAGTACCGATGATTATCGGTGAAATCAGAAGGTATCTCAGAGATAACAATTCCATTCGAGTCAGTCGTTCGTTACGGGACGCGGCGTATAAAGCAATCTATGCGAAGGAAATGTTAACAAAAGAATTGAACAGGGATCCGTCAATCGGAGAAATTGCGGAACGAACAGGGCTTACTCCGGAAGAAATAAATGAGGCCTTTGATGCGATACAAACACCGATGTCATTGTACGAGCCGGTGTATAAAGAGGGCGGAGATACGTTATATATTATGGACCAGGTGTGTGATAAAAAGAATCGTGAAGATGTGTGGATTGAAGAAATTTCGTTAAAAGATGCAATGGACCGGTTACCGGAACGGGAACGATTGATTATTGATTTAAGATTCTTTCACGGAAAAACACAGATGGAAGTGGCAGAAGAAATATGTATTTCTCAAGCACAGGTTTCACGACTGGAAAAAAATGCTTTAAAAGGTATGAAAAACTATTTATCGGAACGAAAAAAATAATGTTGTTAAGATTTCTTTGCGTTTACTTGACAGTTTTGGGACAAAGTGCTAAGATAAGGTCGACTTTTGATATAACGGGGTAGGGAAACAATCCGTGAGGTGAGAATTATGTTAGTAGTATTATTTGCACTTTGGTTGATTTTTAATGGAAAAGTAACCTTAGAAATTGTGCTGTTTGGTATTGTACTTTCTACATTGGTGTACTTGTTTTGCTGTAAATTTTTGGGATATAATCCGAAACGTGAGCTGATAGCTCTGCGATTGTTGCCGCAGGGCATCGGCTACTTTTTTGTGCTTGTGTGGGAAGTTGTGAAAGCAAATGTTACGGCAATCTCTTTAGTTGTTTCGCCGAAATATGATGTGGAACCTGTATTGATTACGTTTCGGACGGACTTAAAAACGGATTTGGCACGAACCGTATTGGCAAATTCCATTACGCTTACTCCGGGAACCATTACGGTGGAGTTGACGGACGAGGAGTTTAAAGTGCATTGTCTGGATAAAGAGATGGCGGAAGGAATCGAGAATTCTGTTTTTGTCCGGTTGTTATTAAAGATGGAAAAGACGGCGACGAAGTAAGGAGGACATACATATGGAAACGGCATATTCTGTGTTATATATCGGTGCAATGATCGGCTTTGCGATTTGCATCTTTTGTTGTCTGATACGTGCAGTGAAAGGTCCCAGAACCATGGATCGTATTTTGGCGATTAATATGATCGGTACCCTGTCGGTGATTATAATCGCTGTTTTATCTTTGTATTTGGAAGAAAGCTTCCTTTTGGATGTGGATTTGATTTATGCAATGCTTAGTTTTCTTGCGGTGGTAGTGCTGACCAAGGTGTACATGGGAGTACATCGGGAAGAAGAGATTACGGAGCAGAAACAAAATGAACAGGAGAAGGAGGAAACCGAGTAATGGAATGGTTACGTTTTTGTGTGGTTGCATTGTTTTTAGTTGCATCTCTCGGAACGGCAGTGATTTCTGTAGCAGGTGTGTTTAAGTTTAAATTTATTTTGAATCGCATGCATGCGGCCGCAATTATAGACTCTTTTGCATTGTTACTGGCGATGATTGGAATAGCAGTGGCATACGGGATTTCCTTTGCAACTGTAAAAGTGATTCTGATTTTACTTCTTATCTGGGTTGCCAGTCCGGTTTCCGGTCATTTAATTGCCAGACTGGAAGTAACAACGGACAAGCATCTGGCGGAGGAATGTGAGGTGCGTGACTGATGGAATTTTTGGAAATAATTTTACTTTCTTTCTTGGTAGTTTGTGCAATTTCGGTTGCTCTTTCTAAGAATTTGCTTACATCCATTGTGATTTTTATGGCATATAGCGTAATTATGTCCATTATTTGGATGATTTTGGAATCTCCGGATTTGGCTATTACGGAAGCAGCAGTAGGAGCCGGAGTTACCAGTGTGTTGTTTTACATAACATTAAAGAAAATCCATGCAATGAAGGGAGAAGAAGACGATGAAACCGAGGAGTGATTATGAACTTTCGTGGTGGCGACGTCTGGTTCGCTTTGTGGATGGAGAAACGTTGGCGGATGTAGAGCGTCGTGCAGAAGAACTGCGAGAAACAAATGCCCAGAACCAGCAGATGGTTGATAAAGAGGCGGAACATGTTTTTGAACAGGAAGTGAAGGAAGACAGGGAAGACCGGAAGCGTCGCTTGGAAATAGAACACGAAAAAGAAGCAAAAGCCTTGCTTGAAAAATATAAAAACTGGCCAAAGGAACACGGTGTCAGGATTTTCGGTCGTTTATATGCAGTGATGGCAGTGGTACTTTGTGTTGCTATTATAGCTACGTTGCTTGTCACGGTTTCTTATTTGCCGGAGTTTGGTAGTCCGGACAATCCAAATAATAATGAAGTAGTGGAAAAATATAATGCGGAAGGCTTATATGATACCGGTGCAACCAATAATGTGGCAGGTATGATATTGGATTATCGTGCCTTTGACACATTGGGAGAGTCGCATGTGCTGTTTGTGGCTGCGGTGTGTGTAATGATTTTGCTTCGTTTGGAACTTACAAAGGACGGAAAACCTACGGACAAAAAAAGGGCAGCTGAGGAAAACGATCGTTTGTATGAACCGAAAAATGACAAAATTTTACAGCTGTCTGCCAAAATACTGGTACCGATTATTATTATGTACGGTATTTACGTTATTTTAAACGGTCATTTATCACCGGGAGGAGGGTTCTCGGGCGGTGCAATTATCGGAGCAGGACTGATATTATATGTGAATGCCTTTGGGTTTAAAGAGGCAACAAAGATTATGAACCGGAAGAATTATGCGGTAATCTCTGTGGTGCCGTTACTGTTTTATGCGGTGGCGAAAAGTTATTCTTTCTTTACCGGGGCAAATCATATTGAGAGCATTATTCCGAAAGGAACACCGGGAGCAATTATTTCCTCCGGGTTGATTTTGCCGCTTAATATTTGTGTCGGTATTGTTGTAGCTTGTACCATGTATCATTTCTATACGTTGTTCCGTAAAGGAGGAATGTAAGATGTTGGGAAATTTATTTGCGAATTATTATGAAGCGGTATCTGTTATTCTATTTGGAATCGGGTTTACAACCTTGTTATTGAACCGAAACATGATTAAGAAAATCATGGGACTAAATATTATGGATACTGCCATTTATCTGTTTTTGGCGGCAAAAGGATACATATTCGGCAGAAAAGTTCCGATTGTTACCGGGACGGTACCGGAACCGGAGACATATATCAATCCGATTCCGACAGGACTTGTATTAACCGGTATTGTAGTTTCGGTCAGCGTAACGGCAGTGATGTTATCGCTTACCATTCGTTTGTACAGAAGATATCGTACTCTTGATATTGATGAAATTACCCGGTTGGTAAAGGAGGAGAAGTAATGGATTTTATACGTAATTTTCCTTTTATTTGTATTGTATTGTGTTTGGCAACCGGTGTGATTTCTTCGGTGTTAAAACCGAAGGCAGCTAAAGTGGTATCCGTAAGTTTGGTTTCATTTTGCTGTGTTTGTTCTTTTTGTGTGTTGTTTTATACCATTTCTACCGGAACTTCATTCACCTATATGATGGGACATTTTCCTGCACCGTGGGGAAATGAAATTCGGGCAGGGGTGTTGGAAGGTGTTATGGCTTCTTTCTTTACCGTGATTATGCTTTTGTCTTTACTTGGCGGGGAGAAATATTTAAAGATTGATATTGAAGAACCGAAACAGAATCTTTACTTTGCGTTAATCAATCTGTTACTCAGTTCTTTGTTAGCATTGGTTTATACCAATGACTTATTCACTGCATATGTATTTGTAGAAATCAATACGATTGCAGCCGGCGGTCTGATAATGATTCGAAGTAACGGCCATTCCATGTTAGCGGCCACGAAATATATGATCATGAGCTTACTGGGTTCCGGATTGTTGCTTATCGGCATTACGCTACAGTATGATTTGACCGGTCATCTTTTAATGAGCAATATTAAAGAATCTATTGGAGCACTGGCGGCAAACGGAGAATATGCGGTTCCTCTTACGGTAATCATCGGCTTAATGAGTGTCGGTATTGCAATAAAGAGTGCACTGTTTCCGTTTCATGCGTGGCTTCCGGATGCCTATGGATTTTCTACGGCATCTTCTGCGGCTATTTTGTCCAGTTTGGTATCGAAGGCATACTTATTTCTATTGATAAAGATTATGTACCGTGTAATCGGAACGGATGTGTTCTGGAACAGTAAGATTACGAATGTATTTTTTATACTTGGTGTAGCCGGAATGTTATTCGGTTCCTTTAGTGCGATTAAAGAACATGACATGCGACGAATGATTGCATTTTCTTCTGTGGCTCAAATTGGTTATATTTATATGGGATTCGGATTCGGTACGGAATTGGGTATGGTAGCAGCAGTGTTCCATATTTTATCCCATGCGGCGACGAAATCCATGCTGTTTGTGGCATGCCGAGGTTTATCTGAGGTTTCGGGAGATAAGAAGGATTTTTCAGATTTAAAGGGCTCCGGGTTCCGGAATAAAATGGCGGGGGTTGCTTTTTCCGTAGGGGCCTTTTCCATGGTAGGTGTGCCGCTGTTTGCAGGCTTTATTTCAAAGTTATATTTGACATCCGCTGCGTTGGACACGTTGTCTGTAAAGATGGTTGTAGCGGTTATTGTATTGGCAGTCAGTACGATTTTAAATGCATTATATTTTATACGTGCAGTGATTTCCATTTATACTCCGAGAAACGAGCATTACAGAGATCCGGAATTTCGTCCGGGAAAAATCTTTTGTATCGGTATGGTTTGTTTTATTGCAATCAATTTTGTGTTAGGCCTTGCATCTCATCCGATTATTAATGCAATCGAGCAGGGATTACATATGTTTTCATAACGAAGGAGGCTGTAAGATATGGGAAAAGAAATATTATTATTGCTACAGATTCTGTTTCCGGTAGCTGCAGGTTGCCTTTTGTTCGTTTTGAACCGCAAAGGAAATCGTAAGATAATGATAACTTATACGGTTGCAGTGCTTGTTGCGGAGACATTATTGGTTTGTTCAAATGCAGTGATGCAGGAGACTGTTGTAGAATGTTTTTATATTACACCTGCACATCCGATGCTGTTTTGTAATGACGGTCTTTCCGGTTTATTTTCTGTCCTTGTTTCTGTAGTGTGGCTTTTGGTCGGAATTTATTCCGTACAATATTTAAAAGAAACAAGGAAGCCGATTATGTTTTACGGCTTTTATCTGATTTCCCTGGGAGTATTGCAGGGACTGTCCTTGGCAGGAAATTTAGTAACGTTTTATCTGTTTTATGAATGGATGACGTTGATGACGGTTCCGTTGGTATTTTATAACCGTACCAAAGAAGCAGGACGTGCGGCAAGAAAGTATTTATTTTATTCCGTTGCAGGAGCGAGTCTTTCTTTGGCGGGAATGTTCCTTCTTGCGGGGAACACGGAAGGTCTTTTGTTTACCGGGAGTGCATTGAACTCCGATGCCAATCGTACCACTGTTTTGTTGGCGGCGTTGTTACTGGTGCTTGGATTTGGTACCAAGGCAGGTATGTTCCCGATGCACGGATGGCTTCCGACGGCACATCCGGTGGCTCCGGCTCCGGCATCTGCGGTGTTGTCCGGTATCATTACCAAAGCCGGCGTACTGGGAATTGTTCGCAGTTTGTATTATGTAATCGGAATGGATTATCTGAAAGGAACTTATGTACAGATCGTATTTTTGACTCTTTCTTTAATTACGGTATTTATGGGTTCCATGCTTGCTTATAAGGAAAAAATATTAAAGAAACGTTTGGCATACTCGACGGTAAGTCAGGTATCCTATGTTTTATTCGGACTTGCTTTGTTTACGCCGGCCGGGTTTGCGGCAGCATTGCTTCACGTGGTATTCCATTCTGTTATTAAGAACGGTTTGTTCCTGTTTGCAGGAACGGTGATTCATCAAACCGGTGAGGAACGGGTAGAAGGTCTGAAGGGCATGGGGAAGGATATGCCGGTAACGTTTTGGTGTTTTACGTTTGCTTCACTTGCGCTTGTAGGAATACCGCCACTTTCCGGCTTTGTAAGTAAGTGGTATTTGGCAAAAGGTGCATTAGAAGCTTCTGTGGGAGCGTTTTCCTATATTGGACCTGCGGTGTTACTTGTCAGTGCACTCTTAACGGCAGGGTATTTATTATCCATCACGGCAGACGGATTTTTCCCAGGAAAGAATTTTACGGTAGCAACACCGGAACCGAGAGAAGCCCAGGTTTCCATGTTGATTCCTTGTGTGATTTTTGCGGTGACCACCGTTGGTTTAGGTGTGTTTGCATCACCATTGTATACTTTTGTTACCAATTTGGCGGCAGGTTTGCTTCGGTAAATCGGAAAGGAGAGAGAAATGAGTCAATATTTAATGTTACTTCCGATTTTTGCCCCGATAGTTTTCGGTGCGATTATTCCGTTGTTTCATTTTGAAAAAGCGAAAAGTCGTCAAATATATGTAGGTACTGTGGCAATTCTTAATACGCTTTTGATGTTTTTTGTTATGTTTGCGGTTCGACCGGAAGGGGAGTTCATGCTGCTTAATATGGCGGGAAAGCTTTCCATTACCTTTCATGTGGATGGTTTGGGCTGTGTATTTGGTTCCCTGGTTGCCGTGTTATGGCCGATTGCTACGTTTTATGCATTTGAATATATGAAGCACGAAGGGAAAGAAAATACCTTTTTTACCTTTTTTACCATGACCTATGGTATTACGGTAGGAATCGCATTTGCCGGCAATTTGATGACATTATATTTGTTCTATGAGTTGCTGACGTTTGTGACTTTGCCACTTGTAATGCATGGCATGAGTAAGAAGTCCGTGTTCGCGGGAAGGCGTTATGTGACCTATTCGGTGGGAGGCGCGGCATTTGCGTTTATCGGAATTGCTGTTATTCTCACCTTTGGTGACGGAATCGGTTTTGTATACGGAGGAGTACTGAACGGAACCTATAACGAACTTGAGATATTCTTGTTGCGCGGAGCTTATGTATTAACTGCGTTCGGATTTGGCGTAAAAGCAGCCGTATTCCCGTTTTATCGCTGGCTTCCGACGGCATCCGTCGCGCCGACACCGGTGACGGCTCTGTTACATGCGGTAGCGGTTGTAAAAGCCGGTGCGTTTGCTATTCTTCGAATTACATATTTCAGCTTCGGAACGGATTTGCTCCGGGGAAGCTATGCCCAGTACATTATTATGGGAGCTGCACTCGTTACGATTTTATTCGGCTCTACCATGGCATTAAAGGAACAGCATTTGAAACGACGTTTGGCATATTCTACTGTCAGTAATTTGTCTTATATCGTATTCGGAGCATCGTTAATGACACCGGAAGGATTGACGGGTGCATTAACGCACATGGTGGTTCACGGTGTAGTGAAAATTACGTTGTTCTTTTGTGCAGGTGCAGTACTGTATAAGACACATCAGGAGTATATTCATGACATGCGCGGTATGGGAAAACGTATGCCGGTAACATTTTCCTGTTTTGCTCTTGCATCGGCAGCTTTGGTGGGAATCCCGCCGTTGCCGGGATTTTTGAGTAAGTGGAATTTGGCCGGAGCGGCGGTGGCTGAGAAGAGTATACTTGCGTATATCGGAGTCGGTGTTTTGTTGGTTTCTGCAATTTTGACGGCGGTATATTTATTCTTGGTTGTGTTTAAAGCATGTTTTCCGTCAAAAAGCGGATTACAACCGGAAACGAAACGTTGTGAAGCCAACGCATACATGACGATTCCGCTTGTGTTGCTTTGTGTCATGATTGTGGTTCTCGGTATTGTCGCACAACCTCTTACGAATGTATTTGAAAGTATTGCGAAGGGAGGTACCGTGTTATGGTAAGTGAACTTACATTTGCTGCGGATGGATTCCGTGTCGTATATGCGGCTTTGGCTGCCTTACTTTGGTGCATGACGTTGTTATTTTCAAAGCAATATTTTGCACGCAAAAGACATTTGGTACGATATTTTGTATTTTATTTTGCAACCTTCGGGGCAGTTCTTGGCGTGTTTTTTGCGGCGGATTTGTTAACTTTGTTTTTGTTCTTTGAAATTATGTCCTTTACCTCCTATGTATGGGTGGCACAGGAAGAAACAGATGCTGCTTTAAAAGCATCCAAAACCTATCTTGCGGTGGCGGTAATCGGCGGATTGTCCATGTTGATGGGCTTATTTATGCTTGACCATGCTTTCGGGACATTAACGATTTCGGAATTACGTTCTTCGGCGGAGGATTTTCTGGCAGGAGAAGGCGGTAATTTCGGAAACCGTAAAAATTATTTATATATTGCAGCATCGATGTTAACAATAGGCTTTGGGGCAAAAGCGGGTGTATTTCCGCTTCATATCTGGCTCCCGAAGGCACATCCGGCAGCACCGGCACCGGCATCGGCACTTTTATCCGGTATGTTAACCAAATGTGGTGTATTCGGTATGCTTCTGGTGAATTGCCATTTGTTGTTTGCGGACGGAACTTGGGGGAACGTAATCCTTGTTTTAGGAACAATAACAATGGTATTAGGTGCGGTATCGGCAGTTTTTTCCGTAGATTTAAAGAGAACATTGGCATGTTCGTCTGTATCACAAATCGGTTTCATAACGTTGGGAATCGGTATGGTAAGTGTTATGGGGGGACATGGTATTGCGTTACAGGGAACGGTATACCACATGGTGAATCATTCGGTGTTAAAGCTTGTTTTGTTTATGGCGGCCGGTGTGATTTATGTAAATACACATTCTCTTGATTTAAATAAAATACGAGGCTACGGGCGAAAGCATACGTTTTTGGCAACTGCATTTGCATTAGGTGGTCTTGGACTTGCGGGAATTCCTGGATGCAACGGTTATATCAGTAAGACATTGCTTCATGAAAGTCTGGTGGAGCATATGCATCATTTGGAACAACAGGGAATGCATTCCGAAATCGGTATGTATAAAACGATAGAAGTATTATTTTTGTTAGCAGGCGGTTTGACGCTTGCCTATATGTTGAAGTTATTTATTGCGATTTTTGTAGAAAAGGGAGAAGAACAAAGTTCTGCCGGAAAGCGCAGTATGACTCTTTTATCCGGTATTGCAGTATTGGGCTCTGCGGTGTTAATTCCGCTTCTTGGTTTAACACCAAATCATATCTTTGCAAAAATAGGTAATGTTGCAGAAGAATTTTTCTGTCCGCCGGAGGTGCTGTCCGGTGAGGCACATGCAATTCATTGGCTTTCTTTTGAAAATTTAAAAGGAGCGCTCATTTCTGTTATTATCGGAGTGGTGGTATATGTTTTTGTCGTACGCGGAGTGCTTATGAAACATGAGAATGGAAAAAGAATCTATGTAAATCGAATTCCTGCCTGGGTTGATTTGGAAGATTCCGTGTTTAAACCTGTTCTTATGAACGGATTGGTTTTTGTACTTGCATTTTTCTGCCGAATCTGCGATACTTTAGTGGACGGAGTTGCGGCACTTCTTCGTGCAACGGTATTTGCACCTAGAAAGCGTAAAATGTCTATCTGGGTAGGAACCAAATTGACGCATATGTTCGGTACTGCAATGGATGGGATTGTATCGGTGTTGAATCGGTCACTGTTTCGGAATCATCCGATTGAAAAGTCATTCGTTTCCGTGTTTGCGGTAAGCGAATTGGAAGCAAGACAAACCTTTTCCCTTATCATCGGAAGTGTGTCCTTTGGTCTTCTTCTGGCTGCTATGGGCCTTGCAATTTCACTGATTTATCTGCTTTTTTAAAAAATTATGAAAAGTATTGAAAGTCTCGGACAAATTTGGTATGATATATAATAATGATAAATAGGTTGGGGATTTTTACTGGAGCAAAAGACGGTTATACAAATGAAATTGGCATTTGGCCAAGAAAGGTATGGGAATTATATGGCAGGAATAATTTCGGTAGAGCATATCAACCCGTTTTTAGTATCAGCAGAGCAGATTTTATCGCAGGTTTGCGGTATTCAGACGAAAGTAGGGCAACTTTCCAAGGATAATATGTGTATTGATGGGGAACCGGTGTTCATCATGTTAGGTGTTACCGGTGAGATGTCCGGTCAGGTGTGCATTGTATTTGATTTGGATGTGGCAAAGGATATTGCATCCCGTATGATGATGGGGATGCCGGTGGCCGAGATTGACGATATGGCCAAGAGTGCCCTCAGTGAGCTCGGTAATATGATTATGGGTAATGCAGCTACATTACTTTCAAACAACAACTTAAGAATAGATATTACACCGCCGACATTGGGTACCGGAAATGCGAAGTTGACGTCGCCGAATATGACATCAATTAAGGTGCCGCTTTTGTATGATGGTGGTGAAGTGAAGTTGTTCTTCTTATTGAAGCTGGCGTAAGAACAGAGGGATACAAAAGAGAAGGTGACGCAAACGGCATCACCTTTTTTTTGGAGCGAATAAATAGTCTAGGAGATATATGAGATGAGTAAAGTAAAAGCAAAGAATTTTGAGTATCAGAGTAAGAAGGCGGAAGAGCCGGTAAACAACAGTAATAAAATCGTATATATTGTATTAGCATTGATATGTGCTTTTATTGTTTTTTTTGTTGCTTTGGTTTGTGTGGAAAAGAGTATGGAGAATAAGATTATTATAAACAACAAATCTTCACACAATATTTCCAAAATCTCATTTTGGTATGAAGATGAGGAGGGCGGTGCAATTGATATTATGGAGTTTTCTGACGTGAACTCCAAGGATAAGGTAACAGAGTCCACCGAATCTCTTGAATTATCAAAGCTTACCGGCGAAGCATGGCTTTCTGTTCAGATTGAATTTGACAACGGAGAAGAATCCCTGATTCAGACAGGACAGTTTTTATATGATTTTGAAGGAAGAATTATTTTTGAACTGGAAGACGCAGAAGATGGGGATTTGTTGGCTCGCTTAAAAGCAACGGAAGGATTATTCCAGTCTTCCACAAGAACCGGTTGTGATGATGTATATTACATTGATCCTACAGACGGAAATGTGCAGTAAAACAGCACTCGGGTTCCGAGTTGCATGTTTGAAATAGAGTGGCGTCGTGTGACGTAAGAAAGGAAAGAACTATGATTACTTTATTGAAGAACGGTGCTTATGTGGTAAACGGCGAAGTGATTGAAGATACCGCAGAGGGCAAACAGAAACTGACAGCTATGTTGGGAAGTGTTCCGGCAGCAGAAGAGGCAAAGAAAGCTACTTTATCTTATGGGATTTTAGAGGCTCATAATACCTCGGGCTCTATGGACAAGCTTAAGATTAAGTTTGATAAGCTTACTTCTCACGACATTAAGTTTGTAGG
>JAFTWC010000041.1 GCA_017465475.1 Lachnospiraceae bacterium
AATGTAATTCATCATTACCAGGTATTCGGTTCCGGAAAGAATACAGGGATATATTTACTTTTTGAACCGGCAATGATGCCGTTGTACTATGATGAACTGCAGAAATATTGTCCGCAATATCCTGTGATTCATAAACAGAATTTGCACGGTGATGTTGTAAGTGCGATACAAACGCTGGCAAGCTCGGGAAATGATAATATAATGCTGGCACAGGCGTATGTGCAGCTTATCATGGCACATGTGTTTTCGGAAATGAAGATGACAGATAAGGAAACAGTAGGGGGTGAGGATATTATATATAAGTCGGTGGAATATGTAGCAAAGAACTACCGCGAAGCAATCTGCCTGGATAAAATGGCCTTTGACTTAGGGGTGAGCAAGTATGTGTTGTCCAGAATGTTTGCAAAAACCTTTCACTGTAATTTCAATCAGTACATTAACAGTGTGAGGATTAACTATGCAACTGCTATGTTGGAGCGTTCAACGGAGTCTATAACCAATATATGTCTGGATTGTGGGTTTGAAAGCCAGAGAACCTTTAACAGGGCGTTTAAGGAAAGACATAAAATGACGCCGAGAGAGTACAGAAACAAAGTAAACACAGTAAACAATCAGTAGAAAACCAGGAGGTAGTAATCATGAAAACAGTACAGATTTCTCTAAATTGCATTGATAACGTTAAAAGCTTCGTAAACAGAATTGCTAAGTTTGATAATGACTTTGATTTAGTATCGGGAAGATATGTGGTGAATGCGCGGTCGATTATGGGAATTTTCAGTTTGGATCTTTCGAAGCCTGTGAACTTGACTATTCATAAGGACGAGCAAATAGATGAGGTCATGATGGCGTTGAAACCTTACATTGTTTAAGTGATGTGTAAGGATATATCATTTTGCATAACCCCTTATACTAATTTGATTATTCCCAAAAAGGCAAAAGATTGTTAAAATAATAACAGCCTCAGAGATGAGGCAAAATTAAACGAAGAGTATGTTAAAAAAATAACAATATAGGAGGATAAGTTATGAAGACGAAGAAGTACGAAATTGTGGATGGCGTTGAGAAGTTGGAAGAAGCCATTGCCCGTGTAAGAGAGGCGCAGAAAATTTTTGCGACCTACACACAGGAGCAGGTGGACAAAATCTTCTTGGCTGCAGCTTCTGCCGCAAATAAGGAGCGTATCGCTCTTGCAAAGCTTGCCGTAGAAGAGACCGGTATGGGTGTTGTGGAAGATAAGGTAATCAAAAATCATTATGCTTCCGAGTATATCTATAATGCATACAGAGATACCAAGACCTGTGGCGTAGTAGAAGAAGACAAGGCCTACGGTATTAAGAAGGTAGCGGAGCCGATCGGTGTCATTGCTGCGGTTATTCCGACCACAAATCCGACTTCTACCGCAATCTTTAAGACACTTATTGCTCTGAAAACCAGAAACGGTATTATCATCAGCCCACATCCGCGTGCAAAGAACGCAACTATCGCAGCTTCCAAGATTGTACTCGAGGCAGCAGTGGCAGCAGGAGCACCGGAAGGCATCATTTCCTGGATTGATGTACCGTCCCTTGAGATGACCAATACGGTTATGAAGGAAGCGGACATTATTCTTGCAACCGGTGGTCCGGGCATGGTAAAGGCTGCATACTCCAGTGGTAAGCCGGCTCTCGGTGTAGGTGCAGGTAATACTCCGGCTATTATTGATGAAACCGCAGATATCCTGCTTGCAGTAAACTCCATCATTCATTCCAAGACCTTTGATAACGGTATGATTTGTGCTTCCGAGCAGTCCGTAATCGTACACAAGAATGTATATGATGCAGTAAAGGAAGAATTTGCGGCAAGAGGTTGTTACTTCTTAAAGGAAGACGAGATTGAGAAGGTTCGTAAGACCATTATCATCAATGGCGCATTAAATGCGAAGATTGTAGGCCAGAAGGCAGCAAAGATTGCGGAACTGGCAGGCGTAACCGTTCCGGAAGGTACAAAGATTTTAATCGGTGAGGTTGAGAGCGTAGAGCTTTCCGAGGAGTTTGCACACGAGAAGCTTTCTCCGGTACTTGCAATGTACAAGGCAAAGGATATTCAGGATGCGTTCGAAAAGGCAGAGCACTTAATCGCAGACGGCGGCTACGGTCACACCTCTTCCATTTACTTAAATGCAATTACCGAGAAGGAAAAGCTTGCGGAGTTCGGTGAGCGTATGAAGACCTGTCGTATCTTAGTGAATACCCCGTCCTCTCAGGGTGGTATCGGTGACCTTTACAATTTCAAGCTGGCTCCGTCTCTTACCTTAGGATGTGGTTCCTGGGGTGGCAACTCCGTATCCGATAACGTAGGCGTAAAGCATTTGATTAATATTAAGACTGTAGCTGAGAGGAGAGAGAATATGCTTTGGTTTAGAGCACCTGAGAAGATTTATATGAAGAAGGGCTGTCTCCCGGTAGCTCTTGATGAATTAAAGAATGTGATGGGAAAGAAGAGAGCCTTCATTGTAACGGATACTTTCCTTTATGAGAACGGCAATACGAAGCCGATTACCGACAAGTTAGATGAAATGGGTATCCAGCATGCAACCTTCTTTGATGTAGCTCCGGATCCGACTCTTGCTTGTGCTAAGGCAGGAGCAGAGCAGATGCAGGCCTTCAAGCCGGATTGCATTATCGCCCTCGGTGGAGGCTCCGCAATGGATGCCGCAAAGATTATGTGGGTTCTTTACGAGCATCCGGAAGCAGACTTCATGGATATGGCAATGCGCTTCGTAGATATCCGCAAGAGAATTTACACCTTCCCGAAGATGGGCGAAAAGGCGTACTTTATTGCAATCCCGACTTCTGCAGGTACCGGTTCCGAGGTAACTCCGTTTGCGGTTATTACTGATGAAAAGTCCGGCGTGAAGTACCCGCTTGCGGATTATGAATTACTTCCGAATATGGCAATTATTGATACCGACTTCCATATGACCGCACCGAAGGGATTGACTGCAGCTTCCGGTATCGATGCAGTAACCCACGCATTGGAAGCATATGCATCCATGTTGGCAACGGATTATACCGACGGTCTTGCATTAAAGGCATTGAAGACGATTTTCGAGTTCCTTCCGAGAGCTTACGAGAATGGACAGACCGATGTAGAAGCAAGAGAGAAGATGGCGAATGCGGCTACCATCGCAGGTATGGCGTTTGCAAACGCATTCCTTGGCGTATGTCACTCCATGGCACATAAGCTGGGTGCATTCCATCATTTACCGCACGGCGTTGCAAATGCGCTGATGATTGACGAAGTAATCCGCTTCAATGCAGCGGAAACTCCGGTAAAGATGGGTACCTTCTCCCAGTATGACCATCCGCATACCTTGGCCCGTTATGCAGAAGTAGCTGATTACCTTGGACTTAAGGGTAAGAACGACAGCGAAAAGGTAGAGAACTTAATTAAGGCTTTGGATGAGTTAAAGGCTAAGGTGGGCATTAAGGCGACCATTAAGGATTATGTTGCTGACGAAAAGGACTTCCTTGCAAGACTGGACGAGATGACTGAGCAGGCATTCGATGACCAGTGTACCGGTGCAAACCCGAGATACCCGTTAATGAGTGAAATCAAGCAGATGTACCTGAACGCATATTACGGCAAGCAGTTTGTCGAGCCGAAGACTCCGGATGAGCGTCAGCTTGGCGAAGGCGTAGACAAGACCGATATTAAGCAGAGTTTCCGTAGAGCAAAGAACGGCATCAATAAGAATCTGTAAGGAGGAGTGAGACTATGAAATTGGATAGAGTGATTGCAGTAAGAAACAACAAGACGATTTATCGTGACGGCGACAAGTGTATAAAGGTATTTGATGAGCATTATTCCAAGGCGGATGTATTAAACGAGGCACTGAATCAGGCAAGAATCGAGGAGACCGGTTTGAACATTCCGAAGATCTTTGAAGTAACCATGGTTGACGGCAAATGGGCGATTGTGTCCGAGTTCATTAAGGGTAAGACTTTAGCGCAGTTAATGCAGGAGGACCCGGAGAAGAAGGATGAGTATCTGGAAATGTTTGTAGAGTTACAGACAACGGTGCACAAGGCGACCTGCCCGTTACTCAATAAGTTAAAGGATAAGATGAATGGAAAAATCAGTAAGGCTGAGTTGAATGCTACCACCCGTTATGATTTGCATACCCGTTTGGAAGGCATGCCGAAGCATAATAAGGTATGCCACGGTGATTTCAATCCGTCCAACATTATCGTGACCGAGGACGGAACCCCGTACATCCTTGACTGGTCTCATGTAACCCAGGGTAACGCTTCCGCAGATGCGGCAAGAACCTACCTTTTGTTCTGGCTGGAAGGTGATATCGAAGGTGCAAAGAAGTATCTTGATTTGTTCTGTAAAAAGAGCAACACCGCAAAGCAGTATGTACAAAAGTGGATGCCGATTGTGGCAGCTTCCCAGTCTGTAAAGGGCAATGAGAAGGAACGTGAATTCCTGCTTAGCTGGGTAGACGTTGTAGATTATGAATAGGAGGGATAGCAGCATGAAGATTACAGTATGTATCGGATCCTCCTGTCATATTAAGGGGTCCCGTCAGGTAGTAGAGCAACTTCAGTATTTGATTAAGGAAAATAAGTTAGACGATAAGGTAGAGCTGGGAGGAACTTTCTGTATGGGCAACTGCCAGAAGGGCGTTTGTGTTACCGTTGACGATACCTTCCATTCCGTAACTTCGGATTCCACTAAGGAATTCTTTGAAAAACAAGTACTTGTAAAGGTGTGAAAATTATGATCGTTCAGGTATGTGTGGGCAGTTCCTGTCACTTGAAAGGGTCCGAGGAGATTGTGGAACCCTTTCAGAAAGCCGTTGAAGCGCATCATCTGGAACAGGAGATTACACTTGTCGGTAGCTTTTGCATCGGCAAGTGTAATCGTATCGGAGTGACGGTTCAGGTGGATGATGACGTGTACACCGGCATTACAAGAGAAATATTTCAGGAATTTTTTTAGGAAAAGGTACTGGAAAAGCTGAGTGCGTAAAGGAGTAACAGAGTATGCCGAACTGTTTAACGCTGAAAAAATCAAACTGTAAAAACTGTTATAAATGTATTCGCTATTGTCCGGTAAAGTCCATTCGTTTTTCCGGAGACCAGGCGCATATTATCGGAAACGAGTGTATTCTTTGCGGACAGTGCTTTGTAGTTTGCCCGCAGGGAGCAAAGCAAATTGTGGACGAAACCGAAAAAGTGAAGGTTCTTTTACAAAGTGGAGCCCCGGTATATGTGAGCCTTGCCCCATCCTTTATTGCTAACTATGACGGCGTAGGAATTAATGCCATGCGGGAGGCGCTTCAAGAGCTGGGCTTTGCCGATGTGGAGGAGACCGCCATCGGAGCTACTATGGTAAAGACGGAGTATGAACGGATGCTTCGTGAAGAAGACAGGGATATTATCATTACATCTTGTTGTCATTCTGTGAATCTGTTGATTCAGAAGTATTTTCCGAAGGAACTGGAATTTCTTGCGGATGTGGCATCGCCGATGCAGGCGCATTGTCTGGATATTAAGAAACGTTTTCCGGATGCGAAGACCGTATTTATCGGTCCGTGCGTGGCAAAAAAGGATGAGGCGGAACATTACGGAAGTATCGTGGATGCCGTACTTACCTTTGAAGAATTGACCGAATGGCTGGCTGCAGAAAAAATCGAGCTACACAAAGAGATGGATTCTGCGGAGGAGAGTAAGGCAAGATTTTTCCCAACCACCGGCGGTATCTTAAAAACTATGGCACAGGACGCACCGGGCTATACTTATATGGCGATTGATGGTGTGGAAAATTGTATGGCGGCACTCCGGGATATTGAAAACGGAAAAATTCATAAGTGCTTTATCGAAATGTCTGCCTGTGTGGGTAGTTGTGTCGGTGGTCCGGTGATGGAAAAATACCACCGGTCTCCGGTGAAGGATTATATGGCGGTAGCACAGTATGCAGGCAAAAAGGATTTTGATGTACGTCAGCCAGAGTCTTCGGAGCTTCGCAAGAATTTTGAGTTCATCGAGCTTCGTACCCAGTCACCGGCGGAAAGTCAGATTACCGAGATTCTTCGTCAAATGGGTAAGTTCAAGCCGTCTCAGGAATTAAACTGCGGTTCCTGCGGCTATAACACCTGTCGTGAAAAGGCCATTGCAATCTTTAATGGGAAATCGGATGTGTCAATGTGTCTTCCGTTCTTAAAGGACAAGGCGGAAAGTTTTTCGGATGCAATCGTAAAGAATACGCCGAACGGCTTGATTGTACTGAACGAGAATCTGGAGGTACAGCAGATTAATGCGGCAGCACAGAGGATTATGAATATTCGTGCAGCATCGGATGTGCTGGGAGACCAGGTGATTCGCATTTTAGAGCCGGATATTTTTCTTGACGTGTTGAACAGTGGCAAAGAGATTAAGAATCAAAGAGTTTATCTGGCAGAATACAAGCGGTATGTGGAACAGACGGTGGTACATGATAAAGAGTCCCGTATGCTCATTTGTATCATGCGAGATGTGACGGATGAGGAAAAGGAACGAGAAAAGAAGGAAAGCATCAGTCGCAGAACAGTGGAGGTTGCCGACCGGGTGGTGGACAAGCAGATGCGGATTGTACAGGAAATCGCATCTCTGCTGGGTGAAACGGCAGCAGAAACCAAAATAGCACTGGCAAAATTAAAGGAGTCGATTTCCGATGAATGATTTATGTACAGATATCGGTTACAAGAGTATTAATCATTACGGAGAACAGCTTTGCGGAGATCATGTGGATGTGGTGGAAAGCGGCGAAAATTCCACGGTGATCGTACTGGCGGACGGGCTGGGAAGCGGGGTGAAAGCAAGCATTTTATCCACTCTTACCTCGAAAATAATTTCCACCATGATGGCGGAAGGACTTCCTTTGGAAGAGTGTGTTTCCACGATCGCAGCAACGCTTCCGGTTTGTTCATCCAGAGGAGTGGCCTATTCCACCTTTACTATCATTCATGTGATTAATAACGATACAGCCGAACTGATTCAGTATGATAATCCCCATGTAATTTTGATTCGGGATGAAGAATATTACGATTATCCGAAGACGGAAATGAACATTGGCGGAAAAAAGATTTATAAAACCATTCTGAAGTTAAGAGAAAATGATATTTTTATCGCTATGAGCGACGGTTGTCCACATGCAGGTATCGGTACCGCATATAATTTTGGTTGGAGATGGGAGGATATCGCTAAATTTATGGAAACGCTTGCGCCGGCAGGCTATACGGCAAAGACGTTATCTACAATCTTGGTGGATGAATGTAATAAGCTATACGGGAATCGCCCCGGGGATGATACGACTGCTTGTGTGGTACGGGTAAGAAAGAGGGAACCGATGAATATTTTATTCGGACCGCCGTCTAATCGGGATGATGAAGAACGTATGATGTCGTTGTTTTTCTCTAAAGAAGGAAAGCATATTATTTGCGGGGGAACTACATCCTCGATTGCGGCAAAATATCTTGGAAAACCGCTTCGTGCAACGCTTAATTTTGAGCGTTCTGATGTGCCACCGATTGCAACCATTGAAGGAGTGGAATTGGTAACAGAAGGCGTGATTACAGTCAATAAGGTTTTGGAATATGCCAAGGATCATCTGGGTGAGAACGTCAACTACGAGCATTGGAGTGTTAAACATGACGGAGCATCTTTAATCAGCAGACTTTTGTTTGAGGAAGCCACTGATATTAATTTCTACGTAGGCAGAGCAATTAATCCGGCCCACCAGAACCCGGATTTGCCGATTAACTTTAACATCAAGATGAATCTGGTGGAGGAGTTGTCCAAATGCCTGCGGCAGATGGGAAAACGCATTAAGGTTAGCTATTTCTAAGGAGAGGCATATGAGAAAGTTTGATACAAAAGTACAACATTTAAAATATAAGGTGCTGCGCGAGGTGGCTCGTCAGGCATGGAACGATACGCTTTTGGAGAACGTGTTGGAAATTCCGAAGACCATTGTGCCGGGAAAAACGCCGACCATGCGTTGCTGTGTGTACAAAGAGCGGGCAATTCTGGCAGAACGTGTAAAGGTTGCCATGGGCGGTAATAAAGAGAATCCGAATATCATTGAGGTAATCGATATTGCTTGTGACGAGTGTCCGGCAGCGGGTTACGAGGTGACGGCTTCCTGTCGCGGTTGTCTTGCTCACAGGTGTGAAGATGTGTGTCCGAGAGGAGCGATTTCCTTTGACCATAACCATGTGGCTCACATTGATAAATCCAAGTGTGTGGAGTGTGGTCAGTGTGCAAAGGTATGTCCGTATTCGGCCATTGTAAACCGCAAGCGTCCGTGTCAGAATGCCTGTAAGATTAAGGCCATCTCCATTAACGAGAACAATGCGGCATCCATTGACAATAACAAGTGTATCTCCTGCGGAGCCTGTGTATATCAGTGTCCGTTCGGCGCAATCATGGATAAGTCTTTTATCTTAAACGTAGTGGATTTACTGAAAAAGAGCGAACAGGGAAAAAATTACAAATTGTATGCGGTAGTGGCACCGTCCATTTCCAGCCAGTTTACTTATGCAAAGTTGGGCCAGGTTATCACAGGACTGAAGGAATTGGGCTTCCATACGGTAGTAGAAGCAGCGTTAGGCGCGGATTTAGTGGCCATGAAAGAGTCCAGAGAGTTGGTAGAAAAGGGATTTTTGACCAGTTCCTGCTGCCCGGCATTTGTGGCATACATAAAGTCGGAGTTCCCGGATTTGGTGCCGTTTATTTCCCATAACCTTTCTCCGATGGCAGCAATTGGAGAGTATATTAAGAAAACCAGTGAAAATGCAAAGGTAGTATTTATCGGACCGTGTACATCAAAGAAGATGGAAGCGCAGTTAGAATCTGTAAAACCGCATGTGGATGCGGTATTGACTTTTGAAGAGTTACAGGCGCTGTTTGACAGCCGCGATATAGATATTACGACGTTGGAGGAAGGTGTATTGGACAATGCATCTTACTTCGGACGTATCTTTGCAAGAAGCGGCGGTCTGTCTGATGCGGTATCCCAGGCTTTAAAGGAGCAGGGGATGGAGGGATTCCCGTTGAAGGCAAGCGTGTGCGACGGCATTGAAGCCTGTCGTGTGGCACTTTTAAAGAAGAGTAAAAACGTACTGGATGCCAACTTTATCGAGGGAATGGCATGTACCGGCGGATGTATCGGCGGTGCGGGATGCCTAACCCATGGAGAGAAGAATAAAGCGGAAGTAGACAAATACGGACGGGAAGCAATGGAAAAAACGATTTCAGACGCAGTTTCGGTGTTACAATAGCTGTAATTTGGCAGATACAGTGGTAGGACATATGATCTTATTTTATCTTTTACGAGGAAAGAAAGTATGAAAATCACAAAGTGTTGGTATGAGATAAAAGAATTTTTTGTTATTACCTTGGGTGCTGTGTTGGCGGGAGCAGCAATTTTCTTCTTTATGTTGCCCAGTTATTTGGCGGTTGGTAGTGCCTCGGCATTAGCAATGGTATTAAGTAACTATATTCCGCTTTCGGTTTCTGTAATTAACCTAATCTTAAATGTGTTCCTTCTTCTTATAGGATTTATATTGATTGGTCCCGGGTTTGGTATAAAGACCGTATATACATCCATTATGGTTCCGGTATCCATGGGCGTATTTGAAATTTTTTTCCCAAACTTAGAATCGTTGACGGGAGAACCTCTGCTTGATGTGCTGTGTTACATCCTTGTTGTCGGAAAGGCAATGGCAATACTTTTTTCCCACAATGCCTCCTCCGGAGGTTTGGACATCGTTGCAAAGATAATGAATAAGTATCTAAAAATTGATTTAGGAAGTGCAGTGTCCGTTTCAGGGATTGTAGTGGCGTTGACATCTGTTTTGTGCTATGACACGAAAACTGTTGTGCTTAGTGTTCTAGGGACCTATTTTGGTGGAATTATTGTGGACCACTTTATCTTTGGTTTGAATATAAAGCGACGCGTGTGCGTCATTTCTCCGAAGATAGAGGAAATAACAGAGTATGTTCTTCATCAGTTGCATAGCGGAGCTACATTAAACGAGATTACAGGTGCTTATGATAAAACTCTTAAGAAAGAGATCATTACCATTGTAGATAAACATGAGTATAGAAAGCTGATGGATTTTGTTAAGAAAGTTGACCCGAAAGCATTTGTAACTGTGTATGCAGTGAATGAGATTCGATATCAACCGAAGAAATAATCGAACTTATTGTTGAAATAAAACGGCCGAATTATTTCAACCCAGTAAGACCATGGGATAATTTCTTCCATGGCATCAAGGAATTCTTCACGTTTGGTTTTCTTCCTGCGGTTGGAGTATTCAACATCCGAAAACGTTAATTGATTCATAGGTATACGTCCTTTCAAGTTGATACCTATATATATCAAATATTAAGTGGAAATGCACGAATTAATCAGCGTTTCCCTAAGTATAAGTTGCGTATGTTTTAAAGGTGGGAAATGACAGAATATCCTGTTGTTTCTGCCTTACACGGTCTGAATCCGGTCGGATAAATATTTGGAGGAACAGGGGACACAAAAAGTTCACAAAAAAATTAGCACTCACTATTGACAAGTGCTAACAATGGTGTTATAACATAATCAGAAACAGGAGAAAGAAAGAACCACGAGTTCATGATTCTTCCTAAACATCCCCAGTTTCAAAAATTATTTTGAAAAAGGAGCGATGATTATGTTAACACCTAGTATTTTTGGAGAAAATCTATTCGACGAGTTATTTGATGATTTCTTTGATTTCCCGGTATTTGATGATCGGGCAATGAAGAAAGCAGAGAAGAAGCTGTATGGACGTCATGCTGCAAACATGATGAAGACAGATGTGAAAGAACAGGAGGATCATTATGAAGTAGATATCGATCTTCCGGGATTTAAGAAAGAGGAGCTTTCTTTGGAACTGAAAAATGGATATCTGATGATCAGTGCAGCGAAAGGTCTGGACAAGGAAGAAAAAGAAGAGAAGACTGGGAAATTTGTACGTCGTGAACGTTATGCAGGCAGTATGAGCAGATCTTTCTATGTGGGTGAGGATATCAGACAGGAAGATGTTCATGCAAAGTATGAAAGTGGTGTTTTAAAACTTTCTATTCCGAAAAAGGAAGAGAAAAAGGCACAGATAGAAGATAAAAAGTTTATTGCCATCGAAGGATAAATTAGGAATCTTCTTAAAGTAGTAATAAGCTAAGTTTAGCCCGGAGCGAATTACAGCTTCGGGCTATTTGCGTATACAAAATGAGAGACTTAACCGTTTTTTTTGTCAAGCGCCGGTGTAAAATATAGGGAAACGCTGATTAAAGCGTTTCCCCGCTGAATTTGCACAGCGAAGCTGCAATCTCTGCTGCAAATTCGTGTGATCCGCCGGAGGCATCTAAGAAAGCACTGAATTAATCAGTGCTTTCTTAGTAGTGAGGTTTATAAGCTTATTGGCATATTTTAGAAACAAGAGATGAGATACGGCGGAGAGAATTGATGACTCAGTTAGTTCATTAGGCTGCCTTTCACATTTTACAAAGGTTTTGCTTATATTTGACGTAACATGGCTTTTAGATTTCACATTCGATTTTTATAATGAACTTGTCTTATAAGATGAAAAACGAATGGAGGTAATAACAATGAAAAAAGTCATTGCAAGTTTGTTGGCGCTGAGTATGATGGTGGGTGCTTTTGCCGGATGTGGCACAAACAAACAAAATGTAACAGTTAACAAAGAAAGTATTAACAACGAAACAGATGTGAACGATAGGGTTAAATTTGCCTATGCTGCTGAAGAAAATGCAAAGAACGAGGAAAAAGATACAACACCTAAGTATGTATTTTTGTTCATCGGTGATGGTATGAGCTATCCTCAGATTCAATCCACTTCCGATTATCTGGGTGCATTGGCTGATGAAGATTATTTCATGGCTCAGCCTAGTTTGGACGACAATCAAGGAGCAACGTTAGATGGACCTGAGTATATGAATTTCATGAATTTTGAAGCGGCTGGTTCTGCGGTTACTTATGATGCAAACTCTTTTGCGCCGGACTCAGCATCTACCGCGACTTCTATTTCCACCGGACGCAAGACTTACTCCGGTACGATTAATGTAGATGTTACCGGAACAGAACTTTTTGAAACAATCACAGAGAAAGTTCATAAGCAACTTGGAATGAAAGTCGGCATTATTTCTTCTGTGAACTTAAACCATGCTACTCCGGCCGCATTTTATGCACATCAGGTGAGCCGTAACAACTACTATGAAATCGGTGAAGAATTGGTAGCATCCGGATTTGAGTTTTTTGCGGGAGGTGGTTTGAAGAAGACTACCGGGTATGATAAGGAGAACCCTTTGCCTAATTTGTATGATATGGCTGAAGCGGCCGGTTATACCGTGACATTTACCAATGAGGAAGCTGCAGCTATTACTGCTGATTCCGGAAAAGTTATTCTGATTGACGAGCATTTGGCTGACTCTGATGCCATGGCTTATGAAATCGATCGTACAGAGGAAATGTGGTCTTTAGCGGATTATGTTGAAAAAGGCATCGAAGTTCTGGATAATGATAAGGGATTTTTTATGATGTGCGAAGGCGGTAAGATCGACTGGGCCTGCCATGCTAACGATGCAGCTTCTACCATTCATGATACGGTGGCTTTTGCGGATGCGATTCAGGTTGCTATCGACTTTGCAAAGAATCATGCCGACGAGACGCTGATCCTCGTTACCGGTGACCATGAGACCGGAGGTTTGACGATTGGCTTTGCGGGTACGGACTATGATACTTATCTGACCTTGCTGGAGAGTCAGAAAATCTCTTTCCAGAAGTTTGATGACGAATACACCGTTAACTACAAGGAAAACGGAACTACCTTTGAAGAAGCTTTGGCTGATATCGAAGCCCTGTTCGGCTTAAAGACCGAGGGCGAAGAGAGTGACAAGCTGGTTCTTACTGCCTATGAGCTAGAACAGTTACGTGTTGCTTTTGAGAAAAGCATCAATGGTACAGAAACCGGTGAAGATGCGCAATTGGAGTATGTAATGTACGGTACCTATGATCCGTTGTCCGTTACTCTGACTCATATCTTGAACAATAAGTCCGGCATCTCTTTCACATCTTTCAGTCATACCGGTCTGCCTGTTGCGGTGTTAGCTGACGGGGTAAATGCCGATGAGTTTAACGGATATTACGACAATACCGAAATCTATAACAAGATAGCTCAAATGCTAAAAGTAAAGTAATAGATCTGTTGACATCCCTGTCTTGGAACAGGGATGTTTTTTGGAGGATACATGAAAAAAGGAAAACTTAGATATTATATACCGGTGGCAGTCTGTTTATTACTGATTGTAATTCTTCTTCTGTTACCGACCGGGCATGAAGATGCTATTCAATACAAAGAGGCAGAACGTTGTATTGCAAAAGTTACAGAAGTTGATAATTCCGCTATTATGGATACGGGGCTTGTCCGGTCCGGAGAACAGCGCTGTACGGTTACATTCCTGAATGGTATGTTTAAGGGAAAGACGGCGATTGCAATCAATCTGTTACAGGGTTCTCTAGAACAGGATAAATTATTTTCAGAGGGTGATACGGCACAGGTTGTCATTAGTTATGATGACGATATAATTAATCGGGTTTCTATGATAGACCATTTTCGAGTTCCGGGAGAATTATTACTGGCAGGAATATTTATTTTGTTCCTCGTCATATTTGCAGGGCGTACAGGAGTGAGGGCTATATTATCCTTTGTATTAACAATCTTGGTAATCTGGAAGGTACTGGTACCACTGTATTTGGGTGGCTATAATCCTATCTGGATTGGTCTGGCAATCAATCTTTTGTTGACTACTCTTATTATTGCGCTGGTGTATGGTTTTGATAATCGGTGTGCAGCCGCAGTCAGCGGTTCATTTCTTGGAATCCTGGTGACCTGTATTCTCGGTGTAATATTTACGGATTTGTTTAAAATACACGGTGCTGTCATGGCCTATTCCGAAAGCCTGCTTTATGCCGGCTATCAGCACTTGAACTTGACTCAGATATTTATGGCCTCTATATTCCTTGGTTCCTCAGGAGCTGTTATGGACTTGTCTGTGGACATTACATCCGCAGTTTACGAAGTGGTTGAGAAGAAGCCGGATATTCGCCCTTGGGAAGCGGTAAAGTCGGGCATAAATATAGGCCGGGCTGCCATGGGTACTATGACTACAACTCTTTTATTGGCCTATTCCGGAGGCTATATCGCCTTGTTAATGGTGTTTATGGCTCAGGGAACGCCAACAGAGCATATCTTTAACTATAAATATGTTTCCGGTGAGATTATTCATACGGTAATTGGCTCTTTTGGATTGGTGAGTGTTGCTCCGTTTACTGCGATGTGTGCCGGCTTATTGTTGACAAGGAAAACAAAGAATAGAAAATTACAATAGGAATAATATGAATGAGTGACATCTGGGTTTGGTGGAGCAGATGTCATTTTTTTTATTGAAAAGAGCTTTGCGATTTGACATAGATTTTACATTACTTGTATTTTAGATTTCACATTTGACACTTAGAATAATATCTGTAGCAAGGAAAAAGAAAATAAAGACTTGTCTGAAAGGAGACATTAAAATGAAAAAAATGATTACTATGATGATAGTTGGAGTTCTGGCGATTTCCATGCTTGCAGGCTGCGGCAAGGAAAAAGGTTCTGTTACTACGGATGGTTCTACATCCATGGAGAAGGTAATCGGTGCTTTGGGTGAGGCTTTTCAGAATGATACCGGCATCAGCTTTACCTACAATCCTACCGGTTCCGGTTCCGGTATCAAGGCTGTGCAGGAGGGACGTTGCGACATCGGACTTTCCTCCCGTGACCTGAAGGCAGAGGAAAAGGAAGCCGGGTTAAGCGGCACTGTACTTGCTTATGACGGTATCGCAATTATTATTAATCCTGAGAACCCGGTTTCCGACCTGAGTTTGGAAACTATCGCAAAAATCTACACCGGCGAGATCACCAACTGGTCCGAAGTAGGCGGTAACGATGCCGAGATCGTTCTGATCGGTCGTGAGGCAGGTTCCGGTACCCGTGACGGCTTCGAGTCCATCACTGACACGGAAGATGCTTGCAAGTATCGTCAGGAACTGACTTCTACCGGTGACGTTATTACCACTGTTTCTCAGAATCCGGGTGCAATCGGATACGCTTCCGTAGCATCTGTAAAGGACAGTGTAAAGGCTGTGACCGTTGATGGTGTGGCTGCAACTGAAGAAAATATCAAGAATGGCAGTTATGTGGTACAGCGTCCGTTTGTATTGGTAACTAAAACAGATACTCCTCTGAGCGACGCAGCTTTGAAGTTCTTTACTTACATCACTTCTGCTGATGCGAATGAGATTATTTCTGCAGCAGGTGTAGTCCCTGCAAACTAAAAGATATGCAGATGCGCAGATGCGACGGTTATGCTACTGACCGTCGTTATTCTGCTATGAGGAAAAAATATGAAGAAACGAGAATATAGTCCATATGAAGAAAATGCCAAAGCATTTCATGATGAACTGTTGGAATCCGAAATTGAGGCGGTTAATTTGGCTCGAAAAAAGGCGTCAAAGAGAGAATGGGCCAAGTACACAGAGAAAATTATTCACATCATCTTTTTGTTGCTTGGCTTGATTACGGTTGGTTGTGTATTGTTGATTACTGTTTACCTGGTAATCTCCGGTATTCCGGCGATTCGTGAGATTGGTCTGGTAGATTTCCTGTTTGGCAAGGAATGGGCGTCTACGGCATTCGAACCGAAATACGGTATCTTACCGTTTATCCTGACCAGTATCTATGGAACTGCCGGTGCTATTGTAATCGGTGTTCCGGTTGGATTTTTAACCGCTGTGTATCTGTCCAAACTGGCATCCAAAAAGGTGAAATCCGTCATGCAGTCTGCGGTTAGTCTGCTTGCCGGTATTCCCTCCGTGGTTTATGGTTTGGTGGGTATGCTTGTGCTGGTTCCGGGCATCAGAAAGATTTTTGATGTGCCTGACGGTGCAAGCTTGTTTGCGGCAATTATTGTGTTGGCGATTATGATTTTGCCGTCTATTATCAAGATGACTATTACTGCATTGGATGCGGTTCCGAGAGAATATGAAGATGCGTCCTTAGCCTTGGGGGCAACGCCGATCGAAACCTATTTCAAGGTTTCTGTACCCGCCGCAAAAAGCGGTATCGCAGCTTCGGTTGTGCTGGGCGTGGGTCGTGCCATTGGTGAAGCTATGGCGGTTATGATGGTGGCCGGTAATGTGCCGAATATGCCCGACTCTCTGTTCCAGAGCGTTCGCTTCCTGACTACTGCGGTATCCAGTGAAATGGCGTATTCCAGCGGATTGCAGCGACAGGCGTTGTTTTCTATTGCTTTGGTTTTGTTCCTGTTTATTATGCTGATTAATGCTACGCTGAACTTCTTCCTCAAGCGAGAAAAGGAGTAACTTATGTTGAATCAATCCTTATCGAAAAAAAGAAAAAGTTTTGAAGTGCTGATGAAAGCACTGATGGCAGTATCTGTGGGACTGACTGCTGCGTTAGTACTGTTCCTTTTGGTGTATGTGTTGATGCGGGGGATTCCGAACATTACTTGGGAGTTGTTGTCCAGCAAGCCGAGCTATCTGACGGAGCGTATCGGTATACTGCCTGATATTCTGAATACCGTGTATATCGTCCTGGCGACGCTGCTTCTTGTATTACCTTTGGGGGTGGGGGCAGCAATTTATCTGACTGAGTACGCATCCAATAAGAAGGTGGTTGGCATTATCGAATATGCTGCGGAAACCCTTTCCGGCATCCCATCCATTATTTATGGTTTGGTAGGTATGTTATTGTTTTCTAACAGTATGGGGACTTGTTTGATGGCAGGGGCATTGACTCTGGTAATTATGAATTTACCGACCATTATGCGAACCACACAGGAGAGTTTAAAAACGGTTCCGCAGTCCTACCGAGAGGGGGCCTTTGGGCTGGGAGCCGGAAAATGGCGTGTGGTTCGTACCGTAGTTCTTCCGGGGTGTGTGGATGGTGTAATTACCGGTTGTATTTTGTCTGTGGGTCGTATTTTAGGTGAATCGGCAGCACTACTTTTTACCGCAGGTTTTGCTCACGCCGTAAACGGTTTGATTGACGGTTTGGCAGCACCGGGTGCAACTTTGACGGTAGCTCTTTATGTTTATGCAAAGGAACAGGGAGAATTTGGAGTGGCTTTTGCCATTGCTGCTATTCTGATGGTTCTGACGGTACTGATTAACTTTGCGGCATCATTAGTGCAGAAGTACTTCGCAAAAAGGAGAAGCTTATGAGTAATATAATCACAGTGAAAGATATGTGTCTGTGGTATGGAGAACATCAGGCACTGAAAAATGTAAATATTGAAATTCCGGAAAAGAGCATTACTGCATTCATCGGTCCTTCCGGATGCGGTAAGTCCACATTTCTCAAGACCTTGAACCGTATGAATGATTTGATTCCTGGAGTGAAGATTACCGGAGATATTTGTTATGAGGGAACTGACATTTTCGCTAAGGATGTGGATGTGAATAACCTACGTAAGGAGATTGGCATGGTGTTCCAAAAGCCGAATCCGTTCCCTATGAGCATTTATGACAATATTGCCTACGGACCTCGTACCCACGGCATTACCAATAAGATGCAGTTAGATGATATTGTGGAGCGCGCGTTACGAGATGCGGCTATCTGGGATGAAGTAAAGGACCGACTGAAAAAGAATGCCCTTGGAATGTCCGGTGGTCAGCAGCAGCGTTTGTGTATCGCCAGAGCGTTGGCGGTTCAACCGAAAATTTTACTGATGGATGAGCCTACCTCTGCCCTTGATCCGATTTCAACCTCTCGTATTGAGGAATTGGTGACGGAACTGAAGGAGAAGTACACGATTGTAATGGTTACTCATAATATGCAGCAGGCTGTCCGTGTGTCGGATTATACCGCATTTTTCTTACTTGGAGAGCTGGTAGAGTTTAGTAAGACGGATGATATTTTCTCTCAGCCGCAGGATAAGCGTACGGAAGATTATATTACCGGTAGATTCGGTTAAAGGAGGAAGACATGAGAAATCGATTTGATGAGCAGCTTTTTGAATTAAACAGAGAAATCATTGAAATGGGTGCTATGTGTGAAGAAGCAATTGCTGGGGCATCCAAAGCGCTTACTACCGGGGATGTGGAATTGGCCGGCAAGGTAAGAACAAACGGAAATGTGATTGATCAGATGGAGCGGGATATCGAAGGACGTTGTATGAAGTTGCTTCTTCATCAGCAGCCGGTTGCGAAAGATCTCCGTCTGATTTCAGCAGCCTTAAAGATGATTACGGATATGGAGCGTATCGGAGACCAGGCAGAAGATATTGCGGAAATTGTGACTGCTATGAACGGTCATACCATGGAAGGGATGAAGTTGGTTGAAGAAATGGCTCGTGAAACCATTAAAATGGTAACTTCCAGTGTAGATGCGTTTGTAAAAAAAGATGTGGAACTGGCAAAAAGGGTGATTGCACAGGATGATATTGTAGATGACTATTTTTCCAAAATAAAATGTGGTATAATTGCTTTGGTTGCAGAAAATTCTGCTGACGGCGAATTTGCACTTGATCTTTTAATGATTTCTAAGTACTTTGAACGTATTGGGGATCATGCTACCAATATAGCCGAATGGGTAATTTATTCTGTAACAGGGATGCACAAGGAGGTATAACCATGATATGGTATGTTGAGGATGATGCAAGCATCCGTGACATAGGAATTTATGCATTGAACTCCGCAGGATTTGAAACCAAAGGATTTGAAGACGGTCTTTCTTTCTGGGAAGCTTTGAAAAAAGAGAAACCGGAATTGGTTGTTTTGGATGTGATGCTGCCGGGAATGGATGGAATTGAGATTCTGACGAAGATGAAAGATTCGTTGGAACTTTGTAAAATTCCGGTAATTATGGCAACAGCCAAGGGGCAGGAATATGATCGCGTCCGAGGGTTGGATTTAGGCGCCGACGATTATATAGTAAAGCCGTTCAGTATGATGGAGATGGTATCCAGAGTAAAGGCGGTACTGAGACGTAGCCAACCACAGCAGGTGTCTCAATTGTTCAAGGCGGGTGGCTTAATCGTTAATCTGGATGAGCACACTGTTACAGCGGATGGCAATCGGGTGTTGCTTACTTACAAAGAATTTGAATTACTTCGGATGTTTCTTTCTCATCCCGGAATGGTTTATACAAGAGAGCAGCTATTCTCTCAGGTATGGAATCAGGAATATATGGGGGATTCCCGTACATTAGATTCGCATATCCGTACATTACGCCAGAAACTGAACGATTACGGAAAAAGGATAGAAACTGTGCGTAATGTGGGTTATCGTTGGGAGGTTGGTTATGACAAGTAAAATCTTAAAATCAATCCTCTCTGTCGTAATAGCTGTATTGCTGGCGAGTCTTGTTATCATTACCGGAGTTCTTTATCGGTATTTTGGTACAATGCAGGAGACCCAGCTGAGAGACGAGTTAAGTTTGGCTGCAAGTGCAACAGAACAGCTCGGCGAAGGCTATCTGGAAAAACTGGATTCTGACAGATATCGCCTGACATGGATAGATGCTGATGGCACGGTTATCTTTGATAGTCACGCGGATGTATCCTCTATGGAAAACCACGCGAGTCGTGAAGAAATCAAAGAAGCGTTTCTTATGGGAACCGGAGGTAGTGTCCGTCGGTCAACTACGCTGACAGAGCAGACAATTTATGAGGCGACACGTCTTAATGACGGAAGCGTTCTTCGCATTTCTGTAAGTCGGGCAACTGCATTTGTGTTGGTGCTTGGTATGATTCAGCCAATTGCGATTGTTTTGGTGATTGCTATTGTGCTTTCTGCATGGCTGGCACATCGCATGGCAAAGCATGTAGTGGAACCGCTGAATAAGCTGAATTTGGAAAAGCCGATGGAAAATGAAGCTTATGAGGAACTTTCTCCTTTGCTACATCGAATTCATGTACAACAGCTGGAAATTCAAAGTCAGATGCAGACGTTGAAGCATAAGCAAAACGAATTTGAACAGATTACCGAAAATATGAAGGAAGCTTTGGTTTTGTTGGATGGATTGGGAAGAATTCTTAGTATTAATTCGGCAGCAAAAAAACTGTTTTGTGTGAGTGCTTCCTGCATTGGAGAAGATTTCCTGACGATTGACCGTAAGCAGAATATGCGTCTGGCTTTAGAAGAGGCCAGAACACAAGGGCATGCTGATTTCCGAGACAACAAGAACGGCCGAGAGTATCAGTTTGATTTAAGTCGTATTGATTCTGATGGAAATAATCGGGGGATGGTTATTCTTGCTTTCGATATCACGGAGCAGGTGGATGCAGAAAAGCATCGCCAAGAGTTTACTGCCAATGTATCGCATGAACTGAAAACACCGCTTCAGTCCATCATCGGTTCGGCCGAACTTATGGAAAACGGCATTGTAAAAGAAGAGGATGTTCCTCGCTTTGTAGGACATATTCGAAAGGAAGCATCAAGACTGGTAAATCTGATTGATGATATTATTCGTCTGTCTCAGCTTGATGAAAGGGCCGAGATGCCGTCGGAAGAGGTTTCATTAAAGACGATCTCTGAGGAAGTTTGTGAGACTCTTGCAGATGCTGCAAAACTGAAAGATGTATCCCTGGAGGTTGTCGGTGACGAGGGGATAATGAGAGGTATTCGCAGATTGCTGTATGAGGTTATTTATAACCTTTGTGATAATTCTATTAAGTACAACAATCCCGGAGGCAGCGTTAAGATATCCATCTCTCAGAAGCAGGGACAGGTTAGCCTGATTGTACAAGACACCGGCATCGGTATTTCTCCGGAACATCACGATAAGGTGTTTGAACGATTCTACCGTGTAGATAAGAGTCATTCCAAGCAATCCGGTGGTACAGGTCTTGGTCTGTCCATTGTGAAGCATGCCGTACAGTATCATCACGGTAAGATTGCAGTGGAAAGTGAAATAAATAAAGGGACTACGATTTCTGTTTTGTTTGATACGTGACCATAATAGGATGAGAAATATAGTTGTTTTGGTGGAGAGCGTATGAACTAAAAATCAAACTCGATTCGCTTGTTTTGACAATCTGGTCATATAAAAATGTCACATTCTGATGATTGCCATATAATCAGATTAAAGATATAATGATAAAAAATAAGTAAGGAGTTTGCGTAAAATGAATGAAAGAACTAAGAAAATCGTTACGGCGGCACTGATTGCGGCACTTACTTGTGTGGCGACAATGATTATAAAGATTCCGTCGCCACTCAAAGGATATTTGAATCTCGGGGATTGTATGGTTCTAGTTGCGGGCTGGTTCCTTTCGCCTGCATATGGTTTTCTGGCGGCCGGTTTTGGTTCGGCGTTAGCAGATATCTTTTCCGGATACATGATTTATGCTCCAGCAACTTTTGCTATTAAGGGCATCATGGCACTTGTTGCATATTTCGGGGGCAAGTTGTTCCGTAAGAACTTCGGCAATCTTACTTCAAGGATTATCAGTGGAGCCGTGGCTGAGTTGCTGATGATTCTGGGTTACTTTATGTTTGAGGGAGTTATGTATGGGTTCATTCTTTCTGCGGTTAATATCCCTGCAAACGGCGTTCAAGGCGTAGTTGGTTTGATTTTAGGAATTGTTCTTATGGGTATTATTGAAAAGTGTAAACTATCACAAGGATAAGGAGTAAGCGAGATGAGATGATTCGAGCTGTTTTGATGGGGGTTCCGATAAGTTTATTATTCCAAGTTTTTACAAAAAAGCCAAGAACTAACGGCTGGGGATATCAGGGAATGTTACATCAGCTTTGTCCGGATGTGGAGTTTGTTGCAGCGCATCCTATGACAGGACGTGAGGTTTCGGGGGGAAAAACAGTTCTGATAAAATGTTTGTTGTGGCGAACTACATTGTGACATCGACGAATAAAAGTACACCGGAAGCCATTCAGGCATGTTTAAAACTGGGCAGACTTCTTGGCTTTACAAATGTGACAATGCTTTCACCGGAAAAACACGATGAAAAGTAGAATCCCTCCACGCATAATCTCCCCATATTTCCGCATACTAACTCCACAACAAAGTTATGGAAATAACCGAAAGGAGTTAGCATGAAAGCAACAGGTATTGTAAGAAGAATAGACGATTTAGGCCGTGTGGTAGTACCGAAGGAAATCAGAAGAACCTTAAGAATCCGGGAAGGGGACCCGCTGGAAATTTTTACCGATAGAGAAGGGGAGATTATTTTAAAGAAGTATTCTCCTATTGGGGAGCTGAGTTTGTTTGCAAAGCAGTTTGCGGAGTCCATGGCACAGACCACGGGACATATTGCGGTGATTGCGGACAGAGACCAGTTTATTGCCATGGCGGGGACTGCCAAGAAGGAGCTGCTGGCAAAGTCGGTCAGCAGAGAGCTGGAGACCCTTATGACCGATAGAGAGAGTATTGTGGCTGCCAAGGGTGAGAAGGGTTACATCCCGGTAAGCCAGGAGTCGGACGACTATGAGCAGCAGGTCATTGCGCCGATTATCAGCGAAGGCGACGTGATTGGTGCGGTGATGATTCTTTCCAAGGATAAGAAGGAGAAGTTCGGCAATATGGAACTGAAGATTGCCGGAACGGCAGCAGCCTTTTTGGGAAGACAGATGGAGCAGTAAAATCCTGTCCGGCGGGGCACGACAGTAACAGAAAAAAAGAAGTGTTATTTGAAATGTTCTTATGGCGTAGGACCTTTTTATCATTGTGATAGACAGGTGTCTGCGCCATAAAGACATTTGGGCGAAAATCAAGGGATTTTTTGCGATTATTTCTAGGAAATGGTGCAGAACTCTTGACAAATAGGGCAAATCGGGGTATAAATAAAGTATCTAATACTTTCGAGGAGGGAAATTTACATGAACAAGGCAGAGTTAGTAGCAGCAATTGCAGAGAACGCAGGATTATCTAAGAAGGATTCCGAGAAGGCTTTAGCAGCTTTCGTTAGCGTTGTAACTGATGAATTAAAGAAGGGTGAGAAGGTTCAGTTAGTTGGTTTCGGTACTTTCGAAGTATCCGCTAGACCGGCAAGAACCGGTAGAAATCCGCAGACCAAGCAGACCATCACCATTCCGGCATCCAAGGCTCCGAAGTTCAAGGCTGGTAAGGCATTAAAGGATACCGTTAACGCATAAGTTATTGCTTTTGCGAGAACTGAATTGATGCAAATTGAAAGAGGACCTTTTAGGTCCTCTTTTTTACATTATAGGAAATTACACAATTTCCTATCGGAGAAAATAGGAAGGAGACTATCATGCGATTAGATAAATTTTTAAAGGTGTCCCGTTTGATTAAGCGAAGAACCGTTGCCAATGAGGCCTGTGATGCGGGACGTGTAATGATAAATGATAAGCCGGCTAAGGCATCCGCCAATGTAAAGGTGGGTGACGTGATTGAGATCGGCTTTGGCGGAAAAGCTGTGCGGGTAGAAGTACTGGATATTCAGGAAACCACCAAGAAGGAAGAGGCAAAGGAATTGTTCCGCTACCTGTAAGCGTTTAGAAAAAGGAACGTGCATAGGAGAAAGCGCACCATAGAGGACTTAAGACAGGGCATTGTGCCGCAAAAGCGAAGTGATGTAGGTTATAACTGCATTATATGCTGCATAGTCTGTATAAAATGGCTGTAAGAGGCGCTTTATGGAACAAAAACAGGGAGAAGGGACGCATAAGCTGTCTCTCATCGGACGAAATATACTTACGCTTACGGGAGTGAAGGAGGTTGTGTCCTTCGATGCAAAAGAGGTCATCCTGGATACGGTGCAGGGAGTGCTGCTGTTGCGGGGGGATGAGTTAAATGTGACACGGCTTCTGGTGGAAAAAGGCGAAGTGGATTTGGACGG
The DNA here is from genome assembly GCA_017465475.1 of Lachnospiraceae bacterium. GTDB lineage: Bacteria > Bacillota > Clostridia > Lachnospirales > Lachnospiraceae > SIG307. The sequence goes on from JAFTWC010000041.1 coordinate 23,946, forward strand.
ACGAATCGACAGCATGGTGTATACGGAGCGGGGGCACGGAACGAAACGATCCGGGTCGGTAGCAAAGCGGTTGTTCGGTTAGGAGGCGGGAGCCTATGAATCGGGAAATCGCGGGGGACGTACGTTTTTTTCTGGCAGCGGTGTTGCTGGGTGCTGTGGCGGCTCTGGTGTACGATGTGTTGCGGGTCTTTCGCAGGTTTCATAAACAGACCTTGTTTGTCGTTTCGTTACAGGATTTTGTGTTTTGGTTTTTACTGGGGCTTTTTGGGTTCCGGATGATTTACATTCACAATGCAGGAACGCTCCGTTTCTTCGCGTATGCCGGAATGGGGCTTGGTGCATGTCTGTATACAGTGACAATGGGGCGGTTTTTTGTAACATATTGCTTGAAACTGTTGTTGCTTTTGACATTTCCTTTACGAAAGGGATTGCTTTTTTTGAGAAAACAAGGTAAACTGATAGCAAGAACACGGAAACAAGTTCGAGAGCAGAAAGACCATGGAAGGAAGGATGCGCATGCGTCGAAAAAACGGAAAACGAAAGACAGGGTTTAAGCTTCTTTTGCTGGTTCTTTTGGTAATGTGCGGTCTGATGACCTATAACCAGGGGAAAGCCGAGGCAAAGGAGAAGAAGCTGTTAGAGAAGAAAGCAAACTGTGAGACGGCACTTCTTTCGGAAGAAGAGCGTCAGAGAGAGCTGGAAGAAGAGATTGCTTACCGTCAGACAAAGAGTTATATAGAGCAGCAGGCAAGAGAAAAACTGGGCCTTGTAAAGCCGGATGAGATTATTCTCAGAGATGAGGCAAATGTGAAAGAAACAGAAAAATAAGTCGAGTTTTTTAGGATTCGGGTTCGTGTACGGACTTCGGGTCCTTTTTTGTCGCACTTTTTTACGGAGACGGGTATTGTTTCGACAGACATAGCCTCCTTTTTGTGCTACCATGCAGGACAAAGAGTCTTTAGGGACTTATGTGTGCGTAGGGATGCAGAATTTGCCGGGACGAACGGAAAAAGGACAAGCAGGAGGATGACGGAAAGTATGATGTGGAAAAAGAAAACGGCAGGAAGATGGTTGTTGTATTTGGGTATTGTGGGGGGTGCAACTGCCTTTTGTACCGGACTGATCGGGTGTATGTGGAAAGAGTCTATGATAAAGTATATGGTGGTGGGGGGCCTGGTGACAGGCTTTGTCATTTTGTTTTTATGGGCCGGAGAACGGGCTCTTCGTGTGTTTCTTTGTTCCGGAGGGGACGAAATGGTACGGGCGGATATCAGAGAACACACAAAGAAACGCCTGATGGAGGCGGCGGCATCCTTTGAGGTATTGTCCGGTGTGTTTGACGGTGTGGCGACGGAAGAAACGGAAGGGTTTCAAAACTTTGTGGTAACGTTGCCGGAAATGGTATGCACGGATTGTGTCCGTTGCGGTACTTGTTGGGAGGAACACCCGGAAGACCGGCTTATGGAGGCTTATACCATGTATGAGTCGGCCATTGCGGGAGAAGCACCGAAGTATGCGGAAGTGGAGTTCCGGTTTGACGGTTGTCTTCGCGCGGAGCGTATGACAGAAGAATATGCTATGCTTCCGTTACGGGAGCAGGCTAACCGGTTTGTAAAGCGCCGTACGGAGGAGGGGCGGAGTGCTGTGGTCACCCAACTTAAGGTGGTTTCGGATATGCTTAAGGAATGTTCCGATGAGCTGTACCGGACCACCACCGGCGACGGAAAACTGGAAGAGGAAGTGGCAGAAGGGCTCAGAAAGATCGGCATTTACGCAGAGCAGATTGCAGTCATGAAGCGAAAAGGCAGGGGGCTTCGGGTTCGGATGCAGGCTTATTGCAAAAACGGACATTGTGTTTCGGTACGGAAAGCGGTACAGTGCCTGGGGATTTTGTTTGGCTGTCCCATGACGGTAGGAGGGGAGTCGGAGCGATTTTTCGGTGATACCATGAGTGAGTTTATTTTTGAGGAAGAACCGGGCTATATGATCCTTACCGGAGTGGCACGGGCTGCCAAAAAGGATGAGTTGTTGTCGGGAGACAGTTTTTCTTTTTTGTATCCGGACAGCGGGGAAACGGTGATGTTACTGTCCGACGGTATGGGAAGCGGTGCAGCGGCAGGCCGGGATAGCGAGGCGGTCATCGAGATGTTGGAGCAGTTTTTAATGGCGGGCTTTGATGAGAAAACTGCGGTGCGGTTAATTAATTCGGTGCTTTTGCTGAGAACGGAGGGGAAAAGTTATTCCACGGTGGATATCAGTGTGCTGAATCCCTATGCAGGGACCTGTGAATTTATTAAACTGGGGGCGGCAGGTACCTTTATTAAAAGAGAAGACTGGATTGAGTGTGTTTCGTCGGAAACATTACCGGTGGGCATGTTTTCCGAAGCGGACTACGACACCAAGGAGAAAAAGCTGTTTGACGGGGATTATGTGATTATGATGAGTGACGGTGTGCCGGAAATGCTGGGAGAGCATCTGGAAGAAGTGTTATTTGCGGCGGGAAAGAAACTGACCGACCGGACGCCCCAGGGGATTGCGGGTGAAATTTTAAAGGCGGCATTGGAATTCTGTGAGTACAAACCAAAGGACGACATGACGGTGCTGGTGGCAGAGCTGGTGAAAAAGACCTTACCTTACTATCTATCTTAACTTGCCTTTTTGGGCCCGGTGGTGTAGAATAAGTGAAAGGTAAGATAAGGAAAGGAACGGAGGCACCCCTATGCAAAACCGCTTGGAAAAAAAGGTGGAAACCTTCATGAAAGAGCAAGAACTCACCCGGCCGGGAGACCGGGTGTTAGTCGGTTTGTCCGGCGGTGCGGATTCCGTGTGCTTACTTTTAGTACTTTGCCGATTGGCGGAGCGTTTTTCCCTTTCTCTCGGAGCATTTCATGTGCATCACGGCATCCGGGGAGAGGAAGCGGATCGGGATGAAGCCTTTTCCGAAGGTCTTTGTAAGGAGTACGGGATTGAGTTTTACTCCGTAAAGGAGTCAGTGCCGGACCGGGCGAAGGAATGGCATATGGGATTGGAGGAAGCGGGACGTAAGGTTCGTCAGGAGGCAGCCAAAGATTTGATGGAGCGGTACGGATACACGAAAATTGCCTTGGCCCACCATCAAAATGATGTGGCGGAGACGGTGCTGTTTCACCTGTTCCGAGGCAGTTCCGTAAGTGGTCTTGCTTCCATCCCTGCAAAGAGGGAGAATCTGATTCGACCGCTGCTTTCCTGTGACAGGGAGGAAATCGAATCTTATTTAAAAGAGCGACAGATAGCGTATTGTACGGATTCTACCAATCTGGAGACAGAGTATACGAGAAATAAAATCCGGCATGAGATTTTAGATTATACCGTAAAAGAAATCAATCCGGGGGCGGTGCGTCATATCGGGGAACTGGCGGCAGCGTGTGCCGAATTGGAATCTTTTTTGGAGGCGGAGACAGAGCAGGTAATGAAATCCGTGGACAGGACACCGGAAGGTGCAGGTATTCCGGCGGACTTACTGAAAGCACGGCATGCCGTGCTGCAAAAACGGGTGATTCACCGACTGATCGGAAGTGTGGCAGGAAGTAAAAAGGATATTACCAAAGACCATGTAGAGGCGGTTTTGGGACTGTTTTATAACCAGAGCGGTAGGAAGGTGTCTTTGCCTTACGGTTTGGAAGCCAGACGGGAGTTTGACCGGGTGGTAATCGGGACAGGAACCGAAGCCGGAGCAGAGGGTGCAAAGGGATTTGGCGGAAATGAACTTTGTATAATTCCTCTTCCGGGGGAGTTTGAGGTGAGTTTCGGAGAGGAAACCTTGTACTTTTGCACATTTTCTTGTGAAAAAAATGCACAAATTCCAAAAAATGAGTATACGAAATGGTTTGATTATGATAAAATAAAGGGAACACTATGTGTGCGGACTTATCGGGAAGGGGACCGAATGGGATTGCTTTCCGGAAGCAAGGCGGTAAAAACGGTGTGGACGGAGCGAAAGGTTCCGGTATGGCGAAGAAAGACGCAGCCTCTTGTGGCAGATGAGGCGCAGGTATTGTGGATTCCGGGAGTGCGGTGTTGCGATAATTACCGTGTGGATGAAACCACAAAGACGGTATTGGAGATACGAAGGAACGGAGGAAAGACAGATGGAAGTGAATGTAAAAGTTCTGATATCCGAGGATGAAGTAAAAGAAAGAATCCGTGCAATCGGCGAACAAATCAGTGCCGATTACGCAGGGAAAGAGTTACATGTGGTGTGCATTTTAAAGGGCGGCGTGTTCTTTATGTGTGATTTGGTAAAGAATATTACGGTGCCGGTGACTCACGATTTTATGTCGGTATCCAGTTACGGAGACGGAACGGTAAGCACCGGAAGAATCAAGCTCATTAAGGATTTGGATGAGTCCATTGAAGGGAAGGACGTTCTGATCGTGGAGGACATTCTGGATACGGGCAGAACACTGCATCATCTGATTCAGTTGCTTCATACAAGAAATCCGAAAAGTATTAAGCTTTGTACCTTACTTGACAAGCCGGACCGACGGGTGATTGATGTGCCGGTGGATTATGTCGGATTTCAAATTCCGGATTTGTTTGTGGTAGGCTACGGATTGGACTACGCACAGCATTATCGTAATCTTCCGTATATCGGTGTAGTGGATGTGGAAGAGTAAAAGCGGACAGGGAGAGTCCGTAGTATCAGAGTAAGAAAGTGAGGATTTGTTTTGAAAGTTTCCATGAAAGGTTTTGGTTTTTATCTGATTAGTATTTTTTTGATTTTGTTTTTGGTGACATACATTTCCGATGCACTTAAGGCAAATGAAGAAAAGTACGGAATGAAGGAGTATTATGCGGATTTGGAGGCCGGTTCCGTTTCGGGCGTTTCCATCTATCCGAATGAAGAGATTCCGACGGGTGAGGTACGTGTCGTATTAAAGAACAGTGCCGTGAAAGTATTTAATGCAACGGATGTAGGCGATGTGGAAGATGCGGCACTTGCACAGGGCATTCAGGTGTATGTAAACGATATCGAAAAACCGAATTGGTTTTTGACCGGCGTGCTTCCGTATATTCTCGGATTTGCAGCGATTTTTCTGATGTTCTCCTTCTTTACCAATCAGTCGTCCGGCGGCGGAAATAAAATGATGAATTTTGGTAAGAGCCGTGCGAAGATGACCATGAACGGCACTACCACCTTTAAGGATGTGGCAGGTCTTATCGAAGAAAAAGAAGAACTGCGTGAAATTGTGGATTTCTTGTCCGATCCGGCGAAGTTTACAAAAGTAGGTGCCCGTATTCCGAAGGGTATTTTGCTTGAGGGACCTCCGGGAACCGGTAAAACCCTTTTGGCTAAGGCTGTGGCAGGGGAAGCGAAGGTGCCGTTTTTCTCTATTTCCGGTTCTGACTTTGTTGAGATGTTTGTAGGTGTGGGTGCTTCCCGTGTCCGTGATTTGTTTGCGGATGCGAAGAAGAACGCGCCGTGTATTGTATTTATTGATGAAATTGATGCGGTAGCAAGACGCCGCGGTACCGGTATGGGCGGCGGACACGATGAGCGTGAGCAGACCTTGAACCAGATGCTTGTAGAGATGGACGGTTTTGGTGTGAATGAAGGCATCATCGTAATGGCGGCTACTAACCGTGTGGATATTTTGGACCCTGCAATTTTGCGTCCGGGTCGTTTTGACCGTAAAGTATTGGTGGGCAGACCGGATGTCCGTGGCAGAGAAGAAATTTTAAAGGTACATGCAAAAGGAAAGCCGCTTGCGGAGGATGTGGACCTTTCCCAGCTGGCGCAGACTACAGCGGGACTGACCGGTGCGGACTTGGAAAATCTGTTAAACGAAGCGGCTATCGGTGCGGCAAAGGACAACAGAAGTTTCATTGTAGAAGAAGATATAAAGAAAGCATTTATTAAGGTGGGAATCGGTACGGAGAAAAAGAGTCGTATCATTTCCGATAAGGAGAAAAAGATTACAGCGTACCACGAAGCAGGCCATGCAATTTTATTCCATGTGCTTCCGGATGTGGGACCGGTGTATGCCGTGTCTGTGATTCCGACCGGCAACGGTGCCGCTGGTTATACCATGCCGCTTCCGGAACGGGACGAAATGTTTATGACAAAGGGCAGAATGCGTCAGGATATTATTGTGAGCCTCGGCGGACGTATCGCAGAGGAATTGATTCTTGATGATGTTACTACAGGTGCTTCTCAGGATATTAAGCATGCTACGGCAGTGGCAAGAAGTATGGTAACCCGTTACGGGTTCTCGGATGCCATTGGTATGGTAAATTGTGAAAATGAAGGCGATGAAGTATTTATCGGTCGCGACCTTGCGCATACACGTTCCTACAGTGAAAGTGTAGCTAACTCCATTGATGCGGAAGTGCGTCGCATTATTGATGAGTGTTATGCGGAAGCCAAGAGACTGTTGCAGGAGAATGAATCTGTGCTGCATGCTTGTGCCGAGCTTTTAATTGAGAAAGAACGTATCAATCGCGAGGAATTTGAGGCGTTGTTTGCCTAAGTCAAAAACAGAGGGAGTTTTGAGGGCTTTTTTGGACAGTTTTGAGGACGATATGGGACAGCAAACGGGTTTGTATGTCAAAAGCTACAAAAAAAGTTGAAAAAAAGAGTAATGTTTGTGCACACTTCTGTAGAAAGTGATGCTATAATAACACTCGTAAACCCCAATACATTATATAGTTTTTGCTACACCCCATAAGTAACAAAATACCTTCTCCGAAAAGCCCGATGACGAAAGTCATCGGGCTTTTCATTTCCCGAGGCACGGGCGAATGCGTAGCAATGCCTATGTGCTAACAAAACATAACAGACAGAAAAGAGGTTACCATGACGAACGCAGAACGAGCATTGTTTTCGGATGGGACAAGTGAATACAGAAGTCCGGCGGAACCGGCGGCAAACGAAGCGGTAACGCTTCGAATCCGTACGTTAACGGGAAGCGTTAACCGGGTGGTGCTTTGCATTACCGGAGAGCGAAGAGAGATGCAGCCGGAGCGAGAGGAAGGACTGTTTACGTATTACAGTTTAACATATCCCTTGGGCGATGGGGCGGTTTCCTATTATTATGAGGTATTCTTGCAGGAGGGATGTCGCTTTTATGACCGCAGGGGCATGGTGTATGAGCCGAAGGAAGAGTATGCTTTCCGCATTACTCCTGGATTTTGCGTGCCGGAGTGGGCCAAAGGTGCGGTCATGTATCAGATTTATACGGACCGGTTCTGCAACGGTTCCACAAGAAATGATGTAAAGACAAATGAATACTTTTATATAGATCAGCCGGTACAGGCAGTGGCAGATTGGAACAGACCGCCGCAGACGATGGATGTGGGTTGCTTTTACGGTGGAGATTTGGAAGGGGTACGTAGAAAGCTGGACTATTTGCAGGGGCTTGGTGTTGAAGTTATTTATTTCAACCCGTTGTTTGTGTCTCCGTCCAATCATAAGTACGATAGCCAGGATTATGACTATATTGACCCTCATTACGGTGTGATTGTGCAGGATGAAGGGGAGTGTCTGCAACCGGGAGACCGGGATAATTCCCATGCTACCCGGTATATTACCCGTGTCACAAAGAAGGAAAATCTGGAGGCAAGTAATGCGTTTTTTGCGCAGTTGGTGGAGGAAATCCATCGACGGGGTATGCGAGTGATTTTAGACGGTGTATTTAATCATTGCGGTTCCTTCCATAAGTGGTTGGACCGGGAGCGAATTTACGAAAATGCGCCGGGCTACGCGAAGGGAGCTTATGTGACAGAAGGAAGTCCGTACCGTACTTTCTTTGACTTTAAACAGGAGGGCTGGCCTTATAATCCGCATTATGCAGGCTGGTGGGACCATGCTACGCTTCCGAAGTTAAATTATGAAGGTTCTGAAGAACTTTGCAACTATATTATGCGAGTGGCAAAAAAATGGGTGTCCGGGCCTTATCATGTGGACGGCTGGAGGTTGGATGTGGCAGCGGATTTGGGTCATTCAGAGGAGTTTAACCATACGTTTTGGCAACGATTCCGAAAGGCTGTAAAAGAAGCAAACCCGGAGGCTTTGATTTTGGCGGAACATTACGGAAGTGCAAGACCATGGCTTTTGGGGAAAGAATGGGATTCTGTGATGAATTATGATGCGTTCATGGAACCGGTGACCTGGTTTTTTACGGGAATGGAGAAGCATAGTGACAGTTATCGGGGGGATCTGGTGGGAAATGCAGGAGCTTTTGCTGAGGCTATGAATCACCATATGGCACAGTTTCAAACAAGTTCTTTGCAGGCAGCCATGAATGAACTTTCCAATCATGATCATTCCCGCTTTTTAACAAGAACCAACGGAAAAGTAGGGCGCCTCGCAACACTCGGTACGGAGGCGGCTTCCGAAGGGGTGCGTCGTTCCTTGTTTATGGCTGCGGTGGCTATGCAGATGACCTGGGTAGGAGCGCCTACCGTATATTACGGAGACGAGGCCGGCGTTTGCGGGTTTACGGATCCGGACAACCGAAGAACCTATCCGTGGGGGAGAGAAGATAAGGAACTTATTGCCCTGCACCGGGAGCTGATTCGTATTCACCGATCCTATCCGGCCTTAAAAACCGGTTCATTAAAGATGATATATCTGGCACAGGATGTGATAGCTTATGGCAGATTCGATAAACGAGATTGTGTTGTGGTGGCAGTAAACCGCGGAATGTCGGAACAGAAGGTAATATTGCCGGTCTGGGAGCTGGGGCTTGCTTTTTCAGCACCACTTGTAAAAGTGTTTTCTACGGGACAGGACGGATATTCCGTGGAAGCGGAGATAATGCAAACGGGAGAAGACGGAATCTTTGAGGTAGTGTTACCGCCGGAAAGTTCTTTTATATGGAAAAATTTATTGCCGCCGGGAAATGGGCGAAATACAGAGTCTTTTGAGCATAATTTCGTATAGTAAGTGAAGGTGTCTGTTGTGATGGATATAAAAGGCGCAATGCCGGGATGAAAAAAGCCGCTCCGTATACGGAGCGGCTAAAATTCCATGTAGGCAATCGGTAGTTATGCGTTATTTTTTACAAAACCTACGATACAAAGAACAATACCTACTAAGCAAAGGATACCGATAAGAGAAGAAAGAATACCAAGTACCCATGCGATAATCCAACCGATAATCGGAACGATGGCAATAATCTTAGTAACCAGTCCGAGCACAGCCGGAATAACAATGAAAACGATGATGCGGATAATTAAATCCTTTAAATCCTTTGTTGCCAATAACTTTTTAACCATTGGGGAATCCTCCTTAATATAAGTTTGTCTATAGTATAACAGATTATGTCGAAAAAAGAAAGATAGATATTAAGAAAATCTTAAGAATTGATAAAAACATAGTTTTGCATGGTAAAAAATGAGAAATATACAGCGGAATTTATGAAATGACACAGGAAAGGAGCATGTATGGGGCGGAATAGTTTGAAAGAAAAAGCAAAACAACGGGAACACGCCTGTAAGGTATTGGAACTTTTAGTAGGGGAATATACCAAAGAATACCGTTGTTATTTAAATCATGAGAATGCCTGGCAGCTGTTGTTTGCTACCATTTTAAGTGCTCAGTGTACGGATGCCCGAGTGAATATCGTGACGGCGGATTTGTTTCAAAAGTATCCGGATGTGGAAAGCTTTGCAAGTGCGGATTTAAAGGAACTGGAAGAAGAGATCCGACCTACCGGCTTTTATCATAACAAGGCGAAAAATATCATCGGATGCGCACGGATGTTGATGGAAAAATATGGCGGAGAGGTGCCGTCGGATATCGATGAGTTGGTGCAATTGCCGGGAGTGGGGCGAAAAACGGCCAATGTAATTCGGGGAAATATATATCACGAGCCCAGCATTGTGGTAGACACCCATGTGAAACGGATTTCCAAGAAGCTGGGCTTTACGGCTTCGGACGATCCGGAAAAAATCGAGTTTGAGCTGATGGAGTTGTTGCCGGAAGAATATTGGATCTTATACAATATTCATATCATACAATTGGGGCGGACCATTTGTACAGCTCGTTCCCCGAAGTGCGGAGAGTGTTTCTTGAAAGCGGTGTGTCCGTCTTGTGAGGTGAAACAGTAAGTGCGAAACGGCGAAAAATGAAGGAGAAACAGAAGATGAGATTTACGGCGATAGATATTGAAACAACGGGCCTGGGACCGGAAAAAGCAAGAATCATTGAAATCGGTGCGGTAAAATACGAGGACGGAAAACAAAAGGAAGTATTTTCTACGTTAATCAATCCGCAGTTGGCAGGGATTCCGCAGCGGATTACGGAGCTAACCGGGATTACGGATGAGATGGTAAAGGATGCTCCGGCGGAAGCAGAGGCCATGGGCTCTCTTTTGCGCTTTTTGGAAGGGGAAGAGGTACTGCTCGGACATAACATACCCTTTGATTTCAGCTTTTTAAAAGTGGCAGCGACGCGTCTGGGGGCGGAGTTTTCCTTCCGGGGAATCGATACTTTGGTGATAGCAAGACAGTGTTGCCCGGAACTGCCGAGTAAAACGTTGTCGGCGCTGTGTGAAGTATACGGAATAACAAATGAACATGCCCATCGGGCCTATGAAGATGCCTGTGCGGCAGCGGAACTGTATGAGTGCTTGAGAGCGCAGTTTGAGGAGAAAAGCAAAGAAAGTTTTGAGCCGAAACCATTGTTTTATAAGGCGAAAAAAACAGAACCGGTGACAAAACGCCAGTGCAGTTATTTGCAAGGGTTAATTGCAATGCATGGACTGGATTTGACACCGGATTATACGACGTTGACCAAAAGCGAAGCGTCGCGACTGATTGATACATTACTTGCAAAATACGGCAGAAGCGGGAAATTATAAGTCCACGGCTGTGATTTGTTCCAAGTCCCGCAGGATGGAAGGCTTCATCAGAGTGGAAAGAGCTTCGGCAGACTCTTTTAATGCTTCGATTTTTTGAAACTCGCCCTGCTCTTTATACAGACGAGCTAATAAGGCATAGGTACCGGCGATGTCCGAACCGATGCTTACCGCATAGGCCAAAACCGTAATGGCATCCTCTTTTTTCTCGGCAGTGGCCAGTAAGGTTCCCCATTTCTGCAAACCGCGAATGAGAACGGTGAAGTTCTGATCATAAGCAGTAAGAAGATCTAAATTGGCGGTTCCGTAGGTAAGACGAAGCTCGGTATTGGAGATACCGGTAAGATTTAGAATTTTGCTGTCTGCAAGCTTACAAAGCTCCAGCTCGACGCCGGCCAGTTCCTCTGCCAGAGGAGCTGAGTAGTCCGGAGTGCGGGCGTAAGTGCTTTCCGGTAGAGAAGCATCGGAAGGTTCAAGCTCGGATAAGAGTTCATTGGCAATGCGATGAGCGTCCGAGGGTTCCGATACAACGGAAAAGGAACCGGAGTCATCGGTAAAGTCCGCCGGTGCAGAAACCGGGGCCGGATTGTGGGACAGTCGGGCAATATTGCCTGCTCCCGGAGTATAGTACCGGAACGGTAAAAATGAGTAAGGAACAGAAATATAATCCAGCGAAGAAATATCCTTTCGAGGAACAAACTTAGAGTCCCGCTCTTTTCTCCAAAATTCCTCGGAGTTTTTCTTGACATTTTTACCTCGGGACTTGCTAAAATGGATAAAAACAATTATAATAAGCGTTAAGCCAAACAAAATAGGCATTTCGTCACAACCTTTCAGGGAAAAGAGGTGTTAGTTCATGTACAACAAAAAAACAAGAAAGCTGATTGCATCTATCGTTGCAGGTATCTTAGTACTGGCCATGATTGTTCCGTTGTTTGCGGCAGCACTCAGATAGACTACAATTAATATAACTATATCCGAGAAAACAGACGGTGTCAACCGTCTGTTTCGTTTTATGCGAACGTGTCTATGACGGAGCATATCCACTTTAGTACTGACATAGAATGAAATAAGTGCGCGGGTATTTGGGAAAATGCCGGGGAGGTACCCATGGGGAAAAAGATGATGCGGTATAGTTTAGCCGGGATGGCGGTATTGGCGGTTATTTTGTTGGCGACAGGACTTATCATTCAGTGGAGAAATAAAGGGCGGATTGCCCCGGGAATTACGGTTTGCGGTCGGGATGTTTCGGGGATGACGGTAGAGGAGGTACGGGACGTTCTGACGGAAATTTTGCCGGAGTTTCTGACGGAAATAAGATGCGGGATATTGCCGGAACATAACGTAGTGGTGCAAGCTGACACAGAAAACGAGGTGAACCTTTCTGTTCAGGGGATGGAGCTTGTTCTGCGAACATCGTTACCACCGGTGCGAATTTTGGAAGAAGAAACCCTTTGCGCTGTTTTAACGGAGAGTAACAAAGCAAAGGTATGGGAGTGGCTTTATAAAGCATTAACCGGCTCTTGCTTTTGCATCCGACAGGCGGAACCGGTGGTGGTTTGGGAAGATAAAATGTTTGGAGAATGGCTTGCGGTGCTTGCGAAAGCGGTGGAGCAGGATTGTGTGGATGCTGAAGTTTCTTTGAAGAAGGGAAAACTTAAGGTGAGGCCGGGGAAAAACGGAGTTTTGCTGAATCGGGAAAAGGCATGGGTAGATGCGGAGCAGCTGATGGCAGAAGTGGCGGAACGGTTAAAGGCCGGACCGATAGAAGAAATGGTACTTCGTCTTTTGGTGGAAGGAAAAACGACAATCCCGAAGCTGTCTACCGGACAGGCAAAGGCATGTAATACAATAATCGGGGAATTTACCACCGGATTTGCCGGTGCGGGCGAAGGACGCAGACAAAATATTAAAGCCGGGGCGAAACATTTGCACGGAAGAGTCATACTGCCGGGAGAAGAATTCTCTGTGGCAGCGGCGTTAATGCCCTTTACGGAAGTGAACGGCTATGCTGCAGGAGGAACCTATATCGGAGGACAATTGGCGGAAAGCATGGGCGGCGGTGTATGTCAGTTGTCTACCACATTGTACAATGCACTGTTGCAAACAAAATTGGAAATTACGGAACGGTATCCCCACTCTCTGCCGGTGGGATATGTTCCTTTGGGACAGGATGCGGCCATAGCGGGGGACTACAAAGATTTGAAATTTAAAAATACCACAGAGTCTCCCGTGGTGGTCTCTTGTGAAATCGAGGGTGAAACGGTTCATATTCTAATATATGGTACGGAAGCGGTAAAACGAGAAGCAGTTTCCTTTGAAACGGTGCTTACTGAGGAAACCGAAGAAAATGTAACGGTGGAAGTTTACCGCACCGAAGTAGGAGAAGACGGAGAGCCGGTAAGGGAACGGGTGAGTGTGGATCGGTATCGGGTGAAGGAATAGGGGAGAGATATGAAAAACACCCCCTGAGAAACTCAAGAGGTGTTTGGCGTTCTGTTATTGTTGCCGGGCAGTTGCCAGTAAGGCTTTTAGTTTGGCAATTTCTTCGTCCTTCTCGGCAATGGTAGCGCTCTTCTTTGCAATAGTTTCGTCCATCTCAACAATGAGTGCCTCTTTTTCGGCAATGATTGTTTCTTTCTTGGCAATGGTTGCTTCGGCCCGTTCTATTCGTATTTCCTGACCCCGACGAATGCGGTTTGCTTCTTCCACACCTTCCATGTAGATGCGCATGGAAGCGTCCTGACTGGATTCAAACATGGTCTCTGCTGCGCTGGAAACATATTCGTTCTCTCGTGCCATCTGTTTAATCGCCTCCCAAGTAGTTGCTTTGAATAATCGTGCCCAGTGGTCGATGCCGTACTTGCGGTCCTCCTCTGTGGCAAGCTCTATTTGATTTAAGTTTACCACAGATAGGGTAAATTTGTCACTATATATTTCATGGTTTTTCATATTTAGCAGCTTGTAGGTGGCATAAAACTCCGGTGAAAAGCCGTCTAAGTTATAGTCCAGAAAACCAATGTGCCAGACCGGCTTTACATCCAGATAAGATTCTCCTTTTTTCAATTGGTCGTAGGCTCGGCAGGTATAAGTCAACGAGCGTTCCGGCCAGTCTTTTTCATCTACTACCTGTACTTCAAAGTTTAAGATGCGGTCATCGTTAAGTTTGACTTTCAGGTCAAGAATAAACGTTTTATCCGTAGGTATGGTTTTAAATTCAAAAGGATTTAATACCTCCACGGAACTGATTTCTTCCGGATACATATGTAACAGAGAGGCACATAGTCCTCGTAATGCCTTGGGGTTCTTCTGAAAAACCACATGGAACATGCAGTCATTCATGAGCCGGTAGTCTACCTCCCCGGTGGCATCCTGTAGTGATGTGCAATGTTGTAAATTTGACAAAATTCTCCTCCTTTTTAACTTGATCATACGTTACTGTTGTTGCAATTTCATTCCATGGAACTGTCGGCGGACTCCGCCGTAGAAGTGCAATGTCTGTTTTTGCGCGACCACACGTGCGCAAGTGTGGGAAAACACGACTTTGCCAGATTAGAACGTCTAAACTTGTTTCTGCATCTATCATACCACCACCGGTCCTCAAAATCAACTTGGCATATGTCACGAAAAAATCTTAGAAATTTGTGGAAAATGCACAAAGAAAAACACCTGTAAAAATGCCGAGAAACCCAGTAAAATCAACAGGTTCCGAAGAACGGTCGCAGTGCAAAGACACCCTTAGGTATTCTTTACCAAAAGGTTAAGAAATCTTCACTGAATGTCGATATAAAACGATATAAGTATATCGGAAAAGGATGCCGTGAGGTTTGTCTTCGGCACTGAAAATATTACATACGAAAGAGGGGAGAAGGTATGAAGGTTGTTATCTTGGCGGGGGGCTTAGGAACCCGTATCAGTGAAGAAAGTCATTTAAAGCCGAAGCCGATGATTGCCATCGGAGATGCGCCGATTCTGTGGCACATTATGAAGGGCTATTCCCATTACGGATTTAACGAATTTGTGATTTGTTGCGGCTACAAGGGACATATCATCAAGGAATATTTTGCGGATTACTATTTGCATCGTTCCGACATTACCTTTGACTTTACCAACGGAAATGAAATGATTGTGCACAACAATGTGGCGGAGCCGTGGAAAGTGACCCTGGTGGATACAGGACTCCATACCCAGACAGGCGGACGTATCAAACGGATTCGCAACTACATCGGCAATGAACCGTTCCTTTGCACCTACGGTGACGGTGTGTCGGATGTGGATATCAATAAGCTGGTGGAGTTCCACAAGAGTCACGGGAAAATTGCCACTATTACGGCGGTGCAGCCGGGTAATAAGTTCGGTGTGTTGGAAATCGGGGACAATCAGGTGATTCAGAAGTTTACGGAAAAAGGTAAGGAAGAGGGCGGCTGGATTAATGCCGGCTTCATGGTACTGGGACCGGAAGTGTTTGATATGATAGAGGAAGATTCCACCATATTGGAACGGAAGCCTTTTGAAACCCTGGCTGCCATGGGGGAACTGGTGGCATATAAATACGACGGATTCTGGCAGTGTATGGACACCCAGAGAGACAAGCACTATTTAGAGGCAATGTTGGAGAGAGGTGATGCTCCGTGGATCAAATGGTAAAGGTAAGTGTCATTATGCTGACCTATAACAGGGAAGCACTGGTGGGACGGGCCATTGAGTCCATCTTAGCTCAGACCATGAAAGAATTTGAATATATCATTGTGGACAACGGTTCCACAGACCGGAGCGGCGCCATCGCTGAGGAATATGCAAAGAAGGATGCCCGCATCCGGGTACTGCACATCCCGAAGAGTAATATCGGCACCGGAAGAAATGCGGGACTGGACGCGGCAAAGGGCGAGTACATCACCTTTATTGACGATGACGACACGGCAGAACCGGACATGCTGGAGTTTTTGTACGGACTGGCGAAAGAAGCGGGGGCGGAGATTTCGGTGTGCGGGTCCGTAAAGGAAGCAGACGGTGAATTGTCACCGAACTGTGTATTTGATGAAAAACTCATTCTGACACCGGAGGAAGCAGTGATAACCCTTCTGGAACGAAAGAAAATAAAGACCGGTATGCCGGCAAAGTTGGTAAAACGGGAACTGTTTGAGGGAGTTCGGTTCCCTACGGAAGGCAAATACGAAGACATCCGCACCACCTATAAATACTTTGCCATTGCCAACCGTGTGGTGGCCCAGGGAAGTCCGAAATACCGGGTACTTCGCCATGTTGGAAATAACTCCGCATTTACCACAAACGATGTGCTTCTGACACCGGAGCAGCTGGACGAGTACTTTGAAGCATTCCGGGAACGGACGGAATACTTATCCGACAAACTTCCGAAGATTGCAGACTATGCCCAATACAGCGAATGGTCTTACATGATTTCTATGTGTAACAAGATATCGAGAAACAAACTGGCATCCTGCCAGAAACAGTTGGAGTTTGTGAAGAAAGAGCTGACGGAGCATTACGATGAATTCTATGGGTCGGAGTATATTGAAGAGTTTGAGAAGGAGTTTATGAGGGAGTATATAGAGCATTCTGTGGGAAAAAGATTAGGGGTCAGTGCATTGCTTTAAAAGGAAGTGAGGGAATTGTCATGAGATTTGCAAATATTTATTGGCAAAATACGGAGATAAAAAACGGAACAAAACGTGTTAATATAGGAGATAATTTACAATTTTTTGCAGTAGATAATCTTTATAGCAAAATGCAGATTGATAGCAAGGAAATTGTATATTTGAAGATGGAAGAATTATGTGACTATAAGGGAGAATATTTGATTTTGCCAATGAATTGGTCTTTGTTTGATTTGAATTATATGCGAGAGGGTCGAATTGCAATATCACCATACATTTTTCCGGTTTTTTTAGCAATGACAATTGAATCGGCAACACATAATGATGACTATTTTAATGAGTATAATATCGCTTACTTAAAAAGGTATGAGCCAATCGGCTGTCGTGATGAATATACCATGCAAAAACTACGTGATTACGGTGTTGTTGCATACTTGAATGGGTGTTTGACACTTGCATTTGATAAAAGAGAAAAGGGGGAGAAGCAGGAAAAGATATTTATAGTTGATGCCCCTAGAGAATTAGAGATGTATATGCCGGAAGATATTAAGAAAAAATGCGAGGTTTTAACGCAACAATATTATTATGAGGAAGAAGTGACAGAGGAAGAAGTTATCAGCAAAATTAAGGCACAGTATTGTAAATATGCAGAAGAGGGAGCTCTAATTGTGACGTCAAGACTACATGTTGCGTCTCCTGCGGTAGCAATGGGGATACCGGTGATTTTTGCGAGAGATAGAATTGATTACCGTTTTGCTTGGATAGATAAATTGTTGCCGTTGTATGAACGACAGGATTACGGGCGGATAAATTGGGATCCTGATGTAATTGAGTGTGAAGAAATCAAGAATCGAATGATTGATAATGCAATAAAGAGAATAAAAGACACCTATGAAAAGAATTCCTGTTATGAAATTAGTGATTTTTTTGAAAATAGAGAAACTAGAAATTATGTCAAATTTCAAGAGACCATTCAGGGTAATCTGTGTCGCGCGTACGAATTTATAGCAGGCAGATATGATAAAAGTGCCAGTTTTTATTATAGTATTTGGGGTGCAACAAAAGGAGCAGAGGAATTTTTCTGTTATATGAAAGAAGAGTATCCAAATGCTGAATTACGATGCGTTATAGATATGTATAGAGAAGAAGTATTTCATGGAATTAAGATGGTAAAACCGGAACAGTTTCAGTTGACAGATAATGAAGTGGTAATTGTTCTTGCGGTAAAAGCATCTAATATGGCGGAAGAGGTGTTTGGAAATAAAAGGATACAATCCAAAGACTATGTATGTGTAGGTGATTTGTTTTTTAGAGATAAAAAATGAGAAGCAGTTAATGAGTTGTACGGAATAAAATGATGATTGAAAGGATACGGAATGGAAAAAGTACAAAATTATGCATGGCCTATTACGGCGGTAAGTAAAGAAGATTATACTGTTATTCTGGATTGTGTAAGGGAGAATAAGGAGAAGTTTGAGGGAAAGCAGATATTAATTTTTGGTGCGGGAATTCGAGGCGCAGAATTTTCGGTTGTATTGGAAGGAGAAGGCTATACAAATATTGTTTTCACTGACAATAATAAAGAAAAGTGGGGCGGGGTAATAGATGGTTATCCTATTATTAGTGTGGAAGAGGCACTAAACAGGAGGGAAAATGTTGTTTATATGATTTCTGTAGAAGAAGGTGACTCTATCAGAGATCAGTTGCTAAATGCTGGGTTGGAAGAAAATAAAGATTTTTATTATCCTAAAGCAGATTTATATGAAAGGTTCACGGAGGAATTTCGTCGCCCGATGAAAGATGAGATATTAGTTATGGGTGATTGCATGTTTGAAGTGATTTCTTTCTATGATAAAAACAAGGACTCATTATCTGAAATCATGCAACAACAGTTAGGTTATGAAAATGTAAAATTGTTAACAATGCATGGAATGGGAATGCCTTCGTTTTATCATGTGTTAAAAGGACAGTTGAATTGCGGATATAAACCTTCCGTTTTTGTTGTGATGTTGAATTTTGAAACACTTACCGGAAAACAACATCTACTGCCACGGTCGCAACATACAAAGTTAGCACGAATGGTGAGTGAAACGGCACCGGATCCGGACGAAGAATTGAAACGATATGCAGAATTAACAGAAGAGAGAGTAAAAAATGTGCAAGCAGAGTTTTTTACTACAAACAATATGTCGTCTGCAAAAATGTCCAATAATAGTAAGGGTAAAATAAGTGATAGTGCATCCAAGGTGTTTTTTAAGTTGAATTATATGTATAAACTTGATACAGAGATGGAAAGTATCCAATATCTGAGGGAAGTCCTGAGAATGGCTAAAGAAAAAGATTTTCAGGTGCTTCCGTTTGTTCCTCCGGTAAATTATCAGCGCGGAGAAGAACTCTTTGGAAGCGCATTTGAACAAGCGTACAGTCATAATTTGACGGCACTAACAGAGGTTGTGGAAGAAGAGGGATTCCATTTGCTAGATTTAAGTCATATATGCACTAGGGAGCTTTTTGCTCACGCTTCAACACCGGATGAAACAACAAATTATGAAGGTCGCACATTAGTTGCAAAGAAGATATGTGAAGAATTATGCAGAATGGAGAAGAACGTATGAATGAGATAAAACAATTTATTATTGAGAAATTAGAAGAAGCGAGTGGAATAGATGGGGTGAAGGAAGAGAGCTTGTTGTTTGAGGAAGAGATATTAGATTCATTAAGTATATTATATCTTGTAGGGGAAGTAGAAGAACAGTATGGAATACAAATACCGCTGGAAGATGTAATCGAGGATAATTTTTGTACGGTTAATCATATAGCATTATATTTAAAAAATCGGATGTAGGAAAAAGACGGGAGCTGAGGCTTTATGGACAGAACAGTAGTAAGTTATTTTAAAAATACGGCAGAACGATATGGAAGTAAAATGGCATGTGCAGACGATGTGAGCAGCATGTCGTATAAAGAGTTGTGGGAGGAATCACATATTATTTCGGGTAACTTACTGAAATATTTCGAGGTGCGTAAGCCGATACCGGTATTGATGAAGAAAAGTTGTAGAACACTTTCGGTGATGTGGGGAATCATTAAAGCAGGTTGCTGCTATGTGATAATAGACCCAATGTTGCCGAAGGAAAGAATTTGTGCAATTTTAAATACTTTACAAGCAGACTATATTGTGACAGAAGAGTCTTTTGTCGTAGAGGGATTGCCGAAAGGTATAAAAGTAATACATCAGGAAAGGTTGAGGGATGCTATTACAGAAACTCAAAAGAATCAGGTTGAAAATCGGATTCGTGATATTTGCGATATTGATCCATTATATATAATGTTTACATCAGGGTCTACGGGTGTACCTAAAGGAGTGGTGGTAAATCATCGTTCGGTAATTGATTTTATTGAATGCTTCGTGGAGAACTTTCATATTACAGAAAAAGATGTAATTGGAAATCAGGCACCATGGGATTTTGATGTATCTGTAAAAGATATTTTTTCGGCAGTTAAGACGGGAGCTACAGTGCAGATAATAGCAAAAAAGTATTTTTCGTTTCCTATACAACTGGCAGAATTATTGGAAGAAAGAAAAGTCACTACCTTGATATGGGCAGTTTCTGCGTTGTGCATTTTATCTTCAAAGAATGTGTTTTCTCATATCAGACCGAAATGCATTGAAAAGATTATATTTAGTGGAGAGGTAATGCCTGTCAATCAATATAATATTTGGAGACGACAGTATCCGGAAGCTTTGTTTGTAAATGTATATGGTCCTACAGAAATTACATGTAATTGTACGTATTGTGTATTAAAGGGAGAATACATGGAGGGGGAGGTATTGCCAATAGGAAAAGCGTTTTCAAATGAACGCGTTTTTTTGTTGGATGAGCAAGACTGCCTGATTGAAAAGAAAAAAACGAATGTTAAAGGTGAAATTTGTGTGTCAGGAACGGCGGTTTCGATGGGGTATTATAATGCGACGGAAGAAACGGAGAGACATTTTGTCCAAAATCCGCTAAATAAGATGTATCGTGAAATAATATACAGGACAGGAGATATAGGTTACTATAATAAAGACGGGGAACTATGCTTTTTGGCAAGAAAAGACTTTCAAATCAAGTATATGGGTCACAGGATAGAACTGGGGGAAATTGAGAGGGCATTTTACAAGGTTTCCGGGATACGACAGATTTGTTGTATTTATCATAAGAGTGAGATTTTTGCGTTTGTTGTCGGTGATACCGATACAAAAAAGATTACTCGGGAAATCAGAAAGATACTGCCTCAATATATGCTCCCGTCACATGTGATAAATATGAATGAATTGCCATTGAACAACAATGGAAAAATTGATCGGAAGGGTTTAGTTGTTTATTTAGAAAGGGAAGAAAAATGTTAAATGATATGCAGATTTGTGACATTGCACAAAAGTACGGAACTCCATCGTATTTGTTTGATTTAAGTGAATTAAGTTCTCGGGTGAAGAGAATAAAGGAATTATTGGGCGAAGAGGTTGAGTTGTGTTATGCGATGAAAGCGAATCCGTTTCTTACATTTTTTTTAGATGAATATGTTGATAAATTTGAAGTGTGTTCATTTGGAGAATATGAGATATGTAAAAAATATGAGATATGTTCGTCTAAAATTGTATATTCGGGGGTATATAAACAGTGTGATGAATTGATGAATACTGTGAAGGATGATTTTGATGGGGATTATACGATTGAATCTAAGAAGCAGTTTGAGGAATTGTGTAATTTGATTCATGAAACAAAACGACATGCAAGAATACTGTTACGTCTTACCAGTGGAAATCAATTTGGGATGGATGAAGAAGAAATCATAGCAATTCTGTCAAGGATTGATGAAATGCCATACATTGAATTCGCGGGGATACAGTTTTTTTCGGGAACTCAGAAAAAAAATATTGAGATTGTGGAACGGGAATTGACGGAGTTGGATGCATTTTGCACGAAAGTAAAAATAGAGACCGGAAAAGTAATTACTCGAATAGAATATGGAGCAGGATTGTTTGTTGATTATTTTGGAGATGAAGAAGCTGACTTTGATGATTTGATAAAAATGAGAGAGTGGTTGCAAAAGCGACAATATCATTTTGTAATTGAGCTTGGTCGATATATTGTTGCAACGTGTGGCAAATATTTGACAAAAATTGTTGATATAAAGAAGAATAAAGGTAAGCGATATTGTATGATAGACGGAGGGATACACCAGATAAATTATTATGGACAAATGCTCGGATTGAGGGTGCCTCCGGTTCGACAAGTTTCGTACGAAAGAAAACAAATTGGAGAAAGTGAAAAATGGACGGTATGTGGTGCTCTTTGTACGGTACATGATGTTGTTTTGCGTGAATATGAGATGCAGAATCCGTGCGAAGGGGATTTATTATTGTTTGAAATGATAGGGGCGTATTCTGTTACGGAAGCTAGTTTTTTGTTTTTATCAAGAGAACTTCCGAATGTCCTTGCGATAGATGAAAAAGGACAGGTAAAGGTGTTGAGGAAGCAAATGTCGACGGCACATATAAATTCGGGGGGGGAGACGAGAAAACCGGTTAAGAAGCTTTTGGGAGTTGTCGATATATATGGATAAGAAGTATGTAATTATTTAAAAATATAAACAAACGGAGGAAGAATTATGGAAAAGTTAGTTATGGATCGTGTATCATGTCATGTTACGGAAAGATGTAATCTTCGCTGCAAAATGTGTTCTGCATTCATCCCGAAACTTTATGAGTTGGGAAATGTGCCGGAATATGATATGGACGAGTTGATAAAAAGCTTTCAAACATATTTTGAGTTGGTAGAAAGGGTGCGGATGATTTCTATCTCTGGTGGGGAACCGATGTTGCATCCGCGGTTGGCTGAATTGCTAGAATTTCTTTTACAGTATGAAGAGCGATTCACAAAGTTAGAAGTATTTACAAACGGAACATTATCTATTCCCGAGCCGGTCTTGAAGGTTATGGCAAAATCTGAAAAGATGTTGTTGTTTGTAGATCATTATGGACCGGAAATCTCAAAAAAAGTTGATGAGATTAAAGAACTTTGTGAAAAGTACAATGTGCGCTATACGATACGAATTTATTATGGGGAAAATGCTCATATGGGCGGCTGGTTTGACAAGAGTTTCTTAAAAGAAAAGTTAAGTGAAGAAAAGGCGAAAGAGCATTTTAGTAAGTGTGTTTCTACAAATATGTTTACTATATTTGGAAAAGAGCTGGTGTATTGTCCGATGCCGTATGAAGGATGGGCAATCGGGGCTATTCCGAGAAGCGATGTGCTTGGAGTACGATTGGTAGATGAAGAAACTACCTTGGAAGAAAAATATGAAAAATTGGTAGAACTTTGTAATGTTGAATACCTTCCGGGATGCGCATGGTGTAACGGTGTAGGAATCTACGAAGATGTTAAGCGATATGTTCCGGCAGAGCAGGTGAAAAGCAAGAAGTAAAAAAGGAGAAGACAGATGATTTATGTTCGTACCTGTGCATATAACGCTGAAAAAACAATAACCAGAACAATTGAAAGCATATTGAATCAAACATATGGTGAATTTACATACTATATATTGGATAATGGTTCAAAAGATGGGACAAGAGAGATAATTCGCAGTTATGCGGAGAAAGATAGTCGGATTGTTCCTTTTTATGCTGAGCGGAATCATGATATAACAGAATGTACGGGATTTTGGAATCTGTTTTACAGTTTACAAGACGGGGATTATCTATGTAGTTTGGATGCGGATGATTCATATGAATTAACTTTTTTAGAGGAAATGCTCCGATTTGTAACAGAGAATGATTTGGATATGGCGGCATGTGGGTCACTGTTCATGGATGCGGAAACGTGGCAACAATGTGGGGATCGTGTGTTGCATGAAAATATAGTGATAAGAGACGGAGAAGAATTGGGAAAATATTTTCCTGAAATATATTGGAATCTTCGTCAAACGTGGGGAAAATTGTATAGTGCCAAGGCGGCACGAATGCCGTATATGATTGAAAAGCCGGAATGGTATCCAAAGGCATATGGCGGGGATACGGTGAATACTTTTGAGGCGGTTAAGATGTCATTACGTATTGGCGTACTGGCGCGACCATTACATTATTATGCATTGTCAATGAAGTCGGTATCAAATCGTTGGATCGAAGGAAGAGAAAAGTCAGATCCACTTTTGTTTGACAAGGCGAAAGAGTTATTGATTGAAAAATGTGGTATTGTTTCGGAACGAAATACGGATTTTTTATTTGCAGTGTATTTTAATGCACTTTGTGATACTTTTCGTACTTTGTTTCGTTCGAATATACCTGCGGAACAGAAGCTGCAAATAGCGAGAGAAATCTTCTTTTTTAAACACACACAAGAGATGTTTTGTCAGAAGTTTGGCGTGGCGAACGAAACAAGAGTTGCTTTTTTTGTAGATGTTGTAGTAAGTCTTTTGTCATTGTGGGAAGAAAATAAGGAGCTATCCTTTGAAATGATTTCGGAGATCTTTTCAAATATTAATCCAGATTTTAGTCAAGTGATTACCAAAGACAGTTTTGCATGGTATATGGATAAGCATCCGATTATTATACGAAATGTAGCTTTAAGAGAATATGAGTACGCAACAAATAATTTGCTGGTTTGGCTTAATAAAAAAGAAACGAATCCAGATAAAGATTTCCCATATATATTGGGACAGCAACTGGCTGCATTACGGAACGAAGAACAGAAGTATGTTATTTTTTCAAAGCAGTTAATACGATGGTACATTGCTAATAATCAGCTAAAACGTGCGGAGGCTGAATTAAAAGAATGGAGCGAATTGCTTCCTAATGATGTTGATATTCTTACGTTAAAAGAGGCATATCAACAGCAACTAATTTCTAATGATGCTATAAAGGGAAAACATCAATCTGAGGTTATAGTACATAATGAGTGGGATGCGGATATACTTAAAAAAGAGTATGATTTTTTTCGGTATGTTTCGCTGTTAAAAGAAGTGACAAATAAGTATGTTATTATTGTTGCTACACGAGATACTCCGTGGGGGCCGGCGTTTGAACAACAAAAAACGAAGGCCTTAAAAGATGTGGGTTATGGAGTAGATTTATATGGGAAATATCGGTATGCATATGCAGCTATTATGGACGAAGGACGAGTGCTATTTGAGAAAATCGGCACTACAACAAAAGACGTCGTGACACATGAACTCATGATAGATGAAGATAGGATTAGTATAAGTAGTTCTGGGTTTGAAGCAGATGTAATATACGAATTTACTGCGGGCTCGATTTTGATAAATGGTGAGGAAGTATCTGCAAGAGGAAGAGGGCTTAATTTTGTTATTTATGATAAGATGTCGAAAAAAGTAGTGGATACGGTAAATTTTGATACCTATAGCAATCAACTTTCTTGCAGACATCCACTTGAAGCGTTGGAGAGAATTCAACGTTTTGCAGAACAGCATGTGGGAGTAGAGTTGCTATGTGTTAAGGCACCTGGATTTCCTAAAAAGGATTTAACTTCAAATGAACGTTTTATTCTTGAGAATAACGTGGTTAGGGAAAAGGTTATTAGCAATTTGGAAAAATCGATGTTTGCGATAAACAAGTATTATGATAAGAATGTATTGGAAGAGGTTTTTGCTGTTCCGAAATCGTATCATGATATAAGTGGAGTGCGTCGCTTTCAAGATGTCAGGGGGAGAAGTGTAAATGTTGAGGGAGGACATCGAATAACATTGAATCAGCCAACTCGATGGAATAGAACGATTTATTTTATCGGAGGATGCAGTGTTTTTGGTATAGGGGCAAGCGATGAGCATACGATGGCATCTTGGCTACAAAAACAACTTAATGGCATTATAGGTGATGACGTTTTTTGTGTGCAAAATTACGGCTATTATCTTTGCGAAGCAGATAGACAACGTGAAGAAGAGATGGACATTTTGGAAGCGTTACCTGTAAAATCAGGAGATATCGTTTTATATTATTGGACTGAAGATGGAATTTCGCCGATGAACGGATTCCCGATGATCGACTGTTCAGCTGTTGTTGCACAACCTCGGGATTGCGAGGTGTTTATAGATAAGGGACATCTTACTCCTGATGGGTATCGTTTGGTGGCAGAGAAAATATTTGATGAGCTATTGAAACGAGGAATGTTAGAGACGACAAGTGAGTTTATGCCGGAAAAGAAACTGAGTATGTCGGACTATGGATTTGATGAGAATCAAAATAAGGAATTACAAGAGTATAAAAAAAGTCTTGTGGATTTTTATGATACAGTGTTTTCCCCGAAGATTGGTTCAATTGTTATGAACTGTAATCCATTTACATTGGGACATCGGTATTTGATTGAACAAGCTTTACAACGGTGCGACTTCTTGATGGTATTTTTAGTTGAGGAAGATAGTTCCTTTTTCTCCTTTGAGGATAGATTGAGATTGGTTGAAGAAGGAACCGCTGATTTGCCGAATGTTGCGATTATTCCAAGTGGACGTTTTGTGATTTCGTCCTTGACATTTGAGGATTATTTCAATAAGTCTGAGTTGCAAGACCAAGTGGTTGATACATCGTTGGATGTAGTTGTCTTTGCTAGAGAGATTGCACCTTGTTTGCATATTTCCAAGCGTTTTGTGGGAGAAGAGCCATTTGATGCGGTAACAAGACAGTATAATGAGACAATGAGAAGAGTATTGCCGGAATATGGGATCGAATTTGTTGAGATTCCAAGGATAAAGGCAAATGACGAGGCGATTAGCGCATCAAAGGTTCGAGGCTTACTTGAAGAGAAGGACTTTGACCGAATTAAGCAGTTGGTGCCGAAGACGACATTGCGTTATCTGATGGAAAAATACGGTAACAAATAAGAGGTGCCTATAGAATGTTGAGGAGTCAGATGAAAAAGAGAGGTGTGTGGTGATGCGAAAAGATGGATCCTTTATTAAACCTTCTTTTGACACAAATCGGCAAGTATTAGGACATGTGTTGCCACTTAATATTCCTTTTACTGTGATTTTAGATAGCAGTGAGGCATGCAATTTTAGATGCAGTTATTGTTTTCGTGCAGATTCGGATAAATCTGTTTGGGGATATGCCAAAGAGGGGAAGTTGATGGATTGGGAGTTGTTCACACAGGCAGTAGAACAGATTACAGAGTTCGAGGAACCTGTAAGGGCAATTTCTCTTTCTAATCACGGAGAGCCGTTGTGCAACCGCCGTCTTCCTGATATGGTACGCTACATAAAAGCCAAAGGGATTACTAGCAGAATATCCATTCATACCAATGCGTCACTGTTGGATGAAGCATATGTGTGTGATTTGGCTGATTCCGGGATTGATAAGGTGGTTATTTCTCTTCAGGGAATGACTTCGGAAAAGTATCAACAGGTTTGCGGGACCTCTGTAGACATGAACCGGTTGTATGATATGCTGAAGCTATTTTCTGAAAAGAAGAAAACTACCATGTTACATATTAAGGTGGCAGACATGGCACTGGAGCAGGGGGAAGAAGAGTTGTTTTATGAAAAGTTCCTCCCGATTGCCGACCGCGTATTTGTAGAAAAAATTGTACCGATTTGGAAAGGAACGGAATTTTCGGAGCAACAAGCGAAAGTTATGGTGCAAAACAAATACGGTGCGTTGCTTCCAAAACAGCAATGTTGCCCGGTATTGTTTCATACAATAGTGGTAACACCGAATGGTGACGTTTACCCGTGTACCCAGCTCCTTTCTTCGAATCTTTTGGGAAATATAAAGGAAACTACGTTAAAAGAGCTTTGGAACGGAGAAGAGAGAAAAGAACTGTTACAAAAACAGTTGGAGTTGTGCACACCGGAGATTTGCGAAGGGTGTTATATTCGGGATAACAGTATTTTTACGGAAGAAGATTTGATTGATGCGTATCGTGGTGAGATATTAGAACGACTAATACGAAAGTAAGAAACACCCCTTGGGAGTTCCCAAGGGGTGTAAGTATTATGTGCTAGTTTTCCACAGAACTCATTTCTTGTAATACCTGTTCATACAGAGGCCGGATAACCTCGACGGTTTCTTCCGGCTCATCTGCGATCTGCTCTAAGGATTTGCCTTTGGCAAGTTTCTTTTTCCTGTGGTGTCAAATCGGGTGACAGCAGGGCGTCCAGTAACCCGTGCGGTTCATTTCCCTTGTTCCTGGATTTTGGAGTTCCCAGACAAACTAAAACCAATTCCATCAAATCATAGCGCATATGTTTCGGTAACATGCCGTAAAGGGGATGTCGTCATAATCTGAACGGACGCAAAGTAAAAATAATATGCTTGACAAGGAAAATAAGAATGTAGTGATTGTTTCGCAAGCAGAGTATGAGGAGTTGCAAAATGCAAAGCGTGTTGCGGAGTATTATGCAATGCTTGATAAAAGCTTTGAAGAACTGAAAAGAGGTGATGTGGTAGTTAAGTCACTGGAAGAATTAAGGGGTATGGAGAATGAATGAGTTTACTTTTACGAAAACCGGTTTTGCTCAATATTTATATTGGCAAAAGCAGGATAAGAAGACATTGAGACGAATCGATGAGAAAAACAGATTGGTATATACGATAGACGAGATACAAAACATAAAAATTCTTTCCTGTAAGGGTCATTACGAAGAATGATAAGTTATTTTCTGCTTAGCAATAAGTCTATAATTCGTGCGTTACTCCAAAATTATTTCATATTTAATACAATATATAGGGAAAGGAAATTCGCCTTAAGATTAACAGAAAAATCTTTTCCTTCTCCTCTAAAGTTTTCTTTCGGCAATGCCGATATAGTTAGTGTAAGGACAAAGACATTGTCCGCCCGGGAAGTCGGTGACGTTCCCGGAGGCAGAAGTCCAAATCCTAGGTGGACAGGCTGCCGTAGACAAACAACCCAATAATAAAAGTGACCCGAAAGGATTCGGGGGACTTCATCCCTCATAGCGAGAGGATGGAACCATTATAAGGAGGTAATATTATGAGTATGGTAGTTCAACACAACATGCAGGCAATCAATGCCAACAGACAGTTAGGAATCGCAACAGGTGCAGTAGGAAAGTCCACTGAGAAGCTTTCTTCCGGATTCAGAATCAACCGTGCAGCAGATGATGCAGCAGGCTTAGCTATTTCCGAGAAGATGAGAAGCCAGATCCGTGGTTTAAATCAGGCTTCCACCAACGCACAGGACGGTATCTCTCTCATCCAGACCGCTGAAGGTGCTCTTAACGAGACTCACTCCATTCTTCAGAGAATGAGACAGCTCTCCGTACAGGCAGCCAACGGTACTGAGACCGATGAAGACCGTTCCAACCTTCAGGACGAAGTTGCTCAGCTTCAGGAAGAGCTCGACCGTATCGCTGAGACCACCGAGTTCAACACCATGAAGTTACTTGACGGTTCCTTCAGTGGCGGTACTGCTTCTTCTACCAACGCTGGTCCGAAGTACGGACAGTACAGCGGTGGTATGGGTGCATTCATCACCTCTGATATCGCAGGTGTAAGTGTTAAGACGAATACCACTGCAACCGCAGGCGGCGAGTCTGCAGTTTGGGATGCAGCAGGTACTACCTTAACCTTGAACCTTGCTCACAACAAGACCTATACGCAGGAAGAGGTCGATTCTCTCATTGAGAAGGCTAAGCAGGAAGACTTCAGTGCAACGAACAGACCGGCAACTGTAACCGTTAAGTTTGCAAACGGTGTTTACACCGCAAGTGGCGATGTTACTTCTTCTACCACTGTAGCAGGTACCAAGGCTGAAACCTCTGTTACCTTTGCTACCGCAGGTACTACCGGTTATGTTGGTGCAAATACCATTGAGATTAAGGCGAATAAGTATGGTGAAGATATGAACATCACCATTGAGCTTTCCTTCGATGCTGAGGCTGGTCAGGAAGAAGCAAAGGTTAAGTCCGGTAGCACCGCTACTTATAAGACTACGGTTGACAGTAGTGTAACCAACATTGCAGGTGCTATCACCAACAAGGCAACCTACGAGTTGAAGTTACAGTCCGGTAAGGAATACACTGCTGAAGACATCGAGAAGATTCTCGCTGAGGGTGGTGTAGATGTAGATGTTACCTTAAAGGGAACCAGTACTCCGGGTACGGATGATCCTGCAACCATTATGGTAACGGATAAGGATTCCTTCAAGACCAGCATCACCTTACAGGGTGGTACCGGTCTCGGTGATGAGGATGCATTCTTCACCCAGGCGAAGTACGATTCTTCTGCAGCAACCGGTGGCATGAAGCTTCAGGTAGGTGCTAACGAAGGCCAGACCATCAGCTTCAACATCAACGACATGAGCGCTCTTTCCCTTGGTGTAAACGGTACCAACGTACGCGTTGACGATCAGGATAAGGCAGCTAACTCCATTACCGCTATCGATGGCGCTATTGAGAAGGTTTCCAAGCAGCGTTCTGCTCTCGGTGCTATTCAGAACCGTCTTGAGCACACCATTGCAAACCTCGACGTTGCAGCTGAGAACTTGCAGACCGCAGAATCTCGTATCCGTGACGTTGACATGGCTAAGGAAATGGTTGAGTACAGCAAGAACAACATCCTGTCTCAGGCATCTCAGTCCATGCTGGCTCAGGCTAACCAGTCTAACCAGGGCGTTCTTTCCTTACTTGGCTAATAGCCTGGCAGGGTAAACGCAACATACACATAAGCATTTTTCGGAGGGGCCCCGCACCTAGGAGTGGGGTCCCTCCTTTTGCGTGCAGGTAAAGTGAGCATTGAGCCGATGGCGCAAGCTTGCTTGCGCAAAGCGGCGAAATGCGAACGCGCCCACGACTGAGCGGCTATGCCGCGAAGTGCGTGGAGAGTGCGAAGCACCGCCTGCACGCAAAGAGAAAGTCAATGCGAACGCGCCCACGACTGAGCGGCTATGCCGCGAAGTGCGTGGAGAGTGCGAAGCACCGCCTGCACGCAAAGAGAAAGCTTGAATAAAAATCTTGATTTGTGTAATACTACGTAGAATAAAAATCGCGATTTGTGCGGTTACGTCTTTTTTTGATGTTTGGCATGTTGGCGTAATGTTCATAAATATTGACATAATATAAAAATACATATATAATTATAAACGTAAAGGAGGTGGACGAAGTTGGGAAAAAAAGCAATCACGATTTTACCACAGACACAGTGCATTTTGGAAGAGATGGGAGAGCAGATTCGTTTGGCTAGGTTGCGTAGGCATCTTTCGGTAGAACTGGTAGCAGAGAGAGCGGGAGTTAGCCGTACTACGGTTTGGAATGTGGAGAAGGGGAGTCCGTCGGTGGCGATAGGAATTTATGCCGCGGTGCTTCATGCGTTGAATCATATGGATAGGGATTTTTTATTGATTGCAAAAGATGATGAGATGGGGAGAAAGATGCAGGATTTGGAGCTGCTCACCAGAAAGAGGGCACCGAAAAAGGGAGGAAAATAGATGGAAACTGCGAAGAAGACGATTTATGTGTATGAAAATTGGAGCGACGAGATACCGACATTATTGGGGAAACTGCATGTGGAGAGTGGTCGAGGGACAGAACATTATGCCTTTGAATACGATAGGGAATGGTTAGGGAAGGAGATGCTTCCGTTTGTGCTTGATCCGGATTTGTCTTTGTACATCGGAAGGCAGTATGTACCTCTTGATAAAGCGAATTTCGGGATATTTTCCGATTCGGCACCTGACCGTTGGGGAAGAATGCTGATGAAACGGAGAGAGAAGTTTTTGGCGGATAAAGAGGGAAGAAAGCCGAGAAAATTGTTAGAAAGCGATTATTTGCTCGGTGTATATGATGAAACCCGTATGGGAGCAATACGTTTTTCCTTAGAGGAAGGCGGAGATTTTTTGTCGAACGATAAAGAGTATGCGACACCGCCCTGGACGACATTACGTTCTTTAGAGGAAGCTTCGCGAGAGTTTGAAAAAGATGAGAATTGTCTGAACGAAAGATGGTTGAACCAGCTTTTAAAACCCGGCTCGTCTCTCGGAGGCGCCAGACCGAAGGCGACGGTACAGGATACCAAAGGAAATCTTTGGATTGCGAAATTTCCTTCGAAGAATGATGAAGTAAATACCGGGGCATGGGAGAAAGTGGTGCACGACTTGGCGAGATTATGTGGTTTAAATGTGCCGGAATCAAAATTGGAAACTTTTTCAAAGCTGGGAGGGACTTTTCTCGTAAGGAGGTTTGACCGCGAGGGAGAACGGCGCATTCATTTTGCGTCGGCGATGACGATGCTTGGGAAAACAGACGGAGCATCTGCGGAAGATGGTGTGGGCTATTTGGATATGGTGTCGTTTTTGAAGGCGAACGGTGCTGCGCCGAAGCAAGATTTGCGGGAACTTTGGAAGAGGGTGGTATTTCATATGGCAGTGTCTAATACGGATGACCATTTGCGAAATCACGGCTTTCTGTTGACGAAGAGAGGATGGATTCTCTCACCGCTGTATGATGTGAATCCGGTTCCGTATGGTGAGGAGTTATCTCTGAACGTAGATGAATATGATAATACCATTTCGATTGAATTGGCATTGGAAACGGCAGCGCAGTATGGTATAGGAGAAAAGGAAGCAGAGAAGCTGGCATGGGATATTTTGACAACAGTGAAAGAAAATTGGGAAAGGCTTGCAAATGAGTATGGCTTGAGTAGGAGTGCGGTGGAGTATATGCGACCGGCATTTCGCTGCTGTTACGAATCATAGAAAAGCAAGGAACATCTAAATTAGTCCCGGCTTTTTGCCGATATATATCTATATGGCAAAGTGTGCCAAAAGGGGGATTTTGAATGGATAAAAAACAACCGTTGCTCAGTATTTCCATGTTGGTTTCCAACAACCGGAGAGATACCATAGAAAAATGTATGGAGTCGCTGGTTCCGTTAATGAAGGCGGTGCCTAGTGAGCTGATTATCGTGGATACGGGATGTACCGACGGTTCGGTGGATATTGCGCGAAAGTACGCGGATAAGGTGGTACAGTTTACCTGGTGTAAGGATTTTGCAGCGGCGCGAAATGCGGGGCTTCGCGAATGTACCGGTGAGTGGTTTTTGTATTTGGACGATGATGAGTGGTTTGATGATGTGTCGGAGCTCATTGCATTTTTTCAGAGCGAAGGAAGAAATCAATGTGATGCATTGTGGTATTTGCAGAGAAATTATGACAGTTTTGAAGGGAAGAGCTATACGGACACTTACGTGGGCCGTTGCGTAAAGATGACTCCGGAGACAAAGTTCTGCGGAAAGATTCACGAGTGGCTGGAGCCGTTGCCGTGTGCAATCTTGAAGACGGACGCCTTTGTGCATCATTACGGCTATGTATATAAAAATGAAGAAGAACGACAGAAACATTTGGAACGGAATCTGACCCTGGAGGAAGAGGCAGTAAAAGAGAATCCCAATGATTTGCGGATGTGCTGTCAGCTGGTACAGGAGTACCGGGTGGCGAGACGCTACGAGGATGCAATGGCACTTTGTAATCGGTGCCTGACGGATGTGGAAAAAACGGATAAAGGGGCGTTTATACAGTATTTACGCCTGGCAATTCCGAAGATTTATAAAGAGTCGGAGAAGTATGAGGAGGCTTTGGTAGCTTTTGAAGAGTTGGAGAAAAACTATACCTTGCTTCGCCAGACCAGATTGGGACTGTTTTACGATAAGGCACTGAACTACGGATGTTTAAAACAGGAAGAGAAGCTGGTACAGGCATTCCTGTGTTATTTACGGGAGTTTGATAAACCGTCGAAGAAGGGTGAACCGGAGTTTCCGGTGATGGATTTTGCCCAGTATCAGTCCGAGTTGTTTCGCCAGAGGGCGGTGGAATATTCTGTGACCAATATGATTTGCGGTGAAGTTTTCGGTTATGCAAAGGAAGTGTTTTCCTACATTGACTGGGAGAAAAATGCAAGACCGAAGGATATGCTGACAGCCTTGTTCCGGTGCTATGATGAGACCGGGGATGAAAGTCTGCTTGAGGAACATCTTCCGGTAGTGCTAAAGATAGAAGAGCTGGAGCAGCAGGTATACGGTTCGTTACAGTCTCTGTATGAGAAAAACAGGGACAAAAAGGAAAAACAGGATAAGCAGCTTGCAGATTTGGAAAGCCTGCAGTTGGAGCAGGGGAATTTCCCGTTCTTTCACCTGTTGTATACGGAGAGCAAAGGAGTTACCACTGAGAAGGATTTGGAAGCCTACTATGAAAAGAGTGACCGTAAATATGATGGGGAAGTGGTGGCAGTTTTGCTCTTTAATGAAAAGCTGGTGCTTCCGATTTTACACAGAACACCGATGGAGCTCTACAGGGAAGGGGTTTCTGTGTTCGTAAAGGGAAAAAGCCTGTGGCAGCTGGAGGCGGCCTTTGAAAAGTTAGCCTTTTTAAAGAAATGTTATCCGGAAGAATGGATGAGTTTTTGGTATCTTGCCCGTATGGGAATGGCAGAGAAGCGACTTTTGCTGGCAGCAGAGGAGCAGAAAGAGGTTCGGACGTATCTGAAGGATTACATGGAAGCCGGTATGCAGTATGCAAAAGAACTGTATCGCCCGGAGCTTTTGTGCCGGCAGAATCGCTACGGACTTCCGGCAAATCTTCGCTTTATCTGCATTATGGAAGAAGCTATGGCACAGGAAGCTGATTTTGCGGCATGGGGTGAAGGCCTTAAGATGGCGGCAAAAGAGTATCCGACACTGCTTCCGGTGGTGAAAGCATTATTGGCAGAGAAGGATCAAAGAAAGTCCGGGAACAGTAGCGCAAAGCAGGAACTTTTGGCTTTGGCAGAACAGCTGAAAACCGTGGTACGAGCTCAACTGGCGGAAGGAAACGTGGGAGAAGCCAAGGCGATTCTTTCCGAACTTGCAGAGATGCTGCCGGAGGATGAGGAAGTGAAGGCACTGTTGGAGTGTGCGAATAAGTAATGAAATTATCTCAATAAAACTTTAAGAATCTAACGTCTTGAACAATCCCCCAAATTGTGTATAATGATACATGGGGGATTGTTTCTATGTGGATAAGTATTGTTCCCTGAAAAGGAGTACAAAAAGATGAACTTTATTTTAGATATTATCCGTGGTGCGGTGATCGGCATTGCAAATATTATTCCGGGTGTCAGTGGCGGAACCATGATGGTAACCATGGGCATTTATGATAAGCTGCTTGGTTCCATTACCGGGATTTTTAAACAGTTTAAGAAGAGTATTAAGACGCTGTTTCCTTATATTATCGGTATGGCGGTGGGCATCGGCGCTTTTGCGTTTTTGTTGACGAAGGTGCTTTTAGTGAAAGCACCTCTTCCGACGGCGTTTGCCTTCATTGGTCTGATTGTGGGCGGCGTGCCGGTGTTGGTAAAGAAAATGATACAGGCCGGAAGGGGAATGAACGGAGAAAACAGTGAAACGACTTCAAATGTCGGAGACGGGGAGTCGAAGGCGGCACAGAAGGCTGCCACGGAGCGAAAGCAGCCGAAGGTGGTTTTCTGTATCCTTGTGTTTGCACTGTTTTTTGCCATGATTATCGGTATGCAGTTTTTGGGCGAAGGAGCGGACCGGGCTGTGACACCGTCGTTGTTAAATACAGTGATTTTGCTTGTTATGGGCGTGCTGGCTGCGGCAGCCATGGTAATTCCGGGCGTCAGCGGTTCTTTGCTTTTGTTGGCGTTCGGCTATTATAACCCGGTGACGGGAGCTGTGACGGATTTCATTTCTGCGGTATTTGAGTTTGATATTGCCCTTGCATGGAACAAGGCACTCATATTGTTCCCGTTCGGCATCGGTGTGCTTCTTGGCATTTTCTTTGTGGCAAAGTTGATTGAATGGTTGTTAAAAAAACATGAGCGACTGACCTATTGCGGTATTTTGGGACTGGTATGTGCGTCGCCGATTCCGGTATTTTTAAACGCTTTGGGCGGCACTATCGGTGCGGTGGCGGTAATTGCCAGCGTTGTGACCTTTGCAGCCGGTTTTGTAGTGGCTTATGTGATGGGAAGAGAGTAACGATGGGAAAGAAGAAAGCACTTTTTATGGTGTGCCTGCTGGCGGTGGCCTTCGGACTTACTGCGTTGGTAGCACTATTTGCAGAGAAAAAAGAAGAATCGGAAGGGATTTTGTGTGTTACCTCCTTTTATCCTGTGCAACTTCTGGCAGAGTCTGTGGCAGAGGGGGCGGATGGGGTAACAGTTCGGAATCTGACGGAGAATCATTCCGGTTGTATTCATGATTATACGCTGACAACTCAGGATATGCGCCTGCTTTCGGAGGCGGAGCTGTTTTTGATTAACGGTGGCGATATGGAGCTGTTTTTGGAGAAAGCTGCTTCGGAGTACACGGATCTGACCATTGTGGATACTTCGGAAGGATTTGTATTTCTCGAAGGTGTGGGACATGCCCATGAACATGACGGAGAAGAGGAGGAGGGTCATTCGGAGGAATGTACGAACCCGACCCATCATCATGAGGAGGTTTCAGATGCCCACGAGGGACATTCCCATGTGTTAAATGCTCATCTTTGGATGGAGATTGACGGATATTTATTGCAGCTTCAGCGTGTGGAGGAAGCTTTTGTAAAGGCGGACCCTGCACAGGCAGAGCTTTACCGGAACAATGCAAGGATTTGTCGGGAGGAATTGGCTGCGCTGAAGGAAATGTACGCAGCTGCAAAGAAGGTACTTGCAGGCAGAGAAACCGTAGTGTTCCATGAAGGATTTGTTTATTTGTTCAATATGCTGGGAGTGGAAACCGTACATTGTCTTGCAATGGATGCCGATACGCAGATTGCGGCGGGAGAAGCGGCAGAAATTATAGAAGAATGCAGGCTCCACGGAATTACGGTTCTGTTTGCGGAAGAAGAGTATGTAGAAACGGTTACGGATACCTTTGCCGGGGAATTGGGCGGAATGGTAGTTTCCCTGGACCCGGTAACGGGAACGGAGTCTTCCGGGAATACGACTGCCGGAGATGAGGCATCGGAACATCCGCAAGCGGGAGAAAAAATCGGTGTGGCGCAGTATTGTGCACGGATGCGCCGGAACTTGGAGAAAATCCTGGAAGTATACGGCGTGCAGTAAGGAGGAATTATGTTCGGTAATTCGGAAAAGAAAAAACGGAATAAGGAATTAAAAAAACGTGCCGGACATCTTTCGGAGCGGGCGGCGTGCGGACTGCATTGTATTAAGATGGAAGATATCGGTGTGTACGCAGGAAAAACACCGATTATCGAGCATGTGAACGTACATATTCATTGTGGTAAGTTGACGGCAATCATCGGTCGCAACGGTGCGGGAAAGTCCACCCTCATCAAAGCGATTCTCGGGGAAGTGCCTCATGTGGGAACCATAGAATTCCGTGACATGAAGGAGAATAAGGTAAAGAAGTTAAAAATCGGGTATGTACCGCAGCATCTGAATGTAAAGAAGGATGCTCCGGTAAGCGTGTATGATTTGTTTGCCAGCTGCATCAGCAGTATGCCGGTATTTTTATGTAAGAAACGTTCTTTGTATGATAAGATATTGAGCCGTCTTGCGTTGTTTGAGGCGGAGAATCTGATTGATAAACGACTGGGGGATTTGTCAGGAGGAGAGCTTCAAAGAGTACTGCTTTCCATTGCTTGTACCCCGGTGCCGAATTTGTTACTTTTGGATGAGCCGGTGTCCGGTGTGGACCGGAAGGGAATGGAATTATTTTACCGTACCATTCATAATTTGAAAGAGAAGTATGATTTGTCCGTCATATTGGTGTCCCATGATTTGACGTTAGTGAAGGAGTATGCGGATTCCGTTATATTAATGGACAAGACGGTGTTAAAGGAAGGAAGCCCGGAAGAAGTGATGGAGAGCCCGGAATTTCATGAGATTTTCGGATAGGATAGAGCATGCAGTAAAGTTAAGAGAAAGGAGAAGGGACCGATGGAATTCTTAAGCTACGGCTTTATGCGGAATGCGTTACTTGCGATTTGTATCATTACCCCGCTGTTCGGTATATTGGGGACCATGATTGTGAATAACCGGATGGCGTTTTTTTCTGATGCCTTGGGGCATTCGGCCCTGACCGGAATGGCCATCGGAGTGCTTCTCGGCTTCGCGGGAACGGATCTTCCGATGCTTCTGTTTGCCCTGTTGTTTGCTCTTTTGTTAAATCATATGAAACGGAAGAGTTCAGCATCAACGGATACGATTATTTCCGTGTTTTCCTCGCTCGGTACGGCGGTGGGACTGGTGGTGTTATCCCGCGGAGGTAATTTTTCCAAGTATTCCGCACTTTTAGTGGGTGACATTTTAAGTATTACGGTAAAAGAGATTTTGTGTTTGGTGGGTGTTTTGACCCTGACACTGTTGTTTTGGTTATTTTGTTTTAACAAGCTTCATGCCTGCAGCGTGAATAAGAGCCTTGCAAAAAGTAAGGGGATTCCGGTGCGGCTCATTGAGGATTTGTTTGCAATATTGATTGCGATAATCGTAATGCTTTCCATTAAATGGGTGGGTATTTTGATTATAAATGCGTTACTGATTTTACCGGCGGCTGCGGCGGCAAATATTTCGTCCAATATGAGGGAGTATCATTTGTTTTCTGTGATTTTGTCCGTGGCGTCGGGACTGATTGGTCTGGTGCTTTCCTATTATCTGAATGCGGCTGCGGGGCCTACGATTGTGATTGTGGCAGCGGTGTTTTTCGGAGCTACCTTTTTTGCCAGACCGCTGTTCCGGACATAAAGTTTGAGAGGTGTAAAGGATAAGCAGCGTAACGCAAGTTTATTTTACAAATGGGAGGATTTTAAAGTATGCAGGAGAAGGACATTTACAAACGGATTTTGGTAAACTTCCTGGTGACCTTGGTGGCAGTGTTGCTTTGCGTATTGTTTTTAGGAGATGCGCTTCGCTTCTTTTTGCCGTTTGTCATCGGTTTTTTCATTGCGGCCATTGCGAATCCGATGGTTCGTTTTTTGGAAAAGAAAGTGAAGGTAAAGCGTAAGTACGGCTCGGCGATTATTATTGTGTTTGTATTGGCAGTGGTCATCGGTGTGCTGTATGTAATCTGCTATTTCCTTGGTCGTGAGCTGGTGGATTTGGTTGGAGATTTGCCGGAGTTGTTTGAGGAAGCGCAAGCGTTGTTAGTAAAACTGTCCGATGAGTTTTACGGAATTTACGAGAAGCTTCCGGAAATGATGCAGAGCGGAATCGATAGTATAGGTACAGGTCTGGAAAACTGGTTGGGGAAAGCCGGTTCCGAGATTAAGTTGCCGACTATCAGTGCGGCCGGCAGTTATGTGGGCAGCTTTGTGGAAGGTATTTTGATTGCGATCATTACCATTCTTGCAGCATATTTCTTTATTGCGGACAGAGATAAGCTGGTGGAAGGAATCAAGAAGATTACACCGAAGTCCGTACAGGAATATTACAGCCTTGTAATGAACAATATTAAGTCTGCCATCGGCGGATATTTCAAGGCGCAGTTTAAGATTATGCTAATTATCATTGTGATATTGTTTATCGGATTTGCGGCACTTGGTGTGAATCATTCCTTCCTGCTGGCACTGCTTACGGCATTTTTGGATTTGCTCCCGGTGTTCGGTACCGGTACCATCATCGGCCCGTGGGTTGTGGTGGACATTATTACGGGAAAGTACATTGAAGCAGTGGTTCTTACGATTTTGTATTTGGTGTGCCAGTTTACAAAACAATTATTGCAGCCGAAGATGGTGGGTGACAGCATCGGCTTAAATCCGCTTCTTACGTTGTTCTTTATGTTTGTAGGTTATCGGTTCGGCGGAATTCTCGGTATGATTATCGGTATTCCGGTGGGCATGATTGTGGTGAATTTTTATCGTATCGGTGTGTTTGACCGGTTGATTCGCGGATTTAAGATTATTGCAAACAGTATTAATGAGTATCGGAAGTATTAGTCGGGAAAGGAGCGGCGGATATGGCAGAACAGGAAGGGATTTCCGTAGAAGAATTAAATGAGCTTCTTTCCCGTTATGCCATCGGAAAGAAGCCGTTAGCCGCACTGCTCGGTTGGGGTGCGACTACTGTTCTTCGCTATGCGGAGGGGATTACTCCGGCGGGGGAGTACGGCATGCAATTAAGGCGACTGTATGAGGAACCGCTCTATTATTTCGATGTGTTGGAAAAAAATAAAGAAAAGCTTACACCGGTTGCTTATAAAAAGAGCAAAAACGCGGTAATTGCTTATTTGTCTGCTTCCAAGCTATGGTGCGGAGTGCAGTATATTCTTGAACGGGCCAAGGGGGATGTTTCCCCTATGCGTGTGGTGATGACCCTTTATTATGCCCAGGCTTTTTCGCTCGGTCTGACCGACAAGGCTTTGTTTTGGGAAGAGTGTGAGCTGTCAGAGGCGGGAGTGCCCTATATGCAGTGTTACGAACAGTTAAAGCAAAACGGAATTCGCCAACGTTTTTCCGCAGACGGCTTTTTTTCGGAGGAAGAGGAGGCATTTTTGTTTGCGGCATACCGGATGCTTTTATGGTACGGCCCGGCAGAGCTGGAGCAGGTCTTTTCCGCAGAACGGAAATACCTTCGCATCAGTCGAATGGAAGGTGGCGGAAAGAAAATAAAAAATGCTGCCATCGGCGGATTTTTTAAAAAGGTAGTGCAGGGGTATAAAATCACTGTTCCGGAAGAATTTAACATGTACTTTGCCGAACGGACGGGAAGAGGACGGAAAAGATAATATCTTTTTTTAAAAAGTACTTGACTGTAAACCTTG
This sequence comes from Lachnospiraceae bacterium, assembly GCA_017465475.1. GTDB lineage: Bacteria > Bacillota > Clostridia > Lachnospirales > Lachnospiraceae > SIG307. The sequence continues at coordinate 64,109 of JAFTWC010000041.1, forward strand.
TTGATACCTTACAGTGAAGGTATCAGAAGGAAAACAGGAGGGATTTATATGACAATCAAAGAAGTGGAACAGTGTCTGAATGTACCGAGAGCAACGGTGCGGTTTTATGAGAAGGAAGGGTTGCTTAGCCCCACCAGAGGTGAAAACGGATATCGGGAATACAGCGAAGAAGATGTTGTATTGCTAAAGAAAATTATTATTTTTCGCAAGCTGGGATTTGCGGTGGCAGACATTGAAGATGTACTGGACGGGGCAACGCCCATGTCGGAAGCTCTGGAACATAACATAGAAAACCTGGAGAGACAGATGAAGGAATTGCAGGGTGCGATGGCACTTTGCCGGAGAATGCGGGAGAACGGGGAAAAAATCGAAACCTTTGACGCGGAAAAATATTGGAACGTGGTGGAGGAAGAAGAACGGAAAGGAAACCGCTTCTTGGATATTGCAAAAGACGTAGTGAGATTCGAGAAGGCGACGATACTGGAGTTTTTTAATATACAGCACAGCAACGGTCGGGTAGAGGATGAGTTTCCAAAGGTGTTCATAAAGATAGCAGCGATGACCTTTGGATTTTGCTTCGGTTGGTGTTTGTTGGATTGGTCCTTTTCTGCGGAGTCTTTGAAAGAAGCGATGTTCCGATTTTTGGGGATGCTGGTAGTGGAAATCATAGTTGCCATACCGACTTATGTTTACCTGAAAAAACATCCGGAAGCAAAGAAAAAGAATGTACAACTATGGATGACGCTTGGAATACTGGCGGTATTGGTGGCAGGTCTTGTCATTGTGAAGTTGATAAAGTAAACGGGATAAGCAAGGTCGGCATATCTGATGATTTTGGATATGTCGGCCTTGTTCGTTTCTGCGCGGCGGCTCGGGTGTGGCGATTTCTTACGATTTGTTAAAGAGGTGTAAATAGGTTCAGCGGCATAACAATAATTCGTTTTTGCCTTCCCGAAGGGGCGCGTTTTTAGCGTAGTCGAAATCGCCTCCTAGAAAAGACTGGGCGCGAGGTCACTCCCGAGCGTCCTAGTCGTTCTTGGAGGAAGTTTGACTTAAGCGTTGCGCTCAGCAAAAGAGAATTATTGTTATGCCGCTGAACAGTTAAATCAGTTTCACAAATCGTAAGAAAGAGAAGCCGCGCATTAGTTCTTGCGCATTGCAGCGCGCTTTCTTAAGGTTGGGTCCAATATTTTCTTACGAATTCGAAGTGTCTTCGGAGTGATCTCCAAAAGTTCGTCCGTATCGATAAATTCAATAGACTGTTCCAAACTTAAAATACGTGGCGGAGACAAACGAAGGGCGTCGTCTGCGGAAGAGGAACGGGTGTTGGTCAGCTGCTTTTTCTTGCAGACGTTGACCTCAATGTCCTCTGTTTTACCGGTTTGACCGATAACCATGCCTGCGTATACCTTTTCGCCGGCACCGAGGAACAGGGTTCCTCGCTCTTGGGCATTGTACAAACCGTAGGTGATGGCTTCGCCGGTCTCAAAGGCAATGAGACTGCCCTGCTTGCGGTACTGGATGTCACCCTTGTACGGTGCATAACCGTCAAACAACGTATTTAAAATACCGTTACCCTTGGTATCGGTCATGAATTCGCCGCGGTAGCCGATGAGGCCTCTGGACGGAATGGAAAACTCCAGACGGGTGTATCCGCCGCTGGCAGTGGACATACCAAGGAGCTCACCCTTACGGCTGCTGAGTTTTTCGATAACGGTGCCGGAGAATTCTTCCGGTACATCTACGATGGCACGTTCCATCGGTTCTGTTTTTCTGCCGTCTTCGTCGGTTCTGTAAAGAACCTCCGGCTTACTTACCGCAAATTCATAGCCTTCACGGCGCATGTTCTCGATCAATACGGAAAGATGCAGCTCGCCTCGTCCGGATACTTTAAAGCTTTCGGTTGTATCGGTTTCTTCTACACGGAGACTGACATCGGTATTTAATTCACGGAACAATCTGTCACGCAAATGGCGGGAGGTAACAAACTTCCCTTCCTGACCTGCGAACGGGGAATCGTTTACGATAAAATGCATAGCAAGAGTCGGCTCGGAAATCTTCTGGAACGGAATCGGTTCCGGATGCTCCGGAGCGCAAAGGGTGTCTCCGATGTGGATGTCGGTAATGCCGGAAATGGCCACAATGGAGCCTACGCCTGCTTCAGTTACTTCTACTTTCTTCAAACCGTCAAACTCGTACAATTTATTAACTTTTACTTTTTTGCATTTTTCCGGTTCGTGGGCATTGACTACAACCACCTCCTGATTAACACGGATGCTTCCGTTGTCCACCTTTCCCACACCGATACGTCCTACATATTCATTGTAGTCGATGGTACTGATCAAAAGCTGGGTGCCTGCCTCCGGGTCACCTTCCGGAGCCGGAATGTATTCTAAAATGGTTTCGAACAACGGCTGCATGCTTTCCGGCTTTTCGTCAAGCTCTAAAATGGCAACACCGGTCTTTGCGGAAGCAAAGACGAACGGACAGTCAAGCTGCTCGTCGGAAGCGTCCAAATCGATGAACAATTCCAGAACTTCGTCGATAACTTCCTTCGGACGTGCCTCCGGACGGTCGATTTTGTTGATACAAACAATAACCGGAAGATTTAATTCCAATGCTTTCTTTAATACGAACTTGGTCTGCGGCATAGCTCCTTCAAAGGCGTCTACCACGAGAATAACGCCGTTTACCATTTTAAGAACACGTTCTACCTCGCCACCGAAGTCCGCATGCCCCGGAGTATCGATAATGTTGATTTTGGTATCTTTGTAATAAACTGCTGTATTTTTGGACAAAATGGTAATGCCGCGTTCGCGTTCAATATCGTTGGAGTCCATGACACGGTCCTGTACTGCCTGATTTTGGCGAAATACACCACTTTGCTTTAATAATTCGTCTACCAGGGTTGTTTTGCCGTGGTCAACGTGTGCAATAATTGCAATGTTTCGTATGTTTTCACTCTTTGTAATCATACCGAATCCTTTCTGAAATAAGGGGAAGCTCCGCGGAAGACGGAAACAACCTGCATTTGCCAAAGTTTAACACTGATTTAATAGTATAGCATATTTTTTTCGTTTGGCAAGAAAAAAATGCATTATAATGAAAGGATTTCTTCGATGAGAAGAAATTTGTCGAAAAAAATAATGTAAAAGAATGTTAAGATTGTATAAATTTGTGATATAGATACTTGCGGGAATTGGGAAAATATGGTAAACTCCGTTTTGTAAAATGATTTTACAAAAAAAGGGAATAGAAAGATTCTAAATAAGGACCGGGAAACATAGAATAGAGTAAGACGGAAACAAACAGGTCTATTGAAAAAACAGGAGAAAAAGAAGGGAGTCATAGGAAATGACAGATAAGGTATTTGAAAACAACCAGGTGAGTATTGTAGGAGAAGTCATCAGTGAGTTTACGTACAGCCATGAGGTATTCGGAGAAAGCTTTTATATGATAGAGCTTTCTGTCAATCGTTTGAGCGAGTCCAACGATATTATTCCGGTTATGGTGTCGGAACGATTGCTTGATGTGACAAAGAGTTATATCGGACAATATGCTCATATCCAGGGGCAGTTCCGTTCCTATAACCGTCACGAAGAAAACAGAAATCGTTTGGTGCTTTCCGTGTTTGCCAGAGAGATTCGTTTGGAAGAGGAACAGGACGAGAATGTAAAACCGAATTACATTTTCCTGGATGGTTATGTATGTAAGCCTCCGATTTATCGAAAGACACCGTTAGGCAGAGAAATTGCCGATGTGCTTTTGGCTGTGAACCGTCCGTACGGGAAGTCGGATTATATTCCGTGTATCTGTTGGGGACGAAACGCTCGTTTCGCCGACGGATTTGCGGTAGGCGGACATGTGCAGCTTTGGGGACGTATTCAGAGCAGAGAGTATCAGAAAAAGCTGTCGGAAACGGAATTTGAGAAGCGTATTGCATATGAGGTTTCGGTAAGCAAGCTGGAATATTGCGAAGAATAAGAATATCGTTATAAGAATATACAAGAGTTTTTCAATCGGAAAGGATTGGGAAACTCTTTTTTTTTTTGCGATTACAGTACCGCAACGCAGTAATAAAACAGTAGCAAAGTAACAAAGTAAGTTCGGAGGAAATAGGTTCATTTTGTCGAAAAGACTTGTAAAAAGGACGAAAAGATGGTATAGTTTAAAAGAATGTGTGGAGAAGGTTTTACCCCTTTTTGCATGTATAAAATGAAAAGGAGTTGAGTAGTTTGGATTCAAAATTGGCATTCTATATCGTAAAACGAGTACTTTTGGCTGTTTTTACGGTATTTCTTGTCATCACGATTACGTTTTTTGTTATGAAGGCAATTCCGGGAGGTCCGTTCTTAAGCGAGAAGTCTCCAAGTCCTGAAGTTATGGCGCAGCTTGAGGCAAAGTATGGCCTGGACAAGCCGATATTTGAGCAGTATACCACGTATTTGAAGGATGTACTTCATTTTGATTTCGGACCGTCCATCAAAAATCGCGGACGTAATGTAACCGATTTGATGTTAGAAGGCTTTAATACCAGCGGTAAGCTCGGTATTATTGCAGCAGCGGTTGCCATTGTGTTCGGTTTGACGTTGGGGTCTTTGGCTGCGGTATTTCATGATAAGGTATTAGATAAGGTGATTATGGTGCTGTCTACCGGAAGCGTAGCCATGCCGTCCTTTGTTATTGCTACCATATTGTTGTTGGCATTCTGTGTTAAAATACCGATATTCCCATCCAACGGTTCTACCGCGGGCGGATTGGTATTGCCGGTAATTGCACTGAGTTTATATCCGATGGCATATATTACCCGTTTGACTCGTTCCAGTATGTTGGATGTTCTCGGTCAGGATTATATCCGTACCGCAAGAGCAAAGGGCGTGTCTCCGGCCAAGGTTATTTTTAAGCATTCTTTAAAGAATGCGGTAACTCCGGTAATTACCTATGTAGGACCGATGATTGCGTATATTCTCACCGGTAGTTTGGTAGTGGAGCAGATTTTTGTTGTACCGGGTATCGGTAAGTTTTTCTTCTCCAGTATTATTAACCGTGACTACCCGATGGTAATGGGAACCACCATTTTCCTTGCGACTATTATGGTTATCATGACTTTGATTTCTGATATTTGTTATAAAATCTTCGACCCGCGTGTCGATTTATCTTAAGGGAGGTTTGACATGAAAAAGAGTGTAAATGAAATGCCAAAGAAAAATCCCTTGAGTTTACAGCTGAATCTGCAGAGCTTTGAGCCGGCTACCGACGAAGAGAAGTTTATGCAGCAGCGTATGCGTGAAAGTACCACTTTTTTTAAGGACGGTATGAGACGTCTTAAGAAGAATAAGATTGCAATGACTTGTCTTGTTATTGTGTTATTGGTTGTATTTATCGCAGCATTTGTGCCGTTGTTCTATCCGTACAGTTACGAGGACCAGTTGGGCGTTAAGGCAGGACAGAAAACGGATGCATCTTACAATAACCTGAAGCCGTTTGAATACGGTGAGACAGAGCTTGAACGTATTGAAAACGGAGAGTTTGTATTTCCGCATATTTTCGGTACGGATGCTCACGGCCGTGACTACGCAATTCGTGTGATTTACGGTACCCGTATTTCCTTGCTGGTTGGTTTCTTTGCAAGTATTATCGTATTGATTATCGGTGCGATTTACGGTTCCGTTTCCGGCTATTACGGCGGAAAAGTAGACTTGGTAATGATGCGCATAGTCGATATTATATACTCGTTACCTGACCTTTTGATGATTATTCTGTTTGCGACGGTATTAAAGCAAACACTGGAGCCTGCCCTGGAGGGTACGGCACTGGCAAAGCTGGGTACGGGTATGATTAGTATCTTTATTGTGTTCGCATTACTTTATTGGGTAGGTATGGCACGTTTGATTCGTGGTCAGATTCTTACCATTAAGCAGCAGGACTACGTGTTAAATGCGCGTTCCATCGGTGCAAAGGGCAGCCATATTATTCGCCGTCATATGTTACCGAACTGTATCAGTGTAATTATTATTTCCACTGCGCTTCAGATTCCGTCGGCAATTTTTACCGAAAGTTATCTGTCCTTCTTAGGCCTTGGTGTTTCCATGCCGATGCCGAGTCTCGGTTCTCTTGCATCCGAGGCATTAAGCGGTGTATATTCTTATTCTTACCGTTTGATTATCCCGGCGGTAATGATTTGTTTGATTGTTCTTTCATTGAATTTGTTGGGTGACGGTCTTCGTGATGCGTTTGACCCGAAGTTAAAGAAGTAAGGAGGAGGCTATTATGAAACTGTTACAAGTAACTGATTTACACACCTCCTTTTTCACTCCGGCCGGTGAGGTAAAGGCAGTAAACGGACTTTCTTTCTCTCTTGATGAGGGAAAGGTACTGGGTATCGTAGGTGAGTCCGGTTCCGGTAAGAGCGTAACGACATATTCCGTTTTGCAGATTTTGGCAAGTTCCGGTAAGATTGTATCCGGCAGCATTAAGTATAGAGGCGAGGAATTGGTGGGTGCTTCTAAAGAAACCCTGGGAAAGATTCGCGGTAACAAAATCAGTATCATTTTCCAGGACCCGATGACCAGCCTTAATCCGGTGTTTACCATCGGAAATCAGCTTATGGAAGCAATTATGCTTCATACCGACCGTAACAAAGAGCAGGCAAAAGAACGTGCCATCGAGATGCTTCGTCTGGTAGGCGTAAATGAGCCGGAGAAGCGTATCAAGCAGTATCCGCACGAGTTTTCCGGCGGTATGCGTCAGCGTGTTATGATTGCAATGGCATTGGCTTGTGAGCCGGATATCCTAATTGCGGATGAGCCGACTACCGCACTTGACGTTACCATTCAGGCACAGATTCTTGACTTGATTAAGGATTTACAGAAGCAGCTTGGTATGTCAGTTATTCTTATTACCCATGACCTTGGTGTTGTGGCAGAGATGTGTGACGAAGTAATTGTTATGTATGCGGGTGAAGTGTGTGAGCGCGGTACCGCAGACGAGATTTTCTATAATCCGAAGCACGAGTATACCAAGGGACTGATGCGTTCCATTCCGACGGTAAGTGATGAAGATCGTCGCTTAGAGCCGATCGGAGGTACTCCGGTAGACTTGCTTAATATGCCGGATGGTTGCCCGTTCGCTCCGCGTTGCGACAGGGCTATGAAAGTATGTCTTTCCCATAAGGCGAAAGAGATTTTGATTAATGACAGTCATGCTGCAAGCTGCTGGTTCAATTTTAAGGATGCCATTGCAGAGGGCAGAATGACTGAAAAAGAAGTGGAGGAGATGTACAGATGAGTGAATCCAAAAATCTTCTCGAGGTAAAGAACCTCAAGCAACACTTTGACGTTCCGAACGGTTTTATGAAGTCTTTGAAGTTAAAGGCTGTGGACGATGTTTCTTTTGAAATCAAAGAGGGTGAAACCCTTGGACTTGTTGGTGAGTCCGGTTGCGGTAAGACTACGGTAGGACGTACTATTTTGCAGCTGTATAAGCCGACGGCCGGGGAGGTATGGTTTGACGGTAATCTGATTAAGAGTAAAAAATCTATTCAGGAGTTCCGTAAGCAGGCGCAGATGGTGTTCCAGGATCCGTACTCATCCCTGGACCCGCGTATGACCGTCAGTGATATCATCGGAGAACCGTTAGATGTGCATAAGATGTATGCAAACAAGAAAGAAAGGGAAGAAAAGATTCTTCGCCTGATGAGCTTGGTTGGACTTAACAGTGAGCATGCAACCCGTTATGCACATGAGTTTTCCGGCGGACAGCGTCAAAGAATCGGTATTGCAAGAGCTCTTGCGGTAGAGCCGAAGTTTATCGTGTGTGATGAGCCGGTATCCGCACTTGACGTTTCCATTCAGGCACAGGTTGTTAACATGTTTGAAGATTTGCAGGAACAGTTGGGTCTGACCTATTTGTTCATTGCACATGACCTTTTGGTAGTAAAGCATATTTCTACGAGAATTGCCGTGATGTATCTCGGAAAGATGATAGAAATCGGACCTTCCAATGAGTTGTATCATCATCCGATTCATCCGTATACCCAGTCGCTTCTGTCTGCGGTTCCGATTCCGGACCCGAAGATTGCAAGAGCTAATGAACGTATTCACCTGTCCGGTGACGTTCCGAGTCCGCTTCATATGCCGAGTGGATGTCCGTTCCGTACCCGTTGCCCGCGTGCAACCGAAAAGTGTGCGGAAGTGATGCCGGAGCTTAAGGAAATGAGCCCGGGACATAAGGTGGCATGTCATCACGTATAAATCGGGATGTTTTGGGAGAGGGTTGTAATGTGGTACTGGGAGGAATTGGGGCTTCATGGTTGATTATAACCGCATTCCGCGGTTGTAATAGATGTTTTTTAAGGAGGAAATATTATGAAGATGAAAAAACTTCTGAGTGTATCACTTGCTTTCGCAATGATACTCGGCTGCATGGCATTTGCAGGCTGTGGCGCTAAGAAGGATGCAGGCATGACGTTAAACGTTGGCGCGTATCCGGATACCGTTGACCCGGCACTTAACTCTGCTGTTGACGGTGCAACCTACATTGTTCACGTATTTTCCGGTCTTGTTGGTTTCCAACAGGATGAAAGCGGTAAGTTAGTTCTTACTCCGGAGTGCGCAACCGAGCTTCCGGCACCGGTTAAGATGGATGACGGTAAGACTTCTTACACCTTTAAGCTTCGTGAAGGCTTAAAGTGGAGCGACGGTACTGCTCTTACTGCAAACGATTTCGTTTATGCTTGGAACAGAGCAGCAGATCCGGCAACTGCAGCAGACTATGGTTACATGTTTGAAGTAATCGATGGTTATGCAGAAATGATGGAAGGAAACGGAAAGCTTAACGTAACTGCTTCTGCAGACGGCACGGAGCTTACTGTAGTTCTTCCGGTGGATGTTCCGTATTTCCATGAGCTTTGTGCGTTCCCGGCTTACATGCCGGTTCGTCAGGACATCATCGAAGCAAACGGTGATGCTTGGGCTACCAAGCCGGAAACCTATATCGGTAACGGTGCTTACAAGGTAACTGAGTTTACCCAGACCCAGATGGTTCTTGAGAAGAACGAGCATTTCTACAATGCAGATAAGGTTGTATCCGATAAGCTTGTTTTCGCATTCAACTCTGATGATGCTTCTCTGTTAACCAACTTCCAGAATGGTTCTTACCTTTTCATCGATTCCGTTCCGAACGATGAGATTAAGGCTCTTCAGGAAGGTGAGTACAAGGACGAGTTCTATGTAACCGGTCAGCTTGGTACTTACTATGTATCTTTCGATGTAAATGACAGTGCATTAGACGGCTTTACCGAAGTAGAAAAGGCTAAGATTCGTCAGGCACTCGGTCTTATGATTGACCGTAACTACATCGTAGAAGAAATCGGACAGGCTGGTCAGGTTCCGGCAGCAGGTTTCGTAGCAATGGGTCTTACCGAGCCGGATGGCAAGGAGTTCATTGCAAAGAACGGTCCGAATCGTGACGGTGCAGGTTACTACAGTGTTGCAGATGCTGATTATCAGGCAAACTGTGATGCAGCAGTTGCTCTCTTAAAGGAAGTTGCTGATTCTTCCAAGAAGTTTACTGTAGACGGCAACAGCGTGGTTGGTTTCCCGACTCTTACCTACATTACCAACGATGGTTCCGGTCATGAGGCCATTGCAGCTTACCTTCAGCAGGTATGGGGCAACTACGGCTTCGATATTAAGGTAGAGGTTCAGGAATGGGCTACTTTCCTCAACACCCGTAAGGAAGGTAACTACTCCATCGCTCGTAACGGTTGGTTAGGTGACTACAATGACCCGATTTCCTTCCTTGACATGTGGGTTTCCGGTTCCGGTAACAACGACTGTCAGTTTGGTAAGGGTGCACATGCTTCCTACAACGGTTATGACGGAAAGACTTGGGCTGACAGCTACGATGCAATCATTGCAGAGGTTAAGTCTTCCAGCGATGCTAACAAGCGTTTCGAGCTTATGCATGATGCAGAGGACATCCTTATGGAGTCCGGCGCTATCTGCCCGATCTACTACTACACCGATATCTTTATGTGCAGTGACTCCATCGATGGTTTCTTTGCAAGCCCGCTTGGATTCAAGTACTTCATGTACGCTTCCGTAAAGTAATTTTATAGTTCTTGATTTTTGAAGGGGTCGCCTGTAGGGCGGCCCCTTCGTTTTTGGGGACTTATCCATAAGGGGAGCGTGGCACGGTATAGGTATTCTCACGTGTTACGGATATAAGTCTTTCTAATTATTCCGAGGAAGGTTATTGGAAGAGGGACGCAACCGGTCTGATGCGACATCCATGTCTTATGGCGACCTCGCTCAAACATCCTGTTTGAGCGTTGCTGATAGACTTGCGGAGTAATAAGAAAGCCTAATATCCTGCACAATGATTCGAATACCTATGCCGTGCCACGCTCCCCTTATGGGGGAAGTATGCAAGCAAAAGAAAACGAAGGGGCGCTCTTCTGAGAGCTTCCCTTCAAAAAAAGAAAGAGAGGAGAGAGTTAAATTGGGAGGAGACATTTTGAAGAATCGGGAAATTTCTCTTTTGTGAGAGGAAAAGATGTGGTATACTGTCGGTGAGAAGGGGGAGATTGGGAATTAAGATATTTGCGTTGATTTCTTAGCATGAGGAGAGTACAAAGCGGAGTGTATCGGGATGACAAAAGTGACAAGGGAGGAATCATGTATGGCAGACAAAGTGTTAATCTTAGGCGGCAGTTATTTTGTAGGAAGAAAGCTGGTAGAATACCTGGCAGCACAGGGGTATGCGGTGACGGTGTTAAATCGTGGAACGAAGCCACTTTCTGTAGAAGGTGTCGGACAGATTTGTTGTGACCGGAATGATGGGGAAGGGATGAAAACAGCTCTTGCCGGAAAAGAGTTTGATTATGTGATTGATGTGAGCTGGCAGGATGTGTCCTGGGTAGAGAAGCTTTGCACGGCGCTTTCCTTTGATGAGGTGAAGAAACTTGTGTTTATCAGTTCCAGTGCGGTATATGATGTGGAACACTTGCAGGTTCCTTTTGCAGAAACGGATGCGTTGGCAGAGAATAAATATTGGACTTTTTACGGTAAAGGGAAAGTTGATGCGGAAAGGTATTATTCGGAGTTTTTAAGAGAGAAGAAGACGGAACTTGTGATGTTACGTCCTCCCTATATTTACGGAGAGTATAATTATGCCCAGAGGGAAAGCTTGATTTTCAGACAGCTTATGGAGGAGAAGCCGGTGGTGATTCCAAAGTCGAATCCGAAGTTACAGTTTATTTATACGGAGGATTTGGCATCTGTGGTGGAGTGTCTGCTGAAAGCCGATACAGGAAAAGAGGCGGTATTTAATGTGGGAAACAAGGACGCGGTTACGTCAAAGGAATGGGTGGAGGCCTGTGCCAAGGTTGCCGGAAAAGTACCGGAGATTATGGAGATTGATTATGCAGAATTGGGTAGAAATGTAAGAGATTTTTATCCGTTCTTTGATTACGATAATGTGCTGGAGGTTTCGGAAATAAACGAAATCATTCATGCGGAAACAGAGTTTTCGGAGGGTCTTAAGAAATCCTTTGTCTGGTTTTTGGAAAACAGAGAGAATATTTCATTTAAGGCCAATGTAGATAAGAATTTGTATGAGATTATTGCGGAGTTGTCAGTGTAGGAAAAACGTGGTATACTGTGCATAACAAGTGGCAGGAGGTTTTTATGAAGAGAAGATTACGAGGTATGGCAGCCGTGCTTGCCATGATATTGTTGTTTGGAGCATGCGGAAAGCCTGCGTCCACAGACGAAAATGAGGTGACATCGACACCGCAGGTAACGGAAGGTGAGACTAAGACACCGGATGCAACGCTGACGGAAGCTCCTGCGGCTACACCGGCGGAGGCGCCTGAACCTACCGCAACACCGGAACCGACTGCGACACCGGAACCATGGGTCGGCGGAAGTGAGGCGGCAAAAATTATTGCAAATATGACCATTGGTTGGAATTTGGGGAATACCTTAGATAGCCAGGGATCTGTAGAAACGGCATGGGGAAACCCGATGACCACTCAGGAGATGATTGATGCAGTGGCGGAAGCAGGTTTTAACACAGTGCGTTTGCCGGTGACCTGGTATTGCCGTGCGGATAAGGAGCTTACCGTAAATGAAACATGGCTTGCCCGGGTGAAGGAAGTGGTGGATTATTGTTATAACAATGACATGTATGTCATTTTAAATACTCACCATGAGACAAGTTGGCATATACCGTCGGTTGCCAAGGCAGATGAAGTAGAAAAGAAGTTTGTGCATTTATGGCAACAGATTGCAGAGTATTTTAAGGAGTATGATGAGCATTTAGTCTTTGAAGGTATGAATGAACCTCGTGTGGTGGGAAGTGCTGCTGAATGGAGCGGAGGCACCACGGAGGAGCGTCAGATTGTCAGCCGTCTTAATCAGGCATTTGTGGATACCGTACGTGCTACCGGTGGAAATAACGAGACCCGCGTGCTTTTGATTACCAGTTACGGTGCCAACAGTTCCCGTATTGCCATGTATGGTGTAAAAGTGCCGAATGATCCGTATGTGGGCGTTTCTATTCATGCTTATACACCGTATGCCTTTACCTTTAATACAAAAAATGAGTATGATTTGAAGGTATGGGATGGTAGTAAGAAGGGTGATATTGATGCAGTATTCCGTGACATTAACGACATTTTCTTAAAGAAGGGTGTTCCGGTTGTTTTGACGGAGTTCGGTGCGGAGAATAAGACGAATCTGCCGGGCGGGGAGGATAACTTGAACGCAAGATGCCAGTGGATAGATTATTACATAACCAAGGCGAAAGAATACGGTGTGCCTTGTGTACATTGGGATAATCATGTACACAGCGGTTCCGGAGAGTTGTTTGGGTTGCTGGATCGTAAGGCACTGGGATGGTATGAGCCGGAGTATATCGAGGCAATGATGGATGCGGTGTATCGGGAAGAATAGGAACAGGTGTAAATACAACCTACTTATAACTCCATAAGCACAACTAATAAATTACATGAATATTTTTCGTGACATACCTACTAGGAAAAGCGTAAAAAGTATGCTATGATAAAGATAACTTCCCCTCGGCAGGTATGAGGGGTACAAAGCAGACAGGAGGATATGACGATGGATTATAAGAAAGCCGGAGTGGATATTGAGGCTGGTTACAAGGCAGTGGAACTTATGAAGGAGCATGTAAAGGGTACAATGCGTCCGGAAGTGTTGAACGGTCTCGGAGGTTTTTCCGGTGCATTTGCATTGGATCGTTTTATGACGATGAAGCAGCCGACCTTACTTTCCGGTACGGACGGTGTAGGTACGAAGTTGAAGCTTGCATTTATTTTGGACAAGCATGATACCATCGGTATCGACTGTGTTGCAATGTGTGTAAATGACGTAGCATGTGCAGGCGGTGAGCCGCTGTTCTTCCTTGACTACGTTGCATGCGGTAAAAACGTTCCGGAGAAGATTGCTACCATCGTTAGCGGTGTGGCAGAAGGTTGTAAGCAGGCAGGTGCAGCACTCATCGGTGGTGAGACCGCGGAGATGCCGGGCTTCTATCCGGAAGATGAATACGACCTTGCAGGTTTTGCGGTTGGTATTGTCGATCGCGCAGAGATGATTACCGGTGAGAACATGAAGGATGGCGACGTTTTAATCGGTATCGCTTCCTCCGGTATTCACAGTAACGGTTATTCTTTAGTTCGTAAGGTATTCCCGATGGAACGTAAGCCGCTTGATGTTTACTATGAGTCCTTGGGTATGACCCTTGGTGAGAAGCTTTTGACCCCGACCAAGATTTATGTGAAGGCACTTTCTTCCTTAAAGACCAACGGTATTGTAGTAAAGGCTTGCAGTCATGTAACCGGTGGCGGTTTCTACGAGAATATTCCGAGAATGCTTCCGGAAGGAATCCGCGCACAGGTTAAGAAGAATGCTTACGAAGTACCGGCAATCTTTAAGATGCTTGCAAAGGACGGTAACATCGAAGAGCAGATGATGTACAATACCTACAACATGGGTATCGGTATGGTAATCGCTGTGGATAAGGCTGATGCTGACAAGGCAGTTGCTACCTTAAAGGCAGCAGGCGAAGAAGCATATATCCTTGGTGAAGCAGTAAACGGCGAGAAGGGTATTGACATTCTGTAATAGACTTTATGGCGTGTGCGGTGTCGGCTTCCTTTGGGAGTCGGCACGGCAGACGCTTTTCAATTTTTTAGGAAGAGTTCGCAAGTGTGTATTGTGTGCAGGAGCATGGGAAGGATTGTGCTTTGGGATAAAAGTATTTGCAAAGGGCTTCTTATTTTCATTTTCGAAAGACGAAGAGGAGGACACTATGACGAAAATTGTAGTTTTGGTATCCGGTGGCGGAACAAATTTACAGGCGATTATGGACAAGATGGACAGTGGAGCCATTACCAATGCGGAAATCGTAGCTGTTATCAGTAACAAAGCAGATGCTTACGCACTGGAACGTGCAAAAAATAAAGGAATTGCTGCGGAGTGTATTTCTCCGAAAAGCTTTGCATCCCGCGCAGAGTTTAATGAAGCATTGTTAGCCGGAGTGCAGAAGTACGAGCCGGATTTAATTGTTCTGGCAGGCTATCTTGTGATTTTGCCGGCATGTCTTATTCAGGCATATCCGCAGAAGATTTTAAATATTCATCCGTCTCTGATTCCGTCTTTTTGTGGTGACGGCTTTTACGGATTACATGTGCATGAGGCGGTTCTTGCCAGAGGGAATAAGGTGACCGGTGCCACGGTGCATTTTGTGGATGAAGGTACGGATACCGGCCCGATTCTCATGCAGAAGGCAGTGGCCGTAAAGTGTGGTGATACCCCGGAGGTATTGCAACGCAGAGTTATGGAAGAGGCAGAGTGGGAGATTCTCCCGGCAGCCATCAATGCCATTGCCAATGGTAAGGTGACTTGGCAGGACGGTAAGGCGTTTGTATTAGATTAATTAATGGAGGAAGAAACATGAAGGTTTTGATCGTAGGCGGCGGCGGAAGAGAGCATGCCATTGCGTGGAAAGTGGCTCAGAGTAAGAAAGTAGACAAGATGTATTGTGCACCGGGTAATGCAGGTATTGCAGAGCTTGCAGAGTGTGTAAATATCGGTGTAATGGAGACCGAGAAGTTGGCTGAGTTTGCGGCACAGGAAAAGATTGATTTGACGATTATCGGACCGGACGATTCTCTCGGTGCAGGTGTGGTAGATGCATTTGAAGCAAAGGGGCTTCGTGTATTCGGACCGAGAAAGAATGCAGCCATCATCGAAGGCTCCAAGGCATTCTCCAAGGATTTAATGAAGAAGTACAATATCCCGACCGCAGCATACGAGGTATTTACCGATGCGGCAGCTGCTATCGAGTACTTAAAGACCAGCCCGTACCCGACTGTATTAAAGGCAGACGGTTTGGCCCTTGGTAAGGGTGTTTTGATTTGCAATAATTACGACGAGGCAGTGGCAGGCGTTAAGGCAATTATGGAAGATAAGCAGTTCGGTAGCGCAGGCGACAAGCTGGTTATCGAAGAGTTTATGACCGGTCCGGAAGTGTCTGTGTTGGCCTTCTGTGACGGTAATATCATTAAGACCATGACCAGTGCACAAGACCACAAGCGTGCAAAGGATGGCGATCAGGGCTTAAATACCGGTGGTATGGGAACCTTTTCTCCGACTCCGTTCTATACGGAAGAGGTAGATGCGTTCTGTAAGAAGTATATTTACCAGCCGACCATGGATGCCATGAAGGCGGAAGGCAGACCGTTTGTAGGTGTGCTCTTCGTAGGACTTATGTTGACCCCGAACGGCCCGAGAGTGTTGGAGTACAACGCTCGCTTCGGTGATCCGGAAACCCAGGTAGTGCTTCCGCGTATGGAGAATGATATCGTAGATGTATTCGAGGCTTGTATCGACGGAAAGCTGGATACCATCGACCTCAAGTTTGCGGATAACGCAGCAGTTTGTGTGGTACTTGCTTCTGATGGATACCCGGAGCATTATGAGAAGGGCTTCCCGATTGATGGTTTGGATACCTTTAAGACCAAGGACGGGTACTATGTATTCCATGCCGGTACTAAGTTTGCTGACGGCAAGGTAGTGACCAACGGCGGACGTGTTCTCGGCGTTGTTGCGGTAGGTGATGACTTAAAGGGTGCCCGTGCCAATGCTTATGCTGCAACGGAGTGGATTTCCTTTGCGAATAAGTACAAGAGAAACGATATCGGTAAGGCGATTGATTCGGTACAGTAAGTCGCCGGTGGATGTTTTGCCGGAATAGTATATGAATAAAAGAACTGCCGCACTTACGGTTTGGAAATCGTAAGTGCGGCAGTTCTTAACTTATATTTAAATTTTACTCATTTGGCGTAATCTTTACCTTCATGAGCACGCTCTTATCGTTAAATACCGGTTGGTCGGAGCCTACACCGATAAAGTCCTTTCCGAACATGTCAAACATGTTGGTGGACAGGGTAAACGGAGGAAGAGAGCCCAGGAACTTTTCGCCGTCGCAAAGGAAAGCGTGATGTACCGGCATGACGTAGTCGCCCTTTTCGTTAAAGCCGCCGCCGCTGGCATTGTCTAAAACGATGGAAAGCTTGCCGTCAAGGAGTTCTTTTGTGGTTTTAGGACTTCTCTTAATGAGGAGGTTCACTTTTCCGTTGGACGGAATGTCTGTGTAGTTGTTCCAAGCATTTCCAGTGTAAGGTACATTGTACTTTTCCGCAATACGCCGGTCGGAGTAACCGAGGAGCGGCACGCCTTTGTCAATGAAAATGCGACGGTCGTTCTCTTTTACATAACCTTCGCCGTCCCAGAATACCGAGTGCCAGCATTCTTCGTCGGAACAGTCATCGATAAGCGTAAAGTCTTCGGAAAACAGCTTCTGTCCCATCTTTCCCGTGAACAAGGAAGTACCGAGAGACAGACTTTCTGCGTCAAGACAGCCCTTTACCATGCCAAGCAAACCATAGTACTGGGTTTGTAAAATAGCCTCTTCCGGGAGCGCTACCTGTGTTTCAAAGCTACCTAAGTAGTTGTCTGCCATGTCGTACAGCTTTTCAAAGGAAAACTCACGCTGACCGATATCAAAGTATCCGTCCGTTATGTTTTTGCTGTCCTTGTGCTTGTAGGAGAAACTTACATGAACACTGCTGTCTTTGTTTTCGAAGTCCATTCCGTTATCGTT
Organism: Lachnospiraceae bacterium; assembly: GCA_017465475.1. Lineage (GTDB taxonomy): Bacteria > Bacillota > Clostridia > Lachnospirales > Lachnospiraceae > SIG307. The sequence goes on from JAFTWC010000041.1 coordinate 81,305, forward strand.
GGTACGGGATTGGGTATCGGTTGTCTGGGAAAAAGAGCCGCTTAAGGTAAACTGCGGGTACTTTTCGCAGATATGCGCCAAAGCTTCCTTCGCGATGTCAAGAAGTTCTTTGTCGGTGTAGATATGTTCGCATTTATCACGCTTTCTGTTGCCGGTAGCAAGCGGGTACGGATACGGGCGTTTCAGAGCAAGATTTTCTTCCGCTCTTTTATAGCCTGCTTCATCACTCATCTCGCCGACTTGATAATGAATTCCCACAAAGCCGTCCTTGTATACACGGAAGGAATACGTCCGGGATGCATTCTTCTGGAAGGCTACGATTTGGTTTTCTTCAATTTTAACGGTAGAAACTGTATTGACAGATCCGAATTTTTCTTTCATATGATTCCCCTCCTAGTTAACGGTCAATGTTTTAACACGAATGGTTGGACCACCGGCAGAAACCGGAACGCTTTGCCCGTTTTTGCCACAGGAAAAGGTGTTGAACAGTTCAAAATCCGTACCTACGGCATCAATGTCAAATAAGGTCTTAAATACGTTTCCGGTTACTACATTGGCACGAATCGGTTCGCAAAGTTTTCCGTCCCGAATGCGGTAGCAAAGACTGGGCTGCATGGTGAAGGTGGACATACCGGTACCGTAGTTCACTTGATAAACGTAGATGCCGTCTTTTGTTTCTTCAATCATTTCTTCCGGGTCATCGGTGCCGCCTTCCATGTAAGTGTTAGTCATGCGGACAATCGGAGTGTGAAGGTAACTCTGTGCGCGGGAATTTCCGGTAAGTGATTCCTCTAAGGCAACAGCGGACTTGGCATCGTGCAGTCGTCCGGTGAGCACACCGTTTTCAATGAGGCTGATGCCTCTTGCTTTGGTTCCTTCATCGTCGTACGGTACATAACCGTTGTTTGGCAGGTTTCCCACATCACGGATGGTAATTTTGTCGTTTCCGACTTTTTTGCCCATAACCCATTCGTCCCGTAAAGTTTTATCGTTTAACATAAAGTCTGCCTCGCTCTTGTGACCAAAGCTTTCATGGGTGAACATAGCAGTAACGGTCGGTGCCAGAATGCAGGTGTAATCGCCCGGAACTACATCCACGGCATTTCTTGCATAGTCCAGATAGCGGTCCCGCTCCGTAATGATTTCTGCAGTGCGCCCGGTTAAGCGGTCAAAGGAAAGCTTCTGGTAGTATTTTCCTCCTTCAGTGGTAATGTTGTTTACCGTAAAGCAGAAAAAGATACCCATACCGCAGGCCTGCATATCCTGCAGGATGGCGGCACCCTTGCTGGAGTAAAACTGCTTTTTGACGTGGCGGCTGTTATACATGCCGGTGTAGATTTTCAGTTCCGGAATGGATTTGTCCACGCATTCCTCCAAATAGGAGAGAATCAGTGCTTTTGATTGTTCCCGGGGAACTTTACGAAGGTCGTTGTCTCCCTCGTAAAGGAGAACGGTATCTTTGTTTGCTTCAAAGGCAGCCACCACCGGGTCGTTTAAAATGTCCGGATTGGGTGTGGCGAGAGAAGCCAGATTATCGATTTCTTTTTGAATGCCGGCGATGTCATTGGTGGTGCCGGTGTACCACATGGTGCCATCGTAGACCCGGATGATAGCCCCGGTCTCGGAGGTGGCGGAATCCGATTCCACATCCCCGTTCTTCACGAAAAAGGTGGAATGCGCGGATTCTTCGATTCGTACATCGGTGTACAAATCTTTTGGAAACTGATACATAGAATAACCCTCCTTATACATTATTGTTTATACAGTAAGGATAGCATAACAATGTTACGGAGTCAAGAAAAAAGAACAAAATTCTCTTGACACCTTGGAGGAAACTGTGGTAGTATTACACTAATCATTTAGGAAAAGGCAGTGAAGGAAAAGAGTAGTTATCCGAAACGGTACAGAGAGAAGACGGTGGTGCAAGTCTTTACGGGAAGGATAGTGAAGCAGTTCCGGAGCTTTGAACCCAACGGCATTGCTTAGTAGGCTTCAACGGAATTCCTCCGTTACAGGGAAACGGTATTAGTTCATGCTTGTATCGGCAGAGTGCAGGGTTTTCCCTGAAGTTAGGTGGTAACACGGACAGATTGTTCGCCCTAAATCAGTAGAGTACTATTGATTTAGGGCTTTTTTTGTTTAAGGAGGCGTTATGAAAAGCGGAAAGGTTTCGGATACCGTACTGCGGCGGTCCATTTTAAAAGAAGTGCAAAAAGTGAATCAGGGAACCCTTTCGCCGAAAGTAGGCGGAGGCGCAGGGGTGGTAACCAATTGCTGTGCATCCGGCGGACTGGCACGAGCCTCCATGCAGACTGTGTCAGGAGAAGGGCTTTTAACTGCTTATCTGGCAGCGGTGCGGGCGGTCAACAGTCTGGCGGCCAAGGGAGCCGTTCCGCAAAGTGCATCCATTGCCATTACGGTGCCGGAGTCCATGGATGAGCGGGAGATGCGGAAGATGCATGAACATTATTGTGACTATTTGCAGAAGCATAACATAGTAATTGTGGGCGGTCATACGGCGGTAAGCAGCGTGGTGATGGAGCCGGTGGTTTCGGTACAGATGCAGGGAATGCAGATGACAGCGGCCGGAAGAATGAGTGAAGATGTTGCAGATGAGGCGGCACAACAGAAGATGACTTCAGAAAGTGCGAAAGCGGACGATTTCCTCGGCCTTGATATCGTAATGACGAAAACCTGCGGTCTTGGTGGTACGGCACTTTTAGCGGGACATTTTACCGATGAGCTGGCAATGAGATATCCGAGACGGTTTATCGAACGGGCAGCGGAACTGCTTTCCGAAACGGAAAAGAATGAGGAAGGATATTTGTCGGTAGCAGATGGTGCAGCCTATGTACATGCGGCAGCAGAAGGTGGTGTGTTCGGGGCTCTTTGGGAGCTGGCGGAGTATGCCGAGTGCGGTTTGGAAATTGACCTTCCTGCCATACCGATTTTGCAGGAAACGGTGGAAATTTGTGAATACTTTGATGTGAACCCGTATCAGCTTCGGACGGAGGGCGTGTTTCTTATTTTATCCGAACACGGCAACCGGCTTTGTGAAGCCTTAGCTGAAAAAGGCATACCGGCAGCGATTATCGGTAAAACCGTACCGGGACTTGACCGGGCGGTGCGAAACGGCGAGGAAGTACGGTATTTGGAACCGAATCGCGTGGAAGAGTATGAGCGTGTTATGGCAACAAAGCGAGCCGGAAAGTAAAAGCTGTAAGGTAGGGACAAACGGCATAAAAAAATAAATGAACAGGGTAGAAATAACAAAGAGTATAATAATGAATCGAAAAGGAGGAACATACCATGCGTGAAGAGATTTTAAAGACATTGGATAAAAACAGCAAGGTCGCGGAAAGCGATTTAGCGAAGATGTTAGGCATGACCGAAGAAGAGGTTCATGCGGAGATTAAGAAGTTAGAGGCGGAGCATGTCATTTGTGGTTATCCGACCCTCATTAACTGGGATGCCACCACGGAGGAACGTGTAACGGCCCTCATTGAAGTAAAGGTTACCCCGCAGCGGGGACAGGGCTTTGACAAGATTGCAGAGCGCATTTATCGTTATGACGAAGTAGAATCGGTGTATTTGATGTCCGGCGGTTTTGATTTAACCGTAATTATCGAGGGCAAGAGCATGCGGGAGGTGGCAAATTTTGTTTCCCAAAAGCTTGCACCGATGGAAGCGGTACTTAGTACCGGAACTCATTTTGTTTTGAAAAAATATAAGGAGCATGGTCTTCCGCTTGTGTCGGAGGGCGGTTCGGATGAAAGGATGTTGGTGACCCCATGAGAAACCCGTTAAATCAGAAAGTACAGGTAATGAAGCCTTCGGGCATTCGTAAGTTTTTTGATATTGTAAGTGAGATGAAGGATGCCATTTCCCTCGGTGTGGGCGAGCCGGATTTTGAGACTCCGTGGCATATCAGAGAAGAGGCAATTTATTCTTTAGAGAAGGGTAGAACCGTTTATACCTCCAATGCAGGTTTGAAGGAGCTTAAGGTAGAAGTTTGTAATTATTTAAAGCGCCGTTACGGTCTGGAATATCCGGATAAAAACGTGCTTGTAACCATCGGCGGTAGTGAGGCAATCGACGCGGCGCTTCGTGCCATGGTAGACCCGGGGGACGAAGTATTGATTCCGGAGCCGTGCTACGTTTCCTATGTGCCGTGTGTGGCATTGGCAGATGGCGTACCGGTAACCATTGAGCTTAAGGCAGAAAATGAGTTTCGTTTGACCAAGCAGGAGCTTTTAGATGCCATTACCGATAAGACCAAGATTTTAATTATGCCGTTCCCGAACAATCCGACCGGTGCCATTATGGAAGAGAAGGATTTGCGGGAAATTGCAGAAGTTGTGGTAGAAAAGGACTTGTTTGTTATTTCTGACGAGATTTATTCTGAGCTGACCTATGGAAGAAACCATGTTTCCATCGCTTCCATGCCGGGCATGAAGGAGCGTACGATTGTCATTAACGGTTTTTCTAAATCTTATGCAATGACCGGATGGCGTTTGGGCTATGCGGTAGGGCCGGAAGAAATTATCACCCAGATGATTAAGATTCACCAGTTTGCCATCATGTGTGCGCCGACCACCAGCCAGTATGCGGCAGTGGAAGCATTAAAAAACGGTGATCCGGATGTGGAACTGATGCGTGATGCCTATGACAAGCGCAGAAAGTTTTTGGTGGCAAGGCTTCGTGAAATCGGGCTGGAGTGCTTTGAACCGTACGGTGCATTCTATGTATTCCCGTGCATTAAGGGCTTTGGTATGACCTCCGAGGAGTTTGCCACAAAGCTCCTTGAGGAAGAAAAGCTGGCAATCGTGCCGGGTACTGCATTCGGTGACTGTGGCGAAGGTTTTTTACGTATTTCCTACGCATATTCTATTGAGCAGTTAAAGGAAGCTTTGAATCGTATGGAGAGCTTTGTAAAGCGTCACAGAAAGTAGAACGTGTTAGTAAAAGGTCTTTTCGGAGAGGATGTTCGAAAAGACCTTTGGTTTTAAGGGAGGAACGTATGGTACAGTTAAAAGAGGAAACGTTTTATACGTTACTTCAGTTTTTCTTTTCCGACTTCTTTTGTGAAGGATTGGAGAAGGCAGTGGAGGACGAAGAAATGTCGGTGGTGACCTTGTTCCGTGGAATGGAGTTTTTCTTTGATTTGGCAAAGGAGCAGGGAGTTGCATTTCCGTATGAGTCCATAGAGGAGTATATCGTAAAGACATATAACGACGGCGCAGAAATGTATGAGAAACTTTCGAAGCGGTACGCCTGTGAAATCAAGGAGTATCATGGGAAAGAGAAGTCTTTTGAGGAACTGTTCGGAAGGAAAGAGTTCTTTTAGAGACATGATAGAGAAATCATTACACATTTGTGTTTACATAGATATTTCAAACCGGAAGGAGAGGTTCATTATGAATATAAACTATAATTTTGTAACTATTGAAACAATGAAAACGGAGGGATATTATTTGCTGTAATCCCTCCGACAATGTGCAGGAGCCATTTTTGATGTATTGCACTTGGGAAACTCGTCTGGAATGCTTGAATTTACTATATTTCCCGGCTTTTTGCAGATGTTTTTCTTTGTGCATTTCTCACGAATTTTCTTGAGCGTTTTCGTAACATATGCCAAGTTGTTTTTTATCTCCCAACGTGGTATGATTGTTTCAGAAGCTAATTTAAAGCTTTTAATGTAACGGATTGCCCTTCCCGGTTCAGCGCGCATACCGGAGGCAGACGGACTTATTTCTTCG
>JAFTWC010000042.1 GCA_017465475.1 Lachnospiraceae bacterium
ATATACCATCCTAAAAACTCGTAGCCCTCACGGTACGCATACGGTAAATCGCTATAATTCTTCCCATACGCATATTCGATTTCCAATGTCGTCGCTCGTGTGTTACCGTCATCAACCTTTCCGCCGTTTCCTCTAAACTCTATGGTTGGTGTAATCACCTGCCAATGTGCATACAGCGTATGCGCTGTTTTAATATCCACAATACTCTCAGCCGTTAACAACGTTCCTCCGCTCGGGTGCGTATACCATCCTAAAAACTCATAGCCCTTTCTGGTCGGCGTTGACAGCTTTCCGTATTCACTTCCGAAGATTACACTTTTTGTGGTCGTAATCTTATTGCCACCATTGGCATCATAATTTATTTTTACGGACACGCCCTTCCACTTTGCATACAACGTATGATCTTCTGTTGTCGTAACCAGTGTAGTTGCTGTCTTCTTACTACCGCCGTCACTTTTGGTATACCATCCGGAAAATGTATATCCGTCTCTCGTCGGAGTAGGCAGCGTTCCGTAATTCTGTTCAAATACAACGTTCTTCGTTCTATCAGAGGCAGAAGCCAGTTTGCCCCCATTCGCATCAAAGGTTACTTTATATGGTTTTCCTTCCCAGTGAGCATATAAAGTATCCGCTTCCGTTACATATGTGATTTTTTGTCCTCCCGAACTGGACGAATACCACCCAAGGAAGTTACATCCGTCTCTATATGCAATCGGAAAATCAGAATATGTTCTTCCCACATCTACCGCTACATTCGTTTTGCTTACAGTTCCTTTTCCTGCACTGAATCTCACAACATATATCTCTGATTTCCATTTTGCATACAGTGTATGATTTGATGCTACATCAACCTTACTGGTAGCAGTTACTCTGTCGCCGTTTTGCTTTCTATCATACCAGCCTGCGAAGGTATATCCCGTACGTTTCGGAGCCGGCAATGTACCATAGGTACTTCCGTAAGTGACTTCCAAACGATTCGTAGTTGATGTCCCACCGTTTAAATCCAAGGACACAGTATATTTATTTACAGTCCAATGCGCTGTATAGGTACGGTCCTCTACAAGAGTGACCGTATTATACGAAAAAATCTCACTGGTAGCACTTGATGAAGCAAACCAGCCTTCGAAGGTATACCCTTCTCTTCTGGCTACCGGCAAGCTCCCGAAGGTATTTCCATACACAACAGTCATACTGTCGATATCCACCGTTCCGCCGTTTGCGTCAAATGTTATTTTAATCTCTTTTGCTTTCCAATGCGCATATACAGTGACATTCTCTGTGTAATACACAATAGCATTTTCATCGATTCGCTCGCCACCCACCGCCTTTGTATACCATCCCAAAAAGTCGTATCCGGTTCTGTTGCCGGACGGTAACGTTCCGAATTTCTCACCATAATATATTTTCATGGAAGAAAACGACTGACTTCCGCCGTTAGAGTCAAAGTATAACTGACTTACCTGACCTACAAATCTCGGGTACAATGTATGATTTCCAACCGTTTTTACAACCGTACCTGCAGTCACCTTGGTTCCTTCTACCGGATCCGTATACCAACCTTGAAATGTCTGATATGCTCTTTCCGGCTGTGGCAGATCTCCGTAACTTTTTCCGAAAACTACATTCTTCTTCCCCGGAACATTTTCGTCCCCTCCGCCGGCAAACGTCACGGTATATGTATTTCCGACCCAACGTGCATACAAAGTTTCCGTGGAGGTTGCTGTCACCTCGGAATCAGATGTAATTTTCGTTCCTGACGTTGTTCCCGTATACCAACCATCAAAAGTATAACCTTCTCTTTCCGGCTTCGGCAACTGACCGTATCTGCTTCCGTAATCCTTACTGTATGTGTATGTAATTACTGTTTCTTTGTCACACACCATACTTCCGCCGTTTGCATTTAATGTAATCTCAATCTCTTTCACATTCCATACTGCATACAACGTCTGGTCACCCTTCAATCTTACTACATCATCTTTCGTGACCTGTGTTGCCTTTTCCTCATATGGTGAATCTACCCATCCTCCGAAATCATATCCTGTCTTCTTCGGGTTCGGTAATGTACCGTATGTAGAGCCGTAATATACCTCTTTACTTTCTGTGGTAGTAGTTCCCCCAACGGCATCAAATGTCACAGTATACTCATTTCCCTGCCATTGCGCATAGAGTGCCTGGTTCGATACAATTTCTACCTTATCGCCGGTTTCTACCTTATCACCACCGATTGGTTCCGTATACCAGCCAAGAAATGTATAGTTCTCTTTCTCTAATTCGGCAAGAGTTCCATAAGTTTCACCATAGGTTACCGTCATCTTACTATTCGGAATTCCGTTCATGGAGCTAACCAGCAATACTTCATACTCATTTGTCTGCCATTTCCCGTACAATGTATGTGCTTCTTGCTGTAATAACGGTGTTTCCGCAGTTACTTTTACTCCGCTTTCATCCAAGGAACTATACCAGCCTAAAAATGTATGCCCCTTATAAGTTGGTGTCGGAAGTGTTCCGTATGTCTCGTCCGTATAGACAACCTTGGTATCTTTACTTCCGTTCACATTTGTTTCAAGAGTTATCTTATATCCGACCTTTTCCCAACCGGCATATAGAACATGATCTTCCTTTTGTGTTACACATGATTCATTCGTAATAGCCGTGACATCTGAACCGGACAAATACCAGCCTGTAAATTCATACCCTTTTCTCTGCAAAACCGGCAATGTACCATATGTTTCTCCATATGTAACCGTGATTGGTTCCAAATCCACTTTAACTCCGTTTCCGTCAAAGGAGACTTGACATTCCTTGCCTCTCCACTGTGCATATAACGCAAGCGGTGACGTTTGGTTCACAAGAGAAGCCCCATATACTCTTTCTCCACCGGTATAAGCCGTATACCATCCGTCAAAAATATAGTCTTCTTTTTCCAACACCGGAAGTTCGGCAAACGTCCTTCCGTACGTTACAGTGATGCTCTTATCTTCAAATTCCTCTGCACCGTTACCATATAAATCAACCCGGACAGAAATCGGCGTCCAGTAAGCATACAGTTCCTCTACATCAGCCGACACTCTATCCTTTTCTGTAATCTGAGTCCCTTCCTCCTGTTTGTCATACCACCCTTTAAACAAATAACCTTCTCTCATCGGTGTAGGTAATGTCCCGTAAACCTCACCACTTATTACCTCTTTTGTGCTTTCCGTCAATGTTCCCCCCATTGCATCTAACACTAAAGTCATTTCTACACCGGATTCTACCGGCTTCATTTCTGCTGCATACACCTGTTGCGAATAATGCATTGGCATTGAGCTTACCGTCAATGTCGCAACAAGTACGCCTGCAACGAATTGCTTCAGTTTCCATTTGATTCGTTCCTTCTTCATACCCATATCCTTCCTTTGCATTTTGTTTTTCATTGCAAAGACAAAAAAAACCGCAAACAATTAGCTTGCGGCATAAATTTCCCCTTGCAATTGTCCCCCTATGACCCATTAGGTCCCCATACTATACCGGCATACGACTCTGTAAAAACAGGGTCTTTTTACTCCGTCGAATATGTTAACACTCTTAATATACAAAGTCAATCTAAATATTTTCAACTATCTTTGATAAATTTCGTTCCCCATTTTCCTGTGTTTTTCGCAAGAAGTTTAATATTGTACATTTTTCGTATAAGAATATAAACAAAAAGCAAGGAATCATTCCACATCACAATCCCTTGCCTTTTATTATTGCTCTATAACGTCTTTCACAAGCTACCTAATACAGTCTTTTCCGCATATCATGCCCTAAAGCTCTACGGCAAAATATGTCCCGCCGACAAATACAACCGATACCATTCTTCTCTGGAAAGCTGTATCTTACAAGCATCGATAATCTCTGTCAAACGAGCTTCGCTTGCGGTCCCTGTTACCACCTGCATGCCTGCCGGATGACGTAAAATCCACGCTGTGGCTATGGCGGTTTTGCTGACCCCGTATTGTTCCGCCAGTACTTGCAGTTCTTTATTTAACTCCGGATACTTGTCGCTGTCAATAAAGCACCCCTGCCAGTTCGGCATCTGGTACGGGGACCAGGCCTGAATGGTCATATCGTGGAGTCTGGAATAATCCAGCACACTGCCGTCCCTGTCAAAGGCTCCGTCCGAGGTCATGTTGACCTCAAACCCGCTTGCCACCATATTAGATACCGGGATACTAAACTGCAACTGATTCGCAACCAGAGGCTGCTTTACATACCGCTTTAACAACTCTATCTGCATCGGCTTGTGGTTGGATACCCCAAAATACCGTACCTTTCCTTTTGTATAAAGCTCTTCAAAGGCTTCCGCCACTTCTTCCGGCTCAACGAGCGCATCCGAACGGTGGATTAAGAGGGCATCCAGATACTCTGTCTGAAGTCTCTTCAAACTTCCATCTACTGCGGAAATGATATGCTCCTTGGAAGAATCAAAAAATCCGCTTCGGATGCCGCATTTGGACTGTAAAAAAACATCCTCCCGCTTTATGGATTTGCTACTCGTCATTGCCTCTCCGAAGACAGCCTCACTTTGACCACCACCGTAAATATCTGCATGATCAAAAAAATACGCCCCCGCATCTACTGAAGTGTGCAGAAAATGCTCCATCTCATCCCTGCTTTTTCCCGAAAGACGCATACAACCTACCACAATGGCCGGCATCTTCTTCCCGGTTGTTCCAAAGTTTATCTCTTTCATATACACCATCCTTTCTGATTCAAAGAGGGCTGCCACAGGTGAAAACATATCGTTACACTCTTGCGACAGCCCTTCAGTTCGGCTTGTATTATATCATGCTTGGCAAAGCCTTGCAAAACTTCGTTTTAGCCCATTACAACCACGATATTGTTCACATCTGCAAGCTTATCTTCCGGAACATGGTTGCCTTCCAGCACTTCACCGTTTAAGGTAACCTTTGCAACACCGCTCTCCACATGTGCGGAATTGTCGATGGTGATGTTAAGCTTCTTTCCACGGAAGTTCTTCTCAATCTTGAAACCATCCCAAGCAGACGGAATGGACGGAGCAATCACAAGGCCGTCAAGATCCGGACGCATACCGCAGATACCTTCCACACAACCTACCATAACGGTGGATGCCGTACCGGTGAGCCAGTGTACATGGGAACGTCCTTCGTACGGGGAAGCCTTACTCTCGGTGAACTGACCGTGTACATACGGCTCAGAAACACGAATTTCTGCCTTGTCATTCATAGCAATCGGAGACGTCTCCATAAAGTACTCAAATGCACGATTTCCGTGTCCTAATAAGGACTCGGCAAGAATTAACCAACCCTGGGACTGGGAGAAGATACCACCGTTCTCCTTAACGTCAAGGTTAAATACCTTCATGAGAGCGCCGTCGAAATAATGCTTCTTATACGGCGGCTCCAAAAGCTTTGCACCATACGGTGTATTTAAGATATTGTAAACACTGTTCATGGCAGTCTCTGCACGCTCACCGGATGCAAACTTGGAAATAACACTCCAGCTCTGCGGGTTCAGCCACATATTTGCCTCCGGGTCCTTCTTCGCACCAACGATAACGCCGTCTTCGCGGATACCACGGATGAATCTGTCCTCATCCCAACACTTCTCTAAGGAAGCAGACAGCTTCGCCTGTACTTCATCAAGATAAGCCACATAAGCAGTATCGTTCTTATACTCAGCCATCTTACGAAGCTCGGTCATCGCATAGTACAGCTGGAAAGCAACGAAGGTGGATTCACCCTTTTCGCCGAGACGCAGGCAATCGTTCCAGTCTGCATGTAAACCTGCCGGCATCGCATGGTCACCGAGACGTTCCATAGAGAACTTAATCGCTCTCTTTAAGTGCTCATAAACCGTGTCCTCTCCGCCGTTTGCATACACGATAACCTCATCCAGGAATGCCTTGTTTCCGCTCTCACCGAGATACTTCACAATCGTCGGGAACAACCAAAGAGCATCATCCGCACGATAAGACGGATGACCGGTCTCCTTTACATACTCCGGATCATCCGGGGTATTCTCAAAGCCTGCCTTGTGGTCAAACTTAACGAGCGGAAGACCGCCACCGTTATCTACCTGTGCAGAAAGCATAAAACGAATCTTCTCTGCTGCCATCTCCGGGTCAAGGTGAATGATACCCTGAATATCCTGTACGGTATCACGGTAGCCGTAACCGTTTCGAAGACCGCAGTAAATAAGAGACGCTGCTCTGGACCAGATAAAGGTAATGAAACACTGATATGCATTCCATACGTTAAGCATATTGTTAAACTCATCGGACGGAGTCTCTACCTTAAAGTTAGAGAGCTGACCGTGCCAGTAGTTCTTTAACTGAGCCACTTCTTCGTCTACCTTACCGGCTTTCTTATATTCAGCCATAATCTCCGTAGCTTCTGCATTGTTCTTGCGACCGAGAAGGTAAATTAATTCCTTGGTTTCTCCCGGCTTTAACACAAAATCAGACTGCAATGCACCACAGCAATTACTACAATAGTTTAACTCATTGTCACACTTCCCCTGCTCTACCGCAATTGGGTTGGAATAAGTTCTGTACGGTCCGATAAAGTTACTTAAGCTACCGTTATACGCAGAAACTTCCGCACCTACCAAGCCCAAGAAACGTTCCATATGATTGGAACCGGTTTCATCGCAACCGTTGTGCTCATTAATGTGCTGTACAATCTTATCCCCTTCAAAGCTGGTACGGGTAATAAACAACGTATATTGTAAATTTACCTGATCCTGCTCGTAGTTACTTTCATTGGTAAACTCCACAAAACCAAAAGTAGAAAGATTTCTTTCTTTATCACTGTTATTTGTGATTTTCGTACGCCATACTTCGTAGGTCTTACCCTGCGGAACGTAGTATGTCGTCTCGGACTTAATATCGGCATACTCAGCAGTCATCACCGTATAAGCTGTACCGTGACGGCACTCACTCTTATATGTATCTAACGGCTTGCCCACCGGCTGCCAGGAAGCGGACCAGTAATCCTTCGCATCATTATCACGAATATAAATGTATCTTCCCGGAAGTGCCATGTCTGAATTAAAACGATAACGTGTGATACGTCCGTTTGCACCGGATTTTACAAAGCTGTAACCTGCCGCATTGTTGGAAATAATTGCGCCGTACTCCGGATCTCCCAAATAGTTTGCCCACGGGGCCGGGGTATCCGGTCTTGTAATCACGTATTCCTTGTTCTCAAGGTCAAAATAACCGTACTTCATGAAAAATACTCCTTTCAGGCCTCTTATAATTTTTGTAAAAAAAATTTCTATATCGAAACTCACAGATATACTTAAATTCTATCATATCTTCCATAATATGTCTAACTATTTTTCTATGATAAAGGCAAGAAAAAATTGTACAAACCTATTATCGTGATAATAATTTCACATTGACATCCATTGTCTTCGATGATACACTGAATGTATCGGTGTTTTCCCTTGAAAGGAGATGGCATTATGCAGTTATTTGAAGTTTCCGATACCTTAAACCAGCCTTACGAAGTCTATCTTTCCGATACAAAATCCTTTCCCCTCCACTGGCACTATTACAGCGAAATTTTATTCATAAAACAAGGTTCCATCCGAATTACCTGTAACGAAAAAAGCCATGTTCTTAAGGAAGGAGATTTATGCTATTTCTACCCGCTTCAACTTCATGAGGTTTCCTCGACAAATGACGATACGGTGGAATATATCATTGTAAAATTTGACTTTCACACCCTTACTCTTCCGCCTGCTCACCAGGCCAAATTATACGATTACTTCATTCACAGGACCGCTGCAGATGATTTTTGTATTCATATCTCAAAAAATGACTTGTCAGCAGAACCCATGACTACCTATATGAACAGAATCCTCACAACCCACCAAACAAAGGACGAATTTTACTCTCTGCAAATGCAGGCCGATTTATATAGTATTCTCATTGAAATAGCGAAAAAGTCAAAAAAAGAAGTCGGATCCGCTACGAGACGCCGCAACGATACCGACTTTACTTTTCACCATATTTTAGAATACATTGACACCCATTCCGGAGAAGCTTTGGAAATTCAGGAACTGGCTGCCATGTGTCATATGAGCTATTCCCACTTTGCCAAGCTGTTCCGGGAAAACTACGGACGCTCCTGCAAAGAATACATCACCTATATCCGCCTGGTAAAAGCCCAGGACCTTTTACTGCATACCGATTATGATATCAACTATATTGCACTGGAAACAGGCTTTTTTGATTGCAGTCATTTTATCCGTACCTATAAAAAATGGAAAGGCATTACACCGAAGCAGGAACGGATGCAGTCGTAACACTCCTGCAACCGATATGCCCTTTTACATTCCGCAAAACCAAATAAACAAACCGATTTCAATAATTGCAATCGCCGGTACGGTAATAAAGAATTTCGGTTTTTTGGTTTTATGACGGAACAGATACATTCCTGCCAGGGCCCCGAATACACCAAGTACGGCACCTCCCAATAACGTTGCCTCCGGAATTCTCCACATCTTGTTCTTTGCTTTGAATTTATCAATGCCGTACATAACAAAAACAATCAAATTTACGACAAAATATACAACCAAAAATATGTATTCCATATAAAATTCCTCCTATGTTTCTTATTCTTTGTACCTTCCTTGTTTGAAATTATACTATATCTGCAATAAAGTTTCAACATCGCATTTCAATCATAAGGATTGTATTATTTTATATTTTATGATAGAATAAGTGTAATAAAACATGCGCGAAAGGAGGAGTTCTATGCTGTCACCTATCGGAAACAGTTACGGCTACTACACATCCAGCCCCTATGCCACCGGACACACTGCGGCAGCGGCACATACCGCTTTAGTAAACAGCAATCATGAAGCCTCCTTGGAAGTGCAGGCTGTTGCCGATGTCCCTGAAGTCTTTTCCAACGAAGAAACCGAGCGCGTAGAACGTACTCCTGCCCAACAGACACAGGATCGTTTGAATGCTTATGAATTGATGAACTCTTTAAATCCGCGGAATGCAGAACACTTAAACGCTCCGTTAGAGTTCATGACACGAAAACCCTTTGAACCGTCGGATTCCTACTACGGTAAGCCAAGAAAGTCCATTGATGTTTCGATACAAGATACCGTTGTAAATCATTTACGTCGTCCAAACGACTTTCAAAGTCCCAATCATTTAAGAAACGGTTACGAAGCACATCTGAGTGCATACAATGCTTATACAAACAATAACAGAGGGTTCTACGCCATGGCGTAAAACCCTCTTTCCTTATTAATTATTTTGCGCCGCCAGCACACAATCAATGGCAAGCACTACCGCCAATGCTACAATCTCATCCTCCGGACTGTCAATGTCCAACTCATAACAATCTCCCCAGGTAAACCATTCTTTACTAAGTCGCACAATGGTACATCCGTTTTTTGTAATCTCGTAATCATGATCCCAGAAATCTCCGTCAATCTCCCAGCCCAAACCATCGATTCGATACTTTGGCTTAAAGAAGGTGAATTCTTTTACAATCTCTGCAATATCCTGTCCGTTAACAGACACAATAAACTTCGGCAGGAAGGTAAATAACTCCTGACGTATAAATGCAGCCTCTCTTTGCATCGTATCATACACATGAAGTTTCTTTCCCCAGGAAAAGAATTCTCCCTCCACAAAATACCGTTCTGTTCCGCTTTCATCATAGACAGAAAACTTATCGTTCCAGGAAAATACTTTTTGCTTAATGTACAGTTTCATTTTATAATCCCCCTAATATTTTTTATTAGCATCGAAAAAAAACTCTGTTACCCTTTTTCCGCTACTTTCTCTTTCTCGCCTTCCAATAGGCTTTATCCTCATCCTTTACCCGGTAGGATTCACACATTTTCTGAATGGCCTTGTTGTAAGTCCAATCCCGTAGCTTGTTATTGGCCAAGTACGCATGCGTCTCCTTCGGGAACTTCGCATATGCCGTAGCCACGCACCAAGCCACTCCCATTTTCGTATAATATCCGTCATACTGTAACGTATCCATAACCGCCAGTACTCTGTCAATATACTCCGGCACAAGAAAATGACTCATCAAAAGCACCGCCACCACCCGTTGCGGAAACTCTTCCTCTTTCTTCGCATACCCCATAAGCCAGTCAAAGACCCGCTCCGGATATTTTCTTGCTACGGTAAAGTTCTGGCAAAAGCTATCATTTACCGACCAATCCTCAATCTTTGGCAAAAAACGGTCCGCATAAGAAAGTATCACTTCGATGTCATCCTTTGCGTACCCTAACACATACGCCTGCAACGTCTCATACTCAAACCAGGTATCCGGGCATTCTTCTAAAAACTCCCGGTAATCCTCTTTTGCGATTTCCTTTGCAATCTTACGAAGCTCCGGCAAACGCACGCCTAACATCGGCTTACAGTTTGGTGTAAGCGAACTGCTAAACTTTGCCTGCTGTGCACTGGCAAGGCTTCTAAGACGCGGCTCCAATTCCGTTTTCCAATTCATACAACTCCCCCTTTTTCCGGCTCGGTAGCGGCTTAACTCTAAGTTACAATTTTGTTAATCCAAATACCGCTCTTTATCATTATGGCGCCGATAATGCATTTACCGATTTCGATAAACTGACAACAGAAAAACAACGGCACAATGGGAAGTGCGGTAAAACGACTTAATACAAACGCCAGCGGCACTACCAACAACCATACATAACAACTGTCAAACAAAATGGTAATAAACGTTTTTCCGCCGGAACGCAATGTAAAGTAGGCTGCATTGGCATAGGCTCCGATTGGCATACAGCAGGCGGCAATCCGCATAAAACTACTGGCCATAGCGTGACTGTTTGCTCCAACCTCCTTATAAATCAACGGGAAGAACGGTGCCAACGCAAATAACACTGCCGCAAATAGCAGACAACTTACCACTGAAAATACAATCAGCTTCCGGTCCGCATCCACAGCTTCTTCCGTCTTTCCTGCTCCTAACATCTGGCCGATTATAATACCGATGGCACTACCCATGGCTATAAAAGACACATTAAATACATTGGAAATGGTAGAGGAAATATTTACTGCTGATACCACATCAAATCCTCGCACGGAATAACACTGGTTCAATACCGCCATGCCGCCTGCCCATAACGTTTCGTTTAACAGAAGCGGAATTCCTTTCTGCAATATCCCCTTTACCAAATATCCCGGAACTTTAAGGCTCCTATAAGCCCCTTCGATGAATTCATGTTTTTTCTTATTTCGATGAGTTGCTATCACTACGATTGCCGCTTCCACAAAACGCGAAATTACCGTAGCTATGGCAGCTCCCGTCGCCCCCAATGCCGGGAATCCCAACAAACCGAAAATAAGCACCAGGTTAAATACAAAATTCACTCCCACCGCAACAATGCCTGCCACCATCGGAAGAATGGTTTCTCCTGTTTCACGCAAGGTAGATGCATAACATTGACACACATAAAAAGGAATAAATCCAATTAACATAATGAGCAAGTACTCTTTCGCATACCCGAAACAAGCCTCGATCTGTTCCAAATCTCCCTCACCCTGCAAATACTGTCGAATCAAGGTATCTCCGAATACAAGAAAAATTACTGCTCCCAAGGCCGTTAAAATTCCGCAGCTAAGCAACTTAAAACGAAAGGTATCCCGTACCCCTTTATGATCTCCGCTTCCGTAAAACTGTGCTCCGAAAATGCCTGCTCCGGATACCGCACCGAAAATCATCAGATTAAACACAAAAATAAGCTGATTCACAATAGAAACACCGCTCATCTGCTCTGCACTGACATTTCCCACCATGATATTGTCTAACATACTGACAAAATTGGAAATACCGTTCTGAATCATAATCGGCACCGCAATGGCCAACGTCATACGGTAAAATGCTTTGTCACCGATATATCTTTTCTTTACTTTCTGTAACATACATAAAACTCCTTTATTACATTAAAAAGTTACCCTCTTACTTTCTCAAAGTAAGCCAAACAGTACAAAAGCTGCCATACTGACGTATGACAGCCATTTGTTCTTACTTGTGTCTTTACTCGTTTTCCTGCTCCGCAGTTGCCGCATTCTTTCTCTTCCGAAGAAAAATACCAAGCAAAATCGCACCAAAGGCTACCGCACCCAGCACAATAAACTTTAACCCGTAAGTCACCAATGCACCTAAAAACTCCATACTACATACCGCCTTTCCGCTACTTAAGCTCTGTAACAACTCTTCTCTGATACCCCTTATCAGTTCATGATTTCAACTTTTATCTGCGATGTGCCAGTTCCGTCATCACATCGTCCCAGTTCAGATTACATTCTACCATAAGAACAGACAAATGATACAGGAAATCCGCAATCTCGTATTTTAACTCTTCCGCTTCCGGATTCTTTGCTGCAATGACAATCTCTGTTGCCTCTTCACCGCACTTCTTTAAAATCTTGTCAATTCCCTTTTCAAACAAATAGTTGGTATAAGAACCTTCCTTCGGATGATTCTTTCTGTCTACAATCGTAGAATAGAGGTCTTCCAACACTTCCTGCGGCACCAAAGCTTCCTTGGTTCCTTCTACCAAGTCGGTATAGAAGCAACTGGTGTGTCCCGTATGACATGCCGGTCCGATCGGATATACCTTCGCCAAAATGGTATCCTTATCACAATCAATGGAAAGAGACTTTACATACTGATAGTTGCCGGAGGTATCGCCCTTTAACCAAAGCTCTTGACGGCTACGGGAATAATAGGTCATACGACCGTCCTCAATAGTCTTATTATAAGACTCTTCATTCATATAAGCAAGCATCAAAACTTCATTGCTGCGATAATCCTGTACCACTACCGGCACCAATCCGTTTGCGTCTTTCTTAAACTCGGAAAACGGCATGGAGCTTTCCAAATGGTACATATCAATACCGCTCACCGTCAGATTTTCCTTTACTCTTCGGATATCTTTATTCTTATAATAGTTGGTTGCCAAAATAGATACACCTTCCGTACCAAGAATATCTTCTACGGAATTACGTACCAAACTATCACGAATCATCACCGGAACCGTTATGGTCTTCAAATATGCGGTCAGACACGGTCCGAAAGTCACATGCTTAAACATAACACCGCCGGCACCGAGACTGCATGCCTTGGCAACCTTAGCGGAAAGTGCCGCAACTCCCTCTTCACTGTCTGCCTTGGAAGCATTCAGTTCCACATAAATCTTCTCACTGCCAAAACGGTCTACAGACTCCTTAATTACATCCCAATCATTAAGACCATCCACCGGAATCACCACAGCAGATGCACCGGTATAAAAGGCTTTCTTCACATCTTCAAAGCGTGCCACATGGCAGCCTACAAAGTAATCCAATGCCAGATCCTCGGTAACACGCTTAATCATGTGGAAAAATTCTTCCTTATAGGCATCTTCCGCAATATAGCTGTAAAGGAACAGGCCATCCGCACCGTTTAAGAAATAACGGTTCACGGCTTCTGCCACATTCTCTTCAAATTCACTCTCCGTATTGATATAAGCAAATAATTTCTTTCGCATGCTTTCTCCTTTCGGTTGTCCTGTCGTCTTATCTCCTTTGGTGAGTTCCGACGACCGACACATCTCCGTTTCTTTTTCGGGCAGTTTAGCGTTCGAAACGTTCTACCGCTTCCGCAAGATTAATTCTCTTTTCGTAAATTGCCTTGCCGATGATTGCTCCCGCACAACCGATTTTATCAAGTCGCACCAAATCCTCCATACAGGAAACTCCGCCGGATGCAATAATCTCCATACCGGTTTCTTTTATCATTTCTTCCGTGCGTTCAAAATTCGGGCCGGTAAGCATACCGTCTCTGGCAATATCGGTATAAATCACCGTGGTTGCACCAAGCTTTTTCATTTCCAGTGCAAACGCTACCGCAGAACGGTCGCTGACCGTTTCCCAGCCTTCGATGGCAACCATACCGTCTTTCGCATCAATTCCGATAACTACACGGTCCGCACCGAACTCTTCAATGGCCTCTTTAATAAACTGCGGTTCTTTTACTGCCTTCGTACCTATAATAACACGATTTAATCCTAAATTCAACTTCGTTCTTATATCTTCCATGGTACGGATGCCACCACCGATTTCCGTTCCGATAGATACATTCTTTACAATCTCGGAAATTGCTTCCGCATTTGCGGTATGTCCCGCAAGCGCACCGTCCAAATCCACGATATGAATAAAAGATGCTCCCGCTGCTTCAAACTCCTTTGCTACGGTATACGGCTTCTCCGCATACACGTTCACGTCGGAAAATACGCCCTGACAAAGACGCACACACTGTCCGTTCTTAATATCAATTGCCGGATATAATTTCATTCCTGTTCTCCTTCTTACGGTTACTTACATTGCGCAAGCGACCGGTTTTATTTCTGTATTTTGTTTATGTAGTGCCTCTTTCAAACACTTACAGAGTCCCCTTGGTAGACAAGGTTCCCGTAAGTCTCGGCTCCGCCATGGTCGCCTCGTCCAGTGCTTTTGCAAAAGCCTTATACGCCGCCTCAATCAAGTGATGATTGTTGCTGCCGTCCATCTGCTTAATATGTAAATTCATACCTGCGGCATAAGACACCGCATAGAAAAACTCTTTCACCATCTCGGTGTCATAATATCCTACACGCTCTGCGGTAAAGGTCATGTCAAAGTTCAGATATGGTCTGCCGGACAAATCAATGGCACACAGCACCAGAGTTTCATCCATCGGAAGCAAAGACGAACCGTAACGCTTAATCCCTTCTTTATTGCCCACCGCCTCTTTGATGGCCTGACCAAGCACAATCCCGGTATCCTCTATGGTATGGTGACAATCCACATACAAATCACCCTTTACGGACAAAGTAAGATCAAAAAAACCGTGTCTTGCAAAGCTGTTTAACATGTGATCCAAAAAGCCCACACCGGTATCCACCTTGGCAGTGCCGGTACCGTCTAAATTCAGTTCGCAAACGATTTGCGTTTCCTTTGTGTTACGCTCTACTTTCGCAGTTCTCATACCGGTCTCCTTTCGCTACTTCACTTCCTTGCCGAATCTCACCGCAATGGAATTTGCGTGTGCGGTCAAGCCTTCGGCCTTTGCAAAGTCAATAATATCCTCGTGAATCGGCTCTAAAGCTTCTCTGGAATAGGAAATGATACTGGACTTCTTAATAAAGTCGTCTACTTCAAGCGGGCTGAAGAACTTTGCGGTTCCGTTGGTCGGAAGCACGTGGTTCGGGCCTGCGAAATAGTCACCCAACGGTTCGCTGGAGTATTCTCCGATAAAGATTGCTCCGGCATTCTTTATCTTGGTCATAACGGTAAAAGCATCCTTGGTTACAAGCTCTAAGTGCTCGGATGCGATTTCGTTTACTGCGTCAATGGCATCGTTCATATTGTCTGCCAATAAAATGTAGCCGTAGTTGTCGAGAGATTTCTCTAAAATTGCCTTTCTGGAAAGCTGTGCCACAAAACGGTCTACTTCCTCACTTACCTTCTTTGCCACCTCTTCGCTGGTGGTAATGAGGATGGCGGAAGCCAGCTCGTCGTGTTCTGCCTGAGACAATAAATCTGCAGCCACATAAGTCGGATTTGCAGTCTCGTCCGCCAGAACTAATATTTCACTCGGACCTGCGATAGAGTCGATACTTACGTGTCCGTAAACTGCCTTCTTTGCAAGGGCAACGTAAATATTACCCGGTCCTACAATCTTATCTACCTTTTTAATGCTTTCCGTACCGTAGGCAAGGGCACCGATAGCCTGGGCACCACCTACCTTATAAATCTCGGTCACACCGGCTTCCTTTGCGGCAACCAAGGTACCTTCATATACTTTTCCGTCAGCTCCCGGCGGAGTTACCATGGCAATACGTTCCACACCTGCCACCTTTGCCGGAAGTACATTCATCAGTACGGAAGACGGATAAGCTGCCTTACCTCCCGGCACATACACGCCAACAGAGGCAATCGGAGTAATCTTCTGCCCTAAAATGGTGCCGTCCGGCTGCGCATCAAACCAGCTGTTTCTTCTCTGCTTCTCATGATAAGAGCGGATGTTCACGATAGCCTTACGGATTACTTCTACGGTTCTTGCCGGAAGCTTCTCATATGCTTCCGCAATCTCCTCCTCGGTCACACGTACAGTCTCAGCAGTCAAAACGGCCTTATCAAACTTCTCAGTGTAACCAAATACTGCTTTATCACCGTTTTCCTGTACATCCTTTAAAATTGCCTCTACCCTTTCCGTATATTCCTTATACTGGTTCGGGCTGCGCTTTAACAAATCTTCCAAAATATTTTTCTTTGTTTCTTCCGTCAAACGAACTGTTCTCATACCAAACCTCTTTCTGCTGCTTCTCGGCAGCGATTTTCTCATTCCTCGATCCGATTTTTTGCTTAACCGAAATCACCACGTTAAACTGTTTCCATATTCCGAATTTTCTCTCAGCTTAGGAAACCAACGCTCTCAGCTTCGTAATCAAATCCGTGATACGCTCCTGCTCCATCTTCATACTGACACGGTTTACCACTACTCTGGCAGATAACGGACACACATCCTCAAGTACTACCAGTCCGTTCTCTTTTAAGGTGGAGCCCGTTTCCACAATATCCACGATAACATCAGACAAACCTACAATCGGTGCCAACTCAATGGAACCGTTTAATTTAATAAGTTCCACCGTCTGATGCTTCTGATTTACAAAATAATCCTTTGCAATATGAGGATACTTGGTAGCCACACGGATAATCTCACCGTTACCTAAAAGTTCTCTTGCAGACTCCGGACCCGCTACACACATACGGCACTTTCCCATACCCAAATCCAGCACTTCATACAGTTCTCTGCCTTCTTCTAAAATCGTATCCTTACCAACCACACCGATATCTGCCGCACCGTATTCCACATAGGTCGGTACATCATTAGCTTTTGCAAGGAAGAACTTCATTTTTAACTCTTCATTTGTAAAAATCAGCTTTCTGGAATCCTTATCTTTGATTTCCTCACAGGTTACGCCTACCTGTTCCAACAATTCCAATGCTTTCTTTGCAAGTCTGCCCTTTGCCAGGGCGATTGTAATATATTCCATAACGATTCTCCAATCTATAGGATTAGTTCAAAGTATGCACACCGTCAACAGTTACCTTGCAAACCTGTACAATACCGCCGTTGCCGATACGCTTTTCGTACTCACTCCAGGAAACTTCGTCACACTTTCTTTCAAGCATGGCATATACATCCTTGGCACGAAGGTCACAAACATACTTGATTGCGGCACATTCTGCATCCGCTTCGTAAACTACCAATGTACGTTCCTTTTCTTCTGCCTGAATAAGTCCCTGGCGGGAAAGACCCAAAAGTAAAGTATCCACATATAATGCAATACCGATAGCAGGTGCATTCTTTCCAAACTGCCCCATCAAATGGTCGTAGCGACCACCTGCCGCTACAGACTCACCCGTCTTATAGGTAAGTGCTCTGAAATTGATACCGGTGTAATAACCATACTTACCAAGCATACCTAAATCATAAGAAATATACTCTGCCACACCGTAGCTTTCCAAATATTTATGTAAGGTCATCAAATGGTCAATGGCTGCACATGCTTCCGGGTTATTGGTCATCTTACGAATTTCCGAAAGTCGTTCCACACTACCGAATAACTCCGGAAGTTTAAGTAAAAGTCCCTTAAGCTCCGACTTTAAATTTTTACCCTCCAGCACCTGTTCTACAGAAAATAAATTCTTGCTTTCAATCAATTCTCTTACTTCCGCCGCTTCTTCCGCAGAAAAACCTGCTTCTTTCGCCAACGCAGTAAAAAAGCCAACATGACCGATTTCAATCTGAAACTCCACAAGTCCGCTTGCTTTCAAACACTCTGCCATGAGAGCTACCATCTCCGCATCTGCCACAACAGAAGCATCGTTAATGAGCTCCGCACCGATTTGGGTGGTTTCCTTTAATTTTCCTCTGTAACCGCTGTTGTCCACAAAGGTATTTCCTCTGTAGGATAAACGAAGCGGATTCATTTCTTCTTTATAATACTTTGCCACACAACGCGCAATCTGCGGTGTCATATCCGGACGGAGTACTAAGGTATTACCTTCCCGGTCGATAAACTTATACATATCCTTTGCCGGAACCGTACCTCTTTCTTTACGGAAAATATCAAAATACTCGAACGTCGGAGTTACCACATCCCGAAACCCGAACCGGTGCAGGCAATGTCGTAATTTTCCCTCTAATTGCTGTTTTTTCACGCACTCTGCATCGTGCAAATCCCGGACACCTTCCGGCGTATGTAATAACTTCTCCATACGTCCTCCTTTCTGTTCATATATCACCGATATACCGCACAAAAAGCGGAACAGGCGTTACCCATCCGCTTTATTGTGGTGCAGTGATAATTCGCTACTAAAATAATGTTTATATTGTACGACATTTATTTCGAATTGTCAATGCATTATTTAATCAAAATAATCAAAAAAGTCCTCTAACCCGTCTCCATAGTTTGTTTCATACGTATATTCAAAAATAAGTTCTTTCCCGTCTAAGCGGTACACATCTACATATCCCTTTTCTGTTGCTTCCATATATACGGTACCATAGCTTCTGTAAAGAGACATGGAGTAATCGTCATCATCCAAAATTTCTTTTCCTTTCGCTCCGTTTTTGGAATAGCAACACTTCTCGCCTTCTACTACGTAGTAACAATATGTTCCGTCCTCCGACACGCGAACCGATGTCACATCTTCGTCAATCTTCTTGGACTTCTTGCCGGAGAAACAATATAACTCACCATCATTATTGAGATAGTAGATTTTCTTCAAATCGCCGGCTGCATACATACTGCGTGCTTCCGCATCATCATCCAGATCTGTTTTGATTCCGCCCTTATGGAAATCCGTCACCTTAATAAGCTCACCGTCATCAAGGTATACTAAGGTATCGTAATTCTCAGAAATTGCATAACTGCTTACATCCGATGCCAATTTTTCATCTTCGAAGTTATCCTTTACATATACAAGGGTATCTTCGGAAGAACTATACATTACCTTCTCCTTAAATGTATCCACACCCGTATAAGAAACATAAATCGAGCCTCTTTCCGTCCGAAGGGTTCCGCTTCCGGTTGCAACCGCCTCCGGATACTCTACCGAGTTCAATCTTTTTCCGGATACCTTTATCTTCTCACCGGCATTCACACTCACATAAGTCTTTCCCTCTGAATTGAACAATAACTCCGTATGATCCTTATTCAAAAGAACAGTTACATCACTCAAATCAGATGCTAACTTTTCTTCTTCTTTGCCTTTTTTCTGTGCATAAATACGGTCTACATCCATGTAATATACATATTTCGCTTTATCCGCAATTGCAAATACACGCTTTTCTTTTCCGATTTCTTCCTGCTTTTTTCCTTTTATGGAATAAAAACCTCTAAAGTCATCCGTAGCGTCATATTCCGCCACATAAGCAACCGTTTCGCCATCCGGTGAAAGTACCGCACTGTTCACTACAACTTCGGATTCCACTTCCACATTCTTTTTCTTGTCAATATAATAAAGATTTAACGTTCCGGTTTGAATTAAGTCCTCGTATCCGTAATTGGTCATATACTTTGAGTATTCCAAATCAGAAAAATATACCAGTGTGTCACCTTCTGACGAAACCCGTACTCCGTCCACATCCTCAATTCCGGTTTTTATAATTTCTCCGTCTTTCATAATCATAAGCTCATCGTTCTCGTTGATATAACACAATGTCGTATTATCCATACTGTAAGTTTTAGAGCTCATGGATTCGTCATTTAGCTGTATTTTGTCCCCATTTTTCAATGCTACAAAATACTTGTCATTTTCTTCATAAACATCTACGATTGCTTTTCCTGTCAACTTTACAAACGGCTTATCCCCGGACAACGTCGCAATCAAAATAATAACAAAAAGTACAACAACAGCTGCAGCACCCAATAAAACCGGATTTTTAAACACAGAGTCTTTTTTCTCCGCATCCGTATATTCCTTCTTGGCTAACTTCTCTGCTTTCTTTTCTTCTTTTGTTTTTTTCTTCTTGTTTTTATCTTCTTCTATCTCAATCTCATCGATTTTAATCACTTCGGTTCCCGTAGTTTTCTCCTCAATCTCCGGTTGCTTTTCTTCCTTCACTACAACATCCTGCACTGCTTCCGGTTCTTCCGCAGTCTCTGCTGCCGATACAACTTCCTCATCCGCCTTCAGCTCCGGAAGTTCCATACCGCAATTGGTGCAAAATCTCAAATCATCTGCACATTCCTGACCACAATTACCACACTTCATAGTATCCTCCTTATCCGTTGTCTTTCAACAAAACATTCCTCTTTTGGTAAATCCCCAACTTACATTTTACTCTATTTCACATTTCATGTCAAGAAATTGTCAAGTTCTCAAACATTACTTACTCCCTGTAATTTAAATCAATTTGCATTGCCTCCAAGAACGGAACAGGAACCCCTTTTCCTTTCGGTAAAAAAAACGCTTCCTCCGTTTCTTCCAACCGAAAACTCTTCCGTCCCCCTTTTTGCATTCTCTCATAAAATTCCTTCAGTTTGGAAAAGCGCAAATAGTAATATTGTTCTTTCGCCGTATAGTAAATCAGAAGAAATGCTACTCCCTCCTGTTTCTCAAACTCTTCCATAAACGCAAACTGATGCTCATGCACATTTTGCAGGGAAAACGTATCTTCTGCGCACTCTTTGGCATCAAAACAAACCGGAATGCCCTGTACCACTCCGATATAATCCACCGTACTTTTCTTTTCAAAATACGCCAGCGTAATATGCCTTGTGGCCTGGTCAATCTGAATCGGCGTAATCGGTGTCGGAACCTTTTGAATCAACGCCAGCCCAAGCTCTCTGTATCGTTCGATGGTTAAATTAATCAATTCCTCAAAAGCAGAACCTCTGAGACCTCTGGAATTCCATTCCCCCATACCATGTACCTCCGGTTATTTTCCCTTAGCTAAACACGCATCATACACGTTTAAACTTTTTGCAATCCGACAAAATAACTCCGGTACCGGTGCAACCAGACATTGTCCGGAAAGAGCCTGACAACCGGTCATCTTCTCCGGAAATGATAACTGCAATGCGTGCAACAACTGATACTTCAATCCAAACTCTTTTAACATTTTCCCGTTTATACTCTTGTTACCGTATTTACCGTCTCCCAAAAGCGGATGTCCCACCGATGCCAAATGAGCACGAATCTGATGGGTCTTTCCGGTAATCAGCCGAACCTTTAACAGCGTATAGTTTTCATTGGAAACAACCGGAACATATTCCGTTTCAATCACGGCTCCTTCTTCCGTCTGCTTTGTTGCCGATACGATTACTTTATTGGTACGTTCGTCTTTTACCAAATATCCTTTTATCCTGCTGCCGGTCTTTACCCGACCCGCTACGATACAAACATATTCTTTATGAATGGTTCGCTCTTTAAAAAGACCGGACAAGGTTTGAAGTCCTTCCATGCTTTTTCCAGCCGTAATCAATCCGCTGGTGTTTCGGTCCAAGCGATTGCATACTCCCGGACGGAATGTCTGCAAATCGGATTCTTTCAATGCTCCCGAGCGTAACAAATAAGATATCACCCATTCATTTAGGGAATAATCCTCCGGAGCAGCTTTTTGAGACAACACCCCCACCGGCTTATTTAAAACCAACACATCTTCATCCTCATAAACAATGCGAATATCCGAAAACTCCTTCGGTTCTTTTCCTGTTTTTTCTTCTACAGCTGTAGTCTTATCTTTTTTTTCGCTTTGAAACCCTTTGATGGTATCCTCGGACAGAAAAAGGCAGACTTCGTCTGTCTCTTTTAAAACCTCCGAGCCGTCTGCCCTCTTCCCGTTTAATGTTATATTTTTCTTGCGCAACATTTTATGAAAAAAACTCTGCGGTGCCGCGTCCATATACTTCACAAGAAGCTTAAACAGCTTCTGTCCGGCCTCATTTTTCGATACGATAATCTTTTTCATACTTTAACCGCCTTTTCTTTTATACTGCCAATGAACGAAGAAAATCCGTCAATTCTGTCCATTCCTCCTCCGTTCTGGTGGCCGTATCCGCATTCTTTACTTCCGAAAGGAAACGTTCTTCTTCCTTGTAAACAATTACCTTTCCCGGAATTCCTCTTTTCTTTAACTCTTGGGACAAATACTCCGTAATCTTTTCCGTTTTTTCTTTGTCCCGTGCCGCCAGACCGATGACCTTATGTCCTGTCAGTACCACAAAAGACATTCCCATGGCCCGTTCTCCGGAAGTAAACAAATAGTCTGATAACAAAATACTTCCCTCCGGTACCACTGCCTTTACCCGGTCATACAGCTCCGATTCCGGGGTATGATACGGCAACATCACAAACCAGGTACAAAGATACCGCGCCATGGGAAGTACAAATAAAACCGCAAACACGGTAAAAATATTTCTTGATTCAAACTTGTTTAAGCACAATCCCGCTATAAAAATAGCCACACCAACAGCTATCATGAGCAATGCTCCTCTTAAATTACTGTTCTTCTGCGCCCGGATATGTCCGTATTCACATCGTTCGACTTTCTTCATCCTCGTCTCCTATCTTTTGATTTCATCATAGTGCGTAATATAATAATCCGCCAGTCTCAGTTTTTCTTCCCTGTAATCTGCGGAAAAATCATCTTCCACACCGCAAACCTTCATACCGGCAGCTTTTCCTGCTAAAATTCCTTCCGGAATATCTTCAAACACAAGACATTGTTCCGGTTCTACTCCTAAATACCGTGCCACCAAAAGATAAATGTCCGGTGCCGGCTTTCCTGTCTTTACTTCGCAGGACATATGTACTTCGTCAAAATAAGGTGCAATCCCCAATGTATCCAATACAGCCAAAGCAAGCTCCTTGGAATTGCTGGTAGCAATGCCCGTCTGAATCCCCTCTTTCTTTAAATCTTTCAAAAAAGAAAGCACTCCCGGCTTTAGGGGAACTTCATGACAATACTTATCCATAGCCATTTCATTCCAGTCATCCTTAATCTTTTCCAAACTGTCCGGAATTCCGAAGGTTTCCTTAAAATACACCGCTGTTTCCGAAAAGCTCATGCCGGAAATCTTTTTTTGTAAATCCGGCGGGAGTTCGATTCCGAACCGGGCCAGATATTCAATATCGATTGCCTCCCACATCCACATGGAATCCACAACCGTTCCGTCCAAATCAAAAATTACCGCTTTGATATTTTCTAACAAGCATCTCACTCCTTTTACATCCCGCAATTCCCGTCACACTGTATGCGATACCTACTTTTCTTTCACACTGTCACGCAGTGTCTGTACTTCTTCCTCCGTAAGCGGTCTGTACTCTCCCGGAAGCAAAGTCTCATCTAATGTAACTCCTCCCATTGCCATCCGCTTTAAGTACAACACTTCATTTCCTGTTGCCGCAAACATCCTCTTTACCTGGTGGAACTTTCCTTCCTGTAATGTAACTGCGGCAGCACATCCGCCTTCCGGCAAAAAAATTTCTTTCTCCTGTTCGGTCAACGTCCTAAGAACCGCCGGCATAGCAGTCAGTTCCTCATCCACCTTCATTCCGGAGGCAAATACTTTCACATCTTCCTCGGTAATCTCTCTTATAAGCTTCGCAAAATATAATTTATCCGCATGCTTTTTCGGAGAAATCAGTTGATGGGACAATATCCCGTCATCCGTAAGAAGCAAAAGGCCTTCCGTATCCTTATCAAGCCGCCCCACCGGAAATAAATTCCTTCGTTTTTTATCCTCGGATGACAACAGGCTCAAAACAGTCCTTGCCTCATTGTCCTTCGTTGCAGACACGGTTCCGGCAGGCTTATTTAACATATAATAAACAAACTTCTGAAAGGTCAGTTTTTCTCCGTCCAATGTCAAAACATCGCTGTCTTCTTTCACCTGCTCCGCAATGGTTTTTCTGACATCACCGTTTACACAAACTCTGCCCTTTGTAATTACGTCTCTTGCCTGGGACCGGGTCATACCGGTCAGCTCTGCCACAAGCTTGTCTAACCGCATGCATATCCTCCTTACATCATCCGCCAGCCTGCCAGATACTTATTTTTTATCACACCGCCGTTTGCTTTCCCCCAGCCCAACGGATATCCGTCAACGCAAATAAGTACAAAACCGTCTTGTACCGGTGTTTTCGCCGTAATGGTTTCACACTTTAAGTAGCGGATTACATCTTCGTCCTCTGCTGTCATATTATAACAATTATCGTATTCTTCTGCTTTTAACGCACATGCCAATGCCTGGCTTGGTTCAAAACGATTCTTCTTCATCTCCCCCAGTAATAAACCGGAGCGCAAAATCCGAAGCCCTGTCAAATCCGGCAGTCCATCCGGCAGGTAATATAATCGTTCTTCTCTTGCCACAATCCGTTCCGCCACAATCGGAAGAGATAAACGTTTTAAAAATTCTTCCGCTTCCCCTGATAATTTGGCCGGTCGAACCCGTTCCACTGTCGGAAACGTCCCCTGTGCATCTTCGGACTTCTTTAACAGTGCCACAAAGTGACCTTCTCCTTCCATCCTGTGAGGCCAGATGCGAATAGCTTTCTTTGTTTCTTCCGGCGCATCTGCCCATTCCGGTCGTCCTGTAGCAAAGCCTTCATACCAAAGAGGCGATTCCACCATAGAAAGTTCCGGATACTCTCTTAGCAAAAAGGCAAGGGTATCCTCATCTTCCTCCGGAGAAAAGGTACAGGTAGAATACAGCAACATTCCGCCGGGACGTAACATTCTTACTGCCGACGGCAAAATCTCCCTCTGAAGCTTCTGATAGTACTCCACACCGTACTGTTCCCAATTTTTCATAATCGCCGGACTCTTTCGGAACATTCCTTCTCCCGAACAAGGAGCATCTACCAGAATCTTATCAAAATATCCCGCAAACCGCTCCGCAAGCTTTGCCGGAGGTTCACTGACAATCACTGCATTTTTCGTACCGAACAGTTCCAAATTTTTAAGGAGTGCTTTTGCTCTGGAGTTACTGATATCATTGGATACCAATACCCCTTCCCCGGCAAGTTTTGCCGCCAACTCCGTACTTTTTCCTCCCGGTGCTGCACACAAATCCAACACTTTCTCTCCCGGTGTTACCGGAAGTACTGCAGCCGGTGTCATGGCACTGGGTTCCTGAATATAATATAAGCCCGCAAAATAATACGGATGTTTTGCCGGTTGCGCCACATCCGCATCATAATAAAATCCGTTCTTAATCCACGGAATTTGTCGCACCGTTACCGGTGCTATGTCACAGAATTCTTCCGCAGATAACTTCATCGTATTTACACGCAGGCCGGCTGCATGCTCCGCATCATACCCTTTTGCAAAGGCATCATACTCGGCACCCAGCAGCTCGCGCATCCTTTTTTCAAACTTCTCCGGTAATTGAATTGCCATACCGTCCTCCTGTTTTTCTCCTGTGTCTCCTACTTCAAACTCTGTACCCGGTAACCTTCCGCTATAATATCCAGTTCTTTACTGAAACGCTCCAACTGCGTCAGGTCGCCTTCCTGATACACACGGAAAAACTCATCCTGAATTTTTACAACCTCTTTTTTATTGGCCACCTTGTACAAATTTTGGATGTTCGTCAAGATATCTGCTACAAGCCTTGCGTTATGGTTAAAGGAATTTTGAGCATCCATAATTTCTTCTCGCACCGATGCCATTTCTTCATCCAATACCACGATAGCCTCCGCCGCCTTTAACAAACGGTTTTTCAGATTTTCCGGCATATTTTTCTTATACTTGTACTGCAGCGAATGCTCAATGGTAGCCCAAAAATTCATGGCAAGGGTACGAATCTGGATTTCCACCTGTAACCGCTTCGGTCCCTTTAAGGTTTCCACCGTATAATATACAATCATGTGATAACTTCGGTATCCGCTCTTTTTTACATTCACCAGATAGTCTTTTTCTTCTTTCACCTGCATATCCGCACGGTTTTTTATGAGTTCCACTACCTTATAAATATCTTCGGTAAACTGGCAGATGATACGAATACCTGCTATATCTTCAATATAACTTTCAAACTCTTCAAACGCAATTCCCTTTTTCTGACATTTTTCCAGAATACTGGAAATAGACTTTAGTCTTCCCTTTACCTGCTCTACCGGAGAATAACTTCCGCTTTTCCGGTAGGCATCGATTAAGTGCTCAAACTTAACTACTATCTCATCTACCGCCAGTGCATACGGTTCCAACAGCTCTCTCCAAAGCTGAATTTCCATGTTTTACCTCCTCAAAAGCCCAATACCTCTTGTTCCTTATTCCCCTGTCGCAAAAATCTTGTTGTGCAGTTCCGTAATATTTTTTTCCCATTTTACACGAAGAATTTTTGCTTTTCCGACTGTTGCATCCTCAAAGCCTCCTGCTACCGGAATACGGAAAGATTCCAACGATAAAATGCGATTTTCCACTACCGACTCCAAAACCTCCTGCATATCCTCTTTGGAAATATCGGTTAACACCTGCGGAATACAATCATTAAAAATGGAAAGAAGCGTTATAATATTGGTATCCTTGAACCGATTAAACAGCTTTGTTAACACTGTTCTTTGACGCTCGGTACGTCCGAAATCATTATGGGTGCCGTTTATTGTCGGCACATAACGCACACGACAATAGCCAAGTACCTGATTTCCGTTCATCAACTGAGTGCCGGCAACTACATTACGATACTGCGGTTTGGAAATATAATCGTGGGTACGTAAATATGTTGCCTCTTCCGCTGTTAACGTGATTTCCACGCCACCCAAACGGTCTACAATCCACTCAAAACTGTCAAATCCCACCTTCACATAGCCGTCGATTTTTACCTGGAAATTCTTTTCAATAGTCTCCATCAAAAGTTTTGCCCCACCGGCTCCGTATGCTGCATTTAACTTACCATCGGCATGCCCCGGAATCGGTACATACATATCACGCATAAAGGATGTCATATAAATCTTCTTGGTTTTCGAATTTACCGAAACCAAAATCATGGAGTCGGAACGTTCTCCTCCCAGCTGCGGAAGTGCTTCTACACCGATTAAAAGTATATTATAAACATAATCCTCCTGACGCGGTTCAATGCTCGGAACCTCCAACGTTCCCGGCGTTTCCGTATTGTCCGGATTATCCGGTTCCTGTGTCAGCAACGAATCTTCCTGATTTACCGGTGGCGGTGTCACCCCCGGTGTAATGTCTTCCGGTCTGGATACATTTTTATCCAAATACCCTGTCACAAAACTGATTAAAAGCTTCTGTCCCGGCGCCGTGCCAATCAATAAACCAAGTACAAGACAAACGGAACACAAGGAAATTGCTGTTACCTTACACCACACCGGAATACGCTTCCAAACACTTTTCTTTTTCTTCTTACTGATTTTCGGCTTATCTTCTCCTTCCGCCGGTCCGAGACTTGCCGCCATCTGCGCCGCCAAAGCTTCGTCAATACTTTGCAAAATCATATCTTCATCCGCAGTCTCGGCAGGATTTACAAACTCTTCTTCCCCAAAATCAAAATCAAAATGAAGCTCCGGAAGTTCTTCCGAATCCT
Organism: Lachnospiraceae bacterium; assembly: GCA_017465475.1. Lineage (GTDB taxonomy): Bacteria > Bacillota > Clostridia > Lachnospirales > Lachnospiraceae > SIG307. The sequence continues at coordinate 27,598 of JAFTWC010000042.1, forward strand.
CCGATGCTATGTATTCCGTTTCCGTACCTGTCGGTTCGGCACTCCCTGCTGTGACCGCAGCACCTGTTGCAACTGCAGTCTTCGCCGTAACAGCACCAACCAGTGCGTCGGGCACCAACACTTCTCCGGTCTCTTCATCTATATCAAAGCCTTCAAATCTGGATAATACTTCTCCGGTTACTTCATCTACTTTACAACCTTCATATCTGGACTTAACTTCCTCACTCATAAATAAACCACCTTTTTCATTCTTATTTCAATGCATTCCAGAATTCCTCTTTGTTTGCTTCCCAATCCAATACAAGCGTACTGGTCACACCATTTAGATCCATGGATTCATATGTGTTTTTTGCCGGAATCTGTCGTTGCTCCATAGTCGTGATTTTCCCTTCGTACACCGCATAAATCAAATCCTGCATGGTTTCCTCGGAAATATCGGTTTCCACATAACCTAACGCTTCCTTTAAAATTTTTGCCCACTTCGTAATTCCCGCCTTCATATAGCGCTCGAATAAATTTTCAAGAACCATACGCTGACGTTCCGTTCTTCCGTAATCATACTTCTTTCCGTTACAATTTGCAACATGTCTGATACGACAATAGCCCAGCGTCTGATTTCCGTTTAATACCTGTGTTCCCGTCACCACATTGCGATACGCTTCGTTGGAAATGTAGTCATGGGTATTCAGATACTGCGCTTCGTCCGCCGTCAGCGTCACTTCCGCACCGCCCAGCAAATCAATTACTTTTTCAAAACTGTCAAATCCTACCTTTACATATCCATCCGGCCATACTCCCAGCTTGTCGTACAAAATCTTATACAATCCGTTTACCCCCAATTTCCCGTAAACCGCATTGATTTTATTGGGTTTCATTCCTTCCGGTTCCACATAGGTATCACGAAGTACTGAGGTCAGAATAATCTTTTTTTCTTTCACATGTACCGTTGCCAGAATAATGGCATCAGTTCTTCCTTTTCCCGGTGTACTTCTAATAGCCTCTTCTCCTAATAACAGGATGTGATAAAATTCTTTTTCCTTACCATCTGCCTCCGCATCAGCAGGTTTTTGGATTTGCGACAGTTCATCTCCTTCCTCATTGCCCATAAGCTCACCGTTTCCGCCCGGTATGTAGGTAACCACATCGTGCAGATAACCGGCCACAACCTTAGAGGTTAAACGTTTTCCTGCTTTTGTATAGAATAAAAACAATAAGGATGCCACCGTCACTGCAAGCACTGTAGCAACGATTAATAAGACTGCTTTTCTTCTCTCTCTATTTTTCCCTTCCATAGCATACTCCTTAGAAAAACTATTTGATTTCACCGTTTTCCAATATGTTCTCTAAAAGTTTATAGATTCGTATAGCGGAACCGATATGAAGTCGTTCTGCCGGTGTATGAATATCTTTCATTTCCGGTCCGATGGAAATCATATCAAGTCCCGGTATGGTTTCCCCTAAAATACCGCATTCCAAACCGGCATGAATCGTGGCAAGTACCGGCTTTACTCCAAACATCTCTTCGTAAGATTTTGCATAAACTTCCCGTAACTTCGATTCTGCGTTGTATTCCCAAGCCGGATATTCACCGGACACCTCATAGTCTCCTCCCAAAAATCCGATAAGATAGGTTAACTTCTCTCTTAAAAAGCTCAGGTAACTCCGCTTACTGCTGCGCAATGCCCAATGGAACTCCATCCCCTCTCCATTGGTTTTACAAATACCTAAATTTAATGAACTTTCTACCAGTCCCGGAATCTCCGCACTGTTTACCTGGATTCCGTTGGGAGCCTGCATCAAAAGAAATAATATCTTTTCAAAACTTCTCGGATGAAATACCGGAAGTTCCTCCACTACCTCATCCGGTGCAAACGCAATCTTTGCCTCCGGCTCCGCACTGCGGACTTCTTCCGTCATCTCAGCTGCGATTTTTTCTGCCGCAGCAATCTGTTCCTCTGTAATGTCCTCCGGAAATAAAAGCGTTGCCTGTGCGTCTCTCGGAATAGCATTATCCTTCTGGCCTCCGGAAAGCTCCTCTACCAAAAACGGAACTTCCTCCCGGAGCATATATAAATATCGCGCTAAAAACAATACTGCATTGGTTCTGTTCTTATCGATTTCCGCACCGGAATGCCCGCCAAGCAACCCGGAAACAGTGACTTTGACAGTACGACCGCCGGCAATCACTCGCTCCGTAAAGAGCTGACCTGCCACCCGCATACCGCCGGCGCAACCGCAAAGCACCACGTTTTCCTCTTCGGAATCAATATTAATCATATGTCTTCCGGTAAGCAACGCTCCGTCCAATGCCTTCGCACCGTCCATACCGGTTTCTTCATCAGTCGTAATCACCATTTCAAGTGCCGGATGTTTTAACGTATCGTCGGCCAACATTGCAAGACAATATGCCACTGCAATACCGTCATCGCCACCCAAAGTGGTTTTATCCGCAAATAACCATTCCCCGTCTGTCAAAAGCGTTAAGCCGTCTTTTTCAAAATCTATGGTGGCGTCGACCTCTTTTTCACATACCATGTCCATATGTCCCTGTAAAATCACCGTAGGAAGATGCTCGTAACCTGCGGATGCCTCTTTATAGAAAATCACATTATCCGCTCCGTCACGGTGATACCGGATGTTATGCTCTTTTGCAAAACATTCCAAATAATCCGCTATCTTTCCCACATTTCCGGAACCGTGCGGGATTGCTGCAATTTCCGAAAAATAATAGAATACTTTTTTATAATCCAGTGCTTCCAATTCCGCAAGCATGGTATGTCCTCCTTAATTCTTAAAACTATGAATCGGTGCCGGAATTCTTCCGCCTCTTGCTACAAACGCATCACAGGAGAAGTTATTTACCGGCATAATCGGTGCATAACCCAAAAGTCCACCGAACTCTACAATATCTCCCACATCTTTTCCGATAACCGGAATCAAACGAACCGCCGTAGTTTTTGCATTAATCATACCGATGGCCATTTCATCCGCAATAATACCGGAAATGGTAGTTGCTTTCGTGCTGCCCGGAATGGCAATCATATCAAGACCTACGGAACATACACAGGTCATTGCCTCAAGCTTTTCTAAGGTAAGGGCACCGGCCTGTACCGCATCAATCATCCCCTGGTCTTCGCTGACCGGAATAAAAGCACCACTCAAACCACCCACATAAGAGGATGCCATAACGCCACCCTTCTTTACCTGGTCATTTAACAATGCAAGGGCTGCCGTAGTACCCGGTGCTCCCGGAAACTCCAAACCGATTTCCTGCAAAATCTCGGCAACAGAATCCCCCACTGCCGGAGTCGGAGCCAAAGATAAGTCTACAATACCAAACGGTACGCCCAGTGCCTTGGACGCTTCCGTAGCCACAAGCTGACCAACACGGGTAATCTTAAATGCCGTCTTCTTAATGGTCTCACAAAGGGTTCCGAAATCCGCACCGCGTACAGACTCCAATGCAGTCTTTACAACACCCGGACCGCTGACACCCACATTAATGATGGCATCTGCTTCGGTCACACCATGGAATGCACCTGCCATAAACGGGTTATCATCCGGTGCATTACAGAAAATAACAAGCTTTGCACAACCGAGAGAATCACTCTCCTTGGTTGCTTCTGCGGTTTTAAGTACAATTTCACCCATGAGACGCACCGCATCCATATTGATACCGGTACGGGTGGAGCCCACGTTTACGGAAGAACATACTCGTTCCGTCTCTGCAAGTGCCTGCGGAATGGATTCAATTAATAACCGGTCTGCCGTGGTCATCCCCTTGCTGACAAGTGCGGAATACCCACCGATAAAGTTGACACCTACCGTCTTTGCCGCACGGTCAAGCGTTTTTGCGATAGTCACAAAATCCTCCGGCTTCTTGCATGCGGAAGAACCTACCATTGCAATCGGAGTTACGGAAATTCTCTTATTCACAATCGGAATTCCGAACTTTTTACCGAGACGTTCTCCCGTCTCCACCAAATCCTTCGCCATGGTAGTTATTTTCTCATATACCTTGCGATTTAATTCGTCCAAGTTATTATCTGCACAATCAAGCAGACTTATACCCATGGTAATGGTACGTACATCCAGATTTTCCTTTTCAATCATCTGGTTCGTCTCAATGACTTCGTGTATATTTATCATGTATAATACCTCACTCTCTTTTGATATGTGTTAGATACGATGCATCATATCAAAAATATCTTCATGCTGTGCTTTAATAATAACTCCGATTTCCTTACCGATGGCATCCAAATCCTCCGCAATCTCATGATTTTCCTTTGGGGAATTGTTGGCATCCACCACCATCATCATGTTGAAATAATCCTGTACAATGGTCTGGGAAATATCAAGAATATTTACCTTGTTCTCCGCCAGATAGGTACATACCTTTGCAATAATACCTACGCAATCTTTTCCTACTACAGTAATAATTGTTTTCTTCATGTTTTTATCCTCCTGCTTTTTGCTTATGCAAATAATTCCATTTGTTCTGCCATAACTTCTACCATCTTTGACGGTACATCACGCTCTGCCACAAATAAATCCGGCATAGGAAGTCCGCGTTTTGCGGCGGCTGCCTGCAATTCAATCCGAACAGTCTCATAGGCCAGTTCCGGTAAATTGTTTTCTTTACTCAGATGTGCAAGTATAACATGCTTAAGCTCCGGATGCAATACTTCACAAATTAATTTTGCCGCGGAATCATTGGACAGATGTCCGCGTTCTCCCAAAATACGCTGTTTCAAATAATAAGGATATGCACCAACCATCAACATGTTGACATCATGGTTGGATTCCAAATACAAAATCTCCGATTCCTTTACCGCTTCTAAAATATGTTCGTCATACATGCCAAGATCCGTCACCAAAGAAGCTTTTTTTCCTTCCGCTTCAAAGGTATAGCATACCGGATTGGCCGCATCATGAGATATGGAATGGGGATGCACCATCAGGTTATCAAACCACAACGGTTCTTCCGGTTTTACCTCATGAAACAATCCTTCCGGAATCTTCCCTACAGAGGTCTTTCCCTTTAACATCCCGCAAAGGGTTTCTGCCGTTCCGTAAATCGGAATTCCGTACCGTCTTGCCAGTACGCCTATCCCCTGGATGTGGTCGGAATGTTCATGCGTAATCAATATCCCTTTTAACCGGTCCGCCCCCGTTCCGATAGAAGCAAGTGCCTGTTCTATCCGTTTCCCGCTGATTCCCGCATCTACCAATAGATGGGTCTCACCGTTTCCTACATAAACGCAATTTCCGCTGCTTCCGCTGGCAATTGCACATACTTTCACTAAAAAAACCTTCTTTCTGTTACTGTCTTTGCCGTATCTTATGATTTCCAGCCAAGTTCAATCTTATCTCCGTCAGAAATTCCCTGCATAAATGTGGTAGATGCGCCGTTTACTTTTACAATCGGCTGACGCCCTCTGGCATCCGAAAGATTAAATGCCACCACATCCAGTACATCCACAAGCAGATAGGAACTTTTTCCCTTTAACACCTTCGCCTGACCGTTTACCACAACCACAATATCTTTTGCGGAATTTCCGGCTGCTGCCGGCTCTTCCTTCGGTACTTCGGCAACCTTTTCTTCCGGCACCGGCGTGGCTGCCATACTCTGTACAACTCCCGGTTGTTCAGCTGCCGTTTCGTTCCGTGAGGCATCTTTCTGTCCCGGAACAAACGGTTCCAACGGCGGCAACGGTTGCCCGGTTCTTACCGGTGCGTACTGCGTAGACATACTCTTCCCGAACTTTAATGATGATTCATCCGCATTCAATGCACTTAACAATGAAAGCAGATGTCCCGCCTTATCCTCCGGCTTTTGATTTTGCATCATCGGCGGTCGTTTAAATTCCACCGGTTCGTCCTCATCATCCAACTCATCGTAGGATTTCAAATAAATATCGGACCGGAACTCTTCCTCCTTATTAGACGGTGCCGGTGTTGTATCCGGTTCCACAGAAAAATTTTTCTTTTCCGGTTCCACGGAAGAAACGACCTTTTTTTCTGTCTCCGTGCGTACAACGGAACCGTCATATACTTTAGCTTCTGACGAAGCAATCGTACCGTTTATGGTCACATCCTCTGTTGGTACAATATCAAAATATGCCAGCAACTGACTTAAGGTATAATACTCTAAAGCAGTTACAATGTCACCTTCCTTAATTTCATAATTTTCCGAAACCGGTTCGCCGTTTACCTGAATTATCCGCGGACACGTCATCTTCACCCCATTAACGGTAACATTAAGATTCTGCTTATACTCCGGTAACTTTTCTACCGTACAGGAAGCGTCCGTCCCCTTCGTGCCGACAGAAATCTTTAACTTATCATTTTGCACAATGGGAGCATTAATCCCCGCCGGCTGGCCGTTTAATAAAATCTCCGCAGCTTCTCCCAGTTTTCCTTTCAATGTACGCTTTACGCCGTTTACATTAAAATTAAGTTCTTTTCCCCGCATCGGGAACAATTCTTCATTAGAGAAGCCGAATTGCAGAGCCGCATCCCCCACAGTTAAACTACCGTTATCGTATAGCTTTATATGTTCATCGTTAACTTTGACAAAAACAAAATTATTTTTCTGCTCATAGTAATTCAGACATATACCAATCGGAGTAACCAACAGAGAATCCTTTTTGATACCTTCTTGTAAAAACGTAACAAAGGATAGTACTTCTTCCCCACGAAGTGCCACACGCTCTTTCGGTACATTTAACTTTTCAGAAAGTAACTCCGTAAAGCCTGCTATTTTCCCGCCGCCTCCCACAACAAACACTGCACTGACCGGCTTTCCTCCGTTCAGCTCCGTTATCTGTGTCGCAATCGCGTCAGCCATCTCATCAACCTGTTCTCTGATATCCGCCAAAACAGCTTCTCTGTCTGCCTTCTGCTTCAGTCCCATAATATCCGTATATGTAATGGCTTTCTTCTTTGTAGAAGTCTCAAGCTTCATGCGCTCCGCACTATTATAGTCCACCAAACGTTTTTTTGCAATGGTTTCCGTTAACATATCTCCGGCCATCGGTATCATCCCGTAACCAATGACACTTCCGTCCCTTGTAATACAAATATCAGAGGTTCCTGCTCCCACATCCACTAAAGCAATATTCAGGAGTCTGAAATTTTCCGGAATTGCCACAAGCATGGCTGCAATCGGCTCCAAGGTGAGATTTTCTACTTTAAGTCCCGCTTTTTCTACCGCAGCATACAATCCGTCGATCACTTCATTAGGCAGGAAAGTCGCCAATACTTCCACACCGATTTTCGACGCTTTATGCTCCTCTAAATTCGTAATCACAAATCCGTTTAAATAGTAATGTACCACGGTATATGCCACACAAAAGAAATGCTGGCCTGCCTCTTTGGTTTCTTCCCGCATTTTCTTGTGAGCCTTTTCCACACCCATCATTTCCAAGGTATGCACCATATCTGCATCCACTACTACTTCATCATCAAATTCCACTTCCGCAAACGCCTGTGTCGTATTCAACACACGACCTGCAGCCGCAATGCAGACTTCCTTAAGACTTCTCCCCGTCTGCTCTTCCAGCTCTTTTGTAACTTCGGCTATGGTATTTGCTACACTGGCAATATCATGAATCTGACCGTCCATCATGGCTCTGGTGGCATGCAGCCTCGTACTCTGTGCCACTACGGTAAATGCACGGGCACCTGTTTTGTAACCTACGGTTCCCACAATGCTTCTCGTTCCGATGTCCAGTCCGTATACCAACTTGTCCGCTGCTTCCGTCTGACTCACCTTACCACCTCCCGCTTTAAGTGCTTTTCTACCTGCTCCATAATATGTGCTTCACACTCTTCTTCCGAAGAGTCATTGTATAGTACAAAATCACTTTCGGAAAAGAACAACTCTTCCGATGCTTGTTTTTTTATAATCTCCTCCACCCGTTCTTCGGTATATCCGCGATTTTTCTTTAACCGCTCCCTGCGAACCGAAAGCGGTGCGTGAATATACCACAATTCGTCACAAATATCTTTATAACCGGCTTCGATTAAAAGTGCTGCCTCAATGAGAACCATTCCTGCATATTCAGCGTTACGAAGGGTCCCAATCCGTTCTTCCACATACTCCCGCACCTTTGGGTGTACACAGGCATTTAACTCGGCGACTCTCCCTCCGACAAAGGCAACTTCATACAGTTTCCCACGATTTAAAGACCCATCCTCATGAAGAATCTTCGTTCCGAACAAGGACACCAATTCTTCATGGGCACTTCCGCCCCGTTCCATAATCTCATGAGCGATTGCGTCGCAATGCAAATATTCGGTTTCGTAATGCTTTTTCAGAATTCCCACCACTGTGGACTTCCCGGCTCCTACGCCTCCCGTGATTCCGATTACTTTCATTTTTCCCTCACCTGACTTTACTTTCGTTCATAGTCCGACTGTTCCGCACGCCCGGACCTATTTTGTTTCGTACCAGTCGCTTCCTTCGCTTACACTCACCTCAAGGGGTACGGAAATATCAGCAGCTGCCTCCATCTCCTCTTGTAAAATCTGTTTTACATATTCTTTTTCCGCAAGCGGTGTTTCGATAAGTAACTCATCATGCACCTGAAGTACAATCCTTGCTTTACTGTTGTCCCTCTTTAACCGCTCATCCACGCGAATCATGGCAATTTTCATAATATCCGCCGCGGTTCCCTGTACCGGAGAATTCATGGCTATCCGCTCTCCGAAGGACCGTTGCATAAAGTTGGAAGAAGCGATTTCCGGCACCGGTCTTTTACGTCCGAACAACGTAGTTACAAAGCCCTTTGTCTTAGCTTCCTCTACTAACGAATCCAGGTACTGTTTAATCTTCGGATAGGTTTCAAAGTAGCGGTTAATATACTCTTCCGCTTCCTTTCTGGAAATGTTCAAATCCTGTCCCAAGCCGAAGGAGCTGATGCCGTATACAATACCGAAATTTACCGCCTTGGCGTTACTTCGTTGAGCCGGTGTTACCTCATCGTAAGGAGTATGGAACACCTGGGATGCCGTAAGACGATGAATATCCTCCGCCTCATTATATGCCCGAATCAACTGCTCATCTCCGGACAAATGGGCCAGAATACGAAGTTCAATCTGGGAATAATCCGCATCCACAAACACATGCCCCTCTGCCGGCACAAAGGCCTTACGAATTTTGCGTCCCAACTCCATTCTCACCGGAATATTTTGAAGATTCGGCTCTGCACTGCTTAAGCGTCCCGTAGCCGTAATCATCTGTTGGAACTTGGAATGAATCCTGCCGTCTTCCGCCACAAATGCCGGTAATCCGTCTGCATAGGTAGACTTTAACTTTGCTAACTGTCTGTACTCCAATATATTTTCCACAATCGGGTCTTCACTTCGAAGTTTTTCCAAAATATCTGCCGAAGTGGAGTACCCCGTTTTTGTCTTTTTTCCTCCCGGAAGTTTCAGTTTTTCAAATAAAATTACACCCAGCTGCTTCGGAGAATTTATATTAAACGCTTCTCCCGCCAATCGATAAATTTCCTGTTCCAATCGGGTGATTCCTTCGTTTAACTGCTTCGAATACTCCGAAAAGAAGGATAAATCAACCTCCATGCCTGCCTGTTCCATATCATACAGTACCGCTACCAACGGAAGCTCAATGGTCTTATATAGTTCTTCCATACCGTTCTCACGGAGTTCGGACAACAGTACCGGATAAGCCACCTGTGCTGTCATGGCTTCATAAGCAGCCACCTGTCGACGCAATTCGGTATCCGCACCGGTATCTTCCTCCGGCTCTTCAAATAAACTCATCTGCTTCGGTTCCTTTGCCACAAGCAAAGTTTCCGCTGCCGGAAGGGCAAGCTTTAAATAATCTCGTGCAATATCTTCATAGGTATAACTGTTTTTTAGAGGATTTAATAAATATGCACAAAGTGCTGCATCACCAAACCGTTTACGGTCTTCCTTCGCCACAGCAAACATGCGCTCCTTTAAATCTAAGGTAACAGGCACGGCCTGTTTTTCGCAAACTTTATGAAGAACACCTGCTGTGCCTTCTTCCTTCATTACAGTCACCGGAATGACATATGCCTTCCCTTTTACTGCCAGTACCAACTCTTCTCCGCTAAAGGAAAAGCCTACCGGTTCTTCCTTTGTAAGTCCTGCAATGACAACATCCGCATCCGCCATGGAAGACAATTGCTGCGGCTTTTCATCAAAAGACTTGTCATCGCTTACCAAGCCCTGATCCGGTGAAAAGTGACGGGAAAGCAATGACTTAAACTCCAATTCCTTACAAAGCTTATAAGCGTCATCCGTAAAAATATTACCAAATCGTGCCGTTTCATAAGAAAACTCCGGTTCCCAGTCCGTCTTAATGGTAGCCAGGGTCTTACTGAGCCGCGCCAAATCTGCATTCTCCCGTAACGACTCTCTGGCTTTCTTCGGTTCCACCTCATCAACATGAGCAATAGCTTCTTCCACTGTCGGGAAGACAGACAAAATCTTAACAGCAGTCTTTTCTCCGATGCCCGGAACTCCCGGAATATTATCGGACGCATCTCCCATCAGCCCCTTTAAATCCACAATCTGCGCCGGGGTGACACCGTATTTTTCCAACACCTCCGCCGGTGTATAGTCTTCAATCTCCGTGCCGGTGCGCTTTGTCTTCGGAATCCGCACCAATACGTCATCATTCGACAACTGTAGTAAATCCCTGTCACCGGATACAAGGGACACTTTTTTTCCGTCTCTCGCGCCCTTTGCGGAAAGTGCTCCCAAGATATCATCCGCTTCAAAGCCCGGACACTCAATGGTCAGAACCCCCATTGCCGACAACATCTGCTTCAAAAGCGGCATCTGCTCACGAAGTTCCTCCGGCATCCCCTTACGAGTACCCTTATACTCCGCATACATCTCATGACGGAAGGTCGGATGCTTTACATCAAAGGCCACTGCCAGATAATCCGGCTTTTCCTCTTCCGCAATCTTTATCAAAATATTTAAAAAGCCCAGTACACCGTTCGTATGTCTGCCGTCTGTGGTGGTCATATCCGGCAAACCGTAAAATGCACGGTTCACAATACTGTTTCCGTCAATTACTACAAGCTTCTCTTTCATCTTATTACTCCTCATCTTCCGACGGTTCACTGATTACCATCAGATTGTTCCCATCTTCCGGTTCTACTTCTTCCAGTCCTGCTATCATACGAAAAAAACGTCTGTCCTCTTCTTTCCGTTTTACCTTCAAAGTAATTCCGCTCTGTAGTACTAACAGCACAATCACCACGGCAAGCAATGCTCTTCTTCGTGCACAGGAACGTTTCCGCTTCAATTCATTTAAATAGCATACCTCTATTTTTTCATTTAATTCTTCACTGTAATTTTCTGACAAATCCGTATCTTCATCCAACTGTTTCAAGGCTGTCATAAGAGAATATGTCACTTCCAGTTCTTCCCTGCACTCAGGACAACTGTCAATATGATCCAAAAAGGCCTGTGTCTCTTCTGCATTCAATTGTCCGTTGATAAACTGTGTAATCAACTCCAAGGCTCTTTTACAATCCATACCGCAATCTCCTTCCTTCGCTTTCCCGAGCGAACGCGAACAATACTGTCCCCTGTACACACGATATCAATTTAGTATACCATTTTTACAAAAAAAAAGCAAGAACTCTCGCCTGTTACAACAAGAGTTCCTACTTAAATTTATGTCTATTTCCAAACACTACATACCGAACAACAGCCAAATACCGATATAGGCCGGAATAACCGCTGCAAGGGTAAACGGAATACCGATTTTAAAGAAATCTTTATTCTTTACTTCATAGCCGGCCTTTCGCAAAATCCCGATACCGGTAATATTGGCAGATGCACCGATCGGCGTTATATTTCCGCCCAAAGTTGCCCCGGACAAAAGTCCGAAATAAAGCGGTGTGGGATCAATCTGCAACGCTGCCGCAATACCTGCAATCACCGGAATCATGGTAGCCACATACGGAATGTTATCAATAAATGCGGAAATAATTACCGATGCCCATACAATAATGGTATACAACAGGAAAATATTGTTGCCGCCGGCCTTTGCAAGAAGATTTGCCAATGCGTCAATTACCCCCATATGTGTGATACCGCCGATCATTAAAAACAGACCGATTAACAATCCGATGGTATTAAAATCAATGGCCTTCAGCGGAGGGAGAGCCTCCTTAAGTGTCCCTTTCTTCGAACAGTTTATAATAATACCTACTATCAGCAACTCAGTACAAATCAACCCGTTTGTAATATCCGGCTTATTCGGAATAAAAGAAGCACCGATGAGCAAAACAATGGCTCCCACCAAAAGCACCGTCGGTAAGTAATCCGTCACTACGGTTCTTGTTCCTCCGCTCTCTTTTTTATCAAGCTTAAGTTTCCTCTCCTTCCGGAAAACAAATGCCACAATAAAAGCTGAAAGCACTGCTCCCAGTTCTACGATAAAAAACATACTCGGCTTTCCTTTGTAAAAGAAAAAGTCCAAAAAACTCATATCCAAAGCGGAACCGAGCAGAATAGCCGTAGTATCTCCCACCAGAGTTGCTGCTCCCTGTAGATTAGAGGACACCGCGATGCTGATGATAAACGGAATCGGATTTATCTTTAATTTCTTACAGATTTCCAACGCAACCGGAGCCACCATAAGAACCGTGGCAACATTATCCACAAATGCAGAAATAATACCTGCAAACAATGCCAAAGCTACTACCGCTATCTGGACATTCGGCACCTTCTCCATAATAATATCCGCCAAAAGCGCCGGCATTTTACTTTCAATAAACAAAGCAACAAGTCCCATGGTTCCGGCAATCATCAGGATTACATTAAAATCCAAAGACGACACAATCTTATCAAGCGGAAGCATTCCGGACACAATAAAAATCAGTGCCGAGCCAAGCGCAATGTAAGGGCGGTATTTCCCAAAAATCAGCATCAACACATAAGTCAGTGCAAATAAAATAATTGCAGGTATCATAGTCAGTTCTCCTCTCATCCCCGGGTTACATCCAATTTAACGGAACCTATTGTAGTTTCGGCATATCATCCTGTCGACCTAACTCTATAATACACGAAACTTTTCACTATGACAAGCACCTGATTTCATTTAACAGATGAGAGTTCCAAAAAGGAGTTCTTTATCATTCCTCCCGCAACACTTCCAATGCAACTGTATCTCTTTTCTTATAGCGTTTCTTAGAAAACAGATATAAAAACACAGTACCGAGTCCCAAACACAAGATTATCCAGAACACATTCTTTCCCGTACTTACTCCGTTTTCCGCAATATTATCTGCCAGCATTTTTAACCCTATCAGGCACGTTCCCGCAAAGATTGAGCCCATTTCAACTACCGGATTACTCAGATATCTGATTCCCAAACACAACCCATTCAGAAGAAATCCTACACTGAAAAATAACAGAATCTCAACAAATCTCGCTGTAGGTACCGCTCCTGTCAAAAGACAAAGCCCGTGTCCCGCCATAGTAAGTCCTACACCGATTGCCAATAAAACCCAGGTATTGATAACATAGCCCTTTGTCATAACATACTTGGCCATAGGAAAGCCGCCGAACGCTTTTCCCAACTTTCCGTACCGCCCGAACATACTCGTCATATGCCATACCAACATAACGTAATTAACAAAGGCCTGGAACCCCAACAGTCTTAATATCCATATTTCTGACAACTGCACTCCAAACAACAGCGACACCAACGGAGCCACCGCACAAAGTCCCATGAGCACAAGCAACCTCCCGCATTCATTCAGATTCATCCCGAATCCGCAACCAAAAGTTCCCCGCATCCGTTTGTTTCCCCAGACTAACTTCATTGCACGTTTAAACTCGTTTTTCATATCATTTCCTTCTTTCGTATCTATCTGGTTCCAAGTGAATTTGTCGCAGGTTTCGATAAATAAACTCGTCTTTTATATTTACACAGAAAGTGTAAATAATACATCACCAGACCGCCGAGTACACAAAGACACTGAATCAGCAAGGCCATTTCCACGGAAAGCCCAATTTTCCCCAATGCTCTCGGTACCAAAATAAGAAGTGCCACATAAACTCCCGAATAATGAGTGCCCTTATTATAACGGTCAAAATATCCTATCAACATTTGAATCAATGCATCAATAAAGAACATCACTACCGTCAAAACCAGAAGATCATCCGTCACATCCGAAGCCACTGCCCCTACTGCTACATTAATTCCATGGATTCCCATCATAATCACGAATCCGATTTCATAGAAGACTAATTTATTCATCACCAGACCTTTTGTCAGCACCCATTTGGAAACAGGCATCCCGGCAATTCCTTTTCCCGATGACTTGTTATAAATCAGTGCACATTCCGTCACCAGCATATCCATGATACACTTACATAAAAATGCACAAAGATATGCCCATCGATAAAGATCGGATTCCCATAGATTCTTGCCGAATATCAAAAAGATGGACGGTGCTGCCATTGCAATGGCAGTCATTCCGAAGAAAAACATGTTTCCGGCAAATCCGATGCCGCTTCCGAAAAACAGCCTCAGACATTTTGAGCCCCACATAAGTTTTAACCCTTGTTTCCAATTTTGTCCCATACCTTTATCTTCCCTTCGTTTGTGCCATCTTTTCCTGTGCCGTATTATACACAACGGTACGTTTTCTATAAGTTATCTCCATAAGTTTCAGCCCCAGCACCAAGCCGCCAACCACCAATACCGTAAAACTGATCACCACCCACAAAACCGGCATTTCATAATGGTAACAGGCCTCAGAAAAACGCTTCAACAACACCGTTTCTATCGGCAAATCAAATGCGCAGATAAAAGCTATAGCAGCATAAATCCATATAAACGCGACCCAGGTCCATGCAGAACAGGTCATAATTTGCACCAGCACGTAGGCAACTGCGTACACCAGTATCATATCATCCAACATGGATACTTCACAATACCCCAGTACCACACAAAGCCATCTTGTAACTACACTGGGAATCAGTGCCACCAGAAAGCCGATCAAACGGTTTACCGCAATACCCTTTGTCAATGCAGTTTTGGCTATCGGAAAGCTTAATAGACTTTTCCCCGCTTTATAGATTGCATTAAACTGATGTCCTGTGTAGGCACTGATATATAAATAAAACACTGCCGGTAATATGGTTAACCCAAATTCTGTTTGAATCGATACCTCTTCTTTTACCAACTCATTAATGAACGGAGCCCCGCCGAATACCAGGGCAAGCAAGAAACAAATCAAAAACAACACCCAAGGAACCCCAAATGCTTTTCGGTACTGTTTGGTCCCCCACATCAAATGCAGCGCACGTTTCATTTCGCCCATCTTTCCTCCCCCTTCTCCTTTTTCAACCGATATGCCTGTGTCACAAGTTCATCCACACTCCGGTCCGGTAACGTTCTTTTTTTATACGCATACTCCATCACCACCGGTGCCAGAAGACTTCCGAGAATCAATAATCCCACAAACAAAACCACTGCCACCGGAATATGCAGGTTGATTTCCAAAAACAGTTTATTAAACCGGGTATACAACACACACCCCCAAACAAAAGACCCCATTGTCAAAATACTTACCAGGGTGGATGCCATGCCGACAATACTCAGTACATATGCAATTCCGAAGAAAATCAGGAAATCGTCCATTCCCCTCTCGCTTCCGTTTCCTAAAATGCATCCCACGAGGCGCATCCCCGCGCAAGGAAGAAAAAACGTTAGAAACTTGATTTGATTTGTAACCAACATTCCCTTTGTTAATGCCGTTTTTGCAAGTGGCGTACAAAGGAATGCCTTTCCCAGAGAATCAATCAGATTCTGCATCGTCCCGTAAGATATACCGGACAGATAACAGGCTGCCGGCATGTAGATAAGAAACATTGCCAACGAATCTATGTCCGTGTCCGGTTTTACAAACACCGAAAGCCATGTTACCACCAACGCAATCAGCAAAAAGAAAATCTGAAAAAAGAAACTCAAACCATTAAATATACGACCGCCTCTGCACTTTTTTACATACCGCATCGCATTTTTCACTTCACTCATACCGGCCCTCCTACTATTCTTCCTCCCAAAGCTTTTTCAGACTTTTGAAAAAGATTGCCTCGCAACATATAAATACCACCCATGCAATTCCTACGCCCCAAATCGGAACGGTCACCAGATGCGACATTCCCAAAAATACCAATGCTAACATCGTGATACAAATCAGCCCGAGCGGATGCTTTACAAACAAATGACTTCCTGCCAAATAAACTAAAAGGATACAAAATACCGCATTTCCGTTAAAACCTCCCTGTATCAGCTCTCCGATACATTTATATGCCGCAAAAACCACGACTCCCAGTACACACAGGAAGGTATCCAGTACAAGCCAGCGTTTTCTTTCTTTTTCCAAGCCATTTGTCATACTCCGATAGAAGGACGCACCGTAATTTTTACGTCTCAGAATCCCCTGACGTTCTCCGTAAAGTGTCATAGCACAAATCCCTACAAATAACATCACGATGCGATAAACGGCTTCCGTCACCGTATCGTCTCCCAATATTACAAAAATCGGACCAAGCATTGCACCAAATACAAGAAATGTCAGCAAAAACGTATATTTATTTCTATTTAACTGCCAACCCAACTCCTTCATCTTTCCGCCTCCTAGGAATTACGCTGCTCCGCATAACGAAGCAGATATACGCAGAGTTGCTGCAGATTCGGGGTTTCCGTCACTGCACCTGCCGCATCCAGTTCTCCTCTGTGTTCCGCTTTGGCAAAGCCGGTACAAGTACTTACATTCCGGTCTTCTACCATAAGATACTTTTTCACTTGGTCAAAAGACGTATCATCTCCGGATACCAGAACATAACGCTCACACAATTCGCTTACAAAACCGGACTCAATGATTCCGCCACCATACATCAAAATCGCATAATCCGTTACATTTTCCATATCTGCAATATTGTGCGTAGAGAATAAAATGGTGTTTTCTCCGTCTCCCGCCTCCAAATAGTCTCTGAACTGTCCGCAAAGACGATCACGCATGAGCGGGTCTAAATTGGAACCCGGCTCATCCAGCACCAAAAACTCTGCATCTCTTGCAAACACCGCTGCCAGGCCGAGACGGATACGATTACCGTCGGAAAGCTCTGCCAGTTTTTGTTTCTTTTCTCCGTAGGCAGCCACACCGTACTGCTTACAAAGCTCCCAGAACTTTTCTTCATGGAAGGTTTTAAATCCAAGCTTATTGACCATGGCCACATCATACGGTGTCCAGGTCATCGGGTACATCCCCTGTGCCGCAAGATATCCGATGCGCTCCTTTGTTTCATTTTTTTCAATATCCGTAATCTCACCGAAATACGTAATCTCACCCTTTGTGGCTTCGATAATCCCGCACAGCACATCCAGCAATGTGGTCTTACCGGCACCGTTAGCACCTACCAAAGCAGTGGAAAATCCCTTCGGGATCGAAAAATCCAACGAACCCAACGTAAACTTTTTATACTGTTTTACCAAACCCTTTGCTACAATCACATTATCCATTTTTTCCTACAGGCAGTGACTTATGTCACCCCTTACTCCTTTCTCTTTTCTTACTTTCTTTTTTGTGTTTCGTCCGACCATCTCTGTTATTTTGGTCTCTTTTTTACACTTCTTCTACTGCCTTGTCCCCTTTACTCCGCGTGGTCTAAAACAGTAATCAAATCCTTTACTTCCTCTACCGTCATTCCGATTGTCTTTGCAGCCTCTAATGCTTCTAGCAAATGAGCTTCCACTTCCCGTAGCCTCTGTTCCCGTATCATGGCCGTATCCTGAGGATTTACCACAAAGCCCTTTCCCTGTACCGAAGTTACCAGTCCTTCCAGGCAAAGCTCCTCATAGGCCTTCATGGTGGTAATCACACTGATTTTCAGGTCCTTTGCAAGGCCTCTGATACTGGGAAGAAATTCTCCGGGAGTAAGTCTTCCGCTAAGAATCTCATCCTTTAGCTGTACTGCAATCTGTTTATAAATCGGAATCTCTGAGTTTTGCAGAATCTTCATACATGCCTCCTGTTCTCAACTGTTCATATCCGACATAAACAGTATATACTGTTATGAACAGTTTGTCAATAGGGTTACTGTAAGTTTTTTATTTCTCATACAAAAAAGGTATGTCATTTACGCTCATTTCCGCGTAAATGACACACCTCTCTGCACATTTGGCATCACCTACCACTCATACGGTGTATTCTGGTATACGTAATAATTAAGCCAATTACTGTAAAGTGCATTGGCATGGGAACGCCACAAAAGAAGCGGCTTTTGCTCCGGATCATTGTCCGGATAATAGTTTACCGGAATGTCCGGGTTGATGCCCTTTGCCACATCTCGCTTGTATTCCTTGTCCAAGGTAAGACGATCATACTCCGGATGTCCCAGAACAAAAATATTTTTTCCGCCTTCCGCAAGCAAAATAAAGTAGCCAGCCTCATCACTTTCCGCTAACACGGTAAACTTTCCGCACTTTTCCACATCTTCCTTTGAAATGCCGGTATAGCGGGAATGAGGAGCATAAAACTCGTCATCAAATCCGCGAACCAGCGGCTCTTTGCGATTCAATACTCGATGACGGTATACGCCGGACAGCTTAGAAGAAAGCATCTCCTTGTGCACACCGTAATGATGGAACAACCCTGCCTGAGCTCCCCAACAAATATGAAGGGTCGACGTCACATTGGTCTCGGACCAATCCATAATCTGCGTAAGTTCTTCCCAATATGCCACATCCTCGAACTCCATCTGTTCTACCGGAGCACCGGTAATAATCAGACCGTCAAACTTCTTATGCTTCACGTCATCAAAGGTCATATAGAACTGTTCCAAATGACTGAGAGGAGTATTGGTTCCCACATAACTGGCTGTGGTTAAAAAGGTCACTTCAATCTGAAGCGGTGTATTGGAAAAACTACGAAGAAGCTGTAACTCCGTGTCTTCCTTAAGAGGCATCAGATTTAAAATCGCAATACGAAGGGGGCGGATATCCTGGGTCATAGCCCGACTCTCGTCCATTACAAAAATATTCTCCGCTTCCAATATTTTCTTTACAGGTAAATCATTGCTTACTTTTACAGGCATATTATTCTTCCTTTCCTCCCGCCATTGATAAGAATTCCTCTTCCGTAATGACAGGTATATTTAATTCTCTCGCTGTTTTATTTTTCGACGACTGAGACGTGGAATCATTGTTAATGAGATAATCTGTTTTTGCGGACACACTGCCGGCCACTTTACCGCCCCGTTCTTCGATAAAGGCCTTTAATGCAGATCGGCCGTCAAACTGAAACACCTTTCCGGTAATGACAAAGGTCTTTCCGGCAATGGCAGATTCCAGTGTCAATGCCGGACGTTCCAGTGTCACAAAGGATAATAATTCTTCCGCTTCCGCCCGATTCGTCGTTTTTGCAAAGTATTCCACAAAAGTTTCTGCAATCACTTCTCCGATACCTTCTACCGTTAATAACTCTTCTACGGTAGCGTTCATCACACGCTCCAAATCCTCCTCAAAGGAACGGCAAATCACTTTTGCAGTGGACACTCCGATGTTCGGCACACCCAGAGCATACAAAAATCTTGCAGGAGTCACGGTCTTTGCCGCCTCCACGGAGGCAATAAGGTTCGCATAAGACTTTTCTCCAAAGCCCTCCATGGTGGTAATGGTTTCTTTATGCTCGGAAAGCCGGAATAAATCCGCTGCTTTTGTAATAATCTTTTCGTTTAAGAACTTCTCAATGGTGGCCTCCGACAACCCTTCAATGTTCATGGCATCTCTGGTTACAAAATGAGCAATAGATTTCACCTTCTTTGCCGGACACTCTACATTCACACAGTACAGTGACTTTACTTCATTCTCTGTTTTAAGGCTTGTCTGCTCTCCACAAACAGGACAACACTGTGGTGGCCTTGCGGTACCGCTTTTGGTCAGATTCGCCGCAATCTGCGGAATAATCATATTTGCCTTATACACCTGAATTGTGTCGCCGATTCCAAGAGCAAGACCTTCCATAATGCTGACATTGTGAATGCTGGCACGGGACACTGTGGTTCCTTCAAGTTCCACCGGTGCAAATATGGCCACGGGGTTGATTAACCCTGTTCTGGATGCACTCCACTCTATCTCGAGAAGTTCCGTTTCCGCAATCTCATCTGCCCACTTAAATGCTATGGAATCCCGTGGAAACTTCGCGGTTCTGCCTAAACTGTTGGCATATGCAATATTATCAAAGGTTAACACCAGTCCATCCGACGGAAAATCGTTTTTCGGAAGCTTTGCTTCCATTTTTCCGATTTGTTCTACAACTGTCTCCGGAGTTACAAGCACATGCTCCACACAGGTAAATCCTTGCTTTGCAAGAAAATCCATCTGCTCGCTTCTGGTGGTAAAGGAAAGTTCCTCTTCTGCCGTTACCAACGTATACACATAGAACAATACATTTCTCTGTGCTGTAATTTCGTTGTTTAACTGACGCACTGTACCGCTGCACAAATTCCGCGGATTCTTATACTTTGCTTCCGCTTCTGCGATTTCTCCGTTGATTCGCTCAAACTCGGAATAAGTAATAATAGCCTCGCCTCGCACCGTTAAATTCCCCCTATATGGGATTGTAAGCGGTACATTTTTATATACTTTTACGTTATTTGTAATTATTTCTCCGATTTCACCATTTCCTCGGGTTACCCCTTTTACCAGCTCTCCGTTTTCATACGTAAGAACATTGGTAAGACCGTCTAACTTCCAGGAAAGTACTCCTTCTCTTCCGGAAAGCCAGCCTGCCAACGCCTCCCTGTCCTTTGTTTTATCCAAAGAAAGCATAGGAGCTGCATGGGCTTCTTTCGGCAATTCGCTGACAATCTCATAACCTACCTTTACCGTCGGACTATCCGCAAGTACAATGCCGGTCTCTTTTTCTAACTCTACCAATTCATCATATAGCGCATCATATTCGAAATTACTCATAATTTCGGAACTATCCTGATAATATGCCTTTGCCGCCTCTTTTAAAATCCGGTGCAACTCCCGCATACGTTCCATTTGTTTTTCTCCCATAGTTTCCACCTTTCCAAACATCAGTCCGGTTCTTTTACCGAACCCTTTCCATCTTCTACCGTTTACCCGCCTAATTTATGCCTTGCGGTACGGTGCTTTCCTATCTCCGTTATTTACAACCCGTTCCTTTATATTTTTCCGCTCGGTAGTCCCCCGCGATTCCCCTTCGGTCTTTTCCTTCGGCTTAGCATAGGTTACGCTGCCGTCGTTTCTCGTCATATCATGAAGTACCGGAGTGTTAGAAGACTTCTGAATCAGATTCTGAAGCTCCGAAAGTTCCTGTGGTGTCAATTTCCGATAATCTCCTAATTTCAAATGACCGAGATGGATATTCATAATACGTACTCTTTGTAAGTGTACCACGCGATATCCGAAATACTCACACATACGGCGAATCTGACGATTGAGCCCCTGGGTCAGGATTACCTTAAACCGATACTTGTCCAGCGCTTCAATCTTACACGGTCTGGTCACGGTATCCAGAATCGGCACTCCTCCTGCCATTCCCTGCAAAAACTCTTTCGTTATCATCTTATTCACTTTTACGATATACTCTTTTTCATGATAGTTTCCGGCACGCAATATCTTATTTACAATATCACCGTCGTTGGTCAACAAAAGCAAACCTTCCGAATCCTTATCCAAACGTCCGATGGGATAGATGCGCTTTCCGTAATTCACAAAATCCACCACATTATCCGGCTCTCTTTTATCGCTGGTACAAACAATTCCTCTCGGCTTATTTAACGCCAACAGCACCAGATCCTCTTCTTTCTTTAACTCTTTTCCGTTAAACACTACGGTTTGTCCCGGGAGCACCCGGCTTCCCATTACCGCACGTTCACCGTCAATAAACACTTTTCCGTCTTCAATAAAACCGTCAGCAGCACGGCGTGAGCATACTCCTGCATCCGCTAAGTACTTATTAATTCTCACTCCTGCTGCTACTTCATCCGCTGCAAATTTTTTCGCTTTCATACTGTATCCTTTCCAATAATTTCTACTCTGCGTTCGCATGACTGCGCATTTTTTTGCGTGCAGGCTTGCACTTCGTGCCACCCACACTTCGTGACTTCGTCACTCAGTCGTGGGCGCGTTCGCCTCTTCTTTTTTGCGTGCAGGCTATGCTTCGCATCCGCCCCCACTTCGTGACTTCGTCACTCAGTCGTGGGCGCGTTCGCATAATCAGAGATTTTGGGAAGTCTACTTCCCAAAATCTCTTCTATGCTCACTTTGCCTGCACGCAAAAAAGCCTTCCCGCGTTCTACCTGCAGAAAAGCTCCTGTCGCACTGCCCTCCCGGCAAAACGTAATCTCCAAATAAAAAGAAAATGCATCTGAAGGGACTCGAACCCCCGCTAACATGGTTCCGGAAACCATTGCTCTATCCACTGAGCTACAGATGCAATAAAGCTATTATATCCAATTAACAACAATTGGTCAAGTAGAAACAGTTGATTTTCTTCATTTTTTTTGGTATGATAGTAAATGGTTGTTAAATTTATGCAAAGGAGGGTTTCTTATGAAGTTTCGTCGATGTATGTCTATGATATACAGTTCCGCGCTTGTGTTGGGACTCTCTTTTTTGTTCTATCCGCAATCAAAAGAAACCTCTGATAATAAAGATAAAGGTGTCGTAAATTCTGTCACCGCACCTACCGAGGCTGCCACAGCGACCCCGACTGTAACCATGCCGGTGGCATCAGACATTACCGCGCCTTCTTCTACTCAAGAACCTGTTACTACACAGGCTCCTACCGTTACTTCTGTTCCGGATAACAATCTTCCGCCTATTTTAACTAACAATACCCTGTCTGCACCGCTATCCGGTGTAAAAGACCTTGTAACATCTTATATAAATGCATATTATAAAAACGACTTTGAAACCGTTTCTTCTCTTGTTACGGATGCCACCATGTTAAACGCTACACTCATGGAATCCAATTCTAAAAACGTAGCAAAAGTAGAAGATTTACAGTTATATTCTAAACCGGGTATCGATGGCGTCTTTTCTATTGTATACGCCACATACTCCCTTTATTACAATGATTTACAACTTTCCGTGCCATATTTCTCGGAATATTACGTAAAACGCTTAACCGACGGAAGTTATCGAATCATCACAACGCCAATCTCTGCAAGCACAAGACAGGCTTTCTTCCAAGCTCGTAAATCAGAAGCGGTGTTGAAGCTTTCCGTATCTTCACTGATTAAGCGCTACCATGCCGCCTGCCTGGCTGCAAACGAACCGTTGTTAGCTCAGTGTGTTACAAATCCGGACTATTTGGATTTAGAGTATATTGCATCCCGTTATTCCGTTACCGAAGCCTTTACCGATTACGATTTTCTTCTGTACCCGGGAATCAACGAGTTTGAGTACATTGTATTTGTTACACATAATGAAAAAATCGTGTTTTCCAATACCCCGGCACCATGTATCGAATATTATTACATTGATTTAGACGATTCTTCCGGGTACCCTGCCATCTATCTCGGCATTACTTCTTTAGATACTGACGCATATTGTGCTGCGGTAACTCAGGAAGAAGAAATTCAGGCTCTTGCCAAAAAAATCAACACAAAAATGCAAGAGGCCCTGGTCGCTGATGATGATTTGAAGGAATTCTATCAATTACTTCTTTCCAATTCATCTGAAAACTAAGTTTATGCACCACAGCTGAGTAGTACCAAGAGTCCGCTTATGCAGGACTCTTGGTTTTTCATTTTTAATCGTTAACTCCCCAGCAGGCATTCCTTCTCCACAGAATAAAAATACACATGGTGAGACAATACCTCCTCCGGTTCCACTTGAGTATCATTCACTTCCCGTACAATCTCATTTAAACGGGACAATTCTTCTCCATCCGTGTTTTTTAGCACCAGCACCTCGTGAACACTACTGGGAATCACATAAAAGTCTCCTTCAAAACGTTCTCCCAATCTTTTTAAAATTCCGGGATAAAGTATGGTTGTCGCACCGTTAATTTTCTTACGGTTAGATAAAATGTAAAGCTTCTGTTCCTCCAATTTCTCTTGCGGCTCCGATAACTGTAACGTAAACAACCGTTCTTCGTTTTCTGAACACGGCAACACAATCTGTTCCATACAGACCAGCTGTTCCGGGAACAATCGTCTGGTGTTCTCCACAATCTTCGGAAAATACTCGTCTGCACTACCGAATCCCATCAGCTCCCACACATGTTTCGGTAATTGATAGCTTTTGATTTCATCCTCTCCGTCTTCCGTTAAAACACAGACCACCGCCACCAGATCAAGGAATTCAAAACATACCGTATCCTTCAAATATTCCCTGTTTTGCTCCCCATGTAACAAACGTAGAAACAAATGCTCCTCAATCCATTCTTTCTCAAGAAACTTACCTGCCTGTTGTTTCATCGTTTCACATTCTCCCAGCACAATGTTCGCCAAATACTCTGCCAGTGCTGTTTCCTGCTCTCCCATACAATAGGAACGATATAGTTCCTCCGTATAAAAGCAAGGAATGCACTCACTGTTTTCTTTTCGCACAAACAAAGCTTCCTTCATCACCCCATTATTTTTTCTTACCTGTGAAACCTCGGTTTCATATCCGGCTCCCAAAATTTCTTTTAAAAGACCGCACACTTCTGACCGAAATTCCTCTTTGCTTCTTGTTTTCTCCTTCTTTTCCTGCAATCAATTTGCTCCTCTCCCAAAACAGGCTGCGTTCTTTATACGCCTTATACCTTTATACAACATGATACACATATTTGTATTCCCGGAAATACTACTCCGATGCGGAGTAAAGATATTTAGAAATTCGAATTCGGTTTGATATCTTGGTTTCTATTTTATCAGAACCTTTCACCATTCTCAAGATGGAATAATATACAAACTTACTACTCAATCTTTATGCAACATGACGATTTTTCGTCCGCAAAAAAAGTGGCGCAATCCCTTATTTTTCAAGGGGTTACGCCACTTTATTCTTCGTTTTTTACCTCTTACTCGTGGTTCATATCCGACAGGTATGTATCAATTCCTTTTGCTGCAGTTTTTCCGGCTCCCATTGCAAGAATCACTGTAGCAGCGCCTGTTACCGCATCTCCTCCCGCAAACACACCGTCCTTACTTGTGCTTCCGTTTGCATCCTCAGCCACAATACAGCCTCTTTTATTTGCTTCAAGCCCTGCTGTAGTGGAAACAATCAACGGATTCGGACTCGTACCCAATGACATAATTACCGTATCCAATTCCAACTCAAATTCAGAATCCGGCTTTTCCATCGGCTGACGTCTTCCTGAAGCATCCGGTTCACCAAGCTCCATTTGTACACAACGCATTCCCTTTACCCATCCGTTTTCATCGACTAAAATCTCTTTCGGGTTGGTCAAAAGCTTAAAAATAACACCTTCTTCTTTCGCATGATGTACTTCTTCCACTCTTGCCGGAAGCTCTTCTTCCCCTCTACGGTATACAATATATACTTCTGCTCCCAAGCGCAGTGCAGTTCTTGCCGCATCCATAGCCACATTTCCGCCACCGATGACCGCCACCTTTTTCCCAGCCGCAATCGGAGTATCAAACTCTTCCGAAAATGCCTTCATCAAATTGTTTCTGGTCAAATATTCATTGGCAGAAAAAACGCCGTTCGCATTTTCGCCCGGAATTCCCATAAACTTCGGAAGTCCCGCACCGGAACCTACAAACACCGCCAAAAATCCTTCTTCCTCCAATAATTCGTCAATAGTAACCGACTTTCCGACCACCACATTGGTTTCAATCTTAACACCCAAAGCTTTTACATTTTCAATTTCACTTTTTACTACCGTATCCTTCGGAAGACGGAACTCAGGAATACCGTACACGAGTACACTGCCCGGTTCATGTAACGCTTCAAATATGGTAACATCATAGCCCATTTTAGCCAAATCACCGGCACAGGTAAGTCCGGCAGGGCCGGAACCGATTACAGCTACTTTTTTATTCTTTTTCTCCGCATGAACTTCCGGTCTGATTCCGTGTTCTCTTGCATAATCCGCAGTAAAGCGTTCCAACTTACCGATAGAAATCGCTTCTCCCTTAATGCCCCTGATACATTTCGCTTCACACTGGGATTCCTGCGGACATACGCGACCGCATACCGCCGGCAACGCCGAGTACTCCGAAATCACATGATATGCCCCTTCAACATCTCCCTCACTTATTTTCCCGATAAAACGAGGAATATCAATATTGACAGGACACCCGGTCTGACATTTCGGGTTTTTACATTTTAAGCAGCGATCTGCCTCAGCTCTTGCCTCTTCCATAGAATACCCAAGGCAAACTTCCTCAAAATTATGTGCACGCTCCGTCGGATTCTGTTCCCGCACCGGAACTCTTTTTAATACATCCATTTTTTCTCTCCTATCACTGTCTCTACTTAATTGCAGTGACCGCAACCGCCGTGATGGGTTGCCCCTTCCTGCTCTTTCAGATACGTTCTTCCCTCTTCGGTTTTATACATCTGCTGACGTTTCATGGCCTGATCAAAATCCACCAAATGGCCGTCAAATTCCGGTCCGTCTACACAGGCAAATTTCACCTCACCACCTACTGACACACGACACGCACCACACATTCCGGTACCGTCTACCATAATCGGATTCAAGCTGACTATCGTCGGAATATGAAGTTCCTTTGTAAGCAAACTCACAAACTTCATCATAATAAGCGGACCGATTGCCACCACCATATCGTAAGACTTCCCTTCTTCCGATACCAGTTTCTTTATGCAGTCGTTCACATTCCCCTTCATTCCGTAAGAACCGTCATCCGTTGTAACATATAAATTCCCGGCCACACGACTCATTTCTTCCTCTAAAATCACAAGACTCTTATTTCTGGCACCGATAATACAGTCCGCTTCGATTCCTTTCTCCCGCAACCATTTTACCTGCGGATAAACCGGAGCGGTCCCCACTCCGCCGGCCACAAACAATACTTTCTTGCCTTTTAACTCCTCAAGCGGCTCATCAATCCACTCACAATATTTTCCTAACGGCCCCACAAAATCTCTGAAAAAGTCTCCTTTTTCTAAAGAAGCCATCCGTAAGGTAGAAGCGCCTACTGTCTGAAATACGATGGTTACGGTTCCTTTTTCTCTGGAATAATCACAGATTGTAAGTGGAATTCGTTCCCCACGTTCATCTATCTTAACAATAACAAATTGTCCCGGCAAACAGGTTTTTGCCACTCGCTCCGCTTTGACTTCCATCATTACAATGGCATCGCTCAACTGCTTCTTTTCTATAATTTCGTACATTTTTCGACCAACATTCCTTCCAAATTATCCCAAATATTATCCCAAACATCCCCATTACCCACAATAGTATATCACACCTTTTGCGGAAATTCCACATAAAAAAATATTTTTTGTATTATGCATCAGAAAAATCAAGATGTCACTTTTTTATAAAAATATAAAAAAAAGACTTTACTTCAATTCTTTGTCGTGGTAAAATATCACTGTAAGAAACGTAAAATCATTTCCAAACACAAAGGAGGTTTCATTTATAATGAGCAAAACAATCAGAACACCTGCAGTGGATTATTTATTTGATGCAATTCTTTCCTTAAAGGACCGCGAAGAATGCTACACTTTTTTCGAGGATGTATGTACCATCAACGAACTGTTGTCTCTGTCTCAGAGATTTGAAGTTGCTGCCATGTTGCGTTCCCATAAGACCTATTTGGAAATTGCAGAAAAGACCGGCGCTTCTACTGCCACAATCAGTCGCGTTAACCGTTCCTTAAATTACGGAAACGACGGTTACGACATGGTATTTGAGCGAATTCCGTCTATGATATCTGATGTTACATCCGAAGAAGAATAAATGAAATAAAACGTGCCGTCCTGCAATTTGCACACGGCACGTTTTTCTTTTAAATTATGCTTTCTTTTTTTCTTCCGGTTTCTTTTCGACTTTTTTCTTATCTTCTTTTTTATCTTCTTTCTTCTTTGCTTTATCCGCTTTGTCGTCTTTTTCCGTAATTTCGGTTCGGGCAGGTGCAAACTCTTTATCAATAATCTGCTCAATCAACTGTTTTTTCATATATACGTCAAAACTCAACATACAAATCAAAGAAAACTTCCGCAAGAAGTCCTGCTGTTCCTTACTCTTTACTTCACTGTAAGTTCCCTGTACCGCTTTCCACTTTCTTGCTACATCCTTTGCCACCACATCCGACTGTGCCCTCTGTATATCAAATATTTCATTATATATTTTTTCAAACGGCACTTCACCCGCTCCGTCAAAAAATTTTTCATTCAACGGCTTTAATACCGACTGAATATCCGTAATAGACAAAACACCTTTTAAATAATAAATCAGAATCAAAAGGTACATGTGATCTTTGGAATATTTCTTTTTATTCGGAGAAGGCAACAACTCATTCTTCGTATAATTATTAATCATGGTCTTTGTCAGTAACTTATCCTCATCATATCGCTTCGAAGACTCCAAATGTCGATCCATAAACGTTGTCACCTGGTCCATATATAAATCGATATTCGGTAATTCATCCGGCTTAACATATGAAATTCCCTTTAATCGATCGAGAAGTTCACGCAACTCCTCACTGTCTTCCCATGCCATGGCATTCTCCCCTTTCTCTTCTTCTCTATATTATATAGTATTCGAAACCACGTTGCAAGTACTTTCTTTTTTTCCGCCGTTATGCTATACTGTTTTTCAAAGACAAGTCACAACATAAAAAAGAAAAGAGGTACTTATGAGTATTTATGATACATTAAATCCAATGCAGCAGGAAGCTGTTTTTTTTGACCGCGGTCCACTCCTTATTTTAGCCGGTGCAGGCTCCGGAAAAACAAGAGTTCTAACCCACCGTATCGCTTATCTGATTGAAGAACGCGGCGTAAGCCCGTTCCAAATTCTTGCAATCACCTTTACCAACAAGGCGGCAAAGGAAATGAGGGAACGTGTGGACAAAATTGTCAGCTACGGCGCAGAAAACATCTGGGTCAGCACCTTCCATTCCACCTGCGTACGGATTCTCAGACGTTTTATCGAATCCTTAGGATACAGCAGAAACTTTACCATTTACGATGCGGATGACCAGAAAACACTGATTCGAGACATTTGTAAATCACTGGATATCGATACCAAACAAGTCAAAGAACGCACCTTTTTATCTGCCATTTCTTCTGCAAAGGATGAACTTATTTCTCCGGAAGAATACGCCATGAAAGCTAATGCCGACTTTTCTAAGCGTAACTTTTCCAGAGTATATACCGAATACCAAAAGCGATTAAAAGCCAGCAATGCGTTGGATTTTGATGATTTGATATTTAAAACAGTAGAGTTATTTCAGACTAATCCGGAAGTATTGGACTACTACCGCCGTCGATTCCGTTATATCATGGTGGACGAGTATCAGGACACCAACACCGCACAGTTCCGTCTTATTTCTTTGCTTGCCTCTTATACCAACGAAGAGGGAGAAACCGAAAAGAATCTGTGTGTGGTAGGTGACGATGACCAGTCTATCTACAAATTCCGCGGAGCCAACATAAAAAACATTCTGAACTTTGAAAAAATATACCCTGAGGCTCATGTAATCCGCCTGGAACAAAACTACCGTTCCACCGGAAATATTCTTTCCGCCGCAAATGAGGTCATTCATCACAACATCGGCAGAAAGGATAAATCATTATGGACCGAAAACGAGGATGGTTCTCCGGTATTTTTCACCCAATATCCTTCCGATTACTCGGAAGCCGAAGGTGTGGCACAAAGCATCAAAGACTGTGTGGACGAAAAAGGAGCTTCCTTTAAAGATTTTGCGATTTTATACCGAACCAATGCCCAATCCCGTGTCTTCGAAGAAAAACTGATTGCAAGAAATCTTCCCTATCGTGTCATCGGAAGCATCAACTTCTATCAAAGAAAAGAAATCAAAGATTTACTTGCTTACTTAAAAACCATCGACAACGCATTGGATAACTTAGCGGTAAAGCGTATTATTAACGTTCCGAAACGAGGTATCGGTCTCACCACAGTGGACCGTATTGATGATTACGCGGAAGCAAACGACATGACATTTTACGAAGCGTTGCGCCATGCAGAGTTTATTCCATCCGTTGCCAGAGCCTGCGGAAAACTGACCTCTTTCGTGGCATTTATCGAGGCTCTGCGAAGCAAACCGATTTCACCGTCCTATACGTTAAAGAACATGATTGAAGAAATCATGGAAGGAACCGGACTTACGGAAGAAATCAAGTCCTCTGCGGCAGATGAAGAAGAAGCTGCGGAACGTCTGGCAAATGTAGATGAATTGATTAATAAGGCCGTTCTCTATGAACAAACCGCCGATGAACCTACCTTAAGCGGATTTTTGGAAGAAGTGGCATTGGTTGCGGATATCGATTCACTGGATGAGTCCACAGACGTGGTGGTCCTTATGACTCTGCATGCTGCCAAAGGATTGGAATTCCCTTATGTGTACCTTTGCGGTATGGAAGACGGCTTATTCCCAAGTTATGTTTCCATCAATGCAGATAATCCTGAGGAAGAAATAGAGGAAGAACGAAGACTCTGTTACGTTGGAATTACCCGTGCCATGAAAGAACTACACTTAAGCGCCGCTTCTACCCGTATGGCAAGAGGTGAAACCCAGTATAACCCTACCTCCCGCTTCATCAAAGAAATTCCGCGCTATCTTCTTAAGATGGAGCAGGCCGGCTCTCAAAATACCTTCCGGAACAGCAGCGCTTTCGGAAACAGTCCGATACGAACCATGTCCGGCGCAAGTATGCCGCTTCCGAAAAGAAGCACACCGTACAGTAACTCTGCCGGAGGTTTCGATTTTGAAAAGCCAAAGCCTCGACCGTCTGCCGTACCGTATGGCTCCACTGCATCTGCTCCGGCGAAGAATTTCGGCAACGGCCCTTCCGCGTCTCTCTCTTATGGGATAGGCGATAAAGTTCGTCATATCAAATTCGGTGTCGGCACCGTCACCAATATTGTCAGCGGTGGCAGAGACTATGAAGTTACGGTTCTGTTTGAAACCTTCGGAGTAAAAAAACTGCTGGCTTCCTTTGCCAACTTAAAAAAGTGTTGATTTTAGAAAATTTTTCTAGTATTTTTTTTACCACTATGGTATACTCTAACTAAATACAGAACGACAAAATGCACATGTTACACAATGGGAAAGGAAGGATGACACTATGAGTTGTACAATGAAAAAATTAGAAGAATTAGTATCCAGTAATGCAAAGCTTGCAGAGCTGCTTCATTTAAAGAAGGAAGAAGAACAGGAAAAGAAAAACACTGTCCTTTATGTATTTGCCATTATCGGTGCTATTGTTGCAATCGCCGGCATTGCCTATGCCGTATACCGTTATCTTAATCCGGTATATGTAGAAGACGGCGAATTAGAGGATGAATACGAAGAACTTTTCGAAGATGATTACATTCCGAACACTGCTTCCGATACTGATTTTGCCGAGTAAGTATCGATTCGGATGAATCTTCAACTTTTGGATTCCTACACACAAATCACAGAAAGCCCTTTTGCTCCGTGCATAAGAGCTTTCTTTTTTGTTCTTTTCTATTTTTTTCTTTTGACACATCAACTTTCTCTTGCTTTTTTTTCGATTTCTGCTACAATCGATTTTGTGTGCACATTTTGCATATACTAAATTGATTGAAAGGTTGCAAGGTATTCTTATGAAAACAGCGTCTTTAAATACAAGACATTCCGTACATAAAAAGCACAATTCCTTTTGGAATTTGTTAAACGACTATCTGTTTGGGCCGGCTACCGTATTTGTGAAGAAGCAGACTGTTCTTTGTATTGCCATTGTAGCCATGTTAGTCACCTGTGTGCTGGTTCCGCCGGATGCAGAATATCTTGGCTACTTTGACTTACGCACCCTGGCAACCTTGTTCTGCACCCTTGCGGTTGTGGCTGCTTTTTCTCATATTCATTTATTTGAAGTCATCAGTAAAACCATTGTTATAAAACTTCACACGTTGCGAAATGCCACCCTCGGTCTTGTCATGATTACCTTTATAGGCTCCATGCTGTTAGCAAACGACATGGCACTCCTTACCTTCTTACCGTTAGGTTTTTTTGTACTGAACAGTACCGACAATAAAAAATCCATGGCATTTGTTTTTATTATGCAAAACATTGCCGCAAACCTAGGTGGTATGGTTACACCCTTCGGAAATCCGCAGAATCTGTTTCTCTACTCCTATTACAACATTGACACTGTAGAGTTTGTACAGATTATGCTTCCGACCTTTGTAACAGCGACCTTACTCATTATTGGCATTTGTCTTTTTGTAAAGCCCACACCGCTTACCTTAAAAAACGACGATGACTATCATCTGCCGTTGAAGAGAACCGTAATCTATTCCATTCTCTTTGTGTGCAGTATATTAATTGTATTCCGCGTAATTCCATACCTTTGGGGAACCTTGGTAATTACCGCAATCTTACTTTTCATGGATAAAAAGGCCATCAAAGAAGTAAACTATCCGCTTCTTGCCACCTTCTGTGCCTTTTTCGTATTCAGCGGAAACCTGGCTCGGATTCCTGCAGTAAGTGCCTTTTTCTCCGGTCTCTTACCGATAAACACCTTGTTGTTTGGTATCCTTTCCTGCCAGTGCATCAGTAATGTACCGAGTGCCGTACTGTTGTCCCACTTTACAACAGACTATGCAAGTCTTCTTCCGGCAGTCAACATCGGCGGATTAGGTACCCTGATTGCCTCCCTGGCAAGCCTGATTACCTTTTCCGAATACAGAAAGCACAATTCGGAGCAGACAAAGAAGTATGTGCTGATGTTTTCCGCCATTAATTTCGGCTTTATGGCCGTACTGTTTATCGTGCAGAGCTTGATTTTATAAAAACTCTACTGCTATAGAATCTTTATCATAGAACAAAAAGACCGCTGTTTGTCTGATTGCAAACGCAGCGGTCTTATTTTTCCTACTTCTTTTCTTCCTTTTCCTCTTTCCTCTCTTTAAATCTTTTCACTGTCGAAAACGCAATCACCAGCGTAATCACCGAAATCACCATAAGGCTTATCCCCCACAGCCGTAACATCTTACTTTTCTTCATCGTTCTTCCCCTTTCTGCCTTTTTATCTCTACTCCGATATGAATGTATCAATAATCAACTTCTTACAGCTTTTACAATACCGGCCGGGAAGTTTAAATGTCCCCCAGGAATACTTCGTCGCCTGAAGTCCCCCGCTCCCCGTCATTTTATCTCCAAGACTTATACGCTTTCCCTCTTCGTGCCAACGAACGCTCATACGTCCATCTCCTTTTAAATACCCTTGTTTCATCTCCTGCTTACAGTACGGACATTCCATCCTATTCCCTCCTTGTATACTCCAAAAAGTCATCAAGCTCACTTTCCCCAAATACTTTCACACCATTTTTCCGAAGCAGTTCTGCCGTTACGCCTTCTCCCGACACAACCGTCCCTGAAAAACTTCCGTCATAAATTTCCTTATTTCCGCAAGATGGGGAACGTTCTTTTAAAAGTGCCACCTCACATCCGTACAAATTCGCGATTCGTAACGTCTCTTCTGCCCCACGACAAAACGCCGCCGTACGGTCTTCTCCGTCTTTTGATACCACTTTATTCTCACATCGTTCCGAAGGAGTTCTCGGAGTAGGTAATCCGCCCAGCTGTTCCGGACACACCGGAACAAAAGTAATATCGTCCCGTTCAAGTAACGTTCTTACAGCTTCCTCTGCTTTCGGCACGCCGTTATATCGGCAGTTCACACCTAAAAGACACATACTCACCAATACACGCATCTTATGCCTCCTTTGTTTAACGAGTTTTTGGACAACCTTTCCGTTCCTCACATAATGCTTTACAATATCCGTAGACTACAGATATGACAAACAGTCCCGTCCCGATTAATGCAACGGGACAAAAAAATCGAGTCACATCGCTCTTTGTCACGTTCTCCATATCTCCCAATACCCCACCGATATATCCGCCTGTAAAACCGCCGCAGAAACCGGACCATAACGGAATTCCTATGGTAAGCTTCTGTCCCGGACAAACAAAGAGAATGACCATGGCAAAGAACGAGAAACCGGTCACGGAAAGAACCTCCGTCAAAAACAGTAAAACGGAATACTGTTCTCCTGCAATCAACCATGCCGGTGCCTGCATCACCGTAATGAAACAAATCATCAAAAACCAATGCAACAAACAAATCACAATTCTGTTTTTCACAAAGGTTCGCTTACTGAGTCCCAGCATCAATGCCATGTGTTCCGAAGAAACACATATCTTTTTCCGATTCTGAAACAACGATGCCGGACTCATGAACCATGGAATCAAAAACAGCAGTATCGTTACATATCCAAAGATAGAAATTGTGGCCGTATATTGCACTCCACCCACACCGGAAAACAGTAAAAACAAAAAGTAAAGAAATAACAAACAGGCTCCCATAATAAAGTTTGCCCGATTCTTTCTGCAAAGATTAAATTCTGCTTTTAACGATGTCATCATGCTTTTCCCTCCTTGCAAAGCTTTACCATTAGCTGTTTTAAGGAAAGACGCTCACCGTTTTCACCGGCCAACCGCTCCAAAAGTTCCTCCTTTGATTCATAAAACAGAAGTTTTCCCTTTTCCATCATGGCAATGTAATCTGCCACTTTATCCAAATCCTCTGTAATATGAGTAGAGAAAATAATCCCCATCTTCTCCTCCACAAGCTCGGACTGCAGTACATACAAAAATTCACGACGTACCACCGGGTCAAGTCCCCCCGTTGGCTCGTCCAGCAAAAGCAATTCCGGTTTATGGGCTAGTGCAAATGCCAACTGCGCTTTTGTAGTTTCACCCTTGGAAAGTTGGCTTCCCGTTTTTTCGGCTCCTACCTCAAAACGACTAAGAAGCGAAAGGTAACGTTCTTCCTCATACTCCGGGTAAAAGGTACCGAAGATGCGACCGTTTTCCCGTAACGTCTCCTTCGGAAGAAAGTAAAAGTCCTCTCCTACATAACCGATACAATGTTTTGCCTCCGCCGCGTGGGTAGAAACATCATACCCGGCGATCTCCATAGTACCTTTCTTTCTCGGCAAATTTTGCATAATCAGTCGAAGCAATGTAGACTTTCCCGCACCGTTTCTTCCGATCAATCCCAACATATAGCCTCGTTCCAAAGTGAAGGAAACCTCTTTTACGGAAAACTTCCCTTCTCCGAAATGAAAAAAGGACTTTTCCAACCCCTGTACCTTAAGTGCCGGTCGCATGAGGCGCTCCGCTTCTTTTTCTATTTTATTTTCTTCGCTTGTTTGCTCCTGCAAAACCAAGACCCCCTGTCTTATTCGGAATCTAACAGCACCTCAACCATTTCCATAATGTCGTTCCGATCCATTCCTGCCTCACGACATTCCTTGATGCTGTCTAACATATGGCGCTCTGCCATGGCAAGCTTCTTCTCCCGGAGTAAATCCGTATTCTGCTCACACACGTAAAACCCCTTCCCCGATACGGAAAAAATCAATCCCTCTTTTTCCAATTCCTCATAAGCACGTTTTGTAGTAATAACACTGATTTGTAAATCCTTAGCAAGGGACCGGATAGACGGCAACATATCCCCTTGTTTTAACTCTCCCGACACAATGGCTGTTTTAACCTGTCCGATAATTTGCTCATAAATCGGCAGTGTTGACTGCCCGGAAACTACGAATTGCATACGCGCTCCTCCTTTCCGGAATTTCCTTTTTTATGAATTTCCTCCCATGCACGGTTCCAGTAAACATAAACAACCAGTACGGCACACACATACGCCAACACGGTTCCGCCCCAGAACCCCCATGTTCCAAACCATCCCTTTCCAAAAAACACAGGTCCAATATACACCTGAAACGCTGCTACAATTACACCGATTACGGTCACACCGTTAAACCATAGCTCCTTTTTCCGGGTTTCCCATTCTTCTTCAGTCAGTTCTGTCCTCTTTTTCTTCCGTTTTTCCGGTTCCTGTTCTCTTTTGCAATCCTCATGAATTCCGCCCACCGTATCGTCCTGCTGCCAATCTACGTTTCTGTAAAACGGAGTTACCCAAGTGTATGCATCCTTTTGCTCCTTCTGTACCGCCACGGCATACACCATAATACCGCTGTACATAATCAAAAACTGCAGGGTACAACAGAAAAAGAAGCGTAACCACTCTAAATACGAGTACCCTGAAATCAAGCACGCCCCTGCACCGACTAAGAAGAACACAAAAATTTGAAACACCAAATAGGTAAATAAATACATCATCAGATAATGTACTCGTTCCTTTTTAGAAAAAGGAAGCAAATACAAGAGCTTTCCCATGCGAGGCGGAAATAACACCACCAGCCAGACAACCGCCATTCCCTGACCCATGGTAATACGATCGGACTCCATGGCGCCAAGTAAATCAATTACCATATAAACTGCAGTCACCAGCGCCGCAAGCCCGCGCCAACCCCACAGTTCTCTCCTTAACCGGAACATGCCTTCCCGGACCAAAAACAGAAAATACTCACCAAAACTTCTTCTCTGCTCCATCACTACACCATCCCTTTCTTTACCACACCCTGTTTCACATAATACATTAAATCCTCCATGGTAGGCCGGACACATTCCAAATCAAGTCGTACCGGATCTCCATCGTTTAATATAATCCCTTCTGCCGTATACTCGGAAAGCCGTTCTCCCAATATCCGGCTTTTCATGTAAGGGAACAGCTCATATCTGCCTCTTACCAACAAAAAACGATCTAAAATCTGTTCCGTGCTGTTACTAAACATCTGCTCCCCTTCGTGTAACATAACGGTATAGTCTGCCTTTGCCTCCAACTCCGAAACAAGTTGAGAGGAAAGTAAAATCCCACATTCTTCTCCCTCCAACACTTCACTTAATACTTCCATAAACTCATCCCGGAACACCGGATCAAGAGAAGCTGCCGGCTCATCCATGATTAGAAACGTTGCCCCATGAGACAATGCAAATGCCAACTGGAACTTCATCTTCATTCCTTTGGAAAGTTTCCTTAAAATACGTTTTTTCGGTATTTCAAACCGTTCCAACAATTCCAAATACTTTGCTCTGTCCCAGTTTCTGTAGTAGGGACCGTACATATCTCCCGTGAGCAATGCAGACATTCCTTCATCAAAAGGCGAATCATCAAACACAAACCCCATACACTCTTTGGCTTCCCGTTCGTTTTCCCTTAGGGAATACCCTCCGATCATGACATCGGCATTCTCCGGCAAAGGAAGCAACCCTGAAATTACCGAAAGCAGCGTGGTTTTACCCGCGCCGTTTACACCAAGCAGTGCTGTCAAATATCCAGCCTCTACATGAAACTCTATTTCATTCAATGCAAATCCGTCCCGCTGTAACCGCGGTATTTTTACTTCCAGTACAGTATTCATCCTCGTCTCCTTTTACCTCCCAACCTTTTTCCATTCGCCTCACTTGCATTCACAACTGTATATGTTCATATATACAGTATATACACAGTCATATTATTTGTCAAGTACTTATGTTGTCTTTATGAAAAATAAAAAGAGGTCGCCTCAGCGACCTCCGAACAATCCTATTTATTCTCCTTCAGTTGCACCGTTTGCCTTAATACGGGCAATCTCTTCATCCTTATTCCAAAGATAACTGAAATGTACTTCCGTACCGTTTTTTATACGCTTTAAATTATCCGTATGCTTAAAGCAAATCACCACAGCCACCACAAGGAATATAATGGCAGACAACACTTGCTCATTCATGGCTCCGTAAATCAAAGCATATGCCACAGAAGCAGACATCGGAACCACACAAAGATAATTTACAATCAAAACCACAACCAATTCAATGGAAATCATTATAAGGAACAACCGTACATCCGTCATTAACACAACACCACCGAGACATGCCAGGCCCTTTCCCCCACGGAACTTCATATAAAACGGGAAAATATGTCCTAAAATACAGGACGCACCGGTAATCGGAAATGCATAAGCAAAGTTCGGAAACAACTTTCCGGTAATCCACAATGCCAAACACGCTTTCCCGATATCAAGCAATGCACAAAACGCTCCTATTTTCTTCCCCTTTAACAAGATTACATTGGATGCGCCGGCATTTCCCGAACCTCTTTTTCTGATATCAAATCCGTTCATTACTCCGATAATATAAGACGGACTAAATGCACCGACCAAATATCCGATTAACAAGCAGCCAAAAATCTCCATAAACTCTCCTCCGCTATAAACCGATTATCAGAGAATCGATTCTATCTTTTTGTACTTTATTCTCCTTACCTTTCTATGGTATCACAATCCGTCAAGATTCGCAAGCTATCTTCATAAAGTCTTAATATATTCCAGTAACTCCCTAAATCCCCCTTGCGGATAAGCTGAAATGTCTTCTTCCTTCTTGTTAAGCAGACAATCCGTAAGTAAAAAAACCTTCATACCTACATTTTCCGCCACCATATCCTCCGACACATCATTTCCTACCATTAAGCACTCCTCGGGAGCTATATTAAGACGCTTCGCCAATTCCAGATAATACGCCGGATTTGGCTTACTGACACCAATATTTTCATATGTGGTACAAAGAACAAAATCTTCCCTGGAAACACCGGCCCACTCCATTCTCTGTCTTGTGGCTACCATCGGAAAAATCGGATTGGTAGCAAGTGCTGCCTTAAGCCCCTTTTTCTTTACCGCTTCCACCGCTTCCTTTGCCATAGGCTCAAAACCACAGGCCTCTTTTGCTTTCACAAACTCTTCACGGTAAAAATCATCAAACAACACCTTATCCTGTAACACATCAATTCCGTATAGTTCCGCAAACACATCCCAAAACTTTGTTTCATTCATAACAGAACCGTCATTTGTCACCATAGCCTTCGTCCCGTTCCAAACGTTTTTCACCAATTCATCAGGATTATATCCGTATTTTGCAAGGCGTTTTGCCAAACTTCCGAAATAAATCTTTAAAAAGCCGTCATAGTCCATCGGCAACAACGTACCGTCAAGGTCAAATAATACTGCTTTCACACTCATATTTTTTCTCCTGTTCCTTTTTATACTTTCTGTAGAAAATAGTATACTATTTTTCATATGATAGCAAGCTTTTTTTACACTTCGTATCAAGTTCCACCCTTACAGACTTGCTCTCCGATTTGCACTTACGTCTGCTGCCATTCACGGAACAAAGAGCCACAAAAAAGGCTTCGAAACCTTATCGTTCCGAAGCCTTACAACCATCTCATTTGTTTATAAAGTCATATCAAAATGCGGCCTTTCCTGCTTAACATCTTCCTTTGCCGTATCTTCCTTCTCGGCATTACCGGCTGCACGCTCTGCTAAAAGTTCTTTCAGCTTAGCGGTCAACTCTTCGATGGAACCTGCCGTTACTTTATTCGGGATAACCGGCTTATCCTTGTCGTTTCCGTTTTTGTCTGCTACGGTTTCATTTTTCTCATCCCGTTCAGCCCGTTTTTCTTCCCGTTGCCGTTCCAACTTCTCATTCCGTTCCTTCTTCTCTGCACGAATTGCTTTCTGTTCGTTTCGAAGGTCCTCTTGCATCCGAAGGGTCTGCTTCGTCAGTTCCGCAAAGTAGGTCACCACACCGTCTTTATCTACAGTAATGCCCATACGCTTAATCTGGTCCGCATCCTCACCCAGCTCTTCCTTTACCTGGTCAAACTTCTCATCCGCGGTATCGATAATGCCTACATACTTTTCTTTTACCGCCTCATCCGCAGCCATCTCTTCTAACGTCTTCGGGTCAATGACACAACTGTATTTTTTGGTAGACTGATTGTGATAGTATTGTGCTTCCTCGTCATTGGAAAACTCCGCCACAAAAAAATCAATGTCACCGTATTTTTCCTTTAACTCAGCAAGAAGATTTTTCGCTGCCTCGCTAAGTTCAACCTCATCCTCTACCTTTTTCTTCTCTTCCAGGTGAATACCACCGGCATTCTTCTGATATGCCTTCAGCTCGTCCTTGTCCATCTTCTTGGCCTTATCGGACATTTCATACATAGCTGCATTATCATTGCCCGGGCGCTTCGCCTTTCCTGCGGCACGACGTTCCTCACGGTTACCACCGTTTAAAATCTCATTAACGTTTTTCGGAAACCCTCCGAATCTGTGAATTCCGTTCATAAAAAGACCTCCTTATCTTCTTCACCAAATCCTTTTGTTCTGTTACTTGTCATACCTCTGTATGCATGACATAAATATCCTTATTTACAATATCGACAAAAAACAGCGAAAACCTTAGAGGCTCCGCTGTTTTTTTCTCATTCGATTATTATTTTACGATTACATCCGCCACTTTTGCCTTACTTGCTTTTAAGTAGTCCTCCACAGAAAGCTTTAACTGCAGGCCCGGTTTTCCTCCGCTGACATGTAAATGCGGCAAACCTTCCGCGGAAACGTCAAGCACCGTAGGAAACGCTTTCTTCATCCCGATGGCAGTACATCCCCCCCGGACATATCCGGTCACGTTTGTCAGTTCCTTAAGAGGCAACAGCTCCAATGCTTTTTCATTTACGGCTCTTGCCGCTGCCTTTAAGTCAAGCTCTTCCTCAATGGGAATCACAAACACATAGTACGCCTTACTCTTTGCCACCGTCACCAGTGTCTTAAATACCAGCCTATGATCCAGTCCCAAGGTGTCTGCCGTAGTAACTCCATCCACAAACTCATCACATTCATAGGATTGCATCTCGTATGAAATCTTTAGTGAATCCAAAATCCGCATTGCATTTGTTTTTACTGTCTTTTCCTTTGCCATACTAACTACTCTCTTTTCTTCCTAATCCTGATTATTCTACAACTTCATACTCAAACATCTCGTACTTCAGTTTTGTTCCCACATCAATTCCCGCCGGAAGCAGGGCTCGTGCCACAAGTTTCCTATCAAAGGATTCCATATCGGTGCGTACCAAATTTGCGTAATCTCCGTCGATGCTGTCTACAATATAATAAATAGTCTCCATCTTTCATTTTCCTCCTACTTCTTAAAGGATGCCATACGTTCCGGAAAGGTCTTTTCCACATAGGCATGTTCCTTTTCTCCAACACAGTCGTATCCCTCGAAATCCAACTCGATAATATACGGCATCCAGTCCACAATCCGCAGAAAATCGTCACAATTAAAGGACCGATTATAATAATTTAAGATAGAGCTTAAAGCCGTGCCGTGAGTCCCGATAACAATATTCTTTCCTTCGTTTGCAGATAAAATTTCCCGCAGAGCCTCCATATTCCGCTCCTGCACCATACCGATGGACTCTCCCCCTTCTTCATGAAACGAAAAATCTGCCCATCGTTTTTTCAAAAGATTGTCGGAAGAGTTCCCTTCTTTCCCTTTCTCTCTTTCACGAAGTCTTTCATCCGTATGTATCTCTTTATTAATATATGCCGCCGTCTCTTCTATGGTGGACATACTTCTCACATAAGGGCTGCAATAAAACACATCGATTTCTTTATCCTTTAATGTCTCCAACACTATTTTTCTATCTGCAAGCCCTTCGGCCGTTAACGGTCTGGTGCGGTCATCTTCATGTGCATGTACCGGCTCCGCATGACGTACAAAATATACCTTGGTCATATTCTCTCTCCACTCAAATTTACTCTTTTTCTACTGTGTTATATTCATCCAGTGTTATTTCAGCCAGCTTTGCAAAAGCGACGACCACTCTGGTATGAAACACTCATTTATAGTTCTTTCTTATCATTTTAACACTGACAATTTCCAATGTCAACAAAAGGAGAGCACTGTTCTGCTCTCCTTAACTGTCTTCTATATGCAGTTTTCTTTCACCCAGCCAATCACATAATCTGCCACCTCTTCCACCGCTTTTCCGCTGATATCAAAGGTTTCAAACATCGT
This sequence comes from Lachnospiraceae bacterium, assembly GCA_017465475.1. Classification (GTDB taxonomy): domain Bacteria; phylum Bacillota; class Clostridia; order Lachnospirales; family Lachnospiraceae; genus SIG307. The sequence goes on from JAFTWC010000042.1 coordinate 69,616, forward strand.
GTCTCCGTGTCGGTCATGGGTTTTAAAATATTCGTTATACTCTACAGAACCCTGAATCCAGTTTTCATCTGTAATCCCTCTGCCTTCCTTCATGCGCTTCTTAAGAAGCTCCGCCTCACAGGTAAGGGCAAGAACCTTGATATCCGGGAAGAACCGTCTGCAATACTGATGGTGCAACTTATCCAGATTTCCCGCCATCGTCCAAAGTACCGGACGTCCGCTCTGCATGATGTTCATGGAAAGCTGTTCAATCAAATTTAACCGACTTTCAAAATCTTCATTGGTTTCCGACTTCATATACCCGCAGAACACATCCGCATCCAGCACCACAAAATCTACCCTCTTTTGCTGAATCATCTGGGCCGTGGTGGTCTTTCCCACCCCACTGCATCCGGTGAGAATAAACAGCGGATAGTCCACTTTCTCCCAAGTGTATCCACACTTCGGGCACCGTACTAAGTTTCCGTTTACTTCTTTATCCCACTCATAATTTCCGCATTTCATACATATTCCAATCATTTGTTGTCCTCCAAAATCTTCTCCACTGTTTTTCTGTTTTCTTCTCCCGTGGTCCACACTGCCGCCCAGACACGCTCTACCCCAAGCTGACGATAAGTCTCCAAACGATGTCTTCCGTCGTCCACCTTAAACTTTCCGTAAACATACTCTACGATAAGCGGTGGCGCATCCCATTCATTTGCAAGGCTATCCTTCATCCGGTCCACCACTTCAAAGAAATACTGTATATCATTTGCCGCATGCAAATACTCCGGCGTACCGGACTTTACATCCGAAAGTAACGTAATCGGAATCTCCCGTAATCCGAAATAGTACCGTTCCTCCAAAAGTAATCCGTCCGCTAACGCTAGATTCTTTCCGTCTGCCCGTAAAAAATCCTGCATCCACTCGTCTATTTTTCCTTCCTTGTCATATTGCTTGGCCAAGGATAATGTTCCGTAAATCATTTTTCAACTCCTCCTTGTTCGCCGTTTCTTCATGCCGCCGACGCTTTTACTCACGGTTCCTCACCAGGCACATTCTCTGCCGGTTTAACGCCCCCGTCCCCTACCTTCTCCTGCGTTGTCGTACCACTTCATACATCAAAATCGATGCCGCGCAACTCACGTTAAAGGATGATGCGGTACTGGTTTCTGCCATAGGTATGGTACAAAGTTCATCACACAGTTCCTTATACCCGTAACTTAACCCCTTTGTCTCATTTCCGATAAAAAGAAGTAGCGGAACAGTCAACTCCAGCTCATAGATTGCCTTTTGCTGATGTGCCGTAGAACCATACATACGAAATTCTCCGTGTGTTTCTTTTATCTTACATATCATTTTCTCCAAGACATCTGTTTCAGCAATCCGAAGCACCTGCAAAGAAAAGAAAGAACCCATGGACGCTACAATTACCTCCGGGTCATACAAATCCACCCCATGGCCGGTCAGAATCAGCGCATCCACCCCCAACGCATCACAGGAGCGAATTGCAGTTCCAAGGTTTCCTTTATTGGACGGGCGATCAAACAGCACAAGAAAAGGAGTTTCCGACATTTTTATCTGTTCCGGTGTAAATTCCTTCATTTCCACAATTGCCATCAGTTCCGACGTATCTTCTTTCCCGCTGAGTTCTCCCAACAGTTCATCGGAAAAGCAATAGTTTTCCTTCGTTTTCACTGTGGCAAGCAATTCCTTCGCCCATTCGGATAACTTCCCTTCTCCATATAAAAAGGACTTTATCTTCCATCCGTTCTTTATCGCTTCGTTAATATTTCGAACGCCCTCTACTACAAACTCTCCGTAGCGGTTTCGCTTTGTCCGATTCGTCTTTAGTACCTGAATATGCTGAAATATATTATTTCTTACCATAATCCTTGTCATCCGTATATCGCCTCTACCTCATAAAATATAACACAGAAAGCCTGACTAAGCCTTCTGTGTTATAAAATTATACCATAGAGCAGCTTCCGATTTTATTCCGACTTTACTTTAAAACGAACTCGGTATACGGTGCATACTTCTTTACAAAATCATCGTAATCGCTTTTCTTGGTGGTCCACATAATAACCGGATAGTAGGTAACTTTCTCTCGTACCAGTGCCTCAAATAAGGGATTATTGCAGTTAATCTCAAATTCTCCGTCCGCATACCCTACAATGACCGGCGGAAGGATTTGATTCTCCCGAATTTTTTCTCTCCATGCATTCACCCTGTCTTCAAACACCTCCGGATGCACCTGCCATTTGATTCCTTCTTCCGGTCCGCTGCTACGAACAAACATACTAAGCGGCATAGCAAGAGGCCCTAAATAATACCGATCTTCCAGATACAATCCATCGGAAAACGCCTTGTTTTTCCGTTCAAACAGAAGATAGGTGTGAATCCATTCCTCCAAAAGACCGGCATCGTTATACTCTTTAGCCGACTGCACTCCTAAGTTAAACTTAAGTTCGTCTCTTCCTTTTTTCTCATATACAATCTTTTTCACGGTCTCCCTGGAAAGCGCGTATTCCTTTGCCAATTCCGCAACCGACACGCCGTACAGAAACTTGTTCTGTAGCATCCGGTTCCTCTTTCTGTAATACTGCTTCTGTCCCGAAACTTCCCCCCAGGGTTTCTCTTGTTCTTCTGCCAAAGGAACATATAAAAGATTCCCGCCGGCATACTTCTGAATTTCTATAAAAAGTTCGGTTGGAAGTACTTCTTTGGCATTTAAGTAGTTCATCTGTTGTCCACTTCTTTCTATTACTACAAGATAGCTGCACTGTTTCCTAATACTTTATTACATAATATAGCACATAAACCCAGTTTAATAAACCGTGGAAAATCGCCCAACCGATGGATTGCCACTTGGTATAAGACAGAACCACCGCCAGTGCAACACCTACCGCCGCACCGATATCAATTCCCTTCTCTGTCGTCTTATTAATGACTACTTTCGATTCATGGTGCTGTGTTCCCTTCCCGTAAATCAACTCTTCCACCGGTATCTCAAAACATTCTGCCAACGCAGATAAAGTTTCTACATCCGGCTGTGTCTTGCCCTGCTCCCAATTGGAAACCGCCTGTCTCGTCACATGGAGCTGCTCTGCCAACTGTTCCTGCGTCATCCCCTGCTCTGCTCTTAACTTCTTAATACTTTTCCCTACATTATTCATATCCATATCCTCCTTGTGGTTTTTACTACCCTTACTATAGCAAACTCCTGCAAAATCGTCACGCAACGGTACGTTGCATTTTGCAATTTTCGGTTGATTAACACAACAATGCAAGTAAGATTACCATGCCTCTACCTTGTCCCTTCAAAACTTTCTTTTGCTTTTATCGTCGTTTGTCTACGCTTTTCCATTGTCTTTTCAAACACTTCATCCGCAACCTTTGGAAACTGTTCATGAATCACTTTCGTTCCCACTTCCGTTATACCTCCCTTGGTCGCCACTCTGGAAATCACATCTTCAAAGGAATACTCTTTGTCAATCATCAACATCCCTGTTCCTACCATGGTATGTAACACCATCTGCACAATCTGTTTTTCTGAAAGCGTCGTATGTTTCTTTGCAGATGCACAAATTTCCTGAAAGATTGCCGCGATAAATCCCGGCATACAACTTACCAGTTCAGCCCCCATTCCCATCTCCTGCTCCGGCAGTTCAATCATCATACCCATGCTGGAAAATAACTTTGTCAAATACTCCTTATCCTTCTCTGTCACCCGCTCGTTATAACATACCAGTGTCTGGGCCTGATTCACCTCTGCCGTCACACTGGGAATCACTTTTGCAATTTTGTTGTTGCAAATCTGCTCTATCTGTTCCAACAAAATACTACCGTTTAAGGAAACTAGCAAGGCATCCTTTTTTAAGTACTCCTTGATTTCCAACAAAACCTCTTTCATATCTACCGGACGAACACACAGAAATACAATATCCGCTTCTGTCGCCAATTCCGGATTACTTTCACATACCGTACATTTGTCCTTCAAATGCATAATCTTTTCTATGGTCCGATTTGCCACCAACAGATTCTCTGCCGAAACACATTTACTATTCAAAAACTTTTCCAGAAACATCTTTCCGGTACTCCCATAACCGATAATACCAATCTTCATCTCTACACTCTCCTTATACAACTCTTTTTGTTTCTCTTACAGCATCCGAACCATACCCAGCACCAACAAATGCACCGGATAAAATCCGTAATACACATACTTTATCACCTTGTTATACGGTCCTTGCTTTCCGCGATACAGCCAAATCGGTATCAATGCAAACAAAGCAAATGCCTGTCGCACGATAGAAAACGTATGCCCAAACAAGTTTACTTCATAATAAAATCCGCTCAGAATCTCCACATTAATGTAGTAAAGGCATACCAACTGCCCCAAAACCTGCCACCACTTCCTCCCCCGGAAGAAATAGAACACAAGCACGGTAAGTACTCCGGCATAATGATAATCCACAAAAGTCACCAGTCCCAGTACAAATGCCAGGCACAAGGTTCCGATACAGGTTACAATTCGCAACCACAGCTTTCCCTTTTTCTTTGCCGATTCGTTCAGATACATCAGAAATACCGCAATCAAAAACGTCCATAACACATTTTGATGTAGCGGATAAAACAAACTGCTTCCCATCACAAGATTGAAGGGAATTTCCGATAGTACCGCAAATAAAAACAGCCGTCCCACATACTTTTTTAAAGAACGGGTATGGAAGTACCCTTCCACAATCATGAACGCAAAAATCGGATATGCCATTCGTCCGATATCGGTCAGCCAATCATTCCCCGGTATCACCGTTGCCCAAAGATGGTCACACAGCATAAATACCATGGCCAGAATATGCAGTGTCATGGATGATATCTCTAATTTTTTCTCGTGATTCATCGTTTGTTCCTCCGTCCTCTTCAGCATGTATCCGGAATGTATTTCCCCTTTCTAACCAGCTTCCTTCATAGAAAGAACTCTCTTCTCAATCTCCCGAATGACCTTTATAAACTCCTCATCTGATTTTCCGGTTGGGTCTTCTAACCCCCAATTATCATCAAAGTCCCGCCCAATGAACGGACAACTCACATTACATCCCATGGATATTGCAATATCCGGCTCCGGAATATCCGTCATCAACTTAGAATACTGGGTTTTCTCCATGTCGATATCGTACAGTTCTTTCATGATACGAACCGCATCCTGATTGATCTGCGGCTTCGTTTCCGTTCCGGCGGAATAACACGTGAAAGCGTCCGACAAATACCTTTTCCCAAAGGCTTCCGCAATCTGACTGCGGCAGGAATTATGTACGCAGATAAAAGCTACCTTCTTCTTATAAAACGGACACCTTGTTCCGATACATTGCTGATTTTTCCCGCTGAAATCACACTTTATCTCTGACGTTTCCAGCGTCACCTCATACTTCTCATTTATAAAATCAACTGCTTCGGAAAAGGCTAAAAAGGCATCCCGCTTACAGCATCGCGGTCCGCCGACTTCTGCCAAATCCCCCAACGCTTTCGACGTAAACTTCATATGCTCTCCCCAGGTACTATCCGTAGACAGCGGTCCGGTTCCATCGATAATAGAGAGTGCCGCTCCCATGGAACTCACCGCACCGCACACTCCCCACTGCCCACAGGTTGCTCCCGGCATCTGCACGCCACGACGCATCAATTCTTCCAAGCACTGCGGCAAATCCAATGCTCCGCCTGCATTATAAAAGGCTGTCAAAAGGGCTGCACCGTCTAAAATGTGATGCTCCGGTCCGTGGATTCTGATAAAATCCTGTTCTGCAATTTTACAAAAAATCTCAATCGGATTTTTACCTGTTTCCTGTAAACACATCATTATGATGCGTTTGCCTCTCTCTTCCATTGAATAGTCCATATAATTCACTTCTATCACCTCAGAACAATTATAGCATACTCCCCTATATTTTTCAGTATCATTATATTCTTTGTAAAAAATTTTTGTCGTCATCCTCCTTTTCCCCTCGTCATAAATAAAAAACAACCGAACCGCCTCACAAAGACGGTCCGGCTGTAACATACACACCTATTTCTCTTTTCAAAATGTTTTATTGCCCACGTAATTAATTCAAGAACACATGCATCAGCAGTCCGATTAACACACAAACAGCCACCGCAACCGCAGCACTTCCGAGCACCAAAAGAACCTTCTGGTACGGACGCTTGCCGATCTCCCGCTGCTTCTGAATCTCATCCAACCGTTTCCCTTCGGCAAATGCCACGATTTCTTTGTAGGTCTGAATATCGTTGTCCTTTTTTATCTTCTCCACCTTAAGGGCAAAATACATGGTTACCGCAAAAATAACGCCCCACGGAATAAAGCCCAAATTTCCCAGCCAACGTACCAACGGAACTACCGATACCAGCATTACCACAAACAATACGGTAAGAATTGTACCGTATTGTTTCAACTTTGTTACTTCTTCTTTTTTGATTTCTTCTCTCATTCTGTCAATATCTCCTTTGATTAGTTTGTCAAGTGAGATATGAAAGACTTCGCTCAGCAGTACCAAACTATTCACGTCCGGATAGCTTTTATCGTTTTCCCAGTTGGAAATGGTTTGTCTGGAAACATATACCCGTTCCGCTAATTCCTCCTGAGATAAGTTTTCCTCCTGACGACAGTTCTTAATTTGTTTTCCGAGTTCCATCCCGTCACCTCCTTGCACTCTCATACTAATCAAAACGTCGGATTCCGGCTATCAAAAACCGTTGACATCGGGCACATTTACGGTGTCAAAATGCTTTGACATAGCGTAAAACCGCCTATTCCCTTAGATTTTCAGTAGCTTCACAATTTGTTGTTCCTTCGCGTCAGGCAACACTTCTTTTACCCTGTCCATCATCTTCTGCTTAGATACCTCAGGGTCCGTAACATAAGCCGAAGCAATAAAATCATACCCGAAGAAATGCTCCGGCGTTGTATACTGCGCAATTCCCCAACCGTAAGGCTTCCCGAATTTATCTTTCGCATAAACAAAATCCGCGACACAAACATAGCCCTGCATTTGAAGACGTGTCATGATGGTATCAAAACCCTTGTTGCCTCCCTTACAATAATTCCGAATCTTTTTCAGTTCCTTTGACAGAATCACTTCATGCTCCGCAATCGCGTCGAACAAGTCCTTATCTTTGTAAAATGCCAAACCATCCTCATAGCGGGCATCAAAATCGTAACCGTCCCTACGGTAGTTTACAAAGTCGGGAATCCATTCTTTGCTGACAAATCCCGCTTTTCCGTTAAAAAATTTCCCGTAAATACACCTACCGCTTTTCGCAACAGGACCTTTCCATTCCCAAGGCCCCTCCTTGTAGGTAAACCAAAGATCAGGAGGACACATCTCCTCCACGGAATAACCCGGTATCCCGTTCTTAAAAAACGGGAGAAAACCATATTCCTCTACCTTATTTAGCAGATCATCCGCATTATAAATCATATGTCCACCGCCTTTTCATTGAACTTAATCTTCTATCGCAAGCAACGCCGCTTTTGTCGCATGAATCTGCGTCGTATCAAACACCGGTAACGCTGTATCCTCCTGTCCGATTAGCAAACCGATTTCCGTACAACCTAAAATCACTCCTTGGGCTCCATCTCTTTGTAAGCTCTCTATTACGGAGACAAACTTCTGCTTCGATTGCTCCGAAATGATTCCGAGACACAATTCCTTATAGATTACATCATTTACGGTGGTGATTCCCTCCTCATCCGGAATCAGCACATCAATCCCGGCTTCGATTAACTTACTTTTGTAAAACTCCTGTGTCATTGTATATTTTGTACCAAGAAGTCCCACCTTTGTAATTCCGTGTTTCCTTAACTCATCCGCCGTTGCTTCCGCGATATGTATTACAGGAATCGAAATTTCCCGCTGAACCTCCGAAGCCACCTTATGCATTGTATTGGTGCATATTACAATAAAATCCGCGCCTGCTTTTTCTAAATTGACCGCAGCCTGCGAAAGCACCTGCGCGCTCTTGTCCCATTCACCTTTTGCCTGATACTCTTCAATTTCCGCAAAGTCCACACTATAAAGAAGCACCTTTGCCGAGTGTAAGCCTCCCAGTTTCCTCTTTACGGTTTCATTTACAATTTGATAATAAGTAACCGTGCTCTCCCAACTCATTCCGCCGATTAAACCGATTGTTTTCATCTTTTTATCCTCCCGTTTTTCCTGTCACAACTTATACTGCATAAAATTTCCGTTCTTTACAAACCCGAAATCCGAATATAATAACACTCCCATGTCGGACGCCGTAATCTGCACTGTTCCGCAACCGTATTGTTTGGCTTCTTCCACAACTCTCGCAAGCAATTCTTTTGCAATACCTTTTCTGCGATATCCTTCCAAAGTATACATAGACGAAAGCAGACCTATCTTTCCGTTCGGACAACCGAAATACGGTGGCTTCTCTACAAAGGACATGCCGCTGGTTCCAACAATGAGGTCTCCATCCATAGCCAACCACGAAACAAATGAACCGTCTGCCATATGCCGGTTATAATAATCCAACAGTGCCGGCTTCAAATCAATGTCTTCCGTTGCACCTTCTTCTCTTAACTGACAAATACGCAGTTCGATAAACGTATCCAATTCATTTTCAGTTAATCTTTTATAGTGAATCGACATTTTCGCTCCTCCACAAATTTAAATTCATTCCAACATTTTCTCATTCGCATGAGCATAATAAACTACTTTCGGCTCGTAACTCATGACCAGCGCCCAGTCCTCTTTCAGTTTTCCATTTTCCTCATATGCCCCAAGGTACTCCATGGGTTCCAAATCTCCCACAAAGCAAGTTCCATCGTCCAACAGCAAAGCTACACTGTCTTCACTGTGGCTGGTTGTAGAAATGATTTCACCTTCAATTCCAAAACTTTTAAGGAACGTCCTGCTTTCCTCACAGGTAATCACCGTCGCTTCCTCTTTGCAAATCGGCTCATATTCCAACCATTTCTCCCTTGCAAAAATCTCATCGGAGAACCCCACATACTCCCGCTGCACATCCACCAAAAGAAGCTTCACACCTTGCTTCATCAGCTCACTTACAAGGCCCATATGGTCCGGATGATAATGGGTTGCCAAAACATAAGTAATATCTTTCAGACTAATATTCTGCCGTTTGATTTCTTTGTAAAACAATGGCAAAGTCCCGGCGTAATCAGTATCTACAAGTAAATTCCCTCTAGTTCCACGGATAAAGAACGTATTTGTGTTGCCGTATTTTAATCTACTTACTATTTCCATATCATTCTCACCATCCAAATAACAGTCCGGCAGGTAACCTCGGTTACCTGCCTTTTTGACCACTTCTTTACAAACAATACAACGAATACGGCCCGTGCTTTGTACTTCCGTTATACTCCTCTTTGTGCAGTCCGGTTTCCTTCTTCACCGCACTTTCAATCAGCTTTTTCGTAAGTTCCGGTACATCTTCCCGTGTCAATGCTTCTTCCACATCAAGCCACAACACTTCACTGTTCTCATCATGGTCAGAGGTTGCCTCGCCGGACACATATTCCGCACGGAACGCAATGTACCAATCGTGCATGTTAAACCGGATTCCGATGATATCCAGTGGTTTCACCGTCACCTTCGTCTCTTCCATATACTCCCGTACCAGTGCCTCCTGTGGCGTTTCGTCCACATTCACATAACCTCCCGGTACAATCAAAAGCCCCTTTCCTCCACCATAAGTATGGCGCGCAAGAAGAACTTTGTTATCTTTGATTACCACTCCGGTGACGCTTTGTCCCCAGTTTGTCGTTCCGTTTTCCATAGTAAAATCCTCACATCAAATTTATCGCTCTAACTTACCCTATACGAGATGTTTTGACATGGGCAAGAGTTTTTCCTCTTGCCCATTATATAATTCATCTCATTTTCTTCTTTATAAAAACTTCGGCTCCTCAAATACTACGCCTTTTTCAATTACATAATCAAGGAACAACTTATAATATCCCGGTAACATTTCCTCTGTCTCATCATGAGCATGCATAAGAATAATATGCGCATTTCCTTCGCCCAACAAAGCAGCGCCGTATCCCGGGTTCAAGTCATGGATTCGAGCCATAACATTCTCCTTTGTAAAGCCGGAATTCGGACGAATTCCGTACTCCGCAAAGTCAAAGGTCCAGAGGGTATCGATATCCACATGTAAATTATTCGCCTTCCACCACGGATAGGTAAGTCTGGAGTCATCCAGCTTATTAAAATGATTCTCGCTTAAATACTGCTGCAATATCGCGCGGTTTGCGCCTCCCTTATCTCCGTACGGAAAACGGAATGGTTTCACGGTACGTTTCACTCTGCAATCTTTGTATAACTTGTCGAGAACATTCTCACATTCCACAATCTCTTCTAAGCATTTCGGCACGGAAAGCTTTGAAAACTGCGGGTGAGAATAACTGTGATTTCCCACAATCATTCCGTTTTTTACCGCGTACATTGCCTCTTGGTAATAACGCTCCACGTTTTTTCCCGTAGCAAAAAATACAGCCTTGATTCCTTTCTCATTTAAATAATCCACGATTGCCGGGGTATTCTTTGATGCGATGTCATCAATGGTTAAAATAGCGTAATTCATAGTAGTTCTCCTTTTTCGTTGTAATTATAATTTCGGATACCGGTGTTCCCGTTGTCCGTAAATTTCTTCTTTCCCTTGTTTACAAACAAATCCAATATCTTCGTAGCATATGTTCCCCTTCGACCTCATTATATGCCTTGATAATATCCTCTAGCTTCCCTCCCAGCTTTTCACAAACATGAATAGAGGTCGTATTCTTATCATTAATTGTAAACAATACCTTTTCCATGCCATGCTCCTTCGCAAGCGCAAGTCCCAGGCGCAGCATTTTCGTCCCGTAGCCCTTACCCCATTCCGACACTCTCACAGCATAGCCGATGCTTCCGATCTCTTTCAGCACCTTTTCCGTAAACTCCGTTCGAAGCTGAAACTCTCCGATAAACTTCCCATCATCCACAGCCCAATAATGAAAACTGGGAGACTGACCTTCTACCAAGCCTTTCTCCTTTTTCTCATACCATGACTTTGTACGTGAAAACCAATCTTCATCTATGGTATCCGGATTCGACGGTCTGAAATAGACCACCTTATTATCATATAATTCCTGACAATATTCTTTATAGTCCAAGGTGTATTCCGGACAACGTTTTATTAATTGTAACATAATAAGCCTCCGTAAATTCTAACTTCAACCATCATTAGTTCGACCAATAAGCCTCAACTCTTCCATACCATCCTCAACCAAACCGGTTTCTACAAAGCCCACCGACTTGTACAGATGCTTCGCCGTTTCATTTCCCACTGAAACTCCGGTATAGATTTCCTTTGCGTCAAACCGTTCCATCAAGTATGTAATTCCTTGTTTCAAAGCTTCTCTTCCGTATCCCCTATTCTGATGTTGTTTGTCTATGAGGAATTTCCACAAGGTATATTGATTTCTGGATTCATAATATCCCAACATAATAAATCCTACCGGCTTTTCATCGGCATAAACCGCAAACGGAAATGCGGTTTCGCGATATACATACGCCTGTGCTAATGACTCGGCAGTCGTCGATACAAATGATTTCTGATGTTCCGCAACTTTTAAGCTTAATACATTGTCAAGATTGTCCTTTGTTATTTTCTTCAATACAACCATGCTTTTCTTTCCTTTCCTTAAGAAAAACCGACGTCAAATACACCACCAAACAGCAAAGAAACGGCGACATCCCCTCGCCGACATAAGCCACCCAAAAACTTGCCTTATTCCACGCCGGTGAAGATATATATGCATCTGTCATCAAAATTGCAAACGCTGCAGTTAAAAGGAACGGAATTGCCTGTCCCCCTCGATGCTTTGCCACTCTGCAAAATAACATTTGCGCACAAATCGACGGAATAATCCTTAGGATAATAGACATTGCATCTCCCCATGAAATAAACGGCCAAAATAACAAGATAAGCGGTACTAGCGTGCCCATTAATAGTAATATATTTACGATATACTTTTTCATATAACTCCCGCTCCTTTTTATCATCATCTCTAGTACCGATACCCATCCGGAATTCGGATATACGCCCGAATATGTTCATCCATCGGTCGCTCCAACACTCGTGAAATGTTATCGTTAAAGGTATTCCCTTCCGCCACCACAAGCCTCTCCTCATAAGCCTCCAGTATAATGCCGATATGGTCATGTTCTTTGTTAATAAAAACTCTGTCGTAAAGCACAATATCCCCTGCCTCCGGTACAAAACCGTCGTCTCGTTTATGGTACTCGATTCGACTGTCGGCTATGGCATATTCTTCCCAACCGCCACAACCTGCCAGACTACAGGTAACGCACTCATCCGGGCTGTAAGGAATCTCAAAGCATGCTTCTCTGCAACAATAGTACACAAAAGCCGCACACCATAACCGATCCGCTTCTTTTAAATTCCACTTTGGAAAATACTTTACAATAGGTTCAATATTTGATTCCTTTCCGTCGATATAACCATGAAAAGGTAATAGTGCTTTTTCTCTTGCGACTTCTGCCAAGCGTTTTCTTGTAGTGTGTTCCATAATCTCCCTCCTTACTCCTTCTTTCCATTCTACCACTGCACCATTTTAAAGTCAATGTTTGTACACATTCAAAACACTCCCAAAACGCAAAACAACCGCCTATAATTCCTCATAGACGATTGTTATTTTTCTATAATCTTTTCTTCACAATATTCTTATAAATGTTTTTCTTAAAATCGGATTTTGAATGAAAAAACTCTGACTCGGACTTCGTTAAAACTGTTTTCTGTGCAATTGCTTCAACCGTACAAATCAAATCCGCTACTTGCGACAGCTTATATTGATTTGTTTCTATTTTTCTGAATTCCACATTAGAAAACATCGTATTAAATACCGAAAGCAATATTTGCGTCAGTTCAATCTGTCCGTAATCATAATAAACAATAATCGAATCAAATGCGGCTATATTCTCATAGTTTTCTCTCAAACTGCTTATAATCTCTTTTGTCAACTTTTCTATATAAGCCAATTTTGTTTTTTCTTTACATTCTCCTTGATCAATACTAGAACATATATACTTAATATCTACCATTCGGGTAAAGTGATATAACGCATTAAAAAGAGCTCTCCTGTTTTCCCTCAAATCATTTTTATAATTGCTTATCTGTTTTTCTAAGGCAGATATGTTTCTTTCAATATCTACTTCTTGATTATGTAAAACCATAGCAACATAATAATTCGGTGATGATGGATTATATTGGCCGAAATCGCCGGACTCATCCACAAAGACGCTTAGAACTTTATTTTTCATAAACACTCCCATTTGTATAACAAAACGGCGGGGTAAATCCCCGCCAGCCGGTGGACCTGGACCTCTCGGTCAGCCCAAAGCAAAATGCACTTAGTGCAACAGATTCATATCTGTAACATTATTATATGCTTTTTTCTTAAAAATGTCAACTACAACTTTTAAATCTTTTCCTCCCATCTACTATTACCTCTTGCATTTCTTACCTTCCCCCTACCTGATACCTCAAATATGCCCGTCTGCCGATTATCACAAACACAACGCTCAACAGCACATACACAATCGGAGCCACCTGCTGCATGGTCAAAAATCCGCCCAGGACCGGCACCAAACGGTAATCCAAAAATCCCCATATCGCCACTACATTGATTGGATTTAAATCAAAGATTTGTCCCAACACCCGGTATTCATAAGGAACCATTACCAGCATCGGAAGAAGCACAAGTACGCCGATAATTGCCACTACCGCCACCGTACTGTTACGGAACAGCTCCGAACAACACAGAATAATGGAGGAATACATAAGTGCTGCAAGAATTGTCAATATATAGCAATACCATATTGCCTCTCCGAAGGTCATCTGCACCATAGCAGACGGCATCACCAACTGAATCGGTGCATGGAGTCCTTCTGTTCCGAAAATCAAAAGCTGCGGAACCGCCGATATCAGTAAAATAATACCGGCACTCACCATGGTAAACACCATTCCCGCAGTAAGCTTTGCCCAGTACAGTATCTTTCTACCGTTGCGGCTGCACAACACCAGCTGATCGGTCTTTTTCTGATGTTCGTCCGCAAACAGATTTGCCAGACAAACCGCCAGCATAACCGCGATCAGTACAACCGCGGTATAAGCCAATGTCAACGCAGAATAAGGCCCCACATAATACTCATAGGTCCACGGCACGGAGTCCTCATTTTCAAGAACTTCCCGCCAATAGTCCTTTTCCTTCTCCGTCAGATATTGTTCCTCCATGGCAGATTCAATTCGTATTTTTCTGGCGGCATAAACCAGTTCCTCAGCCGCAGAAATCCCCAATACCTCTTTCATCTTTTCCAGTGTTCCTGCATTTGAGACAGCCGTACCGCATACCTCTCTTACTATAACATTATATACATCCGTGTAAGGCTTAAATGCAGTTTCACTTGTTGTCAATGCCGTAAACGCCTCTTCCACCAATACATCATCCACGGTTCTTCCTATAATCGGCTTTTGATTTTCCTTATCCTGCCGCTCTGCCTCGTATTGGGTTGCTTGTACCCCTTTTATGTCACGCGTCACGGTCACCTCAATCACAGCATATGCCACCATGGTCAGAAATACCAACCCGAATGCAATCCAAGTCATCTTCCTGCTTAGTATTTTCTTTAGTTCAAAACGGACTAAGGTTCGAAAATTTTTCATAGTTACTCCCCTTCCTCCTCAAATTGTGATAAATAAAACTTTTCCAAATCACCGTTACTTTCATCCCATACTCCCTGATAAATCAACTGACCGTCCTTCATCATAAGCACCTCGTCCGCAATGTGCTCAATGTCAGACACAATGTGGGTAGACAAAAGTACAATACAATCCTTTCCCAGCTCTGCAATCAGGTTGCGAAACCGAACCCGTTCCTTCGGATCAAGGCCGGCAGTGGGCTCATCGAGTATCAGCAGCTCCGGGTCGTTTAACAGCGCCTGGGCAATGCCGATACGCTGCTTCATACCGCCGGAGTACGTTTTGATTTTCTTTTTCGCCACATCCTCCAATGCCACCAGCTTTAACAGTTCCGCAGACTTTCTCTTTGCCTGCTCCTTGGAAAGTCCCTTTAATGCCGCCATATACAGCAGAAAATCATGACCGCTAAACTCCGGATAATACCCAAAATCCTGGGGAAGATACCCAAGCAATGCCCGGTAGTTTTCCTCACTCACATCCATACCGTCCAACGCAATGGTTCCTTCCGTCGGTTTTAATATCCCGCAAAGCATCCGCATGAGCGTCGTTTTCCCGGCACCGTTGGCACCCAAAAGTCCGTACACTCCTTTGTGAAGCTTTAGGGAAATGCGGTCCACCGCAATCTTATTCTGATACCGTTTTGTTACTCTGTCTATGATTAATTCCATGCAAATTCCTCCAAATGATTCATTGTCTTTCCGTATTCTTTCATCAACACTACCACTAACAGCACGGCAGCAAGCACCCACCAAACACCCCCCTCTGCTCCGTACAACCGAGGCGCATACAAACGAGATATCGGACCCAGTACACCCACACCGGCACTGATACTGCCGCAAACATACATGCCCTCTCTTCCCGGCAAACGACGCACCACCATTAATCCAAGTACCGCAGTCAAAAGATACGGAACCATAATATACACTCCGCTTTTTAAAAGTTGCACTCCCATCACCATAGCCACCGGAAGAAGCCCCAACAATTGCGCCATCCCAAGC
>JAFTWC010000078.1 GCA_017465475.1 Lachnospiraceae bacterium
AATAAAGATTTGCTTTAAATACATTTCCAACATTTCCGGGTAGTTTTCTTTGCACATCTGCAACTCGTTAATCATAGAGCGGAAA
Source organism: Lachnospiraceae bacterium (assembly GCA_017465475.1). Lineage (GTDB taxonomy): Bacteria > Bacillota > Clostridia > Lachnospirales > Lachnospiraceae > SIG307. The sequence goes on from JAFTWC010000078.1 coordinate 86, forward strand.
ATTGTTTGGTATTCCATACCGGAGCCACAGTAGAAGACCTTTTTATCATCGGTAAGTCCGTAGGATCGTAAAAGATTGGTTACATTTCCACCGGTAAAGTGTACCCAGTATACCTCTGTTTGGTCCTCGCCGTAATATTCGTATTTCTGCGGTTCCTTCGGTCGATAAAGAATCATATGGCCGGCTGTGACAATTTGTTCTTTTCCGTCAAAATGAAAATGAGCTTTTCCGGAAGCAATATACAGTAATTGAAAATCCAGTCTGCCGCGAGGCCTCCAAGTAGGAAGTTTTGGACGGGTATACAAATGGTATGTTCCGCAACTGGTTACAATTAACGGTTTTGATTTGTCCTTAATATCAAGAGTCGAGTTATTGAGATAGGCGTTGTTTGTATACATTGCAATATCCCTCCTTGCAAAAAAATGCATATCTGAAATAAAAAAGTGTATGAAAACAGTATGTTTGGAGTTGATGTGAATATAGGTGTATCATTTTTGGTATATTTCATCTCATATAAGCCATGTATTTTTGTAATATCTTTTACTATAATAAGTATAGCAGAAAGGCAATAGGAGAAGCAACAAAAACTTTACAGAAGGATGCAGCAGAAAGGAGAAACTTATGGAAGAAAAGAAATACCTTAAATGGTACAATAAAGTCGGTTACGGTTCGGGGGATATAGCAGGTAATGTGGTATATGCATTCCTCACCTCATTCGTAATGATTTATTTAACTGACACAATAGGATTGAATTCGGGTATCGTAGGTACGTTAATTGCGGTATCAAAACTGTTAGATGGTGTGTCGGATGTATTCTTTGGTTCTTTGATCGATAAGACCAAGAGCAAGATGGGCAAGGCAAGGCCTTGGATGTTCTACGGATTCTTTGGATGTGCAATCACTTTATTCGGAGTATTTGCAATCCCGACCAACATCGGAAAGACAGCGCAATATGCATGGTTCTTTATTGCGTACACCTTGTTAAATGCAGTGTTCTATACGGCAAATAATATTGCATACGCTGCATTGACTTCATTGGTGACAACGAACAGCAAAGAGCGTGTAGAGATGGGGTCCTTCCGGTTCATGTTCTCATTTGGTACCAACTTGTTAATCCAGGCGATAACGTTTAAGGCTGTTGAAGCACTGGGTGGCGGAGCTTCCGCATGGAGAGTGATTGCACTTATTTATTGCATCATCGGTATTATTACCAATACACTTTCTGCATTTTCGGTAAAAGAGCTTTCGGACGAAGAACTGAAAGAAGACGGAGATGTGGAAACGGAAGATAGTAAGCTTACATTCGGTCAGACATTTAAGCTGCTTTTATCCAACAGATATTTTATAATGATTTGTGGAATCTACATTCTTCAGCAGTTGCGTGCCGCGATGTTAAGTGTCGGTACATTCTTTATGACTTATGTACTTTTGAACCAGAAATTGTTCGGTGTGTTCTCCTGGGCAATTAATATCCCGTTAATCCTTGCACTGGCAATTACACCGACTCTGGTAGCAAAGATGAAGGGAATGTATAAGGTAAATAAATACAGCTATATCTTTGCAACCGTTTGTCGATTGGGAATTGTGGCCGGCGGATATATGGGAAGTGTTCCGTTAATGCTTGTGTTTACGGTGTTGGCATCTCTCGGCGAAGGACCGTGGCAGGGCGACGTAGGTGCGGTGATTGCTTCCTGTTCCGAGCATACGTATCTTAAGAGCGGAAAAAGAATTGACGGTTCCATGTTCTCTTGTACGTCATTCGGAACAAAGCTTGGTGGCGGTATCGGTATCGCGCTCTCCGGATGGTTACTTGATATGAGCGGATATATTAACAACGGAGCGGTTCAGCCGGATAGTTGTATCAGTATGATGTGCGTGATGTACCTCTGGTTGCCGTTCGCATTTGACTTGATCATTACCATTATTCTTTCCTTCTTAAATGTGGAAAAAGCTAATTTGAAGTTAAAAGAGAACAAGTAATGAGAAAGGATAGCCTACGGAATATTTTCAGAAGCTATGCGGAAAGTGAGGATAAGATGAACGCAGAGATTAAGTGGTTGGATAATCCGGAAGTGTTCCGGGTGAATCAGTTACCGGCACATAGTGATCATTCGTTTTATGCGAGCTATGAAGAACTGGAGGGAACGAACAGTTTGGTTCAGTCTTTGAACGGACAATGGGAGTTTTGTTACAGCAAGAATGCAAAAAGCAGACCGGTAAACTTTTACGAAGAAGAGTTTGATGCGTCCGAATTTGATAAAATTACAGTTCCGGGACACATTGAACTGGCAGGCTATGACAAGATTCGTTACATCAATACGATGTATCCGTGGGAAGGTAAGGAATATCGCCGTGGAGCTTACAGCCATGAGATGATCGGTAACGGTGCCGGAATGTTCAGTGAAGCGGAATATAACCCGGTAGGTTCGTATATTACGCGATTTGATCTGGAGAAAGGACTTATCGGAAAGAGAGTAATTATCTGCTTTGAAGGTGTAGAACAGGCAATGTATGTCTGGTTGAACGGTCGGTTTGTCGGATATGCGGAAGATAGTTTCACACCGTCGGAGTTCGATTTGACCCCGTATCTTAAGGAAAAGGGAAACGTACTGGCGGTAGAAGTACACAAGATGAGTACGGCAGCCTTTTTAGAAGACCAGGATTTCTTCCGGTTCTTTGGCATTTTTCGAAATGTAACCTTAAAAGCATTACCGGAAGTGCACGTTGAGGATGTATGGTTTCAGCCGGTCCTTCATTCGGATAATAAAAGCGGTAAGGTGTCGGTGAGACTTAAGGTGTCTGCTACAAAAAAACAGAATGTGAGTGCAAGATTCCTGTTAAAGGATAAGGACGGAAGTACCGTATGTGAAACCAAGTTTGCATTGACAGAAGAAGGGGAAATGTACAGCGGTCAGACGGAAGCGGAGCTTTCCTCCATCACTCCTTGGGACAATCATCAGCCGTATTTATACAGTGCATTTGTGGAACTAACGGATGAGGATGGTAAGCTGGTGGAAGTGGTTCCGTATCCGATCGGTTTCAGAAGAATTGAAATGATGGATAAAGTGATTTATCTGAATAGGAAGCGATTGGTCCTCGTGGGTGTGAACCGACATGAATGGAGCGCGAGGACAGGCCGATGCATCGGTATGAGGGAGATGATTTCCGACTTAAACTGTATGCAGAAGAATAACATCAATGCCGTGAGAACCTGTCATTATCCGGATCAAATTCCATGGTATTACTTGTGTGATGAAGCAGGAATTTACGTAATGGCTGAGACGAATCTGGAAAGTCACGGAACTTTTCAGAAGCTTGGTGCAGTGGAACCGTCCTGTAACGTACCGGGTTCCCTTCCGCAGTGGAGAGAAGCGGTAGTAGACCGGGCAAGAACCAATTTTGAGACCTTTAAAAATCATGTATCTGTTTTGTTCTGGTCGTTAGGAAACGAGTCCTATGCCGGAGACGATATCGAAGCAATGAATACTTACTTTAAAGAGCAAAAGGACGGACGTCTGGTGCATTACGAGGGAGTGATTCATAACAGAGCGTATGAAGATACGATCTCGGATGTAGAAAGCCGTATGTATGCAAAGCCTGCGGAGATAGAGGAATATTTGGGCAATCATCCGAAGAAGCCATATATCCTTTGTGAGTTCATGCATGATATGGGTAACTCCATGGGAGGCTTAGGCTCCTATATGAAGCTTATCGACAAATATGAAATGTACCAAGGTGGTTTTATCTGGGATTTCATCGATCAGGCGCTATTTGTAAGGGACGAAGTAACCGGAAAGGAGGTACTCCGCTACGGAGGAGATTTCGATGACAGACCTTCCGATTATGAGTTTTCGGGAAACGGAATTGTATTTGCGGACCGTAAGGAGAAGCCGGCGATGCAGGAAGTGAGGTACTATTATGGATTATACAAATAAGATGCCGTTAAGAGTTGTGTACGGAGATTTTACTCTGGGAGTTCATGGTGAAGGATTTGACTATATTTTCTCTTATGCACAGGGAGGACTGGAATCCATTGTAAAAAACGGATATGAATGGTTATACCGTTGTCCGAAGCCGACGTTCTGGCGAGCATTAACGGACAATGATAGAGGAAGTAAATTCCATATTAAAAGTGGAAGCTGGCTTGCGGCGGATATGTTTATCGATTGTATCGACACAGAGGTTATGGTAGACGGAGTTTCTCAGGGGAAACCGTGTGCTCCGGAGAACAATCGCTACGGTTCCGATGTGTACGCAAAGGAGGTAAGGGTTGTCTTTACCTATCAGACTGTTACGAGGCCTTCTACCACGATAAAGGTGACTTATCGTGTAGATGAAACAGGAAGAATTTCAGTGAATGTTCATTATTCCGGGGTAAAAGGCCTGCCACAGCTTCCGGTTTTCGGTTTGCGTTTTGTAATGCCTACCCTTGCGGATAAGTATGTATATAAGGGATTGTCGGGAGAAACCTATCCGGACCGGAAAGCAGGGGCGGTAAAGGGCGTGTATGAGATTGATAACCTGAATTTAACACCGTATCTGGTTCCGCAGGATTGCGGGTTGAGAATGGATACGGAATGGGTTGAAATTGTGAGACATACCAGTCTTGACAACAGCAGAAAAGAGAATACGGCACAGATGCTGCGGTTTGAAATGACAGACAAAGAGTTTGCATTTTCCTGTCTGCCGTATACCGCTGCCGAGATTGAAAATGCAACCCATCAGGAAGAACTGCCGCCGGCAAGAAGAACGGTTCTGTGTGTATACGGAGCGGTAAGAGGTGTCGGAGGAATCGATAGCTGGGGAAGCGATGTGGAAGAGGACTGCCATATTAGCGCAGAACAGGATATTCAATACACCTTCTCTATATGCTAAAAAGAAGTGTATGGAAAAGAGCTCAACGGATTCTCGGAAAGGAGACATTAGATTATGCATACGGAACCGTTAATTGAAAAAATACAAAGCGGAGAAATGGACCGTACTTTACTGGATATTTATGTGGATGAATCAAAGGTGGAATACCAGAGAGAACGCTACATAAAAACAATCCGGAAGTTTGAGAAGTATTACGGATGCGGTGAGGTAGCGATATTCAGTGCACCGGGAAGAAGTGAAATCGGAGGGAACCATACGGACCATCAGCATGGGGAAGTATTGGCGGCATCGGTCAATCTGGATACCCTGGGAGTTGTTCGTGCAACAGGAGATAACACCATAAGGGTAATATCGGATGACGGGCAAGAGATTGTTATCTCGTTGGAGGATGTTTCTGTAAAGTTAAAGGAAAAAGGAACAACAACCGCATTGATAAAGGGGGTTGTGGAAGGATTTGCAGAGAATGGATATCAAATAGGCGGGTTTTGTGCTTACATCACCAGTGATGTGTTAATCGGAGCGGGACTTTCCTCTTCCGCTGCGTTTGAAACCCTAATCGGAACTGTTTTATCCGGCCTTTATAATGACATGAAGGTTTCACCGGTGGAAATTGCTATGATTGGACAGTTTGCGGAAAATGTGTATTTCGGAAAGCCGTGCGGATTGATGGATCAGATGGCATGCTCTGTCGGAAATCTGGTATATATTGACTTCAAGGATCCGGCAAATCCAAAGGTGGAAAAGGTTGCAGCGGATATGGATGCATTCGGGTACAGCTTGTGTATTACGGACACGAAAGGATCCCATGCGGATTTAACGGATGAATACGCAGCAGTTCCGGAGGAAATGAAGCGTGTCGCACGGTACTTTGGGAAGGATGTATTACGTGAGATAACCGTAAAAGAAGTCTTGGCGGAGATACATGCCCTTAGGAAATCACTGGGAGATCGATGTGTTTTGAGAGCCCTTCATTTTATTATCGAGAACGAAAGGGTACAGAAGGAAGTAGACGCTCTAAAAAAAGGAAATATCAAACAGTTTTTGGTGTTGGTAAAGGCTTCCGGAGATTCTTCGTATAAGTATTTGCAAAATGTTTATTCCGGCAAAGATTTAAAGAACCAAAATGTATCGGTTGCGTTGATGATAAGTGAAATGCTGTTGGAAGATGCCGGAGTAAGCCGGGTACACGGAGGAGGCTTCGCAGGAACCATACAGGCCTTTGTTAAAAAAGAGTATGTACCGGAATACAAGAGAGGAATGGATACGGTATTCGGAGACGGTGCCTGCAGTGACTTGCGAATTCGGAAACACGGTGGAATCAAGGTAATATAGGAGGTAGGCAAAGATGAAGATCTTAGTATTAGGCGGAGCCGGTTATATCGGTTCTCACACGGTTTATGAACTGATTGATGCCGGACATGATGTGGTTGTGGCGGATAATTTGTTAACCGGCTTTAGGGAAGCGGTGCATCCAAAGGCAACTTTCTATGAAGGAGATATCAGGGACCGTTTCTTTTTAGATACACTTTTTTCAAAAGAAAAGATTGACGGTGTGATTCATTTTGCGGCTAGCTCCCAGGTGGGAGAAAGCATGACAAACCCGCTCAAATATTACAATAACAATTTATGCGGAACAGAAACCTTATTGGAAAGTATGGTGGCACACGGTGTAGACAAGATTGTCTTTTCTTCTACGGCAGCGACCTACGGAGAACCGGAACGCATTCCGATTGCGGAGTCTGACCGCACGGAACCGACAAATTGCTACGGTGAGACCAAGCTGGCAATGGAAAAAATGTTCCGTTGGACAGCGCAGGCACATCCGTTACGCTATGTTTCGCTACGCTATTTTAATGCTTGCGGAGCGCATCCGAACGGACAAATCGGAGAAGCCCATAATCCGGAAACCCATCTGATACCGTTGGTTTTACAGGTGCCGAACGGAAAAAGGGAAGCAATTTCTGTATTTGGTACGGATTATGATACCAAGGACGGCACCTGTGTTCGCGATTATATTCATGTGAATGATTTGGCACAGGCACATATTCTGGCGATGCAGTATTTGGCAGAGGGTGGGAAAAGCGATATTTTCAATCTTGGAAACGGTGTCGGATTTACGGTGAAGGAGGTTGTGGAAACTGCAAGAAGTGTAACCGGTCATCCGATCCCGTTAAAAGAGGAGCCGCGTAGGGCAGGAGACCCGTCCACATTGATTGCATCCAGTGAAAAGGCAAAAGAGATTCTTGGCTGGAAGCCGAAATATGATGATTTGAAGACGATTATATCTACTGCGTGGAATTGGCATCGGACGCACCCGGAAGGGTATAAAAAGTAAGGAGGAGCAAGATGATTCAACATCTGATATCGGAACTGATTTGTTACGGAACGGAAACGGGACTTGTGACAAAGGAAGATAAAATATATGTTACAAACCGGCTGTTGGAACTGTTTGAAGTCATGGACTATGAAAGTACGGAAGTACAACCCAGAGAAGTATCTCAAATCTTGAATGACATGACGGAGTATGCGTTAGAAAACGGTCTGATATCAGAGGATACCGTGACCGAACGGGATTTATTCGATACAAAGATCATGGGACTTTTGACTCCTCCGCCATCTGTTGTTCGGAAAAAGTTTGAAGTACGCTATAAAATCAGCCCGGAGAAAGCGACCGAATACTTTTATGACTTCAGTAATGCCACGAATTATATCAGAAGAGACCGGATCAAGAAGGATGAGAAGTGGCAGACAGAGACCGAATACGGGCCGATTGATATTACGATAAACTTATCAAAACCGGAGAAGGATCCGAGGGAGATAGCAAAGGCTGGAAAGGCGAAGCAGACAGGCTATCCAAGCTGTTTGTTATGTAAGGAAAATGAAGGATATGCCGGGCACCTTTCGCATCCCGCAAGACAGAATCATCGTGTGATTCCGGTAACATTGGCAGGACAACAATACTATTTACAATATTCGCCGTATGTGTATTATAATGAGCACTGCATTGTATTTCATGAGGAACATGTTCCGATGAAAATCAACCGGGAAGTCTTTGTAAAGCTGTTGGATTTTGTAAAGCAGTTTCCACACTATACGATAGGGTCCAACGCCGATTTGCCGATTGTGGGAGGCTCTATTTTAAGCCATGACCATTTTCAGGGAGGTGCATATACCTTTGCAATGGCAAAGGCACCGTATGAATCCATGTTCACGTTAACGGGTTATGCAGACGTGACGGCAGGAATTGTAAAATGGCCGATGTCGGTTATCCGGTTACAAAGCAGCAGTGCGGAACGCCTGGTAAGTGCATCGAACCATATTCTGGAAGCATGGCGTTCCTACACGGATGAAGCAGCTTTTATCTTTTGTGAGACAAAAGAAGGACTCCATAATACCATAACGCCGATTGCAAGAAAAAACGGAGATTTGTTTGAAATGGATCTGGTGCTTCGGAATAACATAACCACAGAAGAAAAACCATGGGGTGTATATCATCCGGAGGAGAGGTTACATCATATCAAAAAAGAAAATATCGGTTTGATAGAGGTAATGGGTCTGGCTGTGTTGCCGGCCAGATTAAAAAAGGAACTGGGGATTCTGGCAGATGCGATTGTGGAAGGAAAAGATATTCGCACAATCGAGGAAGTGAAAAAGCATGCGGACTGGGTAGATGAGTGGTATGGGCAGTATACCGTTACAGCGGACAATGTTACGGAGATTTTGCGGAAGGAAGTAGCCAAGCGGTTTGTACAAGTGTTGGAATGCGCAGGTGTATATCAATGTACAGAAGAGGGAAGAGAGGCTTTTGGACGATTCCTCAGTATTTTGTAATCAAATGAAATAGGAAAAATTACGATGTGATTCGTTGATATGTAGCGTAATCAGAAATAGAGGAGATGATTCGGTGCTATTAACCTATGAAAATAAAAATAACGGTATTTCTGTAGAGTGTAAGACCTCGGTACATGTTCCTCCACACTTACATGAGGCAGTGGAAATGGTATATATTACTTCCGGAACGGTGGAACTGGGAGTGGGGCAGGAACTGTATCACATGGAGACCGGAGATTTTGCTGTAGTTTTTCCAAATGTAATTCATCATTACCAGGTATTCGGTTCCGGAAAGAATACAGGGATATATTTACTTTTTGAACCGGCAATGATGCCGTTGTACTATGATGAACTGCAGAAATATTGTCCGCAATATCCTGTGATTCATAAACAGAAT